>DATAGP010000069.1:0-16798 GCA_036263655.1 Caldimonas sp. | reverse complement strand
GCGGCGCGCGCGAGCCGGCCGCGGACAACCGCTCCGAGGCCGGCCGCGCGCGCAACCGCCGCATCGAGATCTTCCTGAGCGAGCAGCCCTCGCCGGCCTGAGCGCGCGGGCGGCCCGCGTCGCCCGCTCCGATAATCGTCGGCATGCCATCGCCCATCCTGCAGCCCGGTACTGCCGAGCGCCCCGTCCGCTCGCAGTACGAGGATTTCATGCGCCACGTGCGGGACCACGGCATCGCCAAGTCGGACCGCACCGGCACCGGCACGCGCAGCGTCTTCGGCCACCAGATGCGCTTCGACCTGCACGAGGGCTTTCCGCTGGTGACGACCAAGAAGGTCCACCTGCGCTCGATCATCCTCGAGCTGCTGTGGTTCCTGCGTGGCGACGGCAACGCGCGCTGGCTGCAGGAGCGCGGCGTCACGATCTGGGACGAGTGGGCGCGTCCCGACGGTGACCTCGGCCCGGTTTACGGCGTGCAGTGGCGTTCCTGGCCGACGCCCGACGGCGGCTCCGTCGACCAGATCGCCCACGTGGTCGAGCAGCTGAAGACGAACCCCGACTCGCGCCGGATCATCGTCAGTGCCTGGAACGTCGCCGACCTGCCGAAGATGGCGCTCATGCCCTGCCACGCCTTGTTCCAGTTCTACGTCGCGCCGGCTCAGGGCGGCGCGCGCGCGCGCCTCAGCTGCCAGCTGTATCAGCGCAGCGCCGACATCTTCCTCGGCGTGCCCTTCAACATCGCGAGCTACGCCCTGCTCACGCACATGCTGGCCCAGCAGTGCGACCTGGACGTCGGCGACTTCGTCTGGACCGGCGGCGATTGCCACCTCTACAGCAACCACGCCGAGCAGGTCGAGGAGCAACTGTCGCGCGTGCCCTTCCCGTACCCGACCCTGCAGATCGCGCGCCGGCCGCCGTCCGTCTTCGACTACGAGCTCGAGGACTTCGCCGTGCTGGGCTACGAGAGCCATCCGGCGATCAAGGCACCGGTGGCGGTCTGAGCGCCATCCGGGGTGCGCGAACGTGGCGCAGTTCACTCCAATCGCCTCCCACGAGCGCGGGGGGTGGCGCTAAAGTGAAGGGATGTCGAGCAATTACCTGGCACCCACCGCGTCCGAGCTGGAGCGTGACTGGGGCCTGCTCCTCGCGGGCGAGTGGCACACCGACATCGTGGCGGGGGAGTCCGCGCCCATCATCCGTCGCTTCGGACTCGGCGCAGCCGCGCAGCGCGAGACCCTCCTCGCCCGCTTCGGCCTCCTCCCTGCATCGGCCAAGACAGAGAAGGCGCCCGGCAGCACCGTGAACGCCCGCTCCGAGACGGCGGCGACCCGCTCCTCGTTCAAGGCGGCCTTCGCGGCGAAGCAGTGGTGCATCATCCCGGCGCAATCGCTGTACGTGCCGTACTACGGCGACGATCCCAAGCATCCGGAGCGGTGGCGCATCCGCCGCGTCGACCGCTCGCCTCTCAGCATCGCCGGCCTGTGGGATCGCTGGATCGGCGAAGGCGGTCGCGAGGTGATCAGCTTCGCGATGCTGACGATCAACTGCGACCTGCACCCGCTGCTGGCCCGCTTTCATCGGCCGACGAACGACAAGGGCGAGGCGGCCGAGAAGCGCACTCCCGTGCTCCTGGCCGAGGAAGACTTCGACGAGTGGCTGGACGCCTCGCCCAGCCGCGCCCCGATCTACTTCGGCACCTTCGGCAAGGACGATCTCGACGCCGAGCCGGCACCGTCGGCGAGCCGCCGCACCACGGCGCTCACGCCGCTCGACACGACCACCTCCGAGTTCTGAGCGCCGGCGCCCTCGGGGCGCCACCCGCTCAGCTGCCGAGACCGAACAGCTCGCGCAACGCTTCGCGGTACTGGTCCTCGCCGCGGCCGATGGTGCTGTAGTGCGTGCCTCCCTCGACGAGCACGAAGCGCTTCTTCGCCGCACCGGCGCGTTCGTACAAGGCCTGGCCGAACCGTGCCGGAACGAAGCGGTCCTCGCTGCCGTGGACGACGAGCAGGGGCGCGGTGATGCGGCCGATCGCCGCCAGCGAGTCGAACCGCTCCGTGATCAGCGGGGTGATCGGCAGCCAGCCCCAGCGCAGGGTCTGGAACATGTCCTTCATCGAGGTGAAGGTCGCCTCGAGCATCACGCCCTTGGGCAGCGCATCGCGAAGGCGGGCGTCCGATCCGAGCTGGGCGGCGAGCTGGACGGCGACGGCACCGCCGAGGGAGTAGCCGAAGATGTAGCGCTCCCGGTTCGGGTGGCGCGTCGCCAGCCAGCGCCAGGCGGCCTGCGCATCCTCCACCGCGCCCTGCTCGGACGGCAGCTCGTTGGTGCTGTTGCCGAAGCCGCGGTAGTCCACGGCGAGCACCGAGAAGCCGAGCTCGCGAAGGTTTTCGATGCGATAGACGTTCGCGTTGACGTCTCGCCGCGCGCCGTGCAGGTAGAGCAGGACCGGCGCACCCTGGTCGTCGTGCGGCGCCCAGAGCGCGTGCAGCCGGATCGGCCGGTCGCTGACCGTCGAGTGGTGCTCGATCCACACGTCCTCCATGTCGTGCGCCTGCGCGAACTGCGCCAGCTCGGCCGGCGTGCTCGAGGCAGCGGGCACCGCCCGGAAGATCCACTTCCGCTGCTGCAGCTCGAGCGTGGTGCAGCCGCCCAGGATCGTGGCGGCGAGCAGCGAGGCGCCGAGAAGCCGACGCGCCAGGCTGCTGCGCACGAACAGGGAGGAGCGAGAAATGACGTCGGCCATGTCGGAAGCGGGGGCGGATCGAAGCTCTTCAACGCCCGGCACCCAGGCCTGTTGACAGCGCTCGGCGGAGCCGACAAAAGGAAGAGGCCGCGCTTGCGGCCCCTGCGGAAAGAGGCCGCGCTTGCGGCCTCTGCGGGTCTGGTGGAGCTGGGGGGAATCGAACCCCCGTCCGAAAGCCTTCGTCAGGCAGATCTACACGCTTAGCTGGCTGATTTGGTTTTAATGCCTCGGGTCGCGCAGCAGCACGCTACCTTCGGCACGAGTCACTTGATTTAGCCCTTTGCCGAGTGACCCGGCATCGGGCGAGCCCATGTGTATGACTTCGCAGCCTTCGGGTTGCCCCTCAGGCCCAGCCCATGGACCAGCTGTTGCGAAGCTCACCGGTTTTAAGCGGCGAGAGCGTACGTTTGATCGTTCGCAGTTACTTTGTTTCCAGTGGATTTACGAGCGAACTGGTGCTCGGCGTGCACTGTTCCAACTCCGAACCCTCGTCGAAGCCAGGTCAGCCCCAGGACACGTAGTTTAGGCCACAGCGGTCCGCTTCAAGACCCCTCGATCCAGGGCAGGAGCTCATCGGCCCGCTCGATGACGGCGTCCGCGCCCCAGGCCGCCGGACGCTCCCCGCTGCCCAGGTAGCCCCAGCCGGCGGCGACGGTGCGCATGCCCGCCGCGCGGCCAGCGTCGACGTCCCGGCGGTCGTCGCCGACGTAGACGCAGTCGGCGGGCGACACCTGCAGGCGGCGCGCCGCCTCGAGCAGGGGTGCGGGATGGGGCTTGGCGTTCGGCGTCGTGTCGCCGCAGACCAGGGCAGCGACCGAGCCGCCGAAGTCGAGCCAGGCCACGAGCGGCTCGGCGAAACGGCTCGCCTTGTTGGTGACGATGCCCCATGGCAGGCCGCGCGCTCGCAGGGCATCCAGCACGGGCAGCACCTCGGCGAACACGCGCGTTTCCTGCGTCATGCGGGCCTCGTATCGGCGCAGGAACTCATCGCGCAGCTCCAGGTAGCCGGGCTCGTCGGGCGTGAGGCCGAAGCCCGCGCCCACCATGCCGCGTGCGCCGGAGCCGACCATCGCGCGCAGCGACTCGTACGGCAAGGCCGGCAGGCCGCGCTCGCGCCGCATGTCGTTGCAGGCCCCGGCGAGATCCGGTGCGCTGTCGATGAGGGTGCCATCCAGGTCGAAGAGGACGGCCGCGACCCGTGCCCTCATGAGGCCTTTCGGCAGGCGAGCAGGTAGTTCACGCCGGTGTCGCCGCTGAGTCGATAACGCCGGGTCAAGGGGTTGTATTCCAGGCCGCGCGCGTCGACCGCGTCCAGGAGCGCGTCGCGGGCCCACGCGGCCAGCTCGCTGGGCCGGATCAGCTTGGCGTACTCGTGCGTGCCCTTGGGCAGCAGCGACAGGACGTGCTCGGCGCCGACGATTGCCACGGCGAATGCCTTCGCGTTGCGGTTGATTGTCGAGAAGAACACCCAGCCGCCCGGCTTGACGAGCCGCCCGCAGGCGGCGACGACCGAGGCCGCGTCCGGCACGTGCTCGAGCATCTCCATGCAGGTGACCGCGTCGAAGCGGCCGGGCATCTCCGCGGCCAGCGCCTCGACGGCGATCTCGCGGTACTCCACGCGTGGCGTCGACGCCTCGATCGCGTGCAGCTGGGCCACCTTCAGGGCCTTGGTCGCGAGGTCGATGCCCAGCACCTGGCCCCCGCGCCGCGCCATTGCATCGGAAAGGATGCCGCCGCCGCAGCCGACATCAACGACCTGCTTGCCGGCCAACGGACACAGGCCCTCGATCCAGGCCAGCCGCAGAGGGTTGATCTGATGCAGCGGCCGGAAATCACTTTCGGTATCCCACCACCGGTGGGCGAGCTCGCTGAATTTCGCGAGTTCGCGAGGATCGGCATTCACGGCCATGAGAAAGTGTCCGTTCTGAAATGGAAAAACCCCGCGAGGCGGGGTTTTCCAGGTCGGGCGAAGCCCGTGTCCGGCGCGACTTTACCGGCCGCGCGTTCCAACCACCTCGATTTCCACGCGACGGTTCTTCGCGCGGCCTTCGGAGGTCCGGTTGTCGGCCACCGGCTGCTTTTCGCCCTTGCCTTCGGTGTAAACGCGGTTCTTTTCGACGCCCTTGCTCACCAGGTACGACTTCACCGCTTCCGAGCGCCGGATCGAGAGACGCTGGTTGTAGGAGTCGGTACCGATCGAGTCGGTATGGCCGACGGCGATGATCACCTCGAGGTTCAAGCCGCTCATCTTGCTGACGAGGTCGTCGAGCTTGGCGCGGCCTTCCGGCTTCAGGACAGCCTTGTCGAAGTCGAAGAAGGCGTCGGCGGCGAAGGTGACCTTCTCGCTGGTCGGGGCCGGCACGACGGCGGCGGCGGGAGGCGCGGCCGGGGCCGGGGCGGGCGGGGGGGCCGGAGCCGGGGCCGGAGCGGGCGCGGGGGTAGGAGCCGGCGCGGGCGCGGGCGGCCGCGGAGCCGGCGCGCCATCGCAGCCAGCCAGTGCCGTCGCGGGCGTCCACACGCCGTTGCGCCAGCAGAGTTCGTTCGTGCCGTTCTTCCAGGGCAGGCCAGTGCCGCTGACCCAGTTGTCGACGGACTGAGCCGAGACATTGGCGAACGAGGAAGCCAGCGCAGCGGATGCGAAGAGCGACGCCACCTTATTCAGTTTCTTCATGATTCTCCTCTCGAGGGAAGGCAATAGAGTTCTGTTTAAAAGGTCCGAACTTGTCCAAAAATTACTGGCAAGACCCGGTCCGCGGGTGCTGACCACCGACGAAGTCATTGTGCCATAGGGCCTTCATTTGACCTGATTTTGCCCCGGTGACCGACGCTCTCCGGACCCCGTTGTTGCGTCGCTGCGACAGCCTTGGCAACTTAGAATCCTGCTCCGCGCTCGGCTCTCGAACGGGCGGTGCTCCCGCATTCCGCGAGCCGAACCATGACCCAATTCGCCAAGGAAACGCTGCCCATCAGCCTCGAGGAGGAGATGCGGCGTTCCTACCTCGATTACGCGATGAGCGTGATCGTCGGACGGGCCCTCCCCGACGCCCGCGACGGCCTGAAGCCGGTCCACCGGCGCGTGCTCTTCGCGATGTCCGAGCTCAACAACGACTGGAACCGGCCGTACAAGAAGTCGGCGCGCATCGTCGGCGACGTCATCGGCAAGTACCACCCGCACGGCGACCAGTCGGTGTACGACACGATCGTGCGCATGGCGCAGGACTTCTCCTTGCGCCACATGCTCGTCGACGGGCAGGGCAACTTCGGCTCCGTCGACGGCGACAACGCCGCAGCGATGCGCTACACCGAGATCCGCCTCGCCAAGATCGCGCACGAGATGCTCGCCGACCTTGACAAGGAGACCGTCGACTTCGGCCCGAACTACGACGGCAGCGAGAAGGAGCCGCTGGTTCTCTCCTCGCGCCTGCCGAACCTGCTCGTCAACGGCTCCGGCGGCATCGCCGTGGGCATGGCCACGAACATCCCGCCGCACAACCTCAACGAGGTTGTCGACGCCTGCCAGCACGCGCTGCGTCACCCGGAAGCGACGATCGACGAGCTGATGGAGATCCTGCCGGCGCCTGACTTCCCGACGGCGGGAATCATCCACGGCCTGTCCGGCGTGCGCGAGGGTTATCGCACTGGCCGCGGCAAGGTCGTGATGCGCGCGAAGTGCCACTTCGAGGACATCGACAAGGGCCAGCGCCAGTCGATCATCGTCGACGAGATCCCGTACCAGGTGAACAAGAAGAACCTGCTCGAGCGCATGGCCGAGCTGGTTCACGAGAAGAAGCTCGAGGGCATCAGCCACATCCAGGACGAGTCCGACAAGTCCGGCATGCGCGTGGTGATCGAGCTGAAGCGCGGCGAGGTGCCGGAGGTCGTGCTCAACAACCTCTACAAGCAGACCCAGCTGCAGGACACCTTCGGCATCAACATGGTCGCGCTGATCGACGGCCAGCCGAAGCTCTGCAATCTCAAGGACCTGATCGAGATCTTCCTCGAGCACCGGCGCGAAGTGGTGACGCGGCGCACCGTGTACGAGCTGCGCAAGGCGCGCGAGCGCGGCCATGTGCTCGAGGGCCTGGCCGTGGCGCTGGCCAACATCGACGAATTCATCGAGACGATCAAGGCCTCGCCCACGCCCCCAGTGGCGAAGATGGCGCTGATGGGCAAGAGCTGGGACTCGTCGATGGTGCGCGAGATGCTCGCGCGGGTCGGCAGCGAATCGGTGCAGGGCCGCGAGGCCTATCGGCCCGAGGGGCTGTCGCCCAACTTCGGACTGCAGGCCGACGGCCTGTACCGGCTCTCCGACGACCAGGCTGCCGAGATCCTGCAGATGCGGCTGCAGCGCCTGACCGGCCTCGAGCAGGACAAGATCCTCGGCGAGTACCGCGACGTCATGGCGCAGATCACCGACCTGCTCGGCATCCTGGCGACGCCGGCGCGCGTGACGACCATCATCTCGGACGAGCTCGCAGCGCTCAAGCAGGAGTTCGGGCAGACCAAGGTCGGCGCCCGGCGCAGCCACATCGAACACAACGCCCTCGATCTCGGCACCGAGGACCTCATCACGCCGACCGACATGGTGGTGACGCTGTCGCACACCGGGTACGTCAAAAGCCAGGCGCTTTCGGAATACCGCGCGCAGAAGCGCGGCGGGCGCGGCAAGCAGGCGACGCAGACGCGCGAGGACGACTGGGTCGACCAGCTCTTCATCGCCAACACGCACGACTACATCCTCTGCTTCACGACGCTGGGCCGCGTCTACTGGCTGAAGGTCTGGGAGGTGCCGCAGGGCTCGCGCGGCTCGCGCGGCCGGCCGATCGTCAACATGTTCCCGCTGCAGCCGGGCGAGAAGGTCAACGTCGTGCTGCCGATCACCGACGGCTTCCGCGACTTCCCGCCCGACCACTACATCTTCATGGCCACGGCGCAGGGCGTGGTCAAGAAGACCAGCCTCGACGAGTTCAGCAACCCGCGCAAGGCCGGCATCATCGCCGTCGACCTCGATCCGGGCGACTTCCTGATCGGCGCCGCGCTCACCGACGGCACCCACGACGTGATGCTGTTCAGCGACGGCGGCAAGGCGGTCCGCTTCGACGAGCAGGACGTGCGCGCCATGGGCCGCGGCGCACGCGGCGTGCGCGGCATGGCGCTCGAGCCGACGCAGAGCGTCATCGCCATGCTCGTCGCCGAGGACGAGTCGCAGAGCGTCCTGACAGCGACCGAGAACGGCTACGGCAAGCGCACGAGCATCGTCGAGTACACGCGACACGGCCGCGGCACCAAGGGAATGATCGCGATCCAGCAGTCGGAACGCAACGGCAAGGTCGTCGCCGCGACGCTGGTCCGCCCCGACGACGAGATCATGCTCATCACCGACAGCGGCGTCCTCGTGCGGACGCGCGTCGCGGAGATCCGCGAGCTGGGTCGGGCGACGCAGGGCGTCACCCTCATCGCCCTCGACGACGGCGCCAAGCTGATCGGCCTCCAGCGCATCGTCGAGAACGATGCGAACGGCGAGGCGGACGAACTTGCCGAGGGCGCGGCGCCCGAAGGAGACGACGAGTGATCATCCGTGCACGGGTGCTTGCGCGGGTGGCCGGCTGCGCAGCGGCGATCGTCGTCGGCGCTGCGAGCGCACAGGGCACGACGAAGAAGGAGCTGGTCCAGCGCGTCCTGCAGGCGCAGCAGTCCGAGATCGAGGTCGTGTCGCGCAGCATCGTCGAGCGCCCGGCGGCGCGGATGATGCAGGAAGCGGGAATGGCCATCCAGCGCCAGGTGCCCGTGGAGAAGCGCGAGGCCATCGGCAAGGCCATCGAAGCCGAGGTGCGAAAGTTCATCGACGAGTCGTATCCGCTCGTCCGCGAGCGCGCCCTGCGACTGGCGCCGACGACGATCGGCGCCGTGCTCGAGGAGAAGATGACCGAGGACGAGCTCAGGCAGCTCGTCACCTGGCTGGAATCGACGACCAACAAGAAGTTCCAGCAGCTCGGACCCGACATGCGCAACAGCTTCATCCAGAAGGTCCTGACCGAGTCGCAGCCCGTCGTCGACCCGAAGATCCAGACCCTCGACGCGCGCATCCGCGTGATCCTCGGCCTGCCGCCCGCGACGCCGCCCGCGGCGGCTTCGCAGCCGCCGCGTCCGGGAGCGGCGTCTTCCCGACCGGCGTCGAAGTAGCCGGTCCGTTGCGCATGTCGTCGCCCGCGCCGGAGCCCGCGTCCGACCTCGCGTCGCAGCGCGCACGCATCGACGCCATCGATCGCGAGCTGCTCGCCCTGCTGAACAGCCGGGCGCGCGTCGCGCTCGCCATCGGCGAGCTCAAGCGGGCCGAGGGCTCGCCCGCCTTCCGTCCCGAGCGAGAGGCGGCCGTCATCGAAGGGCTGAAGTCGGCGAACAGCGGGCCGCTGCCGGCCGCCAGCGTCGCCCCGATCTGGCGCGAGATCATGTCCGCGTGTCGCGCCCTCGAAACCCCGACCCGTGTCGCGTACCTCGGGCCGGCGGGCACCTTCAGCGAGCTCGCCGCGCTCGGCTACTTCGGCTCGTCGATCGTCAGGCTGCCGTGCGCGAGCGCCGACGAGGTCTTCCACGCCGCCAGCGCCGGCGCCGCCGACTTCGGCGTCGTGCCCGTCGAGAACTCGAGCGAAGGGGTGGTCACCCGATCGCTCGACCTGTTCTTGACCACGCCGCTCGTCATCGTCGGCGAGACCAGCCTGTACGTGCGCCACAACCTGCTGCGCTCGAGCGACTCGCTCGACGGCATCGAGGCGGTGTGCGCCCACCCGCAGGCGCTCGCGCAATGCCACGGCTGGCTCAGCCGGCACCTGCCGCTCGCCGAGCGACGTCCGGTCTCGAGCAACGCCGAAGGCGCGCGTCTGGCCGGCACTGACCCCCGCCTGGCCGCCATCGCCAGCGACCGGGCCGCCAGCGAGTACGGCCTGCACGTCGTCGCCCCCGCGATCCAGGACGATGCGCACAACCGCACCCGCTTCGCGATCCTCGCCGACCCGGCCGTGCACCCCGCGCCCAAGCCGTCCGGCCACGACTGCACCAGCCTCGTCGTCTCCGTCGCGAACCGGCCCGGCGCCGTGCACGACCTGCTCCAGCCGCTGAAGGCGCACGGCGTCTCGATGACCCGCTTCGAGTCTCGCCCGGCGCGATCCGGCCAGTGGGAGTACTACTTCTACGTCGACCTCGACGGCCATCCCGAGCAGCCGCACGTCGCCCTGGCCCTGAAGGAGCTGCGCGCCGCCTGCGCCTTCTTCAAGCTGCTGGGCGCCTATCCTGTCGACGCCCACTAGGTCCTGAGCGCATGTTCAATCAGCTCGGCGTGATCGGTTGCGGCCTCATGGGCGGCTCGTTCGCGCTCGCCCTCAAGCGCGCCGGCCTGGTTCGCCGCGTCATCGGCTACAGCAAGTCGCCGTCGACGACCGAGCAGGCGAAGCGGCTCGGCATCATCGACACGGCGGCGGAGTCCGCGCTCCTCGCCGTCTCCGGGTCTGACATCGTCCTGATCGCGGTGCCCGTGGCCGCGACCGAGGCAACCTTCAAGGCCATCCGGCACCTCGTGGAACCCGGCTCGCTGCTGATGGACGTCGGGTCGACCAAGCGCGATGTCGTCGATGCGGCGCGGCGCGTGCTGAAGGACCGTGTCGCCTCCTTCGTCCCCGCCCATCCGATCGCCGGCAAGGAGGTGTCGGGCATCGCCAACGCCGACGCCACCCTCTATCAGGGCCGCCAGGTGATCCTGACGCCCCTGGAGAAGACGACGCCCGAGCTGGTGCAGAAGGCGACCGACGCCTGGGCCGGGATCGGTGCGCAGGTGCTGCGCATGACACCGGAGAACCACGACGCCGCCTTCGCCGCGGTGAGCCATCTGCCGCACGTCCTGGCCTTCGCCTTCTTCAACTCGATCGCGCGGCAGCCTGCCGGCAAGGACTACCTGTCGCTCGGCGGCCCCGGCTTCCGCGACTTCACGCGCATCGCCGCCAGCAACCCGGAGGTGTGGCGTGACATCCTGATGGCCAACCGCGAGGAGATCCTCCGGCAGACGCACCAGTTCAGGCACACCCTCGACGCCATGGAGCACGTCATCCGCACCGGCAACATGGAAGCGCTGGAGGCGCTCATCCGCAACGCGAGCGAAGCGCGCGCGGGATGGCAGATGAACGCGTCCACGCCGCACACGCACCGCTGAGGCGCATCGACGCGGACCGCGGCGCATGTACACGACGCGCTTCCTCGATCTGCCGGCGTTGTCGGGCATCGGCGGTGTGGTCCGCGTTCCCGGCTCGAAGAGCATTTCAAACCGTGCCCTCCTTCTCGCCGGCTTCGCGGCGGGCACGACCACGATCGAAGGGCTGCTCCATTCCGACGACACGCGCGTCATGCTGCAGGCGCTCGCGCAGCTCGGCTGTGCCATCGCGAGCGAGGGAGAGCGCGTCGCCGTGACCGGTCTCGGCGGCCGACCCGCCGTCGGCCAGGCCCGGCTGCAGCTCGGCAACGCCGGCACAGCGATGCGCCCGCTCGTCGCCGCCCTTGCCATCACCGCTCCCGAGGGCGCGGCTTACGAGCTGAGCGGCACGGCCCGCATGCACGAACGCCCGATCGGCGACCTCGTCGACGCCCTGCGGGCGCTCGGATGCCGGATCGACTATCGGGGCCGCGAGGGCTATCCGCCCCTGGCGATCGGCTCGGGCGTCGCCGCGGGCGTCTCCGCCGGCGTCGCCGAGGGCAGCGCCGGACGGCCGGTGCGCGTGCGCGGCGACGTGTCGAGCCAGTTCCTGACCTCGCTGCTGCTCGCCCTGCCGCTCCGCGCTGCAGCGACCGCCGCGGTCATCGAGGTGGACGGCGAGCTGATCTCGCGGCCCTACGTCGACATCACGCTGCGCCTGCTGGAGCGCTTCGGCATCACGGTCGCGCGCGAGGGCTGGCAACGGTTCACCTTGCCGGGGGGTCAGCCGCTGCGCTCGCCCGGCGATTTCATGGTCGAGGGCGACGCGTCATCGGCGTCCTACTTCGTCGCCGCCGGCGCGATCGCCGCGGCCGACGACGGCCTGCGCATCGAAGGGGTGGGCAGCGACTCCATCCAGGGCGACATCGCCTTCGTCGATGCCGTGCGGGCCATGGGTGCGCGCATCGAGGCCTCGCCCGGACGGCTGGACGTGCACGCTGCGCGCCTTCCGCTCTCGCCCATCGTCCTCGACTGCAATCACATCCCGGACGCGGCGATGACCCTGGCGGCGCTGGCCTTGTTCGCGAACGGCAGGTCGCGGCTCGAGAACATCGCCAGCTGGCGGGTCAAGGAGACCGATCGCCTCTCGGCCATGGCGACGGAACTGCGCAAGGTCGGTGCCGTGGTCACCGAAGGGAGCGACTTCCTGGAGATCGACCCGCCGCGCCGCTGGCGGCCCGCCACGATCGCCACCTACGACGACCACCGCATGGCCATGGCGATGTCGCTGGCGGCCTTCAACGCCGCCGCCGGGGCGTCGCCGGCCGTGCCGGTCCGCATTCTCGATCCGCGCTGCGTCGGCAAGACCTGGCCCGAGTACTTCGAGACCCTGCTCGGCGTGGCCGGGGCGCAACGAAGCTCGATTCCGGTGCTGACCATCGACGGGCCGACCGCCTCCGGCAAGGGGACGCTGGCGAGCGCCGTCGCCGCGGCGCTCGGCTACCACCTGCTCGACTCCGGCGCGCTCTACCGGGCGACGGCGATCGCCGCCATCGACGCCGACATCGCAGCCGACAACGAGGACGGCCTGGCGACGGTCGCCGCCGGCATGGACCTGCGCTTCGACGGGGGCAGAGCCTTCCTCGGCCCGCGCGAGGTCACGGTGGCCCTGCGCCGCGAAGACGTCGGCGCGCTCGCCTCCCGCATCTCTGCCTGGCCGCGCGTCCGCCGCGCCCTCCTCGACCTGCAGCTCGCCTTTCGCCGCCTGCCCGGTCTGGTCGCCGACGGGCGCGACATGGGAACGGTCGTCTTCCCGGACGCCGAGCTCAAGGTGTTCCTCACCGCCAGCGCCGCCGAACGTGCGATCCGCCGGGCCCGGCAATTGGAAAAAATGGGCTTTTCCGCTAACATCGACGGTCTTCGCGCCGACCTCGAGGGCCGCGACGCACGCGACATGAATCGCAGCGCGTCGCCCTTGAAGCCAGCCGAAGACGCGCTCTTGCTGGACAACTCGGCCCTCTCCATCGAAGCCTCGACGGAAGCGGTGCTGGAAGCCTGGGAACAGCGCAGGCCTTTCGACCGATCGCCGGTCTGAAGGTCGACAGGTTTGCGACCTGTCCCGCCCGCCGCTTCCCCGCCTCGTGCCGCATGGCACATCGAAGCGTCGGATCTTTGACCCAACCCCGCGGTCCATCGCAAGACGCCGCACCGGAAAATCCACGTAATGCCCCAAGCCCAAGTCGCCACCCCGCGCGAGACCCATGCGCCCGATTCCTTCGCGGCCATGTTCGAGGACTCCCTCAAGAAGGCCGAGATGCGGAGCGGCGAAGTCATCACCGCGGAAGTCGTCCGCGTCGAGCACAACTTCGTCGTCGTCAACGCCGGCCTCAAGTCCGAGGCCTACGTCCCGATCGAGGAATTCAAGAACGACCAGGGCGAGCTCGAGGTGCAGCCCGGGGACTTCGTCTCGGTCGCGATCGACGCGGTCGAGAACGGCTACGGCGACACCATCCTGTCGCGCGACAAGGCCAAGCGCCTGGCCTCGTGGCTGTCGCTCGAGAACTCGCTGGAGTCGGGCGAGTTCGTCACCGGCACGGTGAACGGCAAGGTCAAGGGGGGCCTCACGGTCCTCGTCAACGGCATCCGCGCCTTCCTCCCGGGCTCCCTGCTGGACACGCGTCCCGTCAAGGACATGAGCCCGTTCGAGGGCAAGACGATGGAGTTCAAGGTCATCAAGCTCGACCGCAAGCGCAACAACGTCGTCCTGTCGCGCCGCGCCGTCGTCGAGGCGTCGATGGGCGAGGAGCGAGCCAAGCTGATGGAGACGCTGCGCGAAGGCGCGATCGTCCACGGCGTGGTCAAGAACATCACCGAGTACGGCGCCTTCGTCGACCTCGGCGGCATCGACGGCCTGCTGCACATCACCGACATGGCCTGGCGCCGTGTCCGCCACCCGAGCGAAGTGGTCCAGGTCGGCCAGGAGCTCGACGCCAAGGTGCTGAAGTTCGACGCCGAGAAGAACCGCGTCTCCCTCGGCATCAAGCAGCTCGGCGATGACCCGTGGCACGGCGTCTCCCGCCGCTACCCCCAGGGCACCCGCCTGTTTGGCAAGGTCACCAACATCGCCGACTACGGCGCCTTCGTCGAGATCGAGCCGGGCATCGAAGGCCTGGTCCACGTTTCCGAGATGGACTGGACGAACAAGAACGTCGCCCCGTCGAAGATGGTCTCGCTCGGCGAGGAAGTCGAGGTCATGGTCCTCGAGATCGACGAGGACAAGCGCCGCATCTCGCTCGGCATGAAGCAGTGCAAGCCGAACCCCTGGGAGGAGTTCTCCTCGACGGTGCAGCGCGGCGACCGCGTCAAGGGCCCGGTCAAGTCGATCACCGACTTCGGCGTCTTCGTCGGCCTCGCCGCCGGCATCGACGGCCTCGTCCACCTCTCCGACCTCTCCTGGAACGAGCCCGGCGAGACCGCCGTGCGCAACTACAAGAAGGGCCAGGAGGTCGAGGCCATCGTCCTCGCCGTCGACGTCGACCGCGAGCGCATCTCGCTCGGCATCAAGCAGCTCGACAGCGATCCGTTCACCAGCTACACCTCCGTCAACGACCGCGGCCACGTGGTCAACGGCAAGGTCGTCTCGGTCGACGCGCGCGGCGCCGAGGTCCAGCTGACGAACGACGTCACAGGCTACCTGCGCGCTTCCGAGATCAGCCGCGACCGCGTCGAGGACGCCCGCAACGTGCTGAAGGAAGGCGACGAGGTCAGCGCCATGATCATCAACGTCGACCGGAAGGCGCGCTCGATCCAGCTCTCGATCAAGGCGAAGGACAACGCCGACGCCCAGGAGGGCATGCAGCGCCTGGCGCAGGCCAGCGAGCGTGAGAACGCCGGCACGACCAGCCTCGGAGCGCTGCTGCGGGCCAAGCTCGACAACCAGAGCCAGAACCAGGACTCCTGACGTGAGTCGCGGGCCGAGCGCCGGGCCGCCCCAAGCCGGCCCGCTTCCCCGCGGGGGATCGGCCGGTGTACTCGCCGGACGAGGGGCTCCATGACCCGGTCCGACCTTGTCGTCCAGCTGGCCGAGCGATTCGGCCAGCTGACGCATCGCGACACGGAGTTCGCGGTGAAGACGATCCTAGACGCGATGGCCTCCGCGCTCGCGCGCGGCCATCGCATCGAGATCCGCGGCTTCGGCAGCTTCTCGATCAACCGGCGGCCGCCACGCGTGGGCCGCAATCCGCGATCGGGCGAGCAGGTCGTCATTTCCGAGAAGCTGGTGCCCCACTTCAAGCCGGGCAAGGCGCTGCGCGAAGCCGTCGACGCCCGCGTCGGCGCGCTGCGCGCCGCGCAGGCCGAGGAAGACAAGCCCGCCCGCCCCGAGCCGGCACGAGGCGCCGGCTCCGCCTGAGCCCGGCCGGCGATGCGAGTCCTCGTCTGGCTGGTCCGGGCCGCGGTCTTCTTCACGCTGTTCGCCTTTGCGCTCAACAACCAGCACGCCTCGAGCGTGCACTGGTTCTTCGGCCAGGAGTGGCGGGCGCCGATGGTCTTCATCGTGCTGGCTGCCTTCGGCCTGGGCTGCGCCTTCGGGATCTTCGCCATGGTGCCGAGCTGGTGGAAGCACCGGCGCATCGCGCAACGCGAGGGCACGCGCGCGGCGCCGCCGGATCCGCCAGCGGCGCCCGCCAGCAGCAACGACGTGCTCCTCCCGCATCCGCCGCGCGATGGACTTTGAGCTGCAGTGGCTGCTGTGGGGGCTGCCGCTCGCCTTCGCGCTCGGATGGATCGGCTCGCGCTGGGACGTCCGCCAGTGGCGACGCGAGCTGCAGGCATCGCCGAAGGTCTACTACAAGGGCTTGAACCTGCTGCTCAGCGAGCAGCACGACAAGGCGATCGACGCCTTCATCGAGGCGGTGCAGCAGGACCCGGACACTTCGGAGCTGCACTTCGCGCTCGGCAACCTGTTCCGCCGCCGCGGCGAGTACGAGCGTGCCGTGCGCGTGCACCAGCATCTGCTCGGCCGCGCCGACCTGGCCGCCAGCGAGCGCGACCGGGCCCAGCACGCCCTCGCCCAGGACTACATGAAGGCCGGCCTCCTCGACCGCGCCGAGCAGGCCTACAAGGCGCTCGCCGGGACCGCCTTCGACACCGAGGCGCGACTCGCCCTCCTCGACCTGCACGAGCGATCGCGCGACTGGCGCGCCGCCGTCGACGTCGCCCTGCAGCTCGAGAAGAGCGGCACCGGCTCGTTCGCGTCGCGCATCGCGCACTACTGGTGCGAGATCGCGCTCGAGGCCGAGGCGGCGCACGACGCGGCAGCGGCCGACCAGGCGGTCGCCCGTGCCCTCGAGGCCGGTCCGCGCGACGCCCGGCCGCTGATCCTCGCCGGCGAGCGCGCTGCCGCGCGCGGTGACCACGCCGAGGCGCTCCGCCTGTGGACGACGCTGATGACCGTGCGCCCCACCGCCTTCAACCTGGTGGCCCGGCGCTATGCGGCGAGCGCGCGCGCCCTCGACCGGGTTCCCGCCGCGCTCGAGCGGCTGCAGGCGCTCTACGACCGGACGGCAACGCTCGACCTGCTGGAGACGATCGCCTCGCTGCAGAGCGACGGCGGCTCGAGAGACGCCAAGCTGCTCGCCCACCTGCGCGAGCACCCGACGATCGCCGCGGCCGCGGCGGTCGTGGCCACCAAGGCAGTGGGTGGCGACGAAACCGCCGCGGCGCTGAGCAATGCCCTGCGCCGCGCGGCGCGGCCGCTGCACCGCTACCGCTGCGCCGCGTGCGGCTTCGAGGCCGAGCACTATTTCTGGCAATGCCCGGGCTGCCTCGGCTGGGACACCTATCCGCCGCAACGACTGGAGGACCTGTGAAGAACG
>DATAGP010000068.1:0-32637 GCA_036263655.1 Caldimonas sp. | reverse complement strand
GGCCGCGCATGAAGTTCAGGCTCTTGATCCGGATCTTGGAGCGGACGAGGTCGTTGGTCGCGGCGCGGCCCCATTCGCCAGCGCCGCTGTCGGTCTTCGACAGCACCTCGAGGTTGTCGTCGAGGGCGCCCATCCAGGGGCTCATCTTCTCTTCCTCGGTGCCGGGCAGGAAGCCGATGTCCTCGCCGACGGGCACGGTCACGCGGGTGACGATGATCTCGGTGTAGCGGCGATCGTCCATCACCTGAGCGAGGCCGGACGCCAGCGACAGCAGGGTCTTGCCCGAGCCGGCCGTGCCGGCGAGCGTGATGAAGTCGCAGTCCGGGTCCATCAGCAGGTTGAGGGCGAAGTTCTGGTCGCGGTTGCGTGCGGTGATGCCCCACACCGAATTCTTCTGGTGCGTGTAGTCCTTGAGCGTGCGCAGCACCGCGGTCTTGCCGGTGATCTCGATCACCTTGGCCTGCAGCGACGGCGCCCCCGGCGTCTCGAGGTAGACGAACTGGTTGATGAGGAGCTGGCCGACGATGGGGCCGCCGATCCGGTAGTAGGTGAGGCCGCCCTGCTGCCAGCTTTCGACCGTCTTCGCCTGCTTCTCCCAGAAGTCCGCGGGCAGCGGCAGGATGCCGGTGTAGAGCAGGTCGCCGTCGTCGAGCGTCTTGTCGTTGAAGTAGTCCTCGGCCGGCAGCCCGAGCGCGCGCGCCTTGATCCGCATGTTGATGTCTTTCGACACCAGCACAACGTCCCGCTCCGGCTGCTGCTCGCGCAGTGCCTTGACGACGCCCAGGATCTGGTTGTCGGCCTTGCCCTGCGGCAGGCCTTCGGGGAGGGTGACGTGGATCAGGTCGGTCTGGAAGAAGAGCTTGCCGCCGGCCTCGCGATGGCCGCTCCGGCTGAGGGCGATCCCCTCCGAGCGGCCGTTGGCGTCGCGCGTGGTCATGGCGGAGGCGAGGGCGTCGAGATCGCGGCTGACCTGGCGGGCGTTGCGCGCCACCTCGGTCATGCCCCGTTTGTGGCTGTCGAGCTCCTCGAGGGTGATCATCGGCAGGTAGATGTCGTGTTCCTCGAAACGGAACAGCGACATCGGGTCGTGCATGAGCACGTTCGTGTCCAGCACGAAGAGCGTGGCCTGGCCGTTGCCGCCGGCCTTGCGCGGGGCGCGGGGCCGCTCGGCGGGCGCAGCCTTCGCCGGCAGGGCGGGTGCGGGCGCAGGCCGGGCGATGGCCGGGGGCGCTGCCGGGAGGGCGGCCTCGTTGAGGAGTTCGAGCGGCGCCAAGCCTTCCGCCTCGGCCTCGGGGCCGGGCCGGCGCGCTCGGCGCGCGGCCGGCGCGGTGCCGGGCGCCTCGAAGTCGGCGGGGCTCAGGAGGTCGGCGCGCTTGGCCGGGGGCTTGGGCAGGGGCATGGCGTCTCGCAGGAGTGGCGGGCGCAGGCGGCCCGGGGGAGAGAGACCGTCGGCTCGGGCCTTGCCTGACGCCGACGGACAGGCAAGCCGTCGGCCCGGCCGGCCCCGATCAGGCGGTCTTCTTGAGCGCCTTGACGGCCTTCAGCACTTCGTCGACGTGGCCGGCGACCGTGAGGCCGCGCCATTCGCCGCGCAGGATGCCGTTGGCGTCGATCAGGAAGGTGCTGCGCTCGATGCCCTTCACCTTCTTGCCGTACATGATCTTGTTCTTGACGACCCCGAACATGTGGCAGAGCTTCTCTTCCGTGTCGGCGATGAGCTCGAAGGGGAGCTCCAGGTTGGCCTTGAACCGGTCGTGCGAGGCCATGTTGTCGCGGGACACGCCGAACAGCACCGCGCCGGCCCTCACGAATTCCTTGTAGTGGTCGCGAAACTGCATCGCTTCCGTGGTGCAGCCAGGGGTGTTGTCCTTGGGGTAAAAGTAGAGGACGACGATCTTGCCCGCGTACGCCTGCGGCGTGAACTTCACTCCCCCCGTTGCAAGCGCTTCAAAGTCCGGTACGGGTTTGTTGAGTGCAGGCGTCATGAAGCTCGTGTCGATCGACCCCGTGCGGGGCGTAACCTCGAATTATAGGGCTAGGGACGTGCCCGGCCGCCCCGCGGCTGCCTCACGAACGGGCAGCGCCGGGTGCCGCGAAGAGCAGCGCCGCCACCACCGGTCGCCCTTCGGCGAAGAGCACGTTGTAGGTCCGGCAGGCGGCTGCCGTGTCCATGGTCTCGACGCCGATCCGGGCCTCGATCAGCGGCCGCAGCAAGGCAGGTGGCGGAAAGCGGATGCGCATGCCGCTGCCGAAGATCACGAGCTCGGGGCCGAGTGCGGCGAGGCGCTCGAAGTGCTCCGCCGTGAGGCTCTCGAAGGCCGCGGCATTCCAGGGCACGACCGGTCCGCGCCACGGCACGATGACGCTCTCGGTGTGCTCGGTCCCGGCGACGACCACTCCGTCCGGCCCGTGCCGGGCGATCGCGTTCTGGCCCTCGATCCGGTCGGCGCGCATCTTCATGCCGCGATTATCCGAGGCCGCAACGGGCCGCTCCGTGCGCTTGTCGACGCCCGGCGAGGACGGGCCCTGTGGTCCAATATCGGGTTGCCCCGACGCGGGCACTTCCGGAGTTCTTTCGTGCAATCCCTTCTCAAGTCGAGCAAGCTGGCGAACGTCTGCTACGACATCCGCGGTCCGGTGCTGGAGAAGGCCCGCCACATGGAGGAAGAGGGCCAGCACATCATCAAGCTCAACATCGGCAACATCGCCGCGTTCGGGCTCGAGCCGCCCGACGAGATCGTGCAGGACATGATCCGCAACCTGCCCGACGCGGCGGGCTACACCGACTCCAAGGGCCTGTTCGCGCCGCGCAAGGCGATCGTCCACTACACGCAGCAGAAGCACGTGAAGGGCGTGACCGTCGACGACGTGTTCCTGGGCAACGGCGCGTCCGAGCTCATCACCATGAGCATGAACGCGCTCCTGAACGACGGCGACGAGGTGCTGATCCCGGCCCCGGACTATCCGCTGTGGACGGCCTCGGTGGCGCTCTCGGGCGGGACCCCGGTGCACTACCTCTGCGACGAGTCGTCGGACTGGCTGCCGGACCTCGACGACATGGCGGCGAAGATCACGCCGCGCACCCGCGCCATCGTCGTCATCAACCCGAACAACCCGACCGGTGCGCTCTATCCCGACGTCGTCCTCGAGAAGATCGTCGAACTGGCGCGCGTGCACGGGCTCATCGTCTTCGCCGACGAGATCTACGACAAGACGCTCTACGACGGCAACCAGCACACCTCGATCGCCTCGCTGGCCGACGACGTGCTCTTCCTCACCTTCAACGGCCTGTCGAAGAACTACCGCTCCTGCGGCTACCGTGCCGGCTGGATGGTCGTGTCCGGCGAGAAGCGCCACGCGCGCGACTACATCGAGGGCCTGTGCATGCTGGCCTCGATGCGCCTGTGCTCGAACACGCCGGGCCAGCTGGCCATCCAGACCGCTCTCGGCGGCTACCAGAGCATCGACGACCTCGTCGCCCCGGGCGGTCGGCTGGCACGCCAGCGCGACCTGGCGCACAGGCTGCTGACCGCGATCCCCGGCGTGAGCTGCGTCAAGCCGAAGGCGGCCCTCTACATGTTTCCGAAGCTCGATCCGGCCCTGTACCCGATCGAGGACGACCAGCAGTTCGCCTACGAGCTGCTCGCCGAGCAGAAGGTGCTGATCGTCCAGGGCACGGGATTCAACTGGCCGGCCCACGACCACCTGCGGGTCGTCTTCCTGCCCAATTCCGACGACCTGACCGACGCGGTCGGCCGGATCGCCGCTTTCCTCGACCACTACCGCACCCGGCACTCGCGATGAAGCCATTCCAGGCCGGCCTGCTCGGCGCCGGCGTCGTCGGCGGCGGCACCTTCGCCGTCCTGCAGCGCAACCAGGAGGAGATCCGCCGCCGGGCCGGCCGCGAGATCCGCATCACCCACGTCGCCGACATCGACCTGGCGCGGGCGCGCCGGCTCGCCGGCGGCGCCGCCGAGGTCGTCGGCGACGCGCGGGCGGTGATCGCCAACCCGCAGATCGAGGTCGTCATCGAGCTGATCGGCGGCACCGGCATCGCCCGCAGCCTGGTGCTCGAGGCGATCGCCGCCGGCAAGCACGTCGTCACCGCGAACAAGGCCCTGCTCGCGGTGCACGGCACCGAGATCTTCGCGGCGGCGCGCGAGCGCGGCGTCGTCGTCGCCTTCGAGGCGGCGGTCGCCGGCGGCATTCCCATCATCAAGGCGCTGCGCGAGGGGCTCACCGCCAACCGCATCGAGTGGATCGCCGGGATCATCAACGGCACGACGAACTTCATCCTCTCCGAGATGCGCGAGAAGCGCATCGACTTCGCGACTGCGCTCGCCGATGCGCAGCGGCTCGGCTATGCCGAGGCCGACCCCACCTTCGACATCACCGGCGTCGACGCCGCGCACAAGGCGACCATCGTCAGCGCCATCGCGTTCGGCGTTCCGGTGCAGTTCGCGCGGGCGCACGTCGAGGGCATCGACGGCCTGCAGGCGGCCGACATCGCCTACGCGGAGCAACTCGGCTATCGCATCAAGCTGCTCGCCATCACCAAGCGGCGGGATGCCAGGGAGGGCGTCGCCGCCGGCATCGAGCTGCGCGTGCACCCGACGCTGGTTCCGTCGCGGCGCCTGATCGCCAACGTCGAGGGGGCCATGAACGCGGTGATGGTGCAGGGGGATGCGGTCGGCACGACGCTGTACTACGGCAAGGGCGCGGGCGCGGAGCCGACCGCGTCGGCCGTCATCGCCGACCTCGTCGACATCGCCCGGCTGGCCACCGCCGATCCCGGCCATCGGGTCCCGCATCTCGCCTTCCAGCCGGCGGCCATGCAGGACCTGTCCGTGCTCCCGATCGACGAGGTCGTCACCTCGTTCTACCTGCGCCTGCAGGTCGCCGACGAGACCGGCGTGCTGGCCCGCATCACCGGCATCCTGGCCGAGCACGGCATCTCGATCGACGCCTTGCTGCAGCGGCCGACGGAGGCCGGCAGCCACCACGGGCCGTCGCGCACCGACGTCATCATCCTGACGCACGAGACGATCGAAGGGCGGATGACGAGCGCCATCGCCCAGATGCAGGCCCTGCCGACGGTGCTGGCGCCGATCATCCGGATCCGCAAGGAAGACCTGGCGTGAAGTACCTGAGCACGCGCGGCGAGCAGGCCGGCCGCGGCTTCGCCGAGATCCTCCTCGAGGGCCTGGCGCCCGACGGCGGCCTCTACGTGCCCGAGCGCTATCCCCGTATCGAGCCGGCGCGGCTCGACCACTGGCGCACGCTGAGCTACCCCGAGCTCGCCTTCGAGGTCTTCTCCTGCTTCGTGGCCGACATCCCGCCCGACGACCTGCGCAGGCTCGTGCAGCGGACCTACACGCCGGCCGTCTTCGGTGACGAGCGCATCACGCCCCTGCGTCCGCTCGAGCCGGGCGTGTTCCTGCTCGGCTTGTCGAACGGACCGACGCTGGCGTTCAAGGACGTCGCGATGCAGTTCCTCGGCAACGCCTTCGAGTACGAGCTGGCGCGGCGCGGCCGGCGCCTCACGGTCCTGGGTGCGACCTCGGGCGACACCGGCAGCGCCGCCGAGCACGCCGTGAAGGGCAAGCGCGGCATCGAGGTCTTCATGCTGGCGCCGCTCGGGCGGATGAGCCCCTTCCAGCAGGCGCAGATGTTCAGCCTGCAGGACGCCAACATCCACAACGTCGTGGTCGAGGGCGTGTTCGACGACTGCCAGGATCTCGTCAAGGCGGTGTCGTCCGATCTCGACTTCAAGCGCCGACACAGCCTGGGCACCGTGAACTCGATCAACTGGGCGCGCCTGATGGCGCAGGTGGTCTACTACTTCGCCGGCTACTTCGCCGCCACCCGGAGCAGCGACGAGGCGGTCAGCTTCGCCGTGCCGACCGGCAACTTCGGCAACATCTGCGCCGGCCACGTCGCGCGCATGATGGGCCTGCCGATCCGCCGCCTCGTGCTGGCGACGAACGAGAACGACGTCCTCGACGAGTTCTTCCGGACCGGCACCTATCGCGTGCGCAGCGGCGCCGAAACGCACGAGACATCGAGCCCGTCGATGGACATCTCCAAGGCGTCGAACTTCGAGCGCTTCGTCTTCGACGCGCTCGGTCGCGATCCGGAGCGCACCCGGGCGCTGTTCGCCGAGGTCGAGACGCGGCGCGCGTTCTCGCTCAATGCGGCGGACCGGGAGCGCGTCGCGGCCTTCGGCTTCGTCAGCGGCAGGAGCACCTCGGCGGACCGGCTGGCGACGATCCGCGACGTGCATGGCCGCTTCGGCCAGGTCATCGATCCGCACACGGCCGATGCGCTGAAGGTCGGCCGCCATCACGCCGAGCAGGGCACGCCGATGGTCGTGCTCGAGACGGCGCTGCCGGCCAAGTTCAACGCCACGGTGCGCGAGGCGCTGGGCTTCGACGCGCCGCGGCCCGCCGGCTTCGAAGGCATCGAGAGCCTGCCGCGCCGCTTCACGACGATTGCGAAGGACGCGGAGCAGCTGAAGGCGCTCATCGCGGCCGCGGCCTGAGCGATGAGCCCCGCCACGGCCACCGGACGGCCGCCCATGCTCTCCCTCGACGAGGCGGTCGAGCGGGTGCTCGCCAGGGTGCCGGCACCCGACCCGGCGCGTGCGGAGGCGATCCCGACCTTCGATGCGCTCGGCCGCGTTCTCGCCGCCGACGTGCGCTCGCTCATCGACGTTCCGCCAGAAGACAACAGCGAGATGGACGGCTATGCCATGCGCGCCGCCGACGTGCCCGCCGCAGGGACGCTGCTGCCGGTCAGCCAGCGCATCGCTGCGGGATCGGTGGGCAGCGCCCTGCAGCCCGGCACGGCCGCACGCATCTTCACGGGCGCACAGATCCCGGGCGGTGCGGACAGCGTCGTGATGCAGGAGCTGTGCGCCGCCGTCGACGGTGCGGTCCGGATCGATGCGGTGCCACGCGTCGGACAGTCGGTGCGGCGGCGCGGCGAGGACGTTCGGCGCGGCGCCGTGGTCCTGTCGGCCGGCTGTCGACTGACGCCGCAGGCGCTCGGCATGGCCGCTTCCGTGGGGGCGTCGACCCTGCAGGTCGCCCGCCGCCCGCGCGTGGCCCTCTTCTCGACCGGCGACGAGCTCGCCATGCCGGGCGAGGCGCTCAGGCCGGGCGCCATCTACAACTCGAACCGCTTCACCCTGCGCGGCCTGATCCAGTCCCTGGGTGCGGACTGCGACGACCTCGGGATCGTTCCGGATCGCCTGGACGCCACGCGCGAGGCCCTCAAGCACGCTGCCTCCCGCAACGACCTCATCGTCACCTGCGGCGGCGTGTCGGTCGGCGAGGAGGACCATCTCAAGCCCGCCGTCGAGCACGAGGGCCGGCTCGATCTGTGGCAGGTGGCGATCAAGCCCGGCAAGCCGCTCGCGTTCGGCGAGGTGTTCCGTGCCGACGGCTCCGCCGCGTGGTTCATCGGCCTGCCCGGCAACCCGGTGTCCAGCTTCGTCACCTTCCTGTTCGCCGTGCGGCCCATGCTGCTGCGCCTCCAGGGCGCCGGCGACCTGGCGCCGCGCCCGTTGCCGATGCGCGCCGACTTCGCCTGGCCCAAGGCCGACCGCCGGCGCGAGTTCCTGCGCGTGCGGCGCAACGAGGCGGGCGGCCTGGACCTCTTCGGCCACCAGGGATCGGCGGTCCTCACGTCGACGATCTGGGCCGACGGCTTCGTCGACAACCCGGGCGGGACGACCATCGCGGCCGGCGACACCGTGCGTTACCTGCCGTTCGCGGAGCTGCTGCGATGAAGGTCGAGGTCCGCTACTTCGCCTCGGTGCGCGAGGCCCTTGGCGCGGGCGAGCAGGTGGAGCTGGCTGACGGCACCGACGTCGCTGGCCTGCGCGACGCGCTGGTCGCCCGGGGCGGCCGCCACGCCGAGGCGCTCGCCCGGCCGCGCCTGCTGCGCAGCGCCCGCAACCGGGCCCTGTGCAGCGAGGCGGCCGTCCTCGAGGCGGGCGACGAAGTCGGCTTCTTTCCGCCGGTCACCGGCGGCTGAACCCGCCATGGCCGGTGCCCCGCCCCGCGTTCGCGTCCAGCCCGAGGACTTCGACCTGTCCGCCGAAGTCGCGGCGCTTCGTGCCGAAGACCGGGGCGTGGGGGCCGTCGCCGCCTTCGTCGGCACCGTCCGCGACCGCAACGACGGCGCCAGCGTCGCCAGCCTCGAGCTCGAGCACTATCCGGGCATGACCGAGGCGTCGATCGAGGCCATGATCGACGACGCCATGCGCCGCTTCGACATCCGGGCGGCGCGCGTCGTCCATCGCGTCGGCCGGCTCGAGCCCTCGGATCAGATCGTCCTCGTCGCCGTCACGTCCGCGCACCGAGTCCAGGCCTTCCAGGCCTGCGAGTTCCTGATGGACTACCTCAAGACGCAGGCACCTTTCTGGAAACGGGAAGACGGCGAGGGCGGCCCGCGCTGGGTCGACGCGCGCGTCGCCGACGATCGCGCGCTCGCCCGCTGGGGCATCGACGCCGGCAACGCCGCGGCGCCGGAATCGGGCTGAGCCATGCCCTGGCCGGAGATCGCGCGGTGTCGGCCGGGGCCGTCGCCGGCTCGCTGCTCCGCTGGGGCGCCGGCATCTGGCTCAACGACCGCTGGGCCGGCTTTCCGCTCGGCACGCTGCTCGTCAACTGCGTCGGCGGCCTGCTCGTCGGCGCCGCCCTGGCGTGGTTCGAGCGTTCGCCCGACGAGCTGCTGCGCCTGCTCGTGGTCACCGGCTTTCTCGGCGGCTTCACGACCTTCTCGGCCTTCTCCGTGGAGGCTCTGCTCCTGCTGCAGCGCGGCCAGCTGCTGCTGGCCCTCGGTCATGCGTTCGCGCACGTCGCCGGCGCCCTGGCGTGCGCGGCCCTCGGGTTCCGGTTCGCCCAGCTCCTGCCGCTGCGCTGACCTCTCGCAGACGCTTGCGCCGAGCGCTCGCGGGGCGCTTGAATTGCCCGCGTTCCGCCTCACTTCCGCCGGATGCGGAGGCAAACAACATGCGAATCGACAAGCTGACCACGACGTTCCAGGAAGCCCTGGCCGATGCCCAGAGCCTGGCCGTCGCCAAGGACAACCCCTACATCGAACCCGCCCACGTGCTGGCGGCGATGCTGAACCAGGCCGACGGGCCGAAGGCGCTGCTGCAGCGCGCCGGCGTCGACTTGCCCGGGCTGCAGCGCAGCCTCGACACGGCCATCGCCCGCCTGCCGCAGGTGCAGGGCGGCGAGCAGGTCCAGCCCGGCCGCGACCTCGGCACGCTGCTCCAGGCGGCCGAGAAGGAGGCCAACAAGCGCGGCGACCAGTTCATCGCCAGCGAGATGTTCCTGCTGGCCGCGGCCGACGCCAAGACCGCCATCGGCCCGCTCGTCAAGGAGCACGGCCTGACGCGCAAGGCGCTCGAGGCGGCCATCGACGCCGTCCGCGGCGGCCAGAAGGTCGACAGCGCCGAGGCCGAGGGGCAGCGCGAGGCGCTGAAGAAGTACACCATCGACCTCACCGAGCGCGCCCGCAGCGGCAAGCTCGATCCGGTGATCGGCCGCGACGACGAGATCCGCCGCGCCATCCAGGTGCTGCAGCGGCGCACCAAGAACAACCCGGTCCTGATCGGCGAGCCGGGCGTCGGCAAGACCGCCATCGTCGAAGGGCTGGCGCAGCGCATCGTCGCCGGCGAGGTGCCGGACTCGCTGAAGGAAAAGCGCGTTCTCGTCCTCGACATGGCCCTGCTGCTCGCCGGTGCAAAGTACCGCGGCGAGTTCGAGGAGCGGCTCAAGTCGGTGCTGAAGGAAGTGGCGCAGGACGAAGGCCAAACGATCGTCTTCATCGACGAGATCCACACCATGGTCGGCGCCGGCAAGGCGGAGGGCGCGATCGACGCCGGCAACATGCTGAAGCCCGCGCTCGCCCGCGGCGAGCTGCACTGCATCGGCGCGACCACGCTCGACGAATACCGCAAGTACATCGAGAAGGATGCGGCGCTCGAACGGCGCTTCCAGAAGATCCTCGTCGGCGAGCCGAGCGTCGAGGCGACCATCGCCATCCTGCGCGGCCTGCAGGAGAAGTACGAGGTCCACCACGGCGTCGAGATCACCGACCCGGCGATCGTCGCCGCCGCGGAGCTGAGCCACCGCTACATCACCGACCGCTTCCTGCCGGACAAGGCAATCGACCTCATCGACGAGGCCGCCTCTAAGGTCAAGATCGAGATCGACTCCAAGCCCGAGGCGCTCGACCGCCTCGACCGGCGCATGATCCAGCTGCAGATCGAGCGTGCCGCCGTGCTCAAGGAGAAGGACGAGGCATCGAAGCGTCGCCGCGACCTCCTCGAGGAGGAGATCGCCCGCCTGCAGCGCGAGATCGCCGATCTCGAGGAGATCTGGAAGGCCGAGAAGGCGGCGGCCCAGGGCTCCAAGACCATGCTCGAGGACATCGATCGCACGCGCTTCCAGATCGAGGAATACAAGCGCAAGGGCGACTTCAACAAGGTCGCCGAGCTGCAGTACGGCAAGCTCCCCGAGCTCGAGCGCCAGCTCAAGGAAGCGCAGGCTCGCGAGCAGAAGAAGAGCACCGAGGGCAACCGGCCGCAGCTGCTGCGCACGGTCGTCGGCGCCGAGGAGATCGCCGAGGTGGTCGCGCGGGCCACCGGCATCCCGGTCTCGAAGCTGATGCAGGGCGAGCGCGACAAGCTGCTGCAGATGGAAGCCAAGCTGCACGAGCGCGTCGTCGGCCAGGACGAGGCGATCACAGCGGTGGCCGATGCCATCCGGCGCTCGCGCTCGGGCCTCTCGGATCCGAACCGGCCGACCGGCTCGTTCCTCTTCCTCGGCCCGACCGGGGTCGGCAAGACGGAGCTGTGCAAGGCGCTGGCGGCGTTCCTGTTCGACAGCGAAGACCACCTCATCCGTCTCGACATGAGCGAGTTCATGGAGAAGCATTCGGTGGCCCGCATGATCGGCGCGCCGCCGGGCTACGTGGGCTACGACGAAGGCGGCTACCTGACCGAGGCGGTTCGGCGCAAGCCCTACAGCGTGCTCCTGCTCGACGAGGTCGAGAAGGCGCATCCGGACGTCTTCAACGTCCTGCTGCAGGTCCTCGACGACGGTCGGCTGACCGATGGCCAGGGCCGCACCGTGGACTTCAAGAACACGGTCATCGTCATGACCTCGAACCTGGGCTCGCAGCAGATCATGCAGATGGTCGGCGAGAGCAGCGAGGCCATCCAGGAGGCGGTCTGGGCCGAGGTCAAGAAGCACTTCCGCCCCGAGTTCCTGAACCGCATCGACGAGACGGTCGTGTTCCATGCCCTCGACCAGAAGAACATCCAGGCGATCGCGAGGATCCAGCTCCGGGTGCTCGAGACGCGGCTCGAGAAGATGGACATGAAGCTCGACGTGTCGCCGGCGGCGCTGGCACAGCTCGCCAAGGCCGGGTTCGATCCGGTGTTCGGCGCGCGGCCGCTCAAGCGGGCGATCCAGCGCGAGATCGAGAACCCGGTCTCGAAGCTGATCCTCGAAGGCCGCTTCGGGCCGAAGGACGTGATCCCGGTGGACTTCGAGGACGGCCGCTTCGTCTTCGAGCGCGTCGTCCACTGAGGCGCTGCCGGCGCGAAGCCGAAGTGCAATGCAGGGGCCGCTTTCGCGGCCCCTCGTTCGTCTAGCTCGGCTCGTCGAACATCGCGTCCATGCGCAGGATCTGCAGGCGGGCCAGCGTCAGGTTGGCGCTCGTCTTGTCGAGCACGGCGTGCATGGCCAGGCCCGGATTGCGCGGCAGCGCGCGCAGCAGGAGATGGTGCGAACCCAAGGTGATCGCCGCCTCGGGAATCGCGGCGCCGAAGCCCAGGCCGCGGCTCGCGGTCGTCATCGCAGCAACCAGCGTGCTGCCGTGGCTGGCGAGGTCGGCCGAGCCGGGGTTGGCACCGGCGTGGGCCACGGGCTCGCCGCCGGGCAGCTCGAACACGCAGCAGCTGATCACGCCGTTCAGCTCGCTCAGCTGCTTGACGTATCGCTCGATGAGCGTGGAGGGCATCGGCGCGGCGTAGTGCGGGCTCGCGATGGCGGGCATCGGCCGCATGGACAAGGTCATCGGCAGGGACGCGTCTTCCATCGGCATCGTGTCGCCCGATGGCATGCCGCTCGAGATCGGCGGCCGCTTCGCCTCATACGGCGCCGGCTTGAAGCTGCCGAGCTCCGGAACGGCGCGCCCGCCCGACGGCGCATTCTCGCGAAGCCGGCTCCACGTCCCGGTGATGAAGGCCCACGCGTCGGCAGGCCGTGCGACCTGGGGCGTCGTGCGCACGGCAACGCCGGTGCCGCGGCCGAGGTCGAGGCCGTGCGTGACCAGCGTGCTGGCCGAGGCGAGCGGCAGCAGCAGAAGGTTGCGGTTCGGCCACGGCCCGGCAAGGATGTCCTCGTGCAGCGGCTTGAGCGCAGCGGCGATCGCGTGCCCGGGCAGTTCGCCGACCATCACCACGCCCAGCCGGCTGTACGCGAGCAGGGTCTTGGCGATGGCGTGCCGGGCTGCCGTGTCGGCGTCCGACTCGGTCGTGTACAGGCGCAGCGCCTGGTTGTCGGTCGTCGGCAGGTCGACGAACTCGAGAGTGGCGAGCGCCGTGCCGTAGCCCTGGCGACGGATCACCAGCTTCTGCACGCTGCGGCCGCTGGCGGCCGCGATGCCGGCGAGCAGCTTGCGCGACGAGGCCGTGGCGACGTCGTGCACGGCGATGAACTCGGGCTGCAGGTGCTCGAACTGCTGCTGCAGGGCCTCGCCGGGCGCGCACGAGACGAACAGCTCCCGCTCGTTGCCGCCGATCTGGCGCCCGATCTCGTCCTTGGCGCCGGCGAGATAGTCGTTCTCGTCGGGCAGCATCTGCGTCGCCAGGGCGGTGTGGGCGCGCGTGGCCGCCCAGGCGTCCGGCGAATCGCGTGGGCCGCGGCGGGGAGCCTCGCTCGGCAGCGTTTGCCCGGAGCCGTTGACGTGCGGCGGCTCGGGTCGGGCCGCGGCACCGGCACCGCGCTCGTCGGTCAGGATCCGCGTGGCTTGCCAGGCGTCGACTTCTTCGCGGCTGGCGGGCTCGGCACGTGTCGCCGGCCACTCGTCGGGGGCTGCGGCACCCGTGCGACGGCCCGGGTTGTCCGAGGTGAACTTGCCGCCGCTGCTCGAATCGCTCATCCGTCTCGTTTCCGTTTCAGGCTCGGGCAGCGGGCGCGTGGGGCGTCGGCGCTGCCGGGCGACCCCCGGTCGGTGAACGCTCGCAGTGTAAACCCCGGTCGCTGGCGAGGGCCCGCAGCAGTGCCGTCCAGACCCGGACAAAGTACCGCCCGGCATCTCCGGGTCCCGGCGCGGGAGGCGGCAGCGGCGCCGGGCGCCGGCGGGCTATACTCGCGGGCTTTCCCTTGCCGCTTCGGGCCTTGACGAGGCTCGGCGTTCGATGCGCCCATTCCGGGCGGCGGACGAGCGGCTTCCCTCTGCGGGAATCCACAAGGAGATTCGATGCGTCACTACGAGATCGTGCTCCTGATCCATCCGGATCAGAGCGAGCAGGTTCCAGCCATGCTGGAGCGCTACAAGGGCATCGTCACCGCCGGCGGCGGCAAGGTGCACCGGGTCGAGGACTGGGGCAGGCGCCAGATGGCCTACATGATCCAGAAGCTGGCCAAGGCGCACTACATCTGCATCAACATCGAGTGCGACAGCAAGGTGCTGAACGAGCTCGAGACGGGCTTCCGCTTCAACGACGCCGTCCTGCGCCACCTCACGGTCCTGAAGGACCGCGCCGAGACCACGCCTTCGGTGATGATGAAGGCCGTCGACCGCGAGGAGTCGCGCCAGGAACAGCGCCGTGCGCCGCAGGAGGCGGCGGCGAGCTGACGAACAGCGTCGCGTTGACGGCGCGGATCGTCGAGCGCGGTGCGTTGCGCTTCACTCCCGCCGGCCTGCCGGCGCTGGACGTGAGCCTCAGGCACCAATCGGAGATCCGCCAGCCCGACAGCGTCCGCAAGCTCTCCTTCGAGATCCGCGGCAGGGCGATCGGGCCGGTCACGGAAATGCTGGAGAAGGCGGAGCTCGGGGTCGAGCACGACTTCGCCGGCTTTCTCGGATCGCAGCGCAACGGTCGCGGAATCGTCTTCCACATCCAATCCATCGAATTCAAGCAGAGAGGTCAACAACATGCCCCCGCCACGCGGTAAAGGTCGGTTCTCGAAGGACCGCAAGCCCAAGCGCAACACCCAGTCGCTGCTGTTCCGTCGCAAGCGCTTCTGCCGCTTTACGGTCACCGGCGTCAAGGAGATCGACTACAAGGACATCGACACCTTGCGCGACTTCATCAACGAGAACGGCAAGATCACGCCCGCCCGCCTGACCGGGACGCGCGCCTTCTTCCAGCGCCAGCTGACGACGTGCATCAAGCGCGCCCGCTTCCTGGCGATGCTGCCGTACAGCGACCAGCACAAGGTCTGAGGACGACGCGATGCAAGTCATTCTGTTGGACAAGGTCGTCAACCTCGGCGAGCTCGGCGAGGTGGTCAAGGTGAAGGACGGCTACGCCCGCAACTTCCTGATCCCGACCCGGGTCGCGCGTCGCGCCACGCCGGCGGCGATCAAGGAGTTCGAGGACAAGCGCGCCGAGCTCGAGAGGAACGCGGCCGAGCGTCTCGCCACTGCCCAGGCACTCGGCGAGAAGATGAGCGGCCGCACCGTGCACATCACGCAGAAGGCCGGCGTCGATGGCCGCCTGTTCGGCTCGGTCACGAACGCCGACGTCGCCGATGCGCTCAACCGCATCGACTTCAAGGTGACGAAGGCGCAGGTGCGCATGCCCGAGGGTCCGCTGAAGACTGTCGGCGAGCACACGGTCACGGTCGCGCCGCACACCGACGTCGTGGTCGAAGTGAAGGTCGTGGTGCTCGGCGAGACCAGCTGAGCCGAAGGCTCGGCGGGTCTCGCCGTAGGCTCGGCGTCAGGGCTGATCCCTCCCCGCTGCGCTCCCCTCCCTCCGAGAGGGAGGGGCGGGCTCCGCTGCAGCCCTTTTTTTTGGTACCCGAATTTCCACCGCATGTGCAACGGCTGTCCCCAGCCTTGTGCACCGGCTGCACGAGCGCGGGTCTTATGATTTCCCGATGCCTGCAGTCTTCTCCTCCTCGGCGGAGTTTCCGCCTTCCGCCCGGCCCGACGAGGACGTCGCCCGCCTGAGGATCCCGCCGCACTCGGTGGAGGCCGAGCAGAGCGTGCTGGGTGGCCTGCTGCTCGACAACGGCGCCTGGGACCGCGTCGGCGATCTGCTGAGCGAATCGGACTTCTACCGCTTCGAGCACCGGCTGATCTACGCGGCGACCTCCGCGCTGGTCAACGCCAGCAAGCCGGCCGACGTCATCACCGTCTTCGAGCAGCTGCAGAGCCTCGGCAAGGCCGAGGACTGCGGCGGCCTCGTCTACCTCAACGCGCTCGCCCAGAGCGTGCCGAGCGCGGCCAACATCCGCCGCTATGCCGAGATCGTGCGCGAGCGCTCGGTGCTGCGCAAGCTCGTCGCGGCGAGCGACGAGATCGCCACCAGCGCCTTCAACCCGCAGGGGCGGGCCGTCGCGCAGATCCTCGACGAGGCGGAGGGCAAGATCTTCCGCATCGGCGAGGAGGGCTCGCGCTCGCGCCAGGGCTTCCAGAGCATGGACCAGCTCGTGGTCCAGCTCATCGACCGCGTCAACGAGCTGCACGAGAACGGCGCCGAGGAGGTGACCGGCGTGCGCACCGGCTTCTACGACCTCGACCGGCTCACCGCGGGATTGCAGGCCGGCGACCTGATCGTCCTGGCGGCGCGGCCGTCGATGGGCAAGACCGCGCTCGCGCTCAACATCGGCGAGCACGTCGCCGTGAAGGAAGGCTTGCCGGTCGTCGTCTTCTCGATGGAAATGGGCGCCTCGCAGCTGGCGCTGCGCATGGTCGGCTCCCTCGGCCGCATCGACCAGAACCACCTGCGCACGGGTGCGCTCCGCGACGACGAATGGGGCCGCCTCTCGGAGGCCGTCGAGAAGCTCGGCAAGGTCAGCCTCTACATCGACGAGAGCGGCTCGCTCAGCCCGAGCGAGCTGCGCGCGCGCGCCCGCCGGCAGGCGAGGCAATGCGGCCAGCTCGGCCTTATCGTCGTCGACTACCTGCAGCTGATGAGCGGCAGCGACGGCACCGGCGACGAGAACCGGGCCACGGTGATCGGCGAGATCTCGCGCTCGCTGAAGTCGCTGGCGAAGGAGCTGAAGTGCCCGGTGATCGCGCTGTCGCAGCTGAACCGCAGCGTCGAGTCGCGCACCGACAAGCGGCCCATGATGAGCGACCTGCGGGAGTCGGGCGCCATCGAGCAGGACGCCTACGTGATCATGTTCATCTACCGCGACGAGTACTACAACAAGGACTCGAAGGAGCCCGGCGTCGCCGAGATCATCATCGCCAAGCAGCGCAACGGCCCGACCGACACCTTCAAGCTGACCTTCCTCAAGCCGCTGACCAAGTTCGACAACCTGGCGCCGGGCAGCGTCGGCAGCGATTACTAGCTTGACGCACGCGCGCGCCGTCGCCGCGATGCTGCTCGCCACGCTCCTCTGGAGCATGGCCGGGGTGGTGACGCGGCACCTCGACTCCGCTGCCAGCTTCGAGGCGACGTTCTGGCGCAGCCTCTTCAACGCCGCCGCGCTCGTCGTCCTGCTCGGCTGGCTGCGCGGCTTCACGCCGCTGGCGCGCACGCTGCGCGACGGCGGCGCGGTGCTCTGGCTCTCCGGCCTGTGCTGGGCCGCCATGTTCACCGCCTTCATGGTGGCGATCACGATGACGACCGTGGCCAACGTCCTGGTGACCATGGCGGTCGCGCCGCTGCTCACGGCGCTCGTCGCCCGCGTCGTCATCGGCCAGCGCCTGCCCGTGCGCACCTGGAGCGCGATCGTCGCCGCCGGCATCGGCATCGGCTGGATGTACGTGCACGAGCTCGGCGCCGGGGAGCCGCGCCACGTCGCCGGCACCCTCGTGGCGCTCGCGGTGCCCGTGGCGGCGGCGATCAACTGGACGGCGATCCAGAAGAGCGGTCGCGGCGGCGGCGACCTGTTGCCGGCCGTGCTGATCGGTGCGGTGCTCTCGAGCCTCGTGACCCTTCTGCCGTCGCTGCCCTTCAAGGCCTCGGCGCACGATCTCGGCCTTCTGGCGCTGCTCGGCGTGGCCCAGCTGGCGATCCCGTGCCTCATCTCGGTGGCCGCGGCCCGCGTGCTGGCCGCGCCCGAGGTCGCCCTGCTGTCGCTGCTCGAGATCATCTTCGGGGTGACCTGGACCTGGCTCGGCGCCGACGAGACACCGAGCCGGCACGTCCTCCTCGGCGGCGCGCTGGTGGTCGGCGCGCTGGTTGCCAACGAGACGTTCGCGCTCCGGCGGTCGCCGGCGGCCGTCGCGACGCCGTGAGCCGGCGGACGCGCTGGGTCGCTCGCGCCCGCCCTGCATCGGCCCCCACGAACGCATGACCACCCGCCGCCGCTCCACGACCGTGCCCGGCGATACCAGGGCCGATGACGGCGAGCGTGCACGCGGCCCGGGCCCGCTCCACGTGCTGCTCGAGGCGCGTGCGCCGCTCGAGCTCGCCTCCTTGGTGGTGGCCATGCCCTGGCTGCGCCGCGTGCCGCGCGGCGACGGTCATGCCGTGATGGTGTTCCCGGGCATGGGCGCCGGCGACATCACGACGGCGCCGCTGCGACGATTCCTGCGCGGTCTCGGCTACGCGGCCGAGACCTGGGGGCAGGGCGTCAACCTCGGGCCGCGCAGCGGCGTCCTCGAGCGCTGCGTCGACGACGTGCAGCGGTTCGCCGACCGGCACGGCGGTCCCGTGAGCCTCGTCGGCTGGAGCCTCGGCGGGGTCTACGCGCGCGAGATGGCCAAGCTGCATCCGGCTCGGACCCGCGCTGTCGTCACGCTCGGCACGCCGTTCTCCGGGCACCCGAAGGCGACCAACGCCTGGCGCCTGTACGAGCTGCTGAGCGGCCACCGGGTCGGCGACGCGCGGCTGATGGCCCACGTCCGTCGTCCGCCGCCGGTGCCGACGACGTCAATCTTCTCTCGCAGCGACGGCATCGTCGCCTGGCGCTGCAGCCTGAACGAGCCCGGGCCCATGACGGAGAACATCGAGGTTCCCTCGAGCCACGTCGGCATGGGCATGAACCCGCTCGCGCTGTACGCGCTCGCGGATCGCCTCGCGCAGCCGGCCGGCGGCTGGCGGCCGTTCGACGCCGCCGGGCGGCGGCGCTGGTTCTTCCGCACCGCCGTACGCGTCGCGGCGCGCTGACCATGCGGGTCAGGGCCAACGGCCTCATGCTCGAGGTCGAGGACCACGGTCCGCCATCGGGCGAGCCGCTCCTGCTCATCATGGGACTCGGCATGCAGCTCGTCGGCTGGCCCGACGGCTTCGTGGACGGCCTCGTCGCACGGGGCTTTCGCGTCATCCGCTTCGACAACCGCGACATCGGCCTCAGCCAAGGCTTCGATCACGCCGGCGTGCCCAACCTGGCCGCCGAGTCGATGCGCCATGCCCTCGGCCTGCGCGTCCACAGCGCGTACACGCTGGTCGACATGGCTGCCGACAGCCTCGGCGTGCTCGATGCCCTGGGTATCGGGCGCGCCCATGTCTGCGGCGCATCGATGGGCGGCATGATCGCGCAGCGCCTCGCCCTCGCCGCGCCGGAGCGCGTGCGCAGCCTGACCTTGATGATGACGAGCAGCGGCTCGCGGCGCCTGCCGGCGCCGTCGCTCAAGGTGCGCGTCGCGATGATCACGCGGCCGCGCGACGCGACGTCGCTCGACGGGATCGTCGAGCACTACGTCGGCCTCTACGCGCTGATCGGCAGCCCCGGCTACCCGACGCCGCCCGAGGAGCTGCGCGACCGGTTCAGGCGGCACATCCGGCGTTCGCATCGTCCGGCCGGCACGGCGCGGCAGATGGTCGCCATCGCCGCCGACGGTGACCGCTCGCGCCTGCTCGCCGGCATCCGCGTGCCGACCCACGTCATCCACGGTGCCGCCGATCCGCTCGTCCTGGTCGCGGCGGGGCGCGATCTGGCGCGGCGCATCGACGCGGCGACGCTGGACGTCGTCGACGGCATGGCCCACGATCTGCCTGCCGCTCTCTGGCCGCGCTTCACGGACGGCATCGAGGCGGTGGCCGGCCGCGCCTGATGAGCGGCGACAGGAGAATGCCGATGCCCCCACCGATTCCGCCGCAGGAGCCGCCGCGACGGGCGAAGCGACCGGACCGGCGCGGAACCCTCCTTGCCGACGCCTTGCGTGCCGGCCGGACGCGCGAGGCGATCCGTGCCCTGCGCGAAAAAACGGGCCTCGGCTTCGAGCAGGCACGGGACGCCGTCGAAGGCAGCCATCGCAGCGACCCGCACAGCGGCCTGTCGCCCGGCGAGGTGCCGCGCCGCACGGGCTGGGGCCGGACGGTCGTGGTCCTCCTCCTGCTGCTCGCTCTCGCCTACTTCTGGCTGCGGCGCCAGCCCTGACGCACGGCTGCGACCTCGCGTGGAGCAGCCGCCGCGCGCCAACTGGGACAATCGGGACCATGCCCCTGTCGCCCCGAACGACCGCGCCGCCATGCTGATCGACGCATCCGCCGGCTGGAGGCTGTCGGTCGCGCCGATGATGGACTGGACCGATCGGCACTGCCGGTACTTCCATCGGCTGCTCACCCGCCGCACCCGGCTCTACACCGAGATGGTGACGACGGGCGCGCTGCTGCACGGCGACGTCGCCCGTCACCTGGACTTCGACGCGGTCGAGCATCCGCTCGCCCTGCAGCTCGGCGGCAGCGAGCCTGCGGACCTCGCCGCCTGCGCCCGGCTCGGCGAGCAGTGGGGCTACGACGAGATCAACCTGAACTGCGGCTGTCCGAGCGAGCGGGTCCGGCGCGGCGCCTTCGGTGCCTGCCTGATGGCGGAGCCCGAACTCGTCGCCGACTGCGTACGGGCGATGCGCAACGCCGTGTCGCTTCCGGTCACGGTGAAGCATCGGATCGGCATCGACCGGATCGAGAGCTACGACTTCGTGCGGGATTTCGTCGGCACCGTCGCCTCGCGCGGCGGCTGCGAGGTCTTCATCGTGCACGCCCGCAACGCCTGGCTGCAGGGCATCAGCCCGAAGCAGAACCGCGAGCTGCCGCCCCTGCGCCACGACACCGTGCGGCGCCTGCGCGCCGACTTCCCCGAGCTCGCCTTCGTCCTCAACGGCGGGGTGACGTCGAACGAGCAGATCGCGGGGCAGCTGCGCGAGTTCGAGGGGGTGATGGTGGGCCGGGCGGCGTACCACGATCCCTTCGCCCTGGCGGAGTGGGATGTTCGCTTCCTGGGCGCCGAGGTGCGGGCAAGCGCCGAGCGCGATGGAGTCGAGGATCGGTACGTTGCCTACATGGAGCGGATGGCCGCCGGCGGCGAGCCGTGGTCGCATGCGTCGCGGCACATGCTCGGGCTGCGCAACGCCACGCCGGGGGCCCGGCGCTGGCGCCAGGTGTGGTCGGATCACCGCCTGCACGGCAGGTCGCCGCGCGAGGTGTCGGCGCTGGCACGGGCCGCCGCGGCATCGGCCCCGGTCGGCGACGCCGCCGAAGTGGCCTGACACAGGAGAACCACATGGCGAACCGACGAACGGCGATCGACGACGCGCTCTACGACTACGTCGTGGCGCACGGCGTCCGCGAGCATCCGGCCCTGGCCGCCCTGCGCGAGGCGACGCGGCTGCAGCCGCATGCCGGCATGCAGATCGGCCCGGACCAGGGCCAGCTGCTGGCGATGCTGACCCGGGTCGGCGGCTTTCGTCGCGCCATCGAGGTCGGCGTCTTCACCGGCTACAGCGCGCTCTGCGTCGCGCTGGCGCTGCCCGAGGACGGCACCCTGCTCGCCTGCGACGTCAGCGAGGACTACACGCGCGTCGGCCAGCCGTTCTGGGCCCAGGCCGGCGTGGCGCACAAGATCGACCTGCGCATCGCGCCCGCGATCGAGACCCTGGACGCGGAGATCGGTGCGGGCGCCGCCGGCAGCTACGACTTCGCCTTCATCGACGCCGACAAGTCGAGCTACGACGCCTACTACGAGCGCTGCCTGCGCCTCCTGCGCCAGGGCGGCCTGATCGCGCTCGACAACGTCCTCTGGGGCGGCAGCGTCGCCCGGCCAGCGGAGGACGCCGACACGCGGGCCCTGCAGGCGCTCAACGACAAGATCCACGCCGACGAGCGCGTCGACATCGTGCTCCTGCCGATCGGCGACGGCGTGACCCTGGCGCGCAAGCGCTAGAGCGTCAGCGGCCTGAGCCGACAGTGGCCTCAGCCGACGACGGCCGGCGAGGCCACGGCGTGCCGCCGAGCCGACGCAAGGGAGAGCGGTGGCGGATTTCACGAGGCGCCCGTTTCATGACGCGACGGCACGTGCCAAACGCGCAGGGGCCTAGGCAGACTGCGGCCATCGCGTACGTTCGCCCTGCCGCAGACCGCTGCCTCGCCCCATGCTCCTCCTGACCAGCCTGTTCCTCACCTTCCCCGCGGAGGCCGTGCACGTGCTGGCGCTCGCGGTCGAGCTTGCGGCGATCGCCACGCCGATCGTCGGCATCGTCATCGAATGGCGCCGCAAGCCCGACGGCGACGACGGCGGCCACCGGCAGCCGCTGCCGCACGTGGGCCTGCCGAGCGGTCCTGTGTCCTCGCGCGCCTAGGCGCGCCCGTCGCCGTCTCGGGGTGAGTCGGGCTCGGGCGCGAGGCCGAGCAGGGCCAGGGCGAGGCCGTGCAGGCGCGCCGTCGGATCGGCGAGGTCGAAGAGCACGTCCATGTGGTGCCTTTCCGGGATGCTCTCGCAGACCGGCACCGCAGCGGCTCCCCAGGCGGCGCGGATCGACGCGTTCTGGCGCAGGAATTCTTCGCTCTCGTCGGACCCGACCACGGCGTAGAGGGGTCCCCGCGGCGCCGGCAAGCGGGCCGGGCTGAGGCGGCGCGCCGTCGCTGCGTCGAGGCGCAGGTCGGGCGCGAGGAAGGGCGCGTGACGAAGCGGCTCCAGGTCGAAGACGCCCGAGACCGAGAGGGCGCCGCGAAGCAGGTCGGGCGGCAGCTCGTCGCCGACCTGGCGCCACTCGCAGCAGAGGAGGAGGGCGGCGAGATGGCCGCCGGCCGAGTGGCCGGCGACGACGATCCGCTCCGGGTCGCCGCCGTAGTCGCGGGCGTGCCGATGCACCCACGCGACCGCGGCCACGAGCTGGAGGACGAGCGCGGGCAAGGTCACGGCCGGGCACAAGGCGTGGTTGGGCAGCACGACCATCGCGCCGGCTTCCACGAGGGGCGGCGCGACGAAGGACTGATCGCGCTTGTCGAGCGCGCGCCAGTAGCCGCCGTGGATGTAGACGAGCACCGGCGCACCGCTCGACGTCGCGGGAAAGACGTCGAGGCGCTCGCTCGGCGCTTCGCCATAGGCAACGTCGAGCACGCAGGCCATGCGCTCGCGCGCGGCGGCGGACGTGTCCGACCAGCGGGCGAGCAGGGACGGGTGATCGGGAATGCGCGCGCGGTTGTTGTACTGCGCGTCGAACCACGCCGGCGAGCGACGGGCCTTCGTCATGGCCGCGCAGACGAGCGCTGTCGACTTGACGTGGTTGCGCCGGCGCGGCCGTCGGCAGGCGCGCCGCGCGAGCGCGCCGCGGCTGCCGCCGCCGCGCTCTCGCGCAGGGCGGCATCGATGAGAGCGTCGGCCATCCACAGCACGACGCGCTCGAGCTCGCGATCCGAGGCGCCCCAGATGTCCTTCAGGATCACGTACGACTCGATGCCGTAGACCACCGACAGCGCCTTGTGCAGGCGCTCGCGACAGGCGCCCGAGAGCTGCGGCGCGAGCGGAGCGATCGCGTGCTGCAGGATGCGGACGCGGTGGCCGCGCCGGTACGGCTCTTCCTCCAGCAGGCCGCTGCGCTCGAGCGCCCATTGCTCGAGGGCGAGCTGGGCCGCGGCGCGCAGCTGCGGCTCGAATTCCTTGAAGCGCGGGAAGGTCTGCTTGAACAGCTCGTGGACGCGCTCGCGGCCGCTGCGGTTGTCGGACGCGAACGCGCGCACCGGCCCGAGCGACGCGTGGACCACCGCCGTGATGAGGGCGCTGCGGCTCGGGAAGTAGCGGTAGGCGGTGGCCCGCGAGACCTTGGACCGCACCGCGACCTCGGCGACCGAGGGGATGTGGCCGTCCTGCCGGATCAGCGTCATCGCGGTGTCGAGCAGGAGGCCGAAGGTCGCGGCCTTGACGCCGCGCTCGGGCGGCTGGGGCGGCGCGGTGGGCTGGTGCTTGAGAGCCGGCATGCGGGTTTGTCCGTGGCCTCGCGGGCCCGGCGCGGGTTGCCGGCGGCTCGAAGCGGCTCGTATGATGCGCCCATCCCGTTTTGAGATGCAAGTCTCATCGCGGCCGCCGGGAACAGCGCTCGCCGTCAGCGGGCCGATCAGGAGACGAAGACAAGCGATGCGCATCGCCAGCTGGAGCTGGGGCGGCCGGAACCACGCGGGAACGATCTCGCCCTGCGGCCGGGAGGCGACGCCGCTGGCCGTGGGCGACGCTTCGCGCGGGACGCAGGGCCTGCTCGAGTCGCTGCTGCGCGGCGAGCCGCTGCCGCCCGCGTCGGGCCCCCGCATGCCTGTCGACGCGATCACCCTGCGCGCGCCGCTGCCGAAGCCGCGACGCGGCCTCTTCTGCATCGGCCGCAACTACCGTGCGCATGCCGCCGAGCTCGCGACGACGGTCTTCCGTGACAGCCTTCCCAAGGAAGACACCTGGCCCATCGTCTTCACGAAGTTCGCCGAGTGCGTGGTCGGGCCGCACGACGACGTCCGCCTGCCAGGGAAGGCGGTCTCGGACCAGATCGACTACGAGTCGGAGCTCGCCGTCGTGATCGGACGGGGCGGCCGCGACATCCCGCGCGCCCGGGCGATGGACCATGTCTTCGGCTACACCATCGTCAACGACGTCAGCGCCCGCGACGTGCAGGTCCGCCATCAGCAGTGGGATCTCGGCAAGAGCTTCGACACCTTCTGCCCGATGGGACCGTGGATCGTCAGCGCCGACGAGCTCGACGGCCGCGACACGCGCGTTCGCGGCTGGGTCACGCCGGCCGGCGGCAGCGCCGAGCTGCGCCAGGACGCGTCGACCAAAGACCTCATCTTCGACATTGCCACGCTGGTCGAGACCTGCTCGCGCGGCATCACACTGCACCCGGGCGACGTGATCGCGACCGGCTCGCCCGCGGGCGTCGGCATGGGCTTCTCGCCGCCGAAGTACCTGCACGCCGGCGACGTCGTGCGGATCGAGATCGACGGCATCGGCGCGATCGAGAACCGCTTCCAGTGAAGGGCCCGGGCCGATGACGCTGCACCTGATCGAGCGGATCGCCGTCGAGGACGAAGGCGAGGGCGACGTGGTCGTCTGCGTGCATGGCCTCGGCGGCAGCTCGAACACGTGGACGCCTGTGATGCCGGCGCTGGCGCGGCACCGCGTCGTGCGCATCGACCTGCCCGGGAGCGGCCGCTCGCAGCGCGTCGAGGGCCCGCTCACGATCGGCCGCTACGTCGAGGCGCTGCTGTCGGTGTGCACGCGGCTCGACATCGGCCGGGCGCACTGGCTGGGCCACTCCATGGGCACCATCGTCTGTCAGCACCTGGCCGCGGCCGAGCCGCGCCGGGTACGCAGCCTGGCGCTGTTCGGACCGCTGATCGCGCCGCCCGAGCCGGCGCGATCAGCGATCCGCCTGCGCGCCGCCAAGGCCCGCGAAGGCGCGACCGGCATGCACGAGATCACCGAAGGCCTGCTCAAGGCGGCGATCTCCGCCGACACGCGCGAGCGCCACCCCGTCGCCGCGGCGTTCGTGCGCGAGAGCCTGATGCGCCAGGACGGCGAGGCGTATGCGCGCAGCTGCGAGGCGCTCGCCGAGGCGCCCGCGGCCGCCGTCGAGCGCATCGAGGCGCCGACGCTGCTCGTCACCGGCGACGAGGACGGCGTCGCGCCGCCGCAGTCGGTGCGGGCCATGGCCGACCGGATGCAGTCGGTGCGCAGCAAGCGCGTCGTCGTGCTGCCGCGCTGCGGTCACTGGACGCCCGTCGAACGCAGCGAGGAATGCATGCGCGAGCTGCGCGGCTTCCTCTCCCAGCAACACTGAAGGAAGGACGGGCCATGGCCGACGTGCTCTTCACCAACGTGCGCATCTTCGACGGCTCGGGCGACATGCCCTACACCGGCGAGGTGCTGGTCCAGGGCAACCGCATCGCCCGCGTCAGCCGCACCGGCTACGGCGTGCGGCCGCCGCCCGTGCTCGGCGCCCAGGTGATCGACGGCGCCGGCGCCTTCCTCATGCCGGGCATGGTCGAGGCGCACACCCATTTCTCCTGGAACGACCAGCCGACGCTCGACGCCATCCAGCGCATGCCGCCCGAGGAGCACATCCTATGGTGCGCGCAGGTCGCCGAGCGCTACCTCGACATGGGCTGGACCTCGTGCGTTGGCGCCGCCACCGCCAAGCCGCGCCTCGACGTCGTCATTCGCAACGCGATCGACGACGGCACCATCGTCGGCCCGCGCTACCTCGCCGCGAGCCAGGAGATCACGGTGCCCGGCGGCCTCGGCGACACCACCCAGCCGCACCTGCCGCAGCCCGAGTTCGCCTTCGGCGCGATCGTCTCCGGCGCCGAGGAGATGCGCCGCTGCGTGCGCATGTTCGTCAAGTACGGCGTCGACTCGATCAAGCTCAACCTGTCGGGCGAGTCGATCACCGGCATGCCCGGCGACCGCTGCCAGTTCACCGACGTCGAGATCCAGACGGCGGTCGAGGAGGCGAAGGCCTGGGGCAAGCGCGTCTCGGCGCACGCTCGCTCGTGCAACTCGATCAAGCGCTGCGTCAAGTACGGCATCGAGGTGATCTACCACGCGAGCTTCACCGACGAGGAGACGCTGGACCTGCTCGAGCAGCACAAGAAGGAGCACTTCATCGCCCCCGGCCTCGCCTGGCTGATCAACACCTCCCATCACGCCAGCGAGTGGGGCCTCACGCCGGAAGTGACGAAGAAGATGGGCTATCACCGCGAGCTCGACGCGGCGATCGCCTCGATGCAGGCGCTGCGCAAGCGCGACGTCCGGATCCTGCCGGGTGGCGACTACGGCTTTGCCTGGACGCCGCACGGCACCAATGCGAAGGACCTGGAGTACTTCGTCAAGTACGTCGGCATGAGCACCATGGAAGCGTTGCTGTCGGCCACCGCCTGGGGCGGGCCGATGATGCGCATGGGCGAGCAGATCGGCAAGCTGAAGGACGGCTACCTCGCCGATCTGCTGCTCGTCGACGGCGACCCGCTCGCCGACATCACCGTGCTGCAGGACAAGTCGCGCATCCTCGCCGTCATGAAGGACGGCGCCTTCCACCGCGCGCCTGCCACCCGCGTCGCGCGTTCGAAGCGCTGGGCCGCTTGACATGAAGCCCCCACGCTCCCTTCGTTCGCTGCCCCCCGAGGGGGCGCAGGCCTCCCTTGGGGCGGCCCGGCGAGAGGCCTGACCCAGGAGACCGACCATGGCCGACACGCTTTTCACCAACGTCCGCATCCTCGACGGCGGCGGCCAGCAGCTGCCCTACACCGGCAGCGTGCTGGTGCAGGGCAACCGCATCCGCCAGGTCGGCCGCAGCACGGCGCCGATCTCGCCCGGCGGCGCCACCGTCATCGACGGCGCCGGCGCGACGCTCATGCCGGGCATGTGCGAGGCGCACACGCACTTTTCCTGGAACGACGCGGCGACCCTGTCGGCGATCCAGACCATGCCGCTCGAGGAGCACGTGCTCTGGTGCGCCAAGGTCGCCAAGCGCTACCTGCAGGCCGGCTTCACCTCCTGCGTCGGCGCCGCCTGCGCCAAGCCGCGCCTCGACGTCGTGACCCGCAACGCGATCAACTCGGGGCAGATCCCGGGCCCGCGCTACCTGGCGGCGAGCCAGGAGATCACGGTGCTGGGCGGCCTCGGCGACGAGACCTTGCCGCACCTGCCGTTCCCCGAGTTCAGCTTCGGCGTCAACGTCAACTCCGCCGACGAGATGAGGAAGGCGGTGCGCATGTTCCTCAAGTACGGCGTCGACTCGATCAAGCTCAACCTCTCGGGCGACAACTTCACGCCGGACTCACCGGCCGAGACGACCTGGATGACCGACGCCGAGGTCGCGGCGGCGATGGACGAGGTGCGCGTGCGCGGCAAGCGCGGCACGGCGCACGCGCGCTCGGCGGCGTCGGTCAAGCAGGCGCTGAAGCACGGTATCGACGTCATCTACCACGCGAGCTTTTCCGACACCGAGTCGCTCGACATGCTCGAGGCGGCGAAGGACCGTGTCTTCGTCGCGCCGGGGATCGCCATCCTCTACGCCATGCTGCACGAGGCCGAGGCCTTCGGCATCACCAACGCGAAGGCGGTGGCGATGGGCTATCAGATCGAGTGGGACGCGGCGTGCGAGTCGCTGCGCGCGATGCACAAGCGCGGCATCCGCATCCTGCCCGGCGGCGACTACGGCTTTGCCTTCACGCCGCACTGCCAGAACGCGCGCGACCTCGAGTTCTTCGTCAAGTACCTCGGCTTCACGCCGATGGAGGCGATCCGCTCGACGACGCTCTACGGCGGCCAGATCATGATGAAGCCGAACGAGCTGGGGGTGGTCAAGGAGGGCTACCTGGCCGACCTGCTGCTCGTCGACGGCGACCCGCTCGCCAACCTGTCGATCCTGCGCGACCCGACGCGGCTGCTCGCCGTCATGAAGGACGGCGTCTTCGCGAAGTCGCCCGAGATCGCCTCGCAGCGCAGCTGGGAACGCGCCGCATGAGCCGACGCTCGCAGCTCGCCCTCTGGCTGCTGCTCGGCGGCCCGATCGCCGTCTTCTCGGTGTGGGCGATCGCGGACAACCCGCGCCTGTACTTCGTGACGATGCTGAACAGCCTGACGCTGGCGTCGCTGTACTTCATCGTTGCCAGCGGCTTCACCCTGGTGTTCGGGCTGATGCGCAACGTCAACCTGGCGCACGGCTCGCTGTACCTGCTCGGCGGCTACGTCGCCTTCGTCATCGCCGAGCGCACCGGCTGGTGGATCCTGGCGCTGGTCGGCGGCTTCGTCGCCTCGGCGGTCGCCGGCTGGCTCATCCAGACGCTGATCCTGCGCCACATGCAGGGGCAGGAGCTGCGCCAGACGATGGTGACGATCGGCCTGTCGATCGTCATCGCCGACGTGCTGATCTGGATCTTCACCGGCCAGGTCCATCAGATGGAGGCGCCGGCCTGGCTGCAGGGCCCGATCCGCGGCATCCCCCTGATCAACGCGTACTCGGCGTATCGCCTCAGCCTGCTCGGCTTCGGCATCGCCATCGGCGTCGGCCTCTGGCTGCTGCTCAACCGCACCCGGGTCGGCGCGATGATCCGCGCCGGCGTCGACGACCGGGCGATGCTCGCCGCCTCGGGCATCAACGTGAACCGCGTCTTCGCGATCACTTTCATGCTCGGGGCCGGCCTGGCCGGCCTCGGTGGCGTGATCGGCGCGGTCGAGCTGTCGATGGTGCCCGGCGAGGACACGCGGCTGCTGCTGGCCTCGCTGATCGTCGTCATCGTCGGTGGCATGGGCAGCGTCGTGGGGGCGGCGATCGGCGCGGCGATCCTGGGCCTCGCCGAGACCTACGGCCTGGCCTACGCGCCGACCTACAGCGTCGTCTTCGTCTTCCTGGTCCTGATCGGCGTGCTCGCCTTCCGCCCGCGCGGCATCATGGGTCGCCCGGCATGAGCCGCCGGGCCGCTCCCGAGGCGAATGCCGCAGTGCAGGGCACGGAGGCTCGTCGATGAGCGCGGCGCAGTGGCGCCGGGCCATGAACTCGGGCGCCGCGGGGGCCGTGCGGCCCTTGTCGGAAGCGACGCCGACGGCGCGTTCATCGGCGCCGATGGACGTGCCGGTCGCGACGGTGCCCTGGCTCGAGCGGCTGCGGACGGCGATCGCGCCCCGCCACGTGCTGGTCGCCGCCCTGGTGCTCCTGCTGCCCCTGGTCGCGTCGCCGTTCGTGCTGTTCCAGGTCGCCGCGCAGTCGCTCGTGCTCGGCCTCATCGCCCTCTCGCTGACCTTCCTCGGCGGCTACGGCGGCATGGTCTCGCTGGCGCAGATGACGGTGGCCGGGATCGTCGGCTATGCGCTCGCGGTCCTCGGGCACAGCAGCGCGCCGGAGATCAGCCTCGGCTGGCCGTGGTGGGCCGCCTTGCCGATAGCCTTGCTCATCGGCGTGCTGTCGGCGACGCTGATCGGCTGGCTCTCGGTGCGCACCGAGGGCATCTACACGATCATGATCACGCTCGCCATCGGCGTGGCGTTCTACTACCTCGTGCTGCAGAACTACAGCATCTTCAACGGCTTCCAGGGACTGCGCGAGGTGTACCCGCCGAAGGTCTTCGGCGTCGCCTGGCGCGATCCGGTGCCGTTCTACTTCCTCTCGCTCGGCTGTGCCCTGGCCGGCTACTTTCTGATCCGCTGGGTCGTCGGAGCGCCCTTCGGCAAGGCCCTGCAGGGCATCCGCGACAACCCGCGGCGTATGAACGCGCTCGGCTACCAGGTCGTCGCGCACCGGGTCGCCGCCTACGCGCTGGCTGGCCTCGTCGCCGGCGTCGGCGGCATCCTCTTCGTCTGGTACAACGGGCTCATCACCCCGGGGTCGGTCGGCACCTCGTGGCTGATCAACATCCTCGTCATCGCCGTGCTCGGCGGCATGAAGCACCCGATCGGCGCCTTCCTCGGCGCCCTGGTCTTCGTGCTGCTGCAGACCTTCGCCATCGACCTCGTCGACCGCGAGCGCTTCAACCTCGTCATCGGCGGCGTGTTCCTCGCCATCGTCTTGTTTTCCCCCGACGGCCTGCTCGGACTGTGGGAGAGGCTTCGGCTTCGCTTCGCACCGCGACAGAGCCTTTCTTCCAACCTAAGGAGACAGCAGTGAAAGTGAGCAAACGGATCTGGATGCGCACCGCGGTAGGCGCCGCGGCGGCCGTGGCGGTGATGGGTGCGGCCTGGGCACAGCAGGGACAGCCGGTGAAGATCGGCCTGCTCGCGACGCTGGAGGGGCCGTTCGCGGCCGGCGGCGCGGACGGCATGCGCGGCGCCGAGCTGGCGGTGAAGCAGCGCAACGGGGTGGTCGCCGGGCGGCCGATCCAGATCATCAAGGCGTCTTCCGACGCCAAGCCGGACGTCGCCGTCAACGCCACGCGCAAGCTCGTCGAGCAGGACAAGGTCGACATCATGGTCGGCCCGCTCTCGGGCGGCGAGGGCATCGCCGTCAAGGACTATTCGAAGACGCAGCCGCAGGTCACGTTCATCAACGGCGGCTCGGGCGCGCAGGCGACGACGCTCGTCAATCCCAGCCCGAACTTCTTCCGCTTCAACACCGAAGGCGCGCAGTGGATGATGGGCCTCGGCAAGGCGGCCCTGGCCAAGGGCTACAAGAAGGTGATGGTCATCGCCGAGGACTACGCCTTCCCGTACTCGCAGGTGCAGGGCTTCATGGCCGAGTACTGCCGGCTCGGCGGCAAGGTGCCCGAGAAGGCGTGGGTGCCGCTCGGCGGCAAGGACTACTCGTCGGTGATCGCCAAGATCCCGAAGGATGTCGATGCCCTTCTCGTCGTCCTCGGCGGGGCCGACGCGGTGAACTTCCTCAACCAGTACGAGGCGGCGGGCGGCGACAAGCCGATCCTCGGCGGCTCGATCACGGTGAGCCAGGACGTCCTCAACTACCGCGGCAAGCGGCGCGATTCGCTCGTCGGCACGCTGTCCGCCGGGCCTTACGCCGACACGTACGAAGGTGCGGATTGGAAGGCGTTCGTCGCCGACTACCGGAAGAACTACCCGGTGTCGGCGGGCGGCTACCCGAGCCCGAGCCTGTTCGCCTACGTCTACTACGTCAACATGAAGGCGGCGCTCGACGGCCTCGAGGCGGTCAAGGGCGATCTGTCCGGCAACCAGGCGAAGTACCGCGAGGCACTGTCGAAGATGGTGCTGAAGACGCCGAACGGCGACGTCCGCCTCGACGCCAACCGGCAGGCGATCGGCACGACCTTCGTCACCGAGGTGGTGAAGGACGCGCAGGGCAACCTGACGACGAAGGTGAACAGCAAGGTCGACAACGTCGAGCAGCTGCTCGGCATGAAGAAGGAAGAGTTCCAGATGGGCTCGCGCGACGTGCCGAACTGCCCGTAACAGGCAGGAGCGGGCCGACGATGGCTTCCATCGCCCAGCTGCGCCAGGCCCGGCCCGCGTCCGCGGGCCAGGTCGGGCGCAGCCCGAACGCGCCGCGCGCGCCGCTCGCCTCCAACGATGCGTTGGTGCTGAGCGGCGTGACGCGGGCGTTCGGTGCCCTGCGCGCCGTCGACGACGTGTCGCTGACGGTCAGCGCCGGGGAGAAGTACGCCGTCCTCGGCTCCAACGGCGCCGGCAAGACGACCCTCTTCAACGCCATCACCGGCGACTTCCCGCCCACTTCCGGGCGGATCCATTTCTTCGGCGAGGACATCACGGCGCTGCCGGCCCACGAGCGCATCCGCAGGGGCCTGCGCCGCACCTACCAGTCCTCGCTGCTCTTCCGCGAGCTCAGCGTTCGCGACAACCTGTTCCTGGCCGTGCGCGGCGTCGCCAGCGGCCGCTTCAGCTTCTGGCGGTCCGGCGCCGGCCATCCGTCGACCCTGGCCACCACCGACCTGCTCGAGCGCGCGCGCCTGTCGCACATCGCCGACGAGCGGGTCGCCAACCTGGCGCATGGCCAGCAGCGCCAGCTCGAGATCGGCATGGCACTGGCCGGCGCGCCGCGCCTCATCCTTTTCGACGAGCCGGCGGCCGGGCTGTCGCCGGTCGAGCGGCGCGAGCTCGTGACGCTGCTCACCTCGCTGCCGGCGCACATGAGCTTCGTCCTTATCGAGCACGACCTCGACATCGCCCTGCGGGTCGCGCAGCGGGTGAGCGTCATGCACAACGGGCGCGTGCTGAAGACGGGCAGCCCGGCCGAGATCGAGGGCGATGCCCAGGTGCAGGCGATCTACATGGGCGGCAAGCACTGATGCAACCCCCACGCTCCCGATGGTCGCTGCCCCCCGAGGGGGTGCGGCCGGGCTTGGGAGCGGCCCGGCGCCCGGCCGGGCCGGCCTCCTCTTCGCCGATGCTCGTCGTCAGCGACCTCGACGTCTACTACGGCCGCGCCCACGTGCTCCAGGGCGTCGGCTTCACGATCGAGCGCGGCGTCACCTCCATCGTCGGTCGCAACGGCATGGGCAAGACGACCCTGTGCAACGCGATCACCGGCCTGGTCCGCGCCACCGGCAGCGTGCGTGTCGGCGGCGAGGAGGTGCTCGGGCTGGCCCCGCACGAGATCACCCGGCGCGGCGTCGCCTACGTGCCGCAGGGGCGCCGCGTCTGGCCGTCGCTCACCGTCGACGAGACCCTGCGCCTGGTCGCCACGCACCGGCGCGAAGTGGAACGCGTCTACGCGATGTTCCCGCGCCTCGCCGAGCGCAAGGCGAACGGCGGCGCGCAGCTCTCGGGCGGCGAGCAGCAGATGCTGGCGATCGGC
>DATAGP010000067.1:0-8119 GCA_036263655.1 Caldimonas sp. | reverse complement strand
CCGCGACAACGCCATGACCGCGAATCGACGTCACTTCCTCGCCGGCGCTGCCGGCACCGCGCTCGCCGCTGCCAGCGTCAGCCGGGTCGCAATGGCGGCCCTGCCGGAGCCCGTCCTGCAGACCACGCCGAACACGATGGGGCCGCTGGTCCCGAGCAGCGGCCGACCCTACAACCCGGTCGTCACCCTCAACGGCTGGACCCTGCCCTGGCGCATGAACAACGGCGTGAAGGAGTTCCATCTGGTCGCCGAGCCGGTGGTGCGCGAGATGGCGCCCGGCTTCAAGGCCCACCTGTGGGGCTACAACGGCCAGTCGCCGGGGCCGACGATCGAGGTGGTCGAGGGCGACCGGGTGCGCCTCTTCGTCACCAACAAGCTGCCCGAGCACACCTCGATCCACTGGCACGGCCAGCGCCTGCCGAACGGCATGGACGGCGTGACCGGTCTGACGCAGCCCGGCATCCAGCCGGGCAAGACCTTCGTCTACGAATTCGTCGCGCGCCGGCCGGGCACCTTCATGTACCACCCCCACGCCGACGAGATGGTGCAGATGGCCATGGGGATGATGGGCTTCTGGGTCACGCACCCCGCGCCTGCGAAGGGCGCGAAGCACCCGCTGATCGACGAGGTCGACCGCGACTTCGTCTTCCTGCTCAACGCCTACGAGATCGAGCCCGGCGCCTACACGCCGAAGATCATGACGATGCTCGACTTCAACCTCTTCACCTGGAACAGCCGCGTCTTCCCCGGCATCGACTCGCTCAACGTGCGGCTCGGCGACAAGGTCCGCATCCGCATGGGCAACCTGTCGATGACGAACCACCCGATGCACCTGCACGGGCACGAGTTCGTGGTCACGGGCACCGACGGCGGGCCGACGCCGAGGTCGACGCGCTGGCACGAGGTCACCACCGACATCGGCGTCGGCCAGATGCGGCAGCTGGAGTTCGTCGCCGACGAGCCCGGCGACTGGGCCTTCCACTGCCACAAGAGCCACCACACGATGAACGCCATGGGCCACGACGTGCCGACGATGATCGGCGTCGATCACCGCCAGGTGGTCCGCGAGATCACGAAGCTGATCCCCGACTACATGGTCATGGGCGAGCGCGGCATGGCCGACATGGCGGAGATGGAGATGCCGCTGCCCGACAACACGGTGCCGATGATGGGTGGCCAGGGGCCGTTCGGGTCGGTCGAGATGGGCGGCATGTTCAGCGTCGTCAAGGTCCGCAAGGACCAGCCGCGCGGCGACTACCGCGATCCCGGCTGGTACGCGCACCCGCCGGGACAGGTTGCCTACGAATGGACCGGCTCCATGCCGGAGCCGGCGCGCTTCCGTGCCGAAGGCGGCCGCTCGATGCCGCCGGCCCAGGCTCTACGTGGCGAACGCGACGTCGAGGTCCGTGTCCGCAAGCCCTCCGGCCACGCCGGCCACTGAGCGCCAGCGGCCTGGCCCGATCCATCCACACCTGAAGGAGATGCCATGACATCCATCGCAGCCCTCGCCGCTCTGCTGTCGCTGCCCTTGCTCGCCTGGGCCGCACCGGCGCGGCCGGCACACGCGCCCTCGCCCTATGCCGGCGGGGAAGCCCGGCCCGTCAAGTCGCTGTCGGCGGCCGAGATCGCGGCGCTGACGAGCGGAGCCGGCCACGGCTTCGCCAAGGCCGCCGAGCTGAACGGCTACCCGGGTCCGACGCACGTGCTCGAGCTCGCCGAGCGCCTGCGCCTCGATCGGCCGCAGCGCGAAGCGACCATGCGGCTGATGGCCGAGCACAAGGCGAGAGCCCGGCAGATCGGCGCCGAGCTGATCGCCGCCGAAGCCGAGCTCGACAGCCTGTTCGCGCGCAAGCAGGCGGATGCGCGCCGGGTCGAGGCGGCGACGCAGCGCGTCGGCCTGCTGCAGGCGCGCTTGCGCGCCGAGCACCTGAACACGCACCTGGCGCAGACGACCCTTCTCACCGGCGAGCAGGTCCGGCGCTACGCCGTCCTGCGCGGTTACAGGCCGGTGGCCGCCGGGGCGAAGGGGCACAGCCACGAGCACGCGCAGGACGACGCGATCGGCGTGCCGGGCGACCGGCGCCGCGTCTCGCGCACGATCACCGTCGACATGAACGACCGGATGCGGTTCGTGCCCTCCAGCGTTTCCGTCAGGCAAGGCGAGACGATCCGCTTCGTCGTCAAGAACTCGGGCCAGCTCAAGCACGAGTTCGTGCTCGGCACCGACGCGGAGCTGAAGGAGCATTACGAGCTGATGAAGAAGTTCCCGGAGATGGAGCACGACGAGCCGAACATGGTGACCCTCGCGCCCGGCCGCACCGGCGAAGTCGTCTGGCGGTTCACGAAGGCGGGACGGGTCGACTTCGCCTGCCTGCAGCCCGGCCACTACGAAGGCGGCATGAAGGGACGTGTCGCGGTCGCGGCGCAAAAGGGAGGCGCTCGGCCATGACGCAGGCATCGACGATGCTCCGTGCGGCGGTGCTGGCGGCCGCGGCCCTCGCGACGTCGACCGTCGCGGCCCAGACGGCCGGCAACGCCTCCTCCGCCGCCGACCCGAAGGCCCTGCCGGCGGCGCCCGCGGCGCTGACCGAGGCCGACGTGCGCAAGGTGGACGCGGAAGGCGGCAAGATCACGCTCCGCCACGCCCCCATTCCCAGCCTCGACATGCCGGCCATGACCATGGTGTTCCGCATCCGCGATCCGGCGCTGCTCGCGACCGTGAAGGCGGGCGACAAGGTTCGCTTCGCCGCCGAGAAGGCGCAGGGCGCGTACTGGGTGACGGCGCTGGAGCGCGCGCCTTGACATCGCCGCGCGAGCCCCGATGCGCGTGACCTCCGCGCGGCCCTTCTTGCGGCGACGCCGGGCGCCGCTGCTGGGGCTGCTCGTCCTGGTCGCCGCCGTGGCGCTGCTCCAGCATCTCGTGCGCCGCGAAGCGCGCGAGGAGGGTGCGCTCCGCTTCGTCGTGCAGACCGAGCCTCGCCTGCTGCCGCCGCTGAGCTTCGTCGACGGCGACTCGAAGGCAGTCGACCTGGCGCAGTTCCGTGGCCGGGTCGTGCTGCTTAACCTCTGGGCCACGTGGTGCCCGCCCTGCCGCAAGGAAATGCCGTCGCTCGACCGCCTGCAATCGCTGCTCGCGGGCGAAGGGCTGCAGGTGATCGCCCTGTCGATCGACAAGGGCGCCGAGGCGCTGCCGGCGGTGCGCGCCTTCTATGCCGAGCATGGCTTGCGCAACCTGCAGGTCTACAACGATCCGGAGGCCGCCGCCGGCGTCGAGCTCGGTGCGCCCGGCGTGCCCGTCACCTTCCTGGTCGACCGCCAGGGCCGCGAGATCGGCCGCCTGACCGGCGCCGCGGAATGGGACGGCGCCGAGGCGCTGGCGCTCATCCGTGCCCATCTCGCACCCCGCCCGCCATGAGCTCGCGCCGGCATCGATCGCGGGCATCGCTGGTGGCGATCCTGCTCGCGGGGGCCGGGGCTGCCGGGGCGGCGGAAGTGATCCCGATCACCTGGGACGCCGCCCAGCGTTTCCAGCTCACGTCGTCCGTCGCTGCCGGCAAGTTCGTCGAGGTCTGCGGCCGGCTGCCGCGCGGCGCGCTGGTGCGCTGGTCGTTCGAGAGCGCGGCGCCGCTCGACTTCAACATCCACTTCCACCAGGGCAAGAAGGTCGTGGTGCCCGCAAAGCGTGACGGTGCCGCCACGGCCAGCGGCACGCTGCTCGCGCGCGTGGCCCAGGACTACTGCTGGATGTGGACCCAGCGCGGCAGCGTCGACACGCTGCTGACACTCACGCTGCAACGAACGCGCCGCTGATCCGCCTCGCGCGATGGCGTGGGGCCAAAGGGCGGGCCCCGGCCCCGCTCAGTCGATCGCCTCGCTCCAGAAGCGACGCGAGCCGCCCAGCCGCCGGTCGGCGCGCACGTCGACGCCGCCGCCTTCGTCGTAGATGCGCTGCGCCGTGGCCGTGAGCTTGTCGAGGCAGCGGTCCAGGGTCTCCGCCTCGTCGGCGTCGAGCGCAGCCATGAGCCGCCGGTTGATGGCGGCGAGCTCGGGCCAGAGCAGGGCGTGCAGGCGCCGCCCCTCGGCGCTCGCGCCCACCACCACGCGACGCCGGTCGTCGGCAAGCACGTGCCGCTCGACGAGCTTCTTGGCCGTCAGGCGCCGCAGCGCCGCCGAGACGCGCCCGGCCTCGAAGTGCGCGACGCGGGCCAGCTCGGAAGGGGACATCGGCCCCGCTTCGACGAGTGCCGCAACGAGGTGCCACTCGGAGCGGCTGATGCCGAAGCGGCCTTCGCAGAGGCGGATGGCCGGCGCCCCGCCGAGGCTCACCAGCCGCTTCAGCCGGTAGTTCAGCAGGTCGTCGTGGCATTGCGGGTCGTGCAGGTGCTGCATGCGGGGCCGCGCCGAACGCGGATGCTTGTTTTCAACAATCGATCGAGGCAGTTCTAGACTGAACTTTCGAGCCCTGCAAGGACTGCCCGCCATGATCGCCAGAACCTTCGTCACCCTCCTCGCCCTCGCCTTCGCCCTCGCGTTCGGCGCCGGCTCCGCCTTCGCGCAGGGCTACCCCAGCCGTCCGATCAGGGTCCTGCACGGCTTCCAGGCCGGCGGCCCGCCGGACGTCGTCCTGCGGCAGATCGCGGCCAAGCTCGAGCGCCAGCTCGGCCAGCCGGTGGTGGTCGAGAACCGGCCCGGCGCATCGGGCACGGTGGCCGCGACCGCCGTGGCGCGCGGCGAGCCCGACGGCCACCTGCTGCTGTTCGGCGTCGCCGCCAATCTCGCCGTGGCGCCGGCGACGATGAAGACGCCGCCGTACGACCCGGTGCGCGCCTTCACGCCGATCGTCGAGGTGGCGCGCGGACCCTACCTGTGGCTGGTGCGCAGCGACTCGCCCGCGAAGACGATGCCGGAGTTCATCGCCTGGGCCAAGTCGCAGCCGCGCAGCCCCGCCTACGCCTCGCCGGGGCAAGGCAGCGTCCACCACCTCGCGACCGAGATGCTGAAGCAGGCGGCTGCCGTCGACCTCTTGCACGTGCCGTACACCGGCGGCCTCTACACGGCGCTGCTCAGCGGCCAGGTCGACGCGATGTTCGAGTCCATGCCCGGGCCGATTCCGCACCTCGCGAGCGGCAAGCTGCGCGCGATCGCGGTGACCGGGATCGGCCGCCTCGCCGCGCTGCCCGACGTGCCGACGCTCGCCGAGCAGGGCATCGCCGGCATCGATGTCAGCTCCTGGTGGGGCTTCGTCGGACCGGCCGGCCTGCCGGACGGCGTGGTCGCGACGCTGAACAAGGCGGTGCGCGAGGCGCTCGCCGAGCCGGACCTCCGGGCCGCGCTCGAGAAGATGGGCATCGCCGCGAGCCCCGGCACGGCGGCGGCGTTCGGCGCGCAGATCGCCGAGGAGTCGGCGCGCTGGCAGGCGATCGTCGCGCGTTCGGGCTGGCGGCCCGAGTAGGGCGCGCGCCCCGCCGGTCGGCCGCCCTAGATGCAGCGGCCGCCGTCGACCTCCATCGCCACGCCGGTGATCATCGAGGCCTCGTCGCTGCACAGGAAGCAGGCGGCGTTGCCGAGGTCCTCGGGCGTCGAGAAGCGGCCGATGGGAATGGTGGCGAGGAACTTCGCGCGCATCTCCGGCGTGTCCTCGCCCATGAAGGTCTTCAGCATCGGCGTCTCGCCGGCCACCGGGTTCAAGGCGCAGACGCGGATGCCGAACGGCGCCAGCTCGACCGCCATCGAGCGCGTCGCCGTGATGACCCAGCCCTTGCTGGCGTTGTACCAGGTGAGGCGCGGCCGCGGGCTCACGCCGGCGGTGCTGGCGATGTTGAGGATCACGCCCTTCTTCTGCGCCTTGAAGCGCGGCACGACCTGCTTCGCGGCGAGGTAGATCGCCTTCACGTTGACGGCCAGGATGCGGTCGAAGTCGTCTTCGGCCAGGTTCTCGAGCGGCTGCGGCACGTGGCCCATGCCGGCGTTGTTGACGAGGATGTCGAGGCGGCCGAAGCGATCGCCCGCGGCGTGGACCATCGCCTCGACGTCGGCGGCGTTCGTCACGTCGGCGCGCACGCCGGCCGCGGCCGCGCCGAGCGTGCTCGCCACGCGCCCCGCGCCGTCGCCGTCGCGGTCGGCGACGATCACCTTCGCGCCCTCGGCGACGAACTTGCGCGCGATGCCCTCGCCGAATCCCGACGCCGCCCCCGTGACGATCGCCACCTTGCCTGCGAGTCGCATGTCGTCTCCTGTTGCTCAGCCGTGCTGGATGGCGACGGTCTTCAGCGTCGAGAAGCCGTACAGCGCCTCGAAGCCCTTCTCGCGGCCGTGCCCCGAGTGCTTGACGCCGCCGAAGGGCAGCTCGATGCCGCCGCCGGCGCCGTAGTTGTTGACGAAGACCTGGCCGCAGCGAAGCGCCCGGGCCATGCGCATCTGCCGGCCGCCGTCGCGGGTCCAGACGCCGGCGACGAGGCCGTACTTCGTGCCGTTGGCGATGGCGATCGCCTCGGCCTCGCCGTCGAACGCGATCAGCACCTGGACCGGGCCGAAGATCTCTTCCTGCGCCAGCGCGTGCTCCGCCGGCACCGCGTCGACGAGCGTCGGCCGCACGTAGTGGCCGCCGCGCGGCGCGTCGCGCACGATCTCGCCCTCGGCGGCGAAGGCCAGGCCGCCGTCGCGCGCCAGCGCCAGGTAGCGGTCGATGCCCTCCTTCTGCCGCGCCGAGATCACCGGGCCGACGTCGAGGTCGCTCGCCGCGGGCCCGACGCGCAGGGCCCGATAGCGCTCGGCCATCCTCGCCTTCACCGCATCGAACACCGGCCGCTCGACGAGGATGCGCGACGCCGCCGAGCAGGTCTGGCCGGCGTTCTGGATGCCGGCGTTGACGAGGAAGGGCAGGGCCGCGTCGAGGTCGGCATCGGCGAAGACGATCTGCGGGCTCTTGCCGCCGAGCTCGAGCGTCACCGGGACCGCGTTCTTCGCCGCCGCGATCTGCACCAGCGCGCCGGTCGCGACCGACCCCGTGAAGGAGATGTGGTCGACGCCGGGGTGCGCGGACAGCGCCGCGCCGGCTTCCTCGCCGAGACCCGGCACCACGTTCAGCGCGCCCGGCGGCAGGCCGGCTTCCTCGGCCAGGCGGGCGAAGGCGAGCACCGTCAGGCAGGCCTCCTCGGCCGGCTTCAGGACGCAGGCGTTGCCCATCGCCAGGGCCGCGCCGACGCTGCGGCCGACGATCTGCATCGGGTAGTTCCACGGCACGATGTGGCCGGTGACGCCGTGCGGCTCGCGCAGCGTCAGCGCCGTGTAGCCGGCGGCGAAGGGCAGCGTCTCGCCGTGCACCTTGTCGGCGGCGCCGCCGTAGAACTCGCAGTAGCGGGCCAGAGCGATGGCATCGGCGCGCGCCTGCTTGAGCGGCTTGCCGACGTCGTGCACCTCGAGGCGCGCCAGCAGCTCGACGTTGTCGAGCACCTTGCGCGCGATGGCGGCGAGGATGCGGCCGCGCTCGAAGGCGGCGAGGCGGCCCCACGAACCGGCGGCGCCGGTATCGAGCGCGGCACGCGCCGCGACGACGGCGGCGTCGATGTCGGCGGCGCCGCCGCGCGCGATCGGCGCCAGCACCGAGCCGTCCGACGGGTCCTCCAGCGACAGCGGCCGGCCGGCCTCCGCGGCCCGCCATTCGCCCCCGATCAGGACCCGGTCGGTGGCAAAGGGAATGAAGGAATCGCGGGCTGCATTCATGGGGGGCTCTCCGGTCGTCGCGGCTCTGGCCGGAGACGATCTTGCGCCATCATAGAGAGGCACGCGGAGCCACCGACATCAGCTTCTTCCTCGCCAAGCGCTTCGCGAGCTTCGCCCTGACCCTGCTCGCCGCCTCGATCGTGATCTTCACGGTCCTGGACGTCCTTCCCGGCAACGTCGCCGAGGTCATGCTGGGCGAGAGCGCGACCCCGGAAGCGCTCGCCGCGCTGAGCGCCAAGCTCGGCCTCGAGCGGCCGCCGCTGGTCCGCTACCTCGACTGGATGAAGGGCCTCGCGGTCGGCGATCTCGGCACCAGCATCGCCTACGACACCGCGATCACGCAGCTCGTTGCCGAGCGCCTCGTCGTCACCGTGCCGCTGGCGCTGATGGCGATGGC
>DATAGP010000066.1:0-118394 GCA_036263655.1 Caldimonas sp. | reverse complement strand
GGAGCGAGGCGGAGGGCGCGGCGCTGGCGAGCGTCGTGACGGCCGCCCCGAGCGCCGCGAACACGAGCGTGGCGCCGATGCGGACGAGATCGCGGCCGGCGCTCACGGCGCTTCCTTCGTCGTCGTCGAGGCCGCGTGCTGCTCCTCGTCGGCTCCGGCAGCGACCTCGACGCGCTTCGGCGTGCCGAGCAGCGAGGCGCCGATGAAGCCGCCGTCGCTCGGCGGCGCGGCGATGATCACCTGAATCTTGTCGGAGAGCTTGTCCGCCAGCGTCTTCTGGATCAGCAGCGGATGGCGAGTGAGCAGGCTGCCTTCGCGGCTCATCTGCTCGGCGCCGGCCCTGCCGACCTTGTCCATCCGGTAGGCCTCGGCATCGACGAGCTTCTGCCGCGCCTCGGCCTCGCCGCCGGCCTCGATCCGCCGCGACTGCGCGCTCGCTTCGGCGGCCTTGATGCGCGTCACCTTCGCGGCCTCGGCCTCGAGCTGGCGCTGCTCGATCTGCCGCTGCTTGAACGGCAGGACGTGCTTCATCGCCTCTTCCTGCGCCTTGGCGGCGATCACCTGCTCGCGGCCGGCGGCCTCGGCGCCGATCTCGCGCCGCACCTTCTCGGCGCGGGCGTCGAGCTCGGTCTCCCTGACGCGCTTGTCCTTCAAGTCGAGCGTGTAGCGCATCTTCTCGGTCGCCAGCTCCTCTGCGAGCAGCGTCTCCATGCCGCGCCGGTAGTCGGCCGGCAGGTCGACCTTGCCGATCTGCACCGCGCGCAGGAGCAGTCCGTCGGCGGCCAGGCGCGGCTTCAGCTCGGCCTCGATCGCCTGCTGGATCTCGGCCCGCTTGGTCGAGAAGATCTCGCGCACCGTGTAGCGGGCGAAGACCTTGTAGACGACGCCCTGCGCCGCCGGCTCGACGAGGTCGGCGGCGATGTTCTCGGGCAGGCTCTTCGCCATCGCCGCCGCCTTCAGCGGATCGACGGCGTAGCGCACCGTGAGGTCGGCGCCGACGGACAGGCCCTCCACCGACTGCAGCGGCGCCGGGCCGTCGGCGCGGCTCATCTGCGTCGCCCGCCAGCTCTGGTCGCGCAGCGAGAGCACGCGCAGCCGGTGCACGGCCGGCCACACCAGGACGCTGCCCTCGCTCCACTCCGTCGTCGCGCCGCTGAAGCTGTTGATGCGGATGCCGACCTCGCCGCGGCCGACGCCCTGCACGGGCGGATGGCGCACCAGCACGAAGGCCGAGCCGGTGGCCAGCACGACCAGCGCCAGCGGCGCCAGCATGCGGCGCAGCTCGGGTCCGAGACGGTCGGCGACGACGCTTGTCTGGAAGCGGCCCGCGGCGCTCGCGTGCCGGCGGGCGCGCCAGCGCGAGAACCGGCGCTGCATCGCTTCCGCCCACATCCTGATGCGCTCGAACATGATCCTGCTCCTCGTGACCGCGGCACCATCGCCGCGTGAGGAGCACTGTCGCCGGCCGAGGTGCGGGCGATATGAAGGCTCGGAGAAGCGGCGGCGAAGGTCCCGCGGCCTCCCTTTTGACACCAGGGCTCGGCCGGTGGCATGTTCATGCCCCCACGCTCTCGCTCACATCAAGGAGATCGACATGCGACGCTGGAAACTTCTTCTCGCCGGCTCGGCGCTTCTCGTCAGCGCGGCAACCCAGGCAGCGACCTTTTCATTCAACGATTCCTTCGCCGGCAGCGATGCCCTGACCACCCCTGGCCGCCAAATCCTCGGCGGGGAGCCCTCCATCGTCTTCGACCCAGCGCTCGACCTCTTCGCCTTCCAGAGCAACGCGCTCGCATCGAGCCCCGTCAGCTTCGCCAACGGGGTGATCGCCGACGTGCCCCCGACCGGGACCAACGTCGTTGTGCTGCGAACCTTCGACAACGACAACGACCCAGCGACGCCCTTCGGTGCCGGCAACGCCGCCAACCTGATCGCCGACCGCATCACGACGTCGGGGCCCGGGCTCTTCGTCTACTTCAACAGCGGGCTCAACCTGCCGCGGCTCGTCTACTCGACGGACATCTCGGACAGCGGCGCCGACCTGAAAATCCTCGCCCGCATGACCAATCTGGTCGGAGCGGCCGGACAGCAGGCGATGCAGCAGTTCAGCGCCGCTGACTTCACCTTCGTCGCCTCGCCGGTGCCGGAGCCGTCGACGCTGTTGCTGCTCGGATCGGGGGCGGCCCTTCTGGCCTTCGTCCGTCGCGGACAGGGGCGTCGGCGCGCGCCTTGACCTGCGCCGCGGTGCCAGGCTTGTCGGCCAGCGACTCGGGTCGCCGCAGAGGGATCAGGGCCGCGAGCGGCGCGGTCACATGGCCTTGAAGAGGTGAGCGTAGAGCCGGCTCACCGGCAGCTTCTCCGGCCGGCCACGCAGCACCAGGCTCAGCTTGCCGCTCTCGTCGCGGACGACGCTCTCGATCGCCGCGGCGCGCACGACCGTGCCGCGGTGCACCTGCCAGAAGACGGCCGGGTCGAGCCGCGGCAGCAGCTCGCGCAGGGGCGTGCGGATGAGGTGCTCGTGCCGCTCCGTCATGACGCGCACGTACTTGTCGGCGGCCTCGAAGAAGACGACCTCGGCGACCGGGACCATGCGGATGCCGGAGCTGGTGCCGGCCTGGATCACCTGCAGCGGCGCTTCCCCGGTCGCCGGTGCGTGCGCGGCCTGCACCAGGCGGCGCAGCTGCGCGAGCGTCGCGTCGAGGTCCTCGCCGCCGCGGGCGCGCGTCGCCAGCAGCTCGCGCAGGCGCTCGACGGTCCTGCGCAGGCGGGCCGGCTGCACCGGCTTCAGCACGTAGTCGACCGCCTGCGTGTCGAAGGCCCGGAGCGCGTATTCGTCGTACGCGGTCACGAAGACGAGCGCCGGGAAGGGCCGCCCCGCCGGCCAGTCGTCGGCGAGCGCCGCCGCGGCGTCCAGGCCGCTGAGCGCGGGCATGCGGACGTCGAAGAACAGCACGTCGGGCAGCAGGGCGAGCGCGCGGTCGACCGCCGAGGCGCCGTCGCCCACGGTCGCGACGACGCGCAGCTCGGGCCAGGCGCTCGCCAGCTCCGCCTCCAGGGCGGCGGCGAGCAGGGGCTCGTCTTCGGCGATCAAGGCGGTGGGTGGCGCAGCCATCAGCTCCTCGCGGGAAAGCGCGCGGTCGCCCGGGCCCCGCCGCTCGGGCCGGGGCCGAGCTCGACACGGGCGGCGGCGCCGTACAGCGTCGCCAGCCGCTCGCGAGTCTGCGCCATGCCGAAGCCCTCCGCCGCCGGCGCGCCCGAAGCGCCCAGGCCGACGCCGGTGTCGACCACCTCGAGGACGACGTCGTCGCCATCGCGACGCGCGGAGACGGTCACCCGGCCGCCGGCGACCTGCCCCTCGAGGCCGTGCAGGACGCTGTTCTCGACCAGCGGCTGCAGGAGCAGGGTCGGCACCGGCTCGTTCTCGAGCTCGCGCGGCAGCTGAAGCGCGAAGCCGAGGCGCGGCCCCATGCGGATCGACATCAGCTCCAGGTAGTCGCGCAGGCGATCGAACTCGGCGCGCAGCGGATGGGTCGTCGCGCGCGAGGCCTGCAGCGTCGCGCGCAGGTAGGCGATCAGGTGATCGAGCATGCGCTGCGATCGCGTCGGGTCGGTGCCGATCAGGGCCCGCAGGTTGGCGAGCGTGTTGAAGAGCATGTGCGGCTCGAGCTGCGTCTCGAGCAGCTTGAGCCGGCTCTCGGTGGCGAGGTTGCGCGCCGCGAGCTCGCGCTGGCGCAAGGACGCGAGCCGCTCGCGGCTGAGGAAGTAGTAGGTGACGGCAGCGCCGGCGAGCAGGCTCATCGCCAGCATGCCGAGGGCGTGGCGCGGCTGGGCGACCCAGTGCGCGAGCGCCGGCCGGCCGAGCAGCGCGTCGCCGGCGAGGGTGCCCAGCACGTAGCCGCCGGCGACCCCGAACGGCACGAGGATCACGAGCCGATGCCACTGCCGCTCCCAGTCGTCGACCAGCCACAGGCGGCCGAAGTCGATCAACGCCCAGATCGACAGGCCGATGAGCTGCGAGTAGAGGAAGTTCGAGCCGAACGGCGCGCTGCCCCACAGCGTGAGGCCGAGCGCGATGAGGCTGTTGACGACCGCGGCCTGCAGCAGGCGCAGGCCCATCGACCAGGCTTGATCGCGCTTCAAGGCCGTCCGTCAGGCGTTGCGGCGCGCCAGCAGCTCGCGCTCGCGCTGCACCAGCCGCCCCATGAAGCCGCCGCCGAGTCGCGACATCAGGACCACCATGCCATGGATGGCGAGGCCGAGGCCCCAGCCGAAGAACGGATAGAGGGCCCAGGTGCGGCCGTTCATGAAGGACAGTGTGGCGAGCAGGATGTTGACGAGGACGAAGACCGTCGCGTGCACGAGCCAGCCGGCGAGCATGCCGGCGCGGCGGCGGGCCAGGCCATCGAGGTCGTCGGGGGTGAGAGAAGACGACGACGTGTTCATGGCGTTTCCTTTCGAGTGTGGAAGAGATCTCAGACCAGCACCAGGAGCTGGCCGAAGACGAGGTTGTGGAGATAGCGGCCGGGCAGGAAGGCGAAAACGCCGGCGACGATGCAGCCCCCGACGTACACGCCCTGCATCCAGCGCCGATGCCCGGCGACGTCGCCGCGCGCCAGCTTGCGGAAGGCGACGAAGAGACTGACCAGCGTGGCCGGGACGAGCGCGTGGATGGGCGTGTAGCCGGCGATGTTCGGAAGCCTGAAGTCACGGATGAAGACCGCGGTCAGGGCCGCGGCGATCATCAGGGTGACGAAGGCGTAGCCGAAGGCGCGATGCAGCCTTGCGCGCTGGGTGCCGCCTCGCCGCGCCCACACCGCGACCGGTCCGATCGCGAGGGCCGCGAGGGCCGCGCTCAGGTGCACGGCGATGAGTGGTGTGAGCTGCATGGCGTTTCCCGGTGCGATGGACGCACTCTGCGCTCGGGGTTCGCGGCAGTCGACGGTGCTGCGACGAAACGGCGCGGAACGGCGCGAAACGTCCCCGAGACGGCGCCAGCAGCAACCGCCCTCAGGGGTCGAACAGGTACGCCTGCACCGTCGGAGCGACCCGGCGCACGATCTCGGCCGGCTTCAGCGCCGCCACCGGCGGCAGCCTGAGGATGTAGCGGCAGAGGGCCAGGCCGAGGATCTGCGTCGCGATCAGCCCGGCGCGCGCGGCGGCCGCGGCGCGCGGCTCGCCGCTGAGCCGGCCGACGAGCGGCGCCATCTGCGTCGCGAAGATCGATTGCAGGCGAGCGGCCGCCGACTCGTTCGTCACGGCAGCGCGCAGCAGGGCCATCAGCGTCTCGTCGCCCTCCCAGCGCTGCAGGAAATGCCGGACCAGGGCCGCGCCGATCTCCCGCTTCGGCACGTCGGCGAGGTCGGGCAGGCGCAGGTCGAACTCGGCGGCCTGGGCGAACAGCCCCTCCTTGTTGCCGAAGTAGCGCATGACCATCGCCGGGTCGATGCCGGCGGCCGCGGCGATCGCGCGGATGGTCGCGCCCTGGTAGCCGACGGCCGCGAACTGCTCGCGGGCCGCAGCCAGGATGGCGGCCTTGGTGGCGTCGGATCGGCGTGGGGCGGGGGCGGGGTCGCTCATGCTCGCGAGTTTAAGCCAACGCTTGTTGACTTTTGCTTTCAGCAGGTGCACAGTGTCAACACATGTTGACCCACAACCGTTGACCAGGAGATCCCGATGACCGCCGTTCCTGCCGCTTCCTCCTCGAACACCGAGGCGTTCGACGCCGACGTCCTGATCGTCGGCGCCGGCCCCTGCGGCCTCACCCTCGCCGCCGCCCTGGCAGCGCGCGGCCAGCGAACGACGGTGATCGACCGGCTCGCCGCCGGCGCCAACACCTCGCGCGCCGCGGTCGTCCACGCGCGCACGCTGGAGATGCTCGAGCCGCTCGGCGTCGCCGCCCGCCTGGTCGAGCTCGGCCTGCAGGCGCGTCGCTTCACCATCCGCGACCGCGACCGGGTGCTGGTGCCGATCGCCTTCGACACGCTGCCCACCGCCTACCCGTACACCCTGATGGTGTCGCAGGCGGTGACCGAGGCGGTGCTGCTCGAGCGCCTGACCGAGCTCGGCGGCCGCGTCCTGCGGCCGCGCAGCCTGGTCGACCTGGCGCAGGACGCGTCCGGCGCCACCGCCACGCTCGACGACGGCAGCCGCCTGCGTGCCCGGTACGTCGTCGGCGCCGACGGCATGCACAGCACGGTGCGGCAGCGCGCCGGCATCGCCTTCAGCGGCGGCAGCTACGCGGAGTCCTTCGTCCTGGCGGACGTTCGCCTCGAAGGGCCGAGCCCGGTGCCGGAGGTGATCCTCTACTTCTCGCCGGCCGGCATGGCCGTGCTGGCGCCGCTGCCGGGCGGCACGCATCGGATCGTCGCGACGGTCGACGACGCGCCCGAGCAGCCGGGGCGCGACTACATGCAGGCGCTGCTCGATGCGCGCGGCCCGGCGGGAACGCGCGCCGTCGTGAAGGAGGTCGTCTGGGGATCGCGCTTCCGGGTCCAGCATCGCGTCGCCGATGCCTATCGTGCCGGCCGCGTGCTGCTCGCCGGCGACGCCGCGCACGTGCACAGCCCGGCTGGGGGCCAGGGCATGAACGCCGGCATCCTCGACGCCGTTCGCCTCGCCGAGGCGCTGGTGCAGGCGCTCGCCGGCAGCGCGACCGCGCTCGACGCCTACGGCCGCGAGCGGCGTCCCGCCGCGCAGCAGGTGGTCGCCCTGGCCGACCGCCTGACCCGCCTGGCGACGGTCAGGCCGGGCCTGCGCGCCGTGCGAAACCTGGCCTTGTCGCTGCTGTCCCGTCTGCCGGCGTTCCGGCGCCAGCTCGCCTGGCGCCTGTCGGGGCTCGTCTACCGCTGAGGGGTTGCGCCGGACCCGGCGCGCGCCTCGGCGATGCACTCGAGCAGCACCTGCTGGTCGGCGACCTGGTTGGCGAGCAGGAGCACGAGCCGGGCGTTGAGGTCGTTGCTCGCGTCGTCGCCGAGGCCTTCGTGGGCGGCGAGCAAGGCCTCGTAGAAGCCGTCCGGATCGGGAATGCGGGCGTCGGTGCGCATGGCGCGGGCGGGCGGCGCGCTCATGCGGCCGCCGCCAGCCGTTGCCGCTCGTCCACTCCGAGGGCGTCGCGCATCGCCGCCGCGACGGCATCGGGCGTCGCCTGCGGCAGCGAGGCCGCGACGTAGGCGTCGGGGCGGACGACGACCACCGTGCCCGCGCCCGCGCCGAGATGGAAGGCCAGCGGGCTCGCGGGATCGAGGCCGCGGAAGTCGATCGGGAACAGCGCCGCGAGCGCGTCGAGGCTCGCCAGCGTCGCCGCATTCGCACCGACCGCCAGGCCGAGGAAGCGCGTCCCGCCGCGCAGGCACCGCATGAGGCTGGTGCCGTCGAAGGCCACGTTCTGCACCGAGCGCGAGCCCTGCTTCGCCCAGGGCGACGGCGGGTAGGCGTTGGCCTGCGCCATGCGGCCGGTGTTGGCGAGGCGGCGCGCGAACTCGTGCCGCTTCGCCAGCGTGCACACCGCCCGGCGCAGGCGGTGCTCGGCGGCGCTGCGCGGGGCGAGGAAGCGCGCCGTGCGCCGGCAGACGGTCAGGTTCTCGACCGCCGCCGCATGGCGCTCGGCCTGGTAGCTGTCGATCAGCGCGTCCGGCGCCTCGCCTTCCAGCACCAGGGCCAGCTTCCAGCCGAGGTTGGCCGCGTCCTGGATGCCGTTGTTGCCGCCGCGTGCGCCGAACGGCGAGACGACGTGCGCCGAGTCGCCGATGAAGATCATGCGGCCGACGCGGAAGTCGTCGAGCAGGTGGTCGCGGTACTGATACGGCCCGATCCACACGAACTCGAACTCGACGCCGGGACCGAACTGCTCGCGCAGGCGCGCACCGGCCACCTCCGGCCTGCTGATCGTCTCGGGATCGCAGTCCTCGGCCATCTGGTAGTCGAGCCGCCAGACGTCGTCGGCCATCAGGTGCTGCCAGACGCCGCGGCCCTCGTTGAAGGGCGCATCGACCCAGGTCCAGCGCTCGGCGCCGAACGGCACCTCGAAGCGGACGTCGGTGATGCACCAGCGGTCGGTGCTGCGCGAGGGGTGCACTTCCAGACCGAGGGCGTTGCGGATCGTGCTGTTGGCGCCGGTCGCGTCGATGAACCAGTCGGCCTCGAGCGTGTAGGTGCCGGCAGGGGTTTCGACCTGCACCACGACCGCCTCGGCCTCCTCCTCGACCTTCAGGACGCGGTTCTTCCAGCGCAGGTCGGTGCCACCGATCTCGACGATGCGGTCGACCAGGAACCACTCGAGATAGAACTGCTGCAGGTTGATGAAGGGCGGCTGCTCGGAGTGGCTGTCGTCCTTGAGGTTGAAGGTGTAGAGCTCGTCGTGACCCGAGAAAGTGCGGCCGACCGACCACGTGATGCCCTTGGCGCGGATCCGCTCGTAGATGCCGAGCCGCTCGAACACCTCGAGGCTCTTCTGCGCATAGCAGATGCCGCGCGACGACGCGCCCTTGACGCCGACCGTGTCGTCTTCGTCGAGGACGACGGCGCGCACGCCGCGCAGCGCGAGGTCGCAGGCCAGCGTGAGGCCGGCCAGGCCGCCGCCGGCGATCACCACCGGGTAGCGGATCGGCTCGCCGGCGCCGAGGTCGGGAGGCGGAACGAACGGGAACTGCGGCAGCTCGTAGGCCGGCGCGAACTTCCAGGTCTCGCGGCTCATCGACCCAGCTTACAGCGATTCGACGAAGGCGGCGATCTCGTCGGCGACCTGCGCCTGCAGGTCGGCGCGGCCCGACAGATAGTGGTCGCCGCCGACGATGTCGACGTTGCGGATGCGCTCGCCGCCGGCCGCTAGCCAGGCGTCGCGCGTGCTCGGGAAGGTGCTCTGGTCGGCGGTGTAGGTGAGCAGCAGCGCCGGCACCGAGGTGCGCGCCAGGTTCTCCGGGCCGCCGGCGCGCGACGCCGTCGACCACTGCGAGAGGAAGGCGGTGAGCGAGGTTGTCCGGCCCATCGCGTTGGCGGCGTAGTTGACGGTGCGCGCATCGCCCCAGACGCTGCCGCGGGCGCGGTCGTTGGCGTCGAGCGTGAGGTCGAGGAAGCGCGGGTCGGCGTGGGTGCGGTGGACGACGAAGCTCTCGTCGCGCGGCGCGCCCTTCGTGCCTCGCAGCTGCGCCAGCCGCTCGCGCACGCGCCGCTCGATCGCGTCGCGCCGGCGCTGCTGGCCGGCCACGAATCGGCGCAGGAAGGCGGTGCTGAAGCGCGGCGGCGCATCGGCCCCGCCGGTCCAGTGGCTCGGGTCGTACATGTCGAGGGCCGGGTCGACGGCGAGGGCGTCGTGCTCGTCGGCGACCGACGGGTCGAGCCAGCGGCCGAACAGGTGCGAGCGGCCCTCGTGAGCGGCACAGAGGGCGATGCCGTCGACCGGCGGCAGGTCGGCGGGAACCAGGTGCGTGGGATCGCCGTCGACGAAGGTCTCGGCGACCAGGTGCTCGGCCTCGGCCTGGTAGAACGCGGCGAGCGCGGCGCCGCCCGAGTTGCCGACGAGGACGACGCGGCGGCAGCCGAGCGTCTCGCGCGCGAAGCGCACGCCGGCGCCCAGATCCTGGATCACGCGCTCCATCAGCAGCACGGTGTCGTTGCCGGCATAGCGCGAGTTGAGGCCGAGGCAGGCGATGCCGCGTCCGGCCAGCGGGCCGATCAGGTAGTGGCCCATGAAGTTGCTCGTCGGGTGCATGACGATCGCCGCCGTGCGGGTGCCGGCCTCCGGCATCTCGTAGGCGCCGTAGATCCGCGGCCGCAGCATTTGCAGGCCGGACTGGCTCTCCATCAGCCCGCCGGGCTTGACGTCGATGGCGGCGAGGCGGCGCTCAGCCATCCTGCGCCGCGGGGTCCGAGAGGACACCGAGCACGGGTGCGCCGGACAGACGGGCGCGCTTTTCCAGCGTCCAGGCGTCGACGGCGGCATGGGCCTCGCGCTCGTGCCGCGCCGTCGTCTCGGCGCTCGCCGTCGGGGTGGTCAGCTCGAGGCGGATGCCGTTCGGGTCGAAGAAGTAGATCGACTCGATGACGTGGTGGTCGGTGATGCCGAGCACCTCGACCCCGGCCGCCTCGAGACGCGCCTTGGCGGCGCGCAGCGCCTCGACCGAATCGACGCGCAGCGCGATGTGGTTGACCCACGCCGGCGTGTTCGGCGACGCCTCGGCGGCGACGTCGTCGCCGAGGTCGAAGAAGGCGAGGTGCGAGCCGTCGGCCATGCGGAAGAAGACGTGCACGTAGGGGCAGTGCTCGCCCGTGCTCGGAACCACGTCCGAGCGGATCACGTGCACCAGTGGCAGGCCGAGCAGGTCCTCATAGAAGTGGCGCGTTTCCTCGCAGTCGCGGCAGCGCCAGGCGAAGTGGTGCAGGCCGCGGATGGGGACAAAGTCGCTCATGGTGGGTTCGGCGCCGGCGGGGGAGGCTGCGGCGAATCTACTCCGGTCGGCGCCCCCCTGCGCAGGCACGGTCGCAAGGCGGCTTACAAGCTCTTACGGTTCGACCAGCAGGCCTTCGATGAATGGCGCGATCGCGCGCTATGGTCGTTTTCATGACCACCTCTCCCCTCTCTCGAATCGACCGCGTCGGCACGCTCTTCTGCGCCGCAGCCCTCGCGTCCCTGGTGTCCGCCTGCGGCGGCGGCTCCGACACGTCTTCCACCGACGCCGGCGATCTTGCCGTCCCCGATGCCGTCGGTTCGCCGGCCTCGATGCCGGCGGCGCAGTCGGTTTCCGAACGCGACGCCGAGGCGCTGCGGCGCCGGCCCCGTCCGGCACCGGCACCGGCACCCGCGCCCGCCCCCGCCCCGGCGCCCGCACCCGCACCGGTCGCTGCCCCCGCACCGGCTCCCGTCGCCGGCACCTGCGGCCTGCCGGAATTCGCGACGAGCGCGCTCGCCCGCATCAACCAGCTGCGCTCGACGGCCGTCGACTGCCGCAGCGGCGGCCGCTTCGCGCCGACCGCGCCCCTGGGCTGGAACACGAGCCTGGCGCAGGCCGCGCTCGGCCACTCGCAGGACATGGCGGCCAGAAACTACATCTCGCACACCAGCGCCGACGGCCGCTCGATGGTCGACCGCATCGACGCGGCCGGCTACGCGTGGAGCGCGCTGGGCGAGAACATCGCCGCCGGATACCCGAGCGTCAACGCCGTGATCGACGGCTGGATCGCGAGCGACGGCCACTGCGCCAACCTCATGAACCCGGCGTTCCGCGACATGGCCCTGGTCTGCGTGCCGGGCACGTCGAGCAGCACCTACCGGACCTACTGGACGCTGGACCTCGGCAAGCCGCGCTGAGCGGCCGCGGGCGAGCGGGGGTGGACGCGGCTCAGCGCCGCGGCGACGTCGGCCACTCGACCAGGCCCGCGGGGCCCGGCCGTTGGCCGCGCATGGCCCAGCTGCCGCAGCGAAAGGTGCCGGCGGCGAGGACGCGGTCGAGCCAGGAGCCGTCGCCGCGCTGGATCGTGCCCTCGGTGCACAGCATGACCCCGGTCTGCAGCTTCCACGCCGCGAGTTCTCGGGGGACGCGGTGGCCGTCGCTGACGACGCTGGCGCCGAGCAGCAAGGCGCCGCTTACGATGGGCACGCAGGCGAGCAGCGCCACGCTGCGCCAGACGCGGGCGCTCATGCGTGGGCGGGCGGGGAGGGGTGAGGACATCGAGCGGCGGCGCAAGGTGGAGCGACGATCGTAGGAGTGCGATCGAGCGTGCGCGCGCCGCCGCAGGGCACCCGGTGCGTGCAGAGCGTGAGGAAAGTGGCGGCGCCGCGGCGGCAACGACGGCCGGTCGCGGCGCTGCACGACGGCCACGGTTCGATGCGCCGGCGGCCGTGCTCAGAGCATGGCGCGGAGCGCCATCAGATCCACGGGCTTGACCAGATGCGCGTCGAAACCTGCTTCCCGACTCAGCTTCGAAGCGCCCTCGCCAGCGTACCCGGTGACCGCCAGCAGCTTCGCTCGCGGCGCCCCCGCCCGCGCGCGCGCACGGATGTGCCGGGCCAGCTCGTAGCCGTCGATCCCGGGCAGGCCGATGTCCAGCAACACCACGTCGGGCTCGGTCCGGTCGTACAGCGCCAGCGCGCTCGATGCCTCGGTGCTGACCACTACGACGTGGCCCCACTCGCGGAGGACGGCGGCGAGGGACTCGGCGCCGTCGATGTTGTCGTCGACGACCAGGATCCGGGCTGCCGCCGGCCCGGGTGCGAACGCCGGCGCAGCCGCTGCCTCGGGCGCCTGGGCCGTCGAGGCAGGCCCGAGCAAGGGAAGCCGGACCACGACGGTGGCGCCCGGCTCGGGCGAGTTGTTGTGCGCCGCGACTTCGCCGCCGTGCATCTCGGTCACCGACTTCACCACCGTCAAGCCGATGCCGAGGCCGCCTTGCGAACGGGCCAGCGACCGCTTGCCCTGGACGAAGACGTCGAACACGTGCGGCAACAGGTCGGGAGGAATGCCGGGGCCGCTGTCGCGCACGGCCACGCTCACGGTGCCTGCCTCGGCTGCGGTGCCGACGGAGATGAGGCCGCCCGGCGCCATGTACTTGGCGGCGTTGGTGAGCAGGTTGCTGAACACCTGCACCAGCCGGGTCGAGTCTGCGTCGACCGGGAGCGGTGCCGCACCGAGCTGCATCTCCAGCCGATGCTTCCCGGCCTCGATGATGGGCCGGGTCATTTCCGCAGCCTGATTCAGGACCTCGCGCAGGTCGACCGGCGCGCGGCGCAGCTCGATGCTGCCTCGGGTCAGCCGGGCCACGTCGAGCAGATCGTCGATCAGCCGCGTCATGTGGCCGGCCTGGCGCTGCATCATGGCCGCCGTCTTCCTGATCCCCTCGGACGCCTCGGGCAGGCGCTCCAGCAGGTACGCGCCGGTCGCCAGCGGCGCCAGCGGGTTGCGCAGCTCGTGCGCGAGCATCGACAGGAACTCGTCCTTGCGGCGATCGGCTTGCTCGAGCGACTCGGCCTTGCGCTGGATCTCGCGCTCCAGCACGCGCCGCTCCGTGATGTCGTGGAAGACGAGGACCACGCCGATCAGCGCTCCGGCGTCGTCGACGATCGGCGCGCCGGAGTCGTCGATCGGACGCTCGACGCCGTCCTTGCCGATCAGGACCGTGTGGTTGGCCAGGCCGACGATGCCGCCTTCGCGCAGCACCCGAGCGACCGGGCTTTCCACCGCCTCGCGCGTGTGCTCGTTGACGATGACGAACACCTCCTCGAGGGGCCGCCCCGACGCTTCGTCGAGCGACCAGCCGGTCAGACGCTGAGCGACCGGGTTCATCAGCCTGAGACGGCCGGCGCTGTCGGTGGCGATCACCGCGTCGCCGATGCTCTCGAGCGTGACACGCAGCCTGCTGCTGAGCGCTTCCAGCGAAGCCTCGGCGGCGCGGCGCCGCACCACCTCCCGCGAGAGCTCGTCGATGCGCTGGTTGAGGGCGACGAACTGGCTCGGGGCCGCCGCCTTGGCGGTCAGGCGCAAGAGCAGCGACGCCGGCGTCGACTCGTGCCGCGGCTCCAGCAACGCGCCCTCGCAACGGCACGGCACCGGCGGACCTTCCGCCGGCAGGAACGTCAGGCTGCCGGGGACGAACGCGCGGCTGCGGGAGCAGGCCCGCAGGAACGCCACCAGCGCGGCCGCTTCGTCGTCGACGATGGCCTGCAGGGGTCGGCCCTCGAGACCCCGGCCGCCGACGCCGAGCAACGCTGCGGCGGAGCGGTTCGCCCGCTCGATGCGGCCGTGGCCCGCGACGAGCAGCATGGCCTCGGGCAGCAGGTCGGCGAGCGCGCCGAAGGCGTCAGGCGCCACGACGGCTCGACGCTCAGGTCTTGAAGTATTCGCGCCCGGTCGCGGCGGCTCCGCCTTGCAGCGGCTTCAGGTGCACGGTCACCCGGCATTCGCCGTGGCCCTCGGCGATCGTCTTGTCGAGCATCACCCTGGCGTAGCCCAGGTTCTCCGCGGCGATGACGCCGAACACGTTGGAGGTCATCATGCACATCGACGGGCGCCCGAGCACCTTCTCGGCGAACGGGCAGTCCTTGTTGCCGAGGATGATCTTCTCGTCGTCCTGCTCCAGCACGAAGAAGGTGCCCTGGATCCGCCGCTTGAGGTCGACCAGCACCTCCGCCACCTGCTCGCGGGTGAGGTGATCGACCGCCAGTGCGGCGCGGTAGCTGTCGTTGATCTGGTCGCCGACGCGCTGCCCCACGACGCTGACGAAGCCGGACGCCTCGGCCAGCCCGACGACGTCCTGGAGGGTGCCGGAAAGCTCGCGGATGAGGGTGCGCAGGAAGACGTCGCGTTCCAGCGGGATCGGCAGCGAGGCAACGGGCACCGGGGCAGCGGTCGACATGGGCATCCCTTCGTGGTGAGCAGGACGAGGACGGCAACAGCGAGGCCATGACGATCCCCCATCGGGTTGCGTCCGGTGGCTCGAGCCCCGCCGGCAGCCCGCATGGTAGGGCCTTTGCATCGAAAACCGCCCCCCGAAGCAAGCGGGCGGAGGTACCCACCGCCCGCTCAGGCCACGGTCTGCGCGACGGCGTGATCCCAGCGCTGCATCAGCGCCGCGGCGCGTTCGCGCGGCATCTGCGGATGGAAGGTGCGCTCGACCTGCCACTGCGCGGCGAGCTCGTCGGTGCCGCTGTAGACGCCGCAGCTGAGCCCCGCGAGGTACGCGGCGCCCAGCGCAGTCGTCTCGACGACCTTGGGGCGGACGACGGCGATCCCGAGCAGGTCGGCCTGGAACTGCATCAGCAGGTCGTTGACCGAGGCGCCGCCGTCGACGCGCAGCTCGGCGACGGGCGCGCCGCCGGCCGCGACGACGTCGCGGCTCATCGCGTCGAGCAGCGCCGCGCTCTGGAAGGCGATCGACTCGAGCGCGGCACGGGCGATGTGGGCGATCGTCGAGCCGCGCGTCAGCCCCACGATCGTGCCGCGCGCGTCCGGCCTCCAGTGCGGCGCGCCGAGGCCGGTGAAGGCCGGCACGAACATCACGCCGCCGTTGTCCGGGACGCTTTCGGCGAGCTGCTGCACCTGGCTGCTCGCCTGGATCGCCTTGAGGCCGTCGCGCAGCCATTGCACGACCGCGCCGCCGATGAAGACGCTGCCCTCGCGCGCGAACTGCGGTTCGGGGCCCGCCTGGGCCGCGCTGGTCGCGATCAGGCCGTTGTTCGACACCTCGAAGCGCGAGCCGGTGTTCATGAGCATGAAGCAGCCGGTGCCGTAGGTATTCTTGACCTGCCCGGGCCGGAAGCAGGCCTGGCCGAAGAGCGCGCTCTGCTGGTCGCCGGCGACGCCGCCGATGGCGATCGGCGCGCCGAACAGGTCCGCCGTCGTGTGGCCGTAGCGATGGCTCGAGGGATGGACCGCCGGCAGCATCGAGCGCGGCACGTTCAGGGCCTCGCAGAGCGCGTCGCTCCAAGCGCCGGCCGGCACGTCGAGGAGGAGGGTGCGCGATGCATTCGTGACGTCCGTGGCGTGCACCGCGCCGGCACGCGTCGAGGCAGCCGCACCGCCGGTCAGCATCCACATCAGCCAGGTGTCGACGGTGCCGAAGACCAGCTCGCCGCGTGCCGCCGCAGCGCGGGCGCCGGGGACGTGGTCGAGCAGCCAGGCCAGCTTGGTGCCGGAGAAGTAGGCGTCGAGGACGAGCCCCGTGCGCTCGCGGAACAGCGGCTCGAGGCCGCGCGCCCTGAGCACGTCGCAGTCGGGCGCGGTGCGCCGGTCCTGCCAGACGATGGCGTTGGCGATCGGCTCGCCGGTCGTGCGGTTCCACACCAGCGTCGTCTCGCGCTGGTTCGTGATGCCGAGCGCGGCGATGTCGCGGGCGGCGAGCCCGGCCTTGGCGATCGCCTCGCGGGCGACCTCGAGCTGCGTGGTCCAGATCTCGCGCGGGTCGTGCTCCACCCAGCCCGGCTGCGGATAGATCTGCCGGAACTCGCGCTGGGCCAGCGCGACGATCGCGCCGGCCGCGTCGAAGACGATGGCGCGCGAGCTCGACGTGCCCTGGTCCAGGGCGAGCAGGCAAGTCCGGGCTTGGGCCATGGCGAGGTCTCCTGGTTCTGGCGGGTCTCGATGCAAGAATAGTCGCGATGCAGCAGCCGGCTTCCGAGCGAACGAGCGCTTCCGGCGGGAGCGAGCGCGAGGTCGACGTGCTCGTCGTCGGCGGCGGCGTCAACGGCGCCGGCATCGCCCGCGATCTCGCCGGCCGCGGCGCCAGCGTCCTCCTCTGCGAGAAGGACGACCTCGCCTCGCACACCTCGTCGTCGTCGACCAAGCTGATCCACGGCGGCCTGCGCTACCTCGAGTACCGCCAGTTCGGGCTGGTGCGCAAGGCGCTGAAGGAGCGCGAGGTGCTGCTGAAGGGCGCGCCGCACATCATGTGGCCGCTGCGCTTCGTCATGCCGCACGACGCGTCGATGCGGCCGGTATGGATGATCCGGCTCGGCCTCTTCCTCTACGACCACCTGGCGCGCCGCGAGGTGCTGCCCGGCTCCGAGACGGTCGACCTACGTCGGCACGTCGCCGGTGCGCCGCTCAAGCCGCAATTCACGAAGGCCTTCGTCTACTCGGACGGCTGGGTGGACGACGCGCGCCTGGTCGTGCTCTGTGCCCTCGGTGCGGCCGAGCGTGGCGCCAGCGTCCTGACGCGCTGGGCCTGCAGCGATGCGGTCCGCGGCCCGTCGCACTGGCAGGCGCGCCTCACGAGCACCTCGACCGGGGCGACGATGACGGTGCGGGCGCGGGCCCTCGTCAATGCCGCCGGTCCGTGGGCGGCGCAGTTCCTGAGCGAGCATGCGCACGCCACGGACAAGGTCGCGCTGCGCCTCGTCAAGGGCAGCCACATCGTCGTGCCGAGGCTCTTCGCGCACGAGCACGCGTACATCTTCCAGAACGCCGACGGGCGGATCATCTTCGCGATCCCGTTCCAGCGCGACTTCACCCTGATCGGGACCACCGACGTCGAGCACCACGGGCCGATCGGCGATGCACGCATCGACGCCGCCGAGATCGACTATCTCTGCACCCAGGCGAGCCGCTACTTCGAGAAGCCGGTGACGGCCGGGCAAGTGGTCTGGACCTACAGCGGCGTGCGGCCGCTGCTCTACGACGAGTCCGGCAACCTCGCGGCGGTGACGCGCGACTACCGGCTCGAGCTCGACAGCGCCGGCGGCGCGCCGCTGCTGTCGGTATGGGGCGGCAAGATCACGACCTTCCGCAAGCTCGCCGAGCAGGCGGCCGACCAGGTCCTCGCGGCGCTCGGCGCCGGCTCCTTCGGCCGCGCCTGGACCGCGACCGCGCCGCTGCCGGGCGGCGACCTGCGGCGCTGGCTCGGCGACGGCGCGCCGCCGGAAGCCGACGTCGATGCCACCTTCGCCCGCTTCGCCGCGGCGCTGGCGGCACGCCATCCGGGCCTGCCGCGCCCGCTGCTGGACCGCCTGGCGCGCGCCTACGGCACGCGCGCCGACGCGTTGCTGGCGCGCGGGCTCGGCGCGGAGATCGCGCCCGGCGTGCACGCGGGCGAGCTCGCATTCCTGCGCGAGACCGAGTGGGCGCAGAGCGGCGACGACGTCCTCTGGCGGCGCAGCAAGCTCGGCCTGCATCTCGATGCCGCCGGCCGGCGCGCCGTCGATGCCTGGATGCAGCGGGCCACCCATGGGGCGGCGCTTGCAAGCGCATCGGCGTCGGCATCGGTGCCGGTCGACGACGAGCAGTCGGTGGCCGGCGAGGAAGACCCCGGCAGCGCGCTCTCGGACATGGCGCCACCGGCCCGCGGCGCACCCGCGATCTAGCGAGGACGGCCGGATCAGCCGATCAGCGGCGCGTCCGGCAGCTCGTTGCGGTCGACGTCGCCGGCTTGGCGCGGGAAGTGGCGCGCGAGCAAGGCGTCGACCGCGTCGACGGCCTGCTCGAGGCCGGTCGCGAAGTCGCCGCGGCGGAAGTGGTCGCGCATGGTGGCGGTGATGGCCGCCCAGGCCGCGTCGTCGACGTGGCGGGCAAGGCCCCGGTCGGCGACGATCTCGATCGCGTGCTCGGCCAGCAGCAGGTAGATGAGGACGCCGTTGTTGCGCTCGGTGTCCCAGACGCCGAGCTTGCCGAACATGGCGATCGCGCGCTCGCGCGGCGTCGCGCCGCGGCGCAGGTAGCTCCAGGGCAGCCCCGCCTCGACATAGATGCGGATCTCGCCGCCGTGCCGCTCCTCGCTCGCCTTGACCCGGCTCTCGATGCGCGCGAGCGCAGCGGGAGGCAGCACGCGGGCGACGTCGTCCTCGTCGAACATGCGATGCCTGAGCAGGCGCGTGATGCGGTTCGCCATCACCACCGCCCCGAGGCGCCGCCGCCGTCGAAGTTGCCGCCGCCGCCGGAGCCGAAGCCGCCCCCGCCGAAGCCGCCGCCGAAGCCGCCGCCGAAGCCACCGCCTCCAAAGCCGCCACCGCCGCCGCCCCAGATGACCGGGCCGCCGAAGCCGCCGCGGCGTCCGCCGCCGCCGATGCCCATGACGCCGACCATGATCAGCGCGAGGATCGCGGCACCGGCGGCGATGAGCAGGCTCGACGTGACGAACCAGCCGATGGCGCCGACCCCGACGCCGGTCGCGAGCGAGCCGAGCTTGCGGCCCATGACGCTCTTCAGCAGGCCGCCGACGATCGGCACGCCGATGAAGAGGAAGAGCGCCAGGTCCTGCAGGCCCAAGCCGAGCGACGGTCGCTGCCGGGCCGCGCCGCGCTCGCCCGCGGGTTGCGGCAGGCCTTCGCTGGCGATCCGCTCGCCGAGGCGATCGACGGCGCTGTTCAGGCCGCCGGCGTAGTCGCCGTTGCGGAAGGCCGGGATGATCTGCTCGCGGATGATGCGGCCGGCGGCGACGTCGGGGATCGCCCCCTGCAGCGCCGCCGCCACCTGGATGTTGACGTCGCGATCGTCCTTGGCGATCGTCAGCAGCAGGCCGTCGCCGACCTCCTTGCGGCCGATCTTCCAGGTCGACGCGACGCGCTGGGCGAAGGAGGCGATGTCCTCCGGCCGCGCCGTCGGCACCATGAGCACGACGAGCTGCGAGCCGTGCTGGGCCTCGATGGCCGCCAGCTTGGCCTCGAGCGCCGTCACCTGCTGCGCGGTCAGGGTTCCGGTCTGGTCGATGACGCGGCCGCTGAGCGGCGGCACCGGGAGGACGCCCTGCGCCCACGCGCAAGCCGCGACGACGAGCGCCAGCAGGAACAGCGTGGCGCGAAGCGGCACGCCGGGCCGAGCGAGAGCGGCGCGCATCGGCGCTCCGGGGGCGATGCCGGTGCCGCTAGCGCGAGGCCGGCGCGGCCGGTGCGGCCGGGGTGCCGGGCTTGTCGAAGCTGACCGTCGGCGGCACCGCGATCTGGGCCTCGTTCTGGACCGAGAAGTTCGGCTTGACGTTGTAGCCGAAGATCATCGCCGTGAAGTTGGTGGGCACGCTGCGCACCTTGACGTTGTATTCGGCGACCGTCTGGATGTACTTGTTGCGGGCGACCGTGATGCGGTTCTCCGTGCCCTCGAGCTGCACGCGCAGGTCCTGGAAGCCCTGATTGGCCTTCAGGTTCGGGTACTGCTCGGCGACGACGAGGAGCCGGCTCAGGGCACTGCTCAGCTGCCCCTGCGCAGCCTGGAAGCGGGCGAAGGCCTCCGTGTCGTTGACGAGCTCCGGCGTCGCCTGGATCGCGGTGGCGCGCGAGCGCGCCTCGATGACGCGCGTCAGCGTCTCCTGCTCGAAATTCGCCTCGCCCTTGACGGTCGCGACGATGTTCGGGATCAGGTCGGCGCGGCGCTGGTACTGGCTCAGCACTTCCGACCACGAGGCGCGCACCTGCTCGTCGAGGCGCTGGAAGTCGTTGTAGCCGCAGCCCGAGAGCGCCAGGGCCGATGCCGCCACGAGGAGCGCGACGAGACGGCGGCCGATCGACGAAGAATTCACGTGCATGGGTCCTCCACGGTTGAGCGCGCGGATCGTACCGTGCAGGGCGATTGCCGGGCGTAGGACGAGCCGCTGCAAGAATGGACGCCTCCGCCCCGCACGGCGCTCTCCGGATGTCGATGTCCCCTGCCACCTACCGCATCGAGGGCCCCGCCGAGCCGCGGGTGCCGCTGCTGCTCGATTCGCCGCATTCGGGACACGAGTTCCCGGACGATTTCGGCGCCGCCGTGAGCGAGTTCGAGCTGCGCGACGGCGAGGACTGCTTCGTCGACGAGCTCTACCGGCCGGCCACGGAGCGCGGCGTCGCCCTCCTCTCGGCGCTCGTGCCGCGCACCTACCTCGACCTCAACCGCAACGCCGGCGATGTCGACCTGGCGCTCGTCGAGGGCGGCGAGTGGCCCGACGCCTACCGTCCGAGCGGCAAGGCGCGCCTCGGCAAGGCCCTCGTCTGGCGCACGCTCGACGCCGGCCAGCCGATCTACGACCGCCTGCTTCCGGTCGCCGAGATGCGGCGCCGCATCGAGCGCGTGCACCGTCCCTATCACGAGGCGCTGCAGGCACGCATCGCCGCGACGCAGGCGCGCTTCGGCGCCAGCTGGCACATCGACTGCCATTCCATGAACGCGGTGAGCGGCGCCCAGGGCGAGGGCGGTGCCGGCGTGCGGCGCGCCGATTTCGTCCTCGGCGACCGCGACGGCACGAGCTGCGACCCGGCGTTCACCGAGTTCGTGCGCGGCGTGCTCGCCGGCATGGGCTACGAGGTGCGGGTCAACGACCCGTACAAGGGCGTGGAGCTGGTCCGCGCCTATTCGAACCCGGCCGAGCGGCGCATGAGCCTGCAGATCGAGATCAACAAGCGGCTCTACATGGACGAGACGACGCGCGAGAAGAGCGCCGGCTTCGCGCCCCTGCAGAAGAACCTCGCCACCCTGATCGACGCCGTGCTAGAGCACACGGCGGCGGCGCTGCGCCGCTCCTGAGCCGGGCCGCGCGGCCACGCGTTCGCAAATGCGAACGATTCCTACTATGATCGGCATCCCGCTCCATCGCGCGCCTGCCGCGCCGCCGTCATGCACCGCCTCCTCCGCCGCCTCGTCTCTTCCGCGCCGATGGCGCGTCTCGCGCGCAGCGTCCTCGGCCCGCTCACGCTCGGCTTTGCCCTCGCGCCGCCGGCCCAGGCGCAGGGCGTGGTCAACATCTACTCGGCCCGCCACTACCAGACGGACGAGGCCTTCTACGCCAACTTCACGAAGGAAACGGGCATCCGCATCAACCGGCTCGACGGCCGCGAGGACGAGCTCGTCGAGCGCATCCGCAACGAGGGCGCGAGCAGCCCCGCCGACGTGCTGATCACCGTCGATGCCTCGCGCCTCGAGATCGCCGACAAGATGGGCCTGTTCCAGCCGGTGCAGTCGAAGGCGCTGGAAGCGCGCATCCCGGCGCACCTGCGGACGCCGAACTGGCTCGCCTTCTCGACCCGCGCCCGCGTCATCGTCTACAACAAGGCGGCGATCAACCCGGAGTGGGTGCAGAACTACGCCGACCTCGCGGCACCGCGCCTGAAGTCGCAGGTCTGCGTCCGCTCCGGCATGCATCCGTACAACCTCTCGCTCGGCGCAGCCCTCATCGCCCACGACGGCGAGGCGAAGACCGAGCAGTGGGCCCGCGGCGTCGTCGCCAACTTCGCGCGCGCGCCGAAGGGCGGCGACACCGACCAGCTGCGCGCCGTCGCCGCCGGCGAGTGCGGCGTCGCCCTGTCCAACAGCTACTACGTCGCGCGCATGATGCGTTCGACCGCGCCGGAGGACGTGAAGGCGATGAACGCGCTCGGCGTCGTCTGGCCGAACCAGAAGAGCTGGGGCACGCACGTCAACGTGTCGGGCGCCGGCGTGATCAAGACCGCGCCGAACCGCGCCAACGCCATCCGCTTCCTCGAGTACCTGGCGAGCGATGCGGCGCAGGTCTACTTCGCCGACGGCAACAACGAGTGGCCGGTGGTCTCGACCGCCAAGGTCGGCAACCCGGCGCTCGAAGCGCTGGGCGGCTTCAAGGCCGACACGCTGCCGATCTCGACATGGGCACCGCAGACCGCCACCGCGCAGAAGGTCTTCGACCGCGCCGGCTGGCGCTGACCGTCGCCCGGGCCGGCGCGTCGTGCGCCGGCTCAGCGGCGCTCGGCCGCGATCTGCCGGCTCAGCAGGAGCAGCGGCAGCAGCCCGACGACGACGATCGCGATCGACGCCGTCGCCGCTTCGGCCAGGCGCTCGTCGCTGGCCAGCCGATAGACCTGCGTCGCCAGCGTGTCGAAGTTGAACGGCCGCATGACGAGCGTCGCCGGCAGCTCCTTCATGACGTCGATGAAGACCAGCAGCGCCGCCGTGAGCAGCCCGCGCCGCAGCAGCGGCACGTGGACGCGGAGCAGCGTCTGCACCGGGGCCAGGCCGAGGCTGCGCGCCGCGTCGTCCATGTGCGGCGTGATGCGGGCGAGCGCGGAGTCCGTGGTCTGCAGGGCGGTCGCCATGAAGCGGACGACGCAGGCATAGACCAGGGCCGCCAGGCCGCCGGTGATCAGCAGGCCCGTCTGCCAGCCGAAGCTCGCGCGCAGCCAGCCGGCGATGGCGTTGTCGAGGCGGGCGAGCGGGATCAGCAGGCCGACCGCGATCACCGAGCCCGGGATCGCGTAACCCATGCCCGCGAGCCAGTGGCCGGCGCGCGTCGCCGGCCGCGGGTCGATGCGGCGGGCATAGGCGAGCGCCAGCGCGAGCAGGCAGGCGACGGCGGCGGTCATGGCGGCGAGCACGAAGCTGTTGCGCGCCAGCTCGACGAAGCGCGGCCCGAACTCGGCGTCGCCGGTCGCGAGCGCCAGGCGCAGCAGGATCGCGCACGGGATGACGAAGCCGAGCGCGAAGGGCACGGCGCAGCCGGCGATCGCCAGCGCGGCCCGCCAGCCGCCCAGGCGGATGCCGGGCGGCGGCACGCGCGTCGAGCCGGCCGGCGCGAAGCGGGCCCGGCCGCGCGAGATCCGCTCGACGGCGAGCACCGTGAGCACGAAGACGAGCAGCGCCGTCGACAGCTGCGCGGCCGCGGTGCGGTCGCCGAGCGAGAACCAGGCGTGGTAGATGCCGGTGGTGAAGGTCTGCACGCCGAAGTACGACACCGTCCCGTAGTCGGCGAGCGTCTCCATGAGGGCCAGCGCGGCGCCGGCCGCGATGGCCGGCCGCGCCATCGGCAGCGAGACGCGCAGGAAGCTCTGCCACGGCGTCAGGCCGAGCGCCCGGCCGGCGTCGAGCAAGGCCGCGCCGCGCTCCAGGAACGCGATGCGCACGAGCAGGTAGACGTACGGGTAGAGGACGCAGGCGAGCATCACCACCGCGCCGCCGACGCTGCGCACGTCCGGGAACCAGTAGTCGCCCCGCCGCCAGCCCATCGCCTCGCGCAGCGCCGTCTGCAGCGGGCCGGCGAACTGCAGGACGTCGGCATAGGCGTAGGCCATCACGTAGGCCGGCATGGCGAGCGGCAGGACGAGCGCCCACTCGAAGCTTCGCCGCAGCGGAAAGTCGAGATGCGTCACCAGCCAGGCGCTGCCGACGCCGAGCATGACGCTGCCGATGCCGACGCCGATGCACAGCGCGATCGTGGCGACGATGTAGTCGGGGAGGACGGTCGCGGCGAGGTGCGACCAGGTGCCGCCGGTGCCGCCGGCGAAGACATTCGCGCCGACCGAGAGAACCGGCACGGCCACCAGCGCCGCAGCCAGCATCGTGATGAGCGCGAGCGCGACGCGCAGCATGGCGGCAGTGTAAGGTCGGCTCGATGTCCGCCGTGACCTCTGCACCCTTCGTCGATGCGCCGGCGAAGGCCTTCCTGCCGGTCCTGAGCCTGCTCGGCGTGGCGCATCGCTACGGCGCGTCGACCACCTTCGCGGACCTCGACCTCGCCCTTGCCAGCGGCGAGGTCTGCTGCCTGCTCGGCCCCTCGGGCTGCGGCAAGACGACGGCCCTCAGATGCATCGCCGGCTTCGAGCGCGTCACCGCCGGCACGATCTCGATTGACGGCAGCGTCGTCAGCCGTGCCGGCGGCCGCCACGTGCCGCCCGAGCGGCGCCGCATCGGCATGGTGTTCCAGGACCTGGCGCTGTTCCCGCATCTCACGGTCGCGCGCAACGTCGCCTTCGGCATCGCCGATCGCAGCCGGGCCGGCAAGCGGGTCGCCGAGATGCTGGCGGCGGTCGGCCTCGAGTGGGCTGGCGACCGGCTGCCGCACGAGCTTTCGGGCGGACAGCAGCAGCGGGTCGCGCTGGCCCGCGCGCTGGCGCCGGCGCCGCGGCTGCTCCTGCTCGACGAGCCGTTCTCGAGCCTCGACGCCGGCCTGCGCGAGGAGCTCGCCGCCGACGTCCGCGCGATCCTGAAGGCCGCCGGCACGACCGCCGTCTTCGTCACGCACGACCAGAACGAGGCCTTCGCGATGGCCGACCGCATCGCCGTGATGAACGAAGGACGGATCCAGCAGATCGACTCGGCCTACAACCTGTACCACCGGCCGTCGAACCGCTTCGTCGCCGACTTCATCGGCCAGGGCGTGCTCGTCGACGCCACCGTGCTGGCACCGCAGCGGCTCGGCCTCGAGATCGCCGAGGTGCCCTGCCGCGAGCCGATCCGCCTCGCCGGCAGCGGCACGCCTTGTGCGCCCGGCGACCGGATCGACGTGCTCCTGCGTCCCGACGACGTGATCCACGACGACAGCAGCCCGGTCAAGGCGATGGTCCGGGCCAAGGCCTTCCGCGGCGCCGAGATCCTCTACACGCTGCAGCTCGCCAGCGGCGCGACCGTGCTCGCGCTCGTGCCCTCGCACCACAACCACACCATCGACGAGCCGATCGGCATCCGCCTCGAGCTCGACCACGTCATCGCCTTCGCGCCGCAGCGGGCGCCGCAGGCGGCGCCGGCGGTCGCCGCTGCCGCGATGCGCTGAAGCGGCTCAGGCGGAAGCGTCGGCCGCACGCGGCAGCGACAGCGTCGCCACGGCACCGCCGCCCGGCGCGTTCTTCAGCGTGATGCGGCCGCGATGCAGCTCGGCGATCTCCCGCACGAACGACAGGCCCAAGCCGGTGCTCTTCTTCGCCGTCGCCGGACGAGCGAGCGAGTAGAACTTCTCGAACACCTTGCCTTCGGCGAACTCCGGGATGCCGGGGCCCTGATCGGTGACGACGACGTCGCAGCTGCGGGCCCGCGCGACGACAGCGATCGTCACGGTGCCGCCGGCCGGCGAGAAGTCGAGCGCGTTGTCGACCAGGTTGGCCACGGCGCGCTGCAGCAGGAAGGCGTCGCCTTCGACCATCGGCTCGGCCTCGCCGGGCTCGACCACGAGCTCGAGGCCACGCGCCCGCGCCGTCGCCGCGGCACCGGCGGCGACGTCGCCGACCACCGAGCGCAGCGGCACGGGCACGGCCTGGTCGAGGCTCTTCCTGGATTCCAGCGCGGTCAGCTCCATCATGCGGTCGACCAGCTCCTGGATGCGCTGCGTCTCGCGCGCGATGTTGGCGACGAAGCGGATCCGGTCCGCGTCGGCCATCGGCTCCTGCAGCAGCTCGGCGGCACCGCGGATCGCCGACAAGGGCCCCTTCACCTCGTGCGTCATCGTCTGCACGTAGTCGGCCACGTAGTTGCGGCCGGCCAGCGCGTCGCGCATCTCGTCGTAGGCGGCGCCGAGCGCCCCGACGGCGCGGCGGCCGAGGCGAGGCAGGCTGAACGAGCGCTGGTGGCGAACGTAGCGCACGTAGTCGGCGATGACGCCGAACGGCCGCACCAGCCACACCGACAGGATCACGACGAGCAGCAGCACGGCGACGACGGAGGTGGCGCCGAGCTGCAGCGTCTTCTGCCGCGCCGCCTCGACGAACTGGCCGAAGCTCTGCACCGGCTTGCCGACGCTGACGACGCCGATCAGCTCGTCGCCGCCCGGAGCCGAGAGGTCGCGGATCGGCGCGGCCACGTACATCACGGCGCTGCGTGGATCCTTCTCGTCGTCGCGCGTCGTCCGCGCGCCGTACTCGCCGCGCAGGGCGCGGAAGACGTCGTGCCAGCGCGAATGGTCGGCGCCGACCTCGGCGCCGCGCGAGTCGAAGACGACGATCCCCTGCCGGTCGACCACCGTCATGCGCAGCTCGACGCGCGTCTTCTCGATGCCGTAGATGTCGGCGCTGAAGCGGCGCGCCTGCAGCGAGCGGAAGACCGGCGCGAGCGCGTCGACGCGCAGCGTGCCGTCGGCGGACGACTGCTCGATCAGCGACGCCATGAGCTGGGCCGTGTCGACGAGCGAGTCCTCGGCCGACTCGCGGTAGCGCGGATCGATGTCGCCGAGCTGGCGGTACATCAGGAAGGCGACCCCGAGCGCGTACGCGACGAGGATGCCAATGAAGATGCGGGTGCGCTTCGTCAATGAAGCCCCCTCGCTTGCGACGGTCGTCGCGGCGCTGCCCCCCGAGGGGGCGCGGCCGGGCTTGGGAGCGGCCCGGCGCCCCGCCGTGGCCTTGCATCGTTCACGAAGGCGTCGGCGGCAGGTCCTCGGCGAGCGCGTAGCCGCTGCCGCGCAGGGTGCGGATGGGCTCCTGCTGCGGCGCGATCGCCTTCATCTTGGCGCGCAGCGTCTTCACGTGGGCGTCGACGGTGCGGTCCATGCTTTCCGTGTCGTTGCCCCACACCCGCTCGAGCAGCGCGTCGCGCGAGAACACGTGGCCCGGGCGCGACGCCAGCGTCCTGAGCAGCCCGAACTCGTAGCGCGAGAGCTCGAGCGGCCGGCCGTAGTAGCGGATGCGCATGCGGCCTTCGTCGACGTCGATCGGCGATGTCGGCGTCGGTGTCGGTGTCGCTATCGGTGTCGGTGTCTGCGATCTGGCCGCGCCGCCTGCGCCTGGCCAGACGTCCGCAGGCGTGCCCGGCGGGGTCGGCGCGGCGACGTCGCCCGGACCGGCAGCACGCGCCGTTCGCCGCAGGACGCCGCGCACCCGCGCCACCAGCTCGCGCGGCGAGAACGGCTTGGCGACGTAGTCGTCGGCGCCGAGCTCGAGGCCGACGACACGGTCGATCTCGTCGCTGCGCGCGGTGAGGAAGACCACCGGCACGTCGCTCGTCGCGCGCAGGCGCTTGAAGATCTCGAAGCCGCTGGCATCGGGCAGGCCGACGTCGAGGATGACGAGCGCCGGCGGGTCGCTGCGGGCATGCGCGAGGGCCGCCTCGCCGGTGGCGCACCACGCCGGCTCGAAGCCCTCGGTGCGCAGCGCGTACTGCAGGGTGTCGGCGATGCCGGGCTCGTCCTCGACGATCAGGACCTTGGGCTTCATTCCGTCGGCAGGAAGCCTTCGATGGACAGATAGCGCTCGCCGGTGTCGTAGTTGAAGCCGAGAATCGTCGTTCCCGGCGGGATCTCGGGCAGCTTCTGGGCGATCGCCGCCAGCGTCGCGCCCGACGAGATGCCGACGAGCAGGCCTTCCTCGCGGGCCGAGCGGCGGGCCATCTCGCGCGCCGCGTCGGCCTCGACCTGGATCACGCCGTCGAGCAGGTCGGCGTGCAGGTTCTTCGGGATGAAGCCGGCGCCGATGCCCTGGATCGGGTGCGGGCTCGGCTTGCCGCCGCTGATCACCGGCGACGCCGCCGGCTCGACCGCGTAGACCTTCAGCTTCGGCCACATCTTCTTCAGCACCTGGGCGCAGCCGGTGATGTGGCCGCCGGTGCCGACGCCGGTGATCAGCGCCTCGATCCCGCTCGGGAAGTCGGCCGCGATCTCCTGCGCCGTCGTGCGGACGTGGATGTCGATGTTGGCGGCGTTGTCGAACTGCTGCGGCATCCAGGCGCCCGGCGTGTCGGCGACGATCTCCTGCGCCTTGGCGATCGAGCCGTTCATGCCCTTCTCGCGCGGCGTGAGGACGAAGGTCGCGCCGTAAGCGAGCATCAGGCGGCGCCGCTCGACGCTCATGCTGTCGGGCATGACGAGGACGAGCTTGTAGCCCTTCACCGCCGCGACCATCGCCAGCCCGACCCCCGTGTTGCCCGAGGTCGGCTCGACGATCGTCGAGCCCGGCTTCAGCGCGCCGGCCGACTCGGCCGCCTCGACCATCGACACCGCGATGCGGTCCTTGATCGAGCCGCCCGGGTTGGCGCGCTCGCTCTTGACGTAGACGTTGTGGGTCGTCCCGAACAGGCGGTTGATGCGGATGTGCGGCGTGTTGCCCACCGTGTGCAGGACGTCGTTGGCAAGCATGGGGGGCTCCGCTGCGAGGATGCGCGCGACGATTATGGGCGCCGCCGACGACAATCGCGGCATGCCCGCAGCCCTCCGGAACGACACCTTCTTGCGCGCCTGCCTGTCGCAGCCGACCGCCTACACGCCGGTCTGGCTGATGCGCCAGGCGGGTCGCTACCTGCCCGAGTACAAGGCCACTCGCGCCCGCGCCGGCAGCTTCATGGGCCTGGCCACGAACCCCGCCTACGCCACCGAGGTGACGCTGCAGCCGCTCGAGCGCTTCCGCCTCGATGCCGCGATCCTGTTCAGCGACATCCTCACCGTTCCCGACGCGATGGGCCTCGGCCTCGGCTTCGCCGAAGGCGAGGGTCCGCGCTTCGAGCGGCCGGTGCGCGACGAGGCGGCGGTCGACTCGCTCGCGGTGCCCGACATGGCCAGGCTCCGCTACGTGTTCGACGCCGTCGCCTCGATCCGGCGCGCCCTCGACGGGCGCGTCCCGCTGATCGGCTTCGCCGGCAGCCCGTGGACCCTCGCCTGCTACATGGTCGAAGGCGCGGGCTCGTCCGACTACCGGCTGGTCAAGACGATGCTCTACGCGCGGCCCGACCTGCTGCACCGCATCCTCACGATCAACGCCGACGCCGTCGCGGAGTACCTGAATGCCCAGATCGATGCCGGCGCGCAGGCGGTGATGGTCTTCGACAGCTGGGGCGGCGTCCTGGCCGACGGTGCCTTCCAGGCCTTCAGCCTGGCTTACACCAAGCGCGTCCTGGCTCGGCTGACGCGCGAGGCCGAGGGCCGGCGCGTGCCGTGCATCGTCTTCACCAAGGGCGGCGGACCGTGGCTCGAGGCGATCGCCGGGCTGGGCGCCGACGTGGTCGGCGTCGACTGGACCGTGAACCTGGGGCTGGCCCGGGCGCGGGTCGGCGCCGGCGTCGCGGTGCAGGGCAACCTCGACCCGAACGTCCTGTTCGCCGGCCCGGAGGCGATCCGCGCGGAGGTGGCTGCGTCCTTGGCCAGTTTCGGGCCGATGCAGGCGGCCGTTCCCGGCAGCGGCCATGTGTTCAATCTCGGCCACGGCATCAGCCAGCACACCCCGCCGGCGGCCGTCGAAACGCTGGTCGAGGCGGTCCACGAGCTTTCTCCGGCCTACCACGAAGCGGCCGCCGCGTGACGAAAATCACGAAGCCGATCCTGTGCGGACTTTTAGGCGTGAGTGAGCACTCAGGGCTTGACTTATCCCCACTTCACTGGTTCGTCACAAACGCGGACGGCGCTGTTGCGCCGCATCAAGGCGGGTTTTGCCGGCTCGCCTAAGTCGTTGATTTCATTGGAAGTCGATCGCTGCCGCGAAAGCAGGCAAGGTGTCTGCAACGTAGATGCAGCAAGCGTTTGCGGACGCCCCGGGGGGTTTACCCACAAAGTTGTCCACAGGAGCAGTGGAGAATCACAAAAACGAGCCCAAATCATCGACTTACAGGGTTTTTCTGAACTCGCGCTGAGGTCCGCGTGAGCCTCTCGGACGAGGCTGGCGACGCCGTCGGGTTCCCAGTGCTCGTGGCCGTCGATGCGCCCCGCCACGCCGGGCTGGAGGGCGCGCTCAGCTACCGAAGTCAGCACCTGCTCGCCCCGGGAACGCTGGTCCGCGTCCCCCTCGGCCGGCGCGAAGTGGCAGGGCTGGTCTGGGAGGGGGGCAGCGACGCCGGAGCGGGACGTGAGCTGCGCGACATCGCCGGCGCGTGCGACGCGCTGCCGCCGCTTTCGGCCGCCTGGCGCGCGCTGGCCGACTTCGCCGCCGCCTACTACCAGCGCAGCATCGGCGAGCTCGCCCTGTCCGTCCTGCCGCCGGAGCTGCGTCGTCTCGACAGCCAGGGCGTCGCCGACCGCGTGCGCCGCCTCTACAAGCGCCTGCCGGCGCCGGCCGGCGCCGCGGCGACGACGGAGCCGTTGCCGGCGCTGACCGGCGACCAGGCCGCGGCGATCGATGCCATCGCCGCCGCCGGCACGCAGGCGGGGCCCGGCACCGTGCTGCTGCACGGGGTGACCGGCAGCGGCAAGACCGAGGTCTACCTGCGCGCGGCGGAAGCGGTCCTCGGCGGCGGCAAGCAGGCGCTCGTGCTCGTCCCCGAGATCAACCTGACGCCGCAGCTGGTGGCGCGCTTCACGGCGCGCTTCGCCGGGCGGCGGATCGTCGCCCTGCACAGCGGCCTGACGCCGGCGCAGCGGCTGCGCAGCTGGCTCGCCGCCCATCTCGGCCTCGCCGACCTCGTCCTCGGCACCCGGCTGGCGGTGTTCGCGTCGCTGCCGCGCCTCGGCCTCGTCGTCGTCGACGAGGAGCACGACCCCTCGTACAAGCAGCAGGAGGGCGCCCGCTACTCCGCGCGCGACCTCGCCGTCTGGCGCGGCCACCACGAGAGCGTGCCGGTCCTGCTCGGCTCGGCGACGCCGTCGCTCGAGAGCTGGCGCAGCGCCGAGAGCGGCCGCTACCTTCGGCTGACCCTGCCGACGCGCATCGGCGGCGCGGCCTGGCCGACGCTGCGCGTCGTCGACATGGGGAGCCTGCCGCGCGCCAACGAAGGCCTACGCGCCGCGCCCCAGCCCGGCACCGCGCCCGGGCTGGCGCCGCAGCTCGTCGCCGCCCTGCGCCAGCGCGTCGAGCGCGGCGAGCAGAGCCTGCTGTTCCTCAACCGTCGCGGCTACGCTCCCGTCCTGCAATGCGGCGAATGCGCCTGGATGAGCAGCTGCCCGCACTGCAGCGCCTGGCGCGTCTTCCACAAGCAGGACCGCAGCCTCCGCTGCCACCACTGCGGCCTGGGTGAACGGGTGCCGCGCGCCTGCCCGGACTGCGGCAATCCCGACATCGCGCCGGTCGGACGCGGCACCGAGCGGCTCGAGGAACAGCTCGGGGAGCTTCTCCCCGACGCGCGCATCGCCCGCATCGACGCCGACAGCACCCGGCGCAAAGGCTCGCTCGAGGCGCAGCTCGGTGCCGTCCACGCCGGCGAGGTCGACATCCTCGTCGGCACGCAGATGGTGGCCAAGGGGCACGACTTCCGCCGCATCAGCCTGGTCGCCGCCGTCAACCCCGACACCTCGCTCTTCAGCAGCGACTTCCGGGCCCCGGAACGGCTGTTCGCGCTGCTGATGCAGGCCGCGGGCCGCGCCGGCCGCGATGCCGCGACCGGGTTGCCGAGCGAGATGTGGATCCAGACGCGGCACCCGAACCATCCGCTCTACATGGCGCTCGCCCGCCACGACTACGGCGCCTTCGCCGCCGCCCAGCTGAAAGAGCGCGAGCACGCGGGCTTGCCGCCCTACTCGCACCTGGCGCTGCTGCGTGCTGAAGCCGGGACGGCCGCGGCGGCGCGCGACTTCCTGGCGGCGGCGGATGAAGCGGCGCGCGCGCTCCCGGAGAGGGCCGAGGTGGTGATCTACGCCCCCGTGCCGGTCAGCGTCGCCCGGGTCGCGGACGTCGAGCGGATGCAGATGCTCGTCGAGTCGGCGTCGCGGCCCGGCCTGCAGGCGATGCTCCGCGCCTGGCTGCCGCAGCTGGACGCCCTGCGCGCGTCGCGCACCGGTGCCGAGCAGCGCATCCTGCGCTGGGCGGTCGACGTCGACCCGCTGACGATCTAGCGCCCGACCCACCGGGCGAGCGGGTCCGACGGGACGGTCGAGCCGTCAGCCGTCCGGTCGTCGACCGGGAGCGGTCTACCGGCGCGAGGGTCGACGCGGCGGTCGCGTCGCGGGAGGCGCTGCGTCGGGGGCCGCGAGGTCGGCAAGCAACAGCGTCGCGCGGACGAGACCCTCGACGGCGTCGGCCAGGTCGGCGGCCGGCTCCTCGGCGTCGATCGCCACGCGCAAGGCGGCATCGTCCTCGATGTCGTCGGCGTCGAGATGGCGATAGAGCAGCGCCAGCGGCTCGAGGAGGTCCTCCTCGTCGGCGGCTTGGGCCAGGCCGGGGAAGGTCTCGAAGCCGGTGGCGAAGCCCGCGACCCACGGGTAGACGGCGGCGTGCACCGCCTCTTCCTCGCTCCACTCGTCCTCGTCGCCGGATTCGACCTCCAACACCCAGGGGTCGAACCAGCGCCGCTCGGCGATCGCAGCGGCGAGCTCGGCGTGGCGGCGGAGCACCAGCGCATGCAGCGGCGCGGCATCGAAGCCCTTCGGGAGCGGTCGGCCGTCGATGTCGGTCACGAAGGGCAGCCAGCGCTCGGGCGGGGGCGGCGCCGGCTGGACCAGGACGGCACAGAGCAGCCCGTCGACCATCGCCAGGTCGAGCGGCTCGAGCGGCGCCGGCACCGCGTCGAGCCGGGCCTGGAGCGTGTCGAGCTCGGCGTCGTCGAGCGGGCCGACCGGCGCGGCGGCGGGCGCAGGCCGCGGCGCGCGCCGCGGCGGTCCGTGCGGTCGGGAGGGCATGGCCCCATTCTCAGGGCAGGACGCCTCAAGCGAGGAAGGCGCGGATCGTCTCCTGCAGGACGACAGTGGGCTCGGCCGCGGTGCCGCTGGCGGCGCGATGCCCCTCGTCGCCGGGCAGCGCGACGAAGCGCGCGCGCGGGATGTCGTGGGCCAGCTCGCGCGCTGCCTCAGCGGGGTTGTAGAGGTCGAGCGCCGGCGCGAGGACGAGCACCTCGGCGGCGATGCTTACGAGCGCGCGCCGGGTCGCGTCGGCCGGGTCGGCGGCAGGCGCAGCGTCAGCTTCCCTCGCGCCTCTCGTCGAAGCACGGGACACGCCGACGTCGTGGCCGTCGTAGGCCCGCGTCTGGCAGGCCCAGTCGAACGGATCGGCACCCTCGCGCTCGGCACGCGCCTCGGCGTCGGCGAGCCAGTCGAGCATCGCCTGGCGGGTATCGAAAGCCTCGAGCGCGCGCGGCGTGCGCGGCATGAGGAGCTGGGTCAGCGGCAGCCACAGCCGCATCGCCTCGGCGCGCGGCCGCGGCACGCGGCACGCGGCATCGACGAACAGGGCGCGTCGCGACATCTCGTTCATCAGCTGCGACCAGCGTGCGGTGCGCGCCATCGGCGTCATCGCCACGACCCGGTCCATGCGCTGAGGATGGCTCACCGCCCACTGCAGGGCCTGCATGCCGCCCATGGAGGCGCCGCCAACCGCCGCCAGGCGGCCGATGCCGAGGTCGTCGATCAGGCGCCGCTGCGACTCGACCATGTCGCGAACGGCAATGCGCGGGAAGTCGGCGCCGCTCTGCGTGGCGCTGTTCGACGGGGACGAGGACAGCCCGTTGCCGAGCGCATCGACGACGACGATGCAGCGGCGCGCCGGATCGAAGGCCAGCCCCTCGCCGATCAGGAAATCGAGGCGGTGGTGGGTGCTGCCGATGGCGGTCGTGAGCAGGACCGGCGCCTCGCGCAGCCGCGACTCGTCGCCGTGCACGACATAGCTGACGAAGGTGTCGCGCAGCGTCTTGCCCGATTCGAGCGGCAGGTCGCCGATCTCGTGGCGGCGGTGCGGCCGGTCGATCCAGCCGGGCTGCAGCGGCGGATGGACGGCCATGGCCTCAAGGCTCCAGACGAGCGGCGGCACCGGCCGAGCGGCACCGCTCGCTCATTCGAAGACCACGACCGTGCGCACGCCTTCGCCGCGGCGCATGGCGTCGAAGCCCTCGTTGATCTGCGCCAGCGGCAGGCGCCGGGTGATGAGCGCGTCGAGCTCGAGCTTGCCCTCGAGATAGAGCTGCGCCAGCCAGGGGAAGTCGCGGCGTGGCCGGGCGCCGCCGTAGCTCGAGCGGACGATGCGCTTTTCGCCCATGAGCGAGCCGAAGCGCAGGCTCACCTTCTTCTGCACGTCGGTCTTGCCGAGGATCACGAGGTGACCGCCCGGGCGCGTCACCTCCAGGGCGAGCTGCAGGGTGGCCTCGGCGCCGGCAGCTTCGAAGACGTAGTCGCTGCCGCGGCCGTCGGTGAGCGCCTTCACCGCCGCGATCGTGTCCTCGTCGCTCGGCAGCGCATGGGTCGCGCCGAAGCGCTGCGCCATGGCGAGCTTCGCCGCATCGCGATCGATGGCGATCACGGTGGCCGCCTGCATCAGCACCGCGGCCTGGATCGCATTGAGGCCGACGGCGCCGCAGCCGACGACGACGACGTGGCTGCCCGGCGCGACCTTCGCCAGCCGGCACACCGCGCCGACGCCGGTCATCACGCCGCAGCCGATGAGGCAGGCGCGATCGAACGGGATCTCCTTCGGCACCACGATCGCCCCCGACTCGGGAACGACCGAGTACGCCGCGTGCGACGAGACCACCGAGAAGTGGTGCAGCGTCGCGCCGCGCCAGGACAGCCGCGAGGCGCCGTCGAGCATCCGGCCCTGCGGCTGATGCCGGGTGAAGGGCTCGCACAGGATGGGCAGGTCGCGCTCGCAGTAGAAGCAGTGGCCGCAGTGCGGGTTCCACGAGGCGACGACGTGGTCGCCGGGCCGGACCTGCGTCACCGCGGCGCCGACCGCCTCGACGACCCCGGCGCCCTCGTGGCCGAGGACGATCGGCAGCGGGTAGGCGAGGCTGCCGTCGATCACCTCCAGGTCGGTATGGCAGAGGCCGCTCGCGCGATTGCGGATCAGCACGTCGGTGGGCGCGAGGTCACCGAGCGTCGCCTCGCCGATCACGAGCGGCGCACCGGTCCTCTCGAGGATCGCGGCCTGATAGCGCATCACGGCGCTCCCTTCATTTGCCGTACATCAGGTTCGGCAGCCAGGTCGTGAGCTGCGGGAACAGCGTCAGGAGCAGCAGCACGCCCATCATCGCGCCGAGGAAGGGCAGCACCTCGACGGTGTACTTGTTCATCGGCACCTTCAGCACCTGCGAGCTGATGAACATCATCTGTCCGACCGGCGGCGTGACGCCGGCGATCGTCAAATTCGCGACCAGCACGATGCCGAAGTGGACCGGGTCGATGCCGAGCTTGGCGATCACCGGGATCAGGATCGGGGTCAGGATGATGAGCGCCGACGTCCCTTCGATCGCCGTGCCGAGCACGATCAGCATGGCGTTGAGCAGGAGAAGCAGCGCGGTCGGGTCGCTCGTCAGCGTCACCAGCCATTCCGCCATCTTCGGCGGCAGGCGCTCCCAGGCGAGATAGAAGCCGAAGGCGCTGGCGGCGCAGATCATCAGCATCACCGACGCCGTGTCCAGCGAGGTCTCGCGCAGGATACGGGGCAGGTCACGCAGCCGGAGGCTCCGGTACGCGAACATGCCGACGAGCACCGCATAGAGCACGGTGATGGCGCCCGCCTCCGTGGGCGTGAAGATGCCGTAGCGGATGCCGACGATGATGAAGACTGGGATCGACAGGGCCCACAGCGCGTCGAGGAAGGCGCGCCCGAGCGGCGCCATGCCGGCGAACTCGCGCCGCAGGGGCAGGTAGCCGCGCCGCTTCGAGATCACGTAGGTCGTGAGCATCAGCACCGTCGCGAGCAGCAGCCCGGGCACGATGCCGCCGATGAAGAGCCGGCCCACCGAGGTGTCGGAGATATAGCCGTAGATGATGAGACCGATCGACGGCGGGATGAGGGAGGCGATGATCGACGAGCACGAGGTGATCACCGCTGCGAACGCCGGCGAGTAGCCGGCCTTCGTCATCTCGGGGCCGAGCGTCTTCGCGAGCATCGCCGCGTCGGCGCTCGACGATGCGGTGAGGCCGCCGAGCAGCGTCGCCAGGATCGTGCACATCTGCGCCAGCGCGCCGGTGAGGTGACCGGCGAGCGCGTCGGCGAGGCCGAGCAGCTTCCGCGTGATGCCGGCGGCGTTCATGATCGCGCCGGCGAGCACGAAGAACGGGATCGCCAGCAACGGATACGAGTCGGTCGCGGTCACCATCTTCTGCACGAAGATGTTGAGCGGGATCGAGCCGTCGAGCAGGAAGAACGAGAGCGCGGCGAGGGCGATGGCGAAGGCGATCGGCGTGTTGATGGCGAACAGCACGCACATCAGGATCGCCGGGATCCAGTCCTGGATCACGTCGGCGCCTCGACCGTGCGGCCCCGGACGCCGTACTGCAGGTAGCGGACGAGCATGAGGGCGAAGGAGACGGCGACCGGCCCGTACAGGACAGTCATCGGCACGCGCAGCACCGGCGACGGGCTGCTCCAGGCGTCCAGCGCGAAGCGCGTGCCGAAGATCGCCATGAAGACGAAGAGGCCGACCAGCAGCGCGTGGTTGGTCCACACGATCACCAGCCTCAGTGCGCTTGGCAGGCGACCGAGCGGCACGTCGACCGCCGGGTGCAGGCGGTACTTGATGCAGGCCACGGCGCCCAGGAAGACGACCCAGGCGAAGCCGATCGTCGACACCTCGCCGGCCCAGGCCGCCGGCTGCGCCGTGATGTAGCGGGTGATCACGCCCCAGCCGGTGGCGAGGACCACGACGACGAGGGCGGCCGAGGCGACGATCTCCTCGGCGTGGTCGAACCACCAGCGCAGGGGGCGACGCATCGGGCGATGCAGCGACCCTCCGCCGGCGCTGGCCATCGTCGCGTCGCCGCCCGATTGCGTGCCGCGCCTAGCGCTGGACGATCTTGACGACCTGCCCGTGCAGGCCCGGTGTCCACTTCGGGAAGGCGCTGTAGACGCTGGTCGTCGCCTTCTGGAACGCCGGGATGTCCACGTCGGTCACGAAGGTGACCCCGGCTGCCTTGAACTTGTTCATGTAGTCCTGCTGCTGGTCGAGCGTCAGCTTGGTCATGTAGTCGCCGGCCTTCTTGCCCTCCTCGAGCAGCACCTGCTGGACGTCGGCCGGCAGCTTGGCGAAGTAGCCGGCGTTGATCGGCCACATGACGAAGGCGGTGAAGTGGCCCGTCATCGAGATGAACTTGCGCTGCTCGTGCAGCTTGACGCCCCAGAGCGAGCCGAGCGGCGCCTCGGCCGCCTGGACCACGTTCTGCTGCAGGGCGTTGTAGACCTCGGCCCACTGCACCGTCGTCGGCCGCGCGCCCATGGCCTTGAAGGTCTCGATCCACATCGTGTTCGGCGGCACGCGCACGGTCAGGCCGGCGGCGTCCTCGGGCTTGCGGATGGGCTTGTCGGCGATCATGTGGCGCTGGCCGAAGAAGCCGTTCGCCATGATCAGCTTGAAGCCGGCCTGCTGCAGCTTCTGCTCGACGCCCTTGTACCAGTCGGAGGCGAGCAGCTTCTCGTAATCCTTCGGGTCCTTGATGAGGTAGGGCCCGTTGAGGACGCCGATGTCGGGCACGAAGTCCGAGAGGTAGCCCGGGTCGGTGATGTTCATCACGTTCGCGCCCTGGCGGATCATCTCGTTGACTTCCTTGCCGGGGCCGAGCTGCTCACCTGGGAAGACCTGGATCTGGACCCGGTTGTTGGTGCGCGCGGCGACGTTCTTCGCGAAGTACTCGGCCGCCTGGTGCGCCGGCTCGGTCGCCGAGAGCGAATGCGCGAAGCGGATCCTGATCTCCTGCGCCGAGGCGAGTGTCGCCGCGACGAGCGCGGCGAGGGCGACGCCGGCCTTGAGTGCTTTCATGGTGTGGTCTCCTGGAGGTTCGGGTTGAGCTTGCCACGCGCCTGCGCGCCGGCATAGAGGATGCGCAGCTGCCGGTCGATGACCGCGCCGTGCCGCGCCACGGCGTCGGGGTGCAGGTCGGCCTCGGGCGAGCGCTCGGCCTCGAAGTGGCCGAAGGTGTCGCTGCCGCGGACGAGGAGCGCGCTGTCGCGGATCGGCGAGAGCTGGCGCACGTGCGTCGGCACGTAGCGGATGGCGAAGCCGATGCGCGGCCGGGCCGACCGGTTCGGCTCCGAGCCGTGGAAGAGGAGGACGTGGTGCAGCGACATCTGGCCGGGCTGCAGCTCGACGTCGACCACGGTCGCCGGGTCGACCTTCACCGCCACCTCCTGGCCGCGCGACAGCAGGTTGGCGTCGTCGAAGCGGTCCTCGTGCGGCACCTGCGCGAGATGGGTTCCCGGCACGACCTGCATGCAGCCCGACTCGCGCGTGCTCGGCGTCAGCGCCACCCACGCGGTGACGACGTCGGGCGAGGACAGGCCCCAGTAAGTCGCATCCTGGTGCCAGCTCACGTAGGCGGCGTCGCCGGCGGGCTTGGCGAAGAACTGCGAGCCCCAGCAGAGCAGGTCCGGCCCGAGCAGCGACTCGACCGGATCGAGGATGCGCGCATCGCGGACCAGCGCGTCGAGCCAGGTGAAGAGCAGGTGCGGCTTCTGGTTGTTGCGGCCCTTGATGAAGCCGGCCTGCGCCTGGTAGCGCTGCTCGATGCCCTCCACCTCGTCGGCCCGAAGCGCCGGCAGCGGATGCAGGATGCCGCGCTCGCGAAAGCGCGCGACCTGGGCTGCGGACAAGCGGTTCGAGGACTCCATCGCGCTCGGGGCCGGGCAGATCGGCCCTTCCTTCATTGATGAAATCCAGTTTCGCATGTAAAACTTGGGCGTGCGCCCTGTCGTTTCCCCTAGGCCGGCCCGCTCGCGCGCCGAGACGCCGAATCCCGCCTCCGCGTCCGCCGAGTCCGCCTACACCGCACCGGCGCTCGAGAAGGGCCTCGACATCCTCGAGCTCCTCGCGGGCGAGGCCGACGGGCTGTCGCAGGCGGCGATCGCGCAGCGCCTGTCGCGCTCCACGGCGGAGCTGTTCCGCATGCTCAGCGTCCTCGAGCGGCGCGGCTACGTCACCCGCCACGACGGCGGCTACCGGCTGTCGCTGCGGCTGTTCGAGCTGGCGCACCAGCACCCGCCCCTGAAGCGGCTGCTGAGCGTCGCCCTGCCGGCGATGCAGGAGCTGGCCCAGCAGAGCCGGCAGTCGGCCCACCTGGTGATCCATTTCTCGCGCCGCATCCTCGTCGTCGCCCAGGTCGACAGCCCGGAGCCGATGGGCTTCTCGGTGCGGCTCGGTGCCAACTTCCCGTTCCGGCCCGACCGCGCCTCGTCGCGCGTCCTCTCCGCCTTCCAGCCGGCAGCCATGCAGGAGGAGCTCATCGCCGAGCTGCTCGCCAACGGATCGCGGGGGCTCTCGGCGGCCGGGGTGCGCGCCGAGCTGGCCGAGATCGTGCGCGCCGGGATCTACGTCGCGCCGAGCGACACGGCGAGCGGCGTCACCGACCTCTGCGCGCCGGTGTTCGACCACAGCGAGGGCGCCGTCGCTGCCCTCACCGTGCCTTATTTGAAGCAGCGCGACGTCAAGGTGTCGCTCGCCGCGTCGCGGCAGGCGCTGCTGGCCACCGTGCGCCGGATCTCGGCCGGCCTCGGGGCGCCGGCCCGCGCGCCCTGAGCTCCGGCGTCGCGCGCCGGGAGCGTCAGCTCAGGATCATCTGCGTGCAGCGAAAGAGCGCCAGCGGCTTGCCGGTGGGGCCGAACACCGTCGCCGACCAGACCTGCGTGGTCCGGCCCAGGTGCTCCGCCTTCGCCTCGGTGCGGATGGTGCCCTCGCGCGTGGTGCCGAGGAAGTTGCTCTTCAGCTCGATGGTGGTGAAGTTCTTCGCGCCTGCGGGCAGGTGCGCGACGCAGGCGTAGCCGCACGACGTGTCGGCGAGGAGGAGCACGCTGGCGGCGTGCAGGAAGCCGTTCGGCGCGAGCATCCACGGCTGCAGCTCGACCTCGGCATCGAGCCGCCCCTCTTCGAGCCGCGTGACGCGGAGGCCGTAGCGGCCCGGCAGCGTCCCTTCCTGGCGCGCGTGCAGGGTGTCGGGGGTGACTTCGGCTCGCAGCATCGACAGCGTCTCCATGAGTCCGGACGCGGACCCTCGGTCGAGCATAGCCCTGAGCGCCCCGCGAGCGCCTCGCTGCCCGCGTCGCTTGACAAGTCACCTTAAGGTGACTAACGTTGTCACTCCAAGGTGACTTCAAGGAATCGACATGACCCAGCCTTCAACGCGACGCGACTTCATCCGCATCGCCGGCGGCAGCGTGATCGCGGGGGCGGTCGGGCCGCTGGCGGCGTGCTCGACCGACTACCCGCGCGACGCGGTCGCCGCCTGGCAAGGCCCGGTCCAGGAAACCGACCTGCGCCGCTGGGCCCTCGGCTACGCGATCCTGGCGCCCAACTCGCACAACCGGCAGCCGTGGGTCGCCGACCTGCGCGAGGCCGACAGCATCGTCCTGCGGGTCGACCGCGAGCGGCTGCTGCCCCAGACGGATCCGCACCACCGGCAGATCGTCGTCAGCCAGGGCACCTTCCTCGAAGCGCTGGTCCTGGCCCTGCAGGAGCGCGGCCTCGCGCCGCAGGTCCAGCTGTTCCCCGACGGCGAGTTCGGTCCGCGGTCGATCGACGATCGGCCGGTGGCGCGCGTCACGTGGCGCCCGAGCGCGACAGCGGCGCCGCGCGATGCGCTCTTCGCCCAGCTGCTGCGCCGGCACACCGCGAAGGTCGACTACGACACCGCTCGCGCGGTGGATCCCGCGACGCTGCCGGCGCTGGCGAGCACCCTCGTCGATCCGGCGGTCCGCTTCGGCGGCACCGTCGACCCGGCGCAGCTCGAGGCGCTGCGGACGATCTGCTGGGAATCGGCCCAGGTCGAGCTGCAGACGCCGCGCACGGTCATGGAAAGCATTCGCCTGACGCGCGTCGGCCCGGCCGAGATCGATCGCCATCGCGACGGCATCAGCATCAACGGCCTGATGCCTCGCCTAGCCTCCGCGGTCGGCGCCTTCCGCCGCGACCAGCCGCCGGCGCCCGGCAGCACCGCGTACAAGACGATGATCTCGCGCTTCGAGGGGCACAGCCGGACGGCGATGGGGTTCGTCTGGCTGTCGACGCCGGCCGCATCCGGCGACGCGGCGGCCGGACCGCGGGCCGGCGAGGTGCGCGCCGGCCGCGCCTACATGCGCCTGCAGCTGAAGGCGACCGAGCTCGGCCTGCAGGTCCATCCGATGAGCCAGGCGCTGCAGGAATTCGCCGAGATGAAGCCGCACTACGACCGCCTGCACACGCTCCTGGTCGGCAAGCCCGCCAGCGACGAGCCGCTGCAGATGTTCTGCCGCATCGGCTACGCGGCCGCGCAGCCGCACACGCCGCGGCGCGGCGTCGAGGCGGTGGTGCGGCGCTGAGCCGGGGCCGAGAATGGCGGCGTGACGAAGACCGCCTCCACGCCGGCTGCGCCGCGGGAGCGGCCCGGGCGCGATCGCGACGCGACCAAGGCGCGCATCCTGGCGGCCGTCGGCGTCGTCCTCGCCCGCGACGGCTTCGGTGGCCTCGGCGTCAACGCCATCGCCAAGGAAGCGGCCGTCGACAAGGTCCTGATCTACCGCTACTTCGGCGGGCTCGAGGACCTGCTCGCCGAATGGGGCGCGAGCGGCCGCTTCTGGCCGCAAGCCGCCGACCTGCTGGGCGACGACCCCGAGGGCTTTCTCGCCCTGCCGCTCGCCGAGCGCTACGCCCGCTTCTTCGAGCATTTCATCGATGCGCTGCGGGCCCGGCCGCTGACGCTCGAGATCCTGGCCGCCGAGGTCGTCGAGCGCAACGCGCTGACCGCGATCCTCGAGAGCGAGCGCGAGCACTGGGGCGAGGAGGCGAGCCGGCTGCTCGGCGGCACGGCCTTCGCCGGACGCGCGGAGATGCGCGGGCTGACGCTGCTGCTGATCTCGGGCGTGCAGTACCTGCTCGTGCGCAGCCGCAAGATCCGGATCTTCGGCGGCGTCGACATCCAGCAGGACGCCGGCTGGGCCGAGCTGAAGGCGTCGATCCGCCACACGGCGGCCGTCCTGCTGGCGCCGGCCTCGCAAGCGTCGTCGCCGCCGGCGAAACCCCGCGCCGCGAGCAAGCCCAAGCGGCGACTTGTCTAGACTCGCGCCATGCGGCCGCCCGGCCGCGCTGACGAGGAATCGCGACCATGGGCGCACCCGAAGCCTTCACCACCACCACCGACGTCGGCCATTGGATCGGCGGCCGCACCGTCAAGGGCAGCGGCACGCGGCGCAGCGCCGTCTACAACCCGGCGACGGGCGCCCTTGCGCGCGAGGTGCTGCTCGCCGGCGGCGACGACGTCGATGCCGCCGTCGCCGCCGCCCGCGCCGCCTTTCCGGCCTGGGCCGACACGCCGCCGCTGCGCCGCACCCGCATCCTCAACGCCTTCCTCGGCCTGCTGAACCAGCACCGCGACACGCTGGCGGCGATGATCACCTCGGAGCACGGCAAGGTCTTCACCGACGCGCAGGGCGAGGTGACGCGCGGCATCGACATCGTCGAGTTCGCCTGCGGCATCCCGCAGCTGCTGAAGGGCGACTACACCGAGCAGGTCTCGACCGGCATCGACAACTGGACCATGCGCCAGCCGCTCGGCGTCGCCGTCGGCATCACGCCGTTCAACTTCCCGTGCATGGTGCCGATGTGGATGTACCCCGTCGCCATCGCCTGCGGCAACACCTTCATCCTGAAGCCGAGCGAGCGCGACCCCTCGGCGTCGCTGTTCATGGCCGAGCTGCTGCAGCAGGCCGGCTTGCCGGACGGCGTCTTCAACGTCGTGCAGGGGGACAAGGTCGCCGTCGACGCCCTGCTCGCCCACCCGGGCGTCAACGCCGTGAGCTTCGTCGGCTCGACGCCCATCGCGAAGTACATCTACGAGACGGGCGCGAAGCACGGCAAGCGCGTGCAGGCGCTCGGCGGCGCCAAGAACCACATGGTCGTGATGCCCGACGCCAACCTCGACCAGGCCGTCGACGCGCTGGTCGGCGCCGCGTACGGCTCGGCCGGCGAGCGCTGCATGGCGATCAGCGTCGCCGTGCTCGTCGGCGACGTCGCCGACCGCATCGTCCCGCTGCTCGCCGAGCGGGCGAAGGGACTCGTCGTCAAGAACGGCATGGAGCTCGACGCCGAGATGGGCCCGCTCATCAACCAGGAGGCGCTGAAGCGGGTCGAGTCGTACATCGCAGCGGGCGTCGCCGAGGGCGCGACCCTCGTCACCGACGGGCGCGGCCTGAAGGTCCAGGGACACGAGCAGGGCTACTTCACCGGCGGCACGCTGTTCGACCACGTCCGGCCGACGATGAAGATCTACCGCGAGGAGATCTTCGGCCCGGTGCTCTCGTGCGTGCGCGTGAACGACTTCGCCGAGGCCGTCGAGCTCGTCAACGCGCACGAGTTCGGCAACGGCGTCGCCTGCTTCACGAGCGACGGCAACGTCGCGCGCGAGTTCGCCCGGCACATCCAGATCGGCATGGTCGGCATCAACGTGCCGATCCCGGTGCCGATGGCCTGGCACGGCTTCGGCGGCTGGAAGAACAGCATGTTCGGCGACATGCACGCCTACGGCGAGGAAGGCGTTCGCTTCTACACCCGGCAGAAGTCGGTGATGCAGCGCTGGCCGGCGTCGACGCCGAAGGGCGCCGAATTCGTGATGCCGACGTCGAAGTAGCGTTCGGCTGGCGCGGCCAAGACGCCGCGACGCTCAGAGCTTCTCGGTCTCGCCGGCCGCCGGCTGCCAGCGCATGAGCCGCTTCTCGATCCGCCCGACCGCCCAGTCGAGCGCCAGCGCGAACACCGTCAGCACCAGGATCCCGGCCATCACGGTGTTGATGTCGAAGGCGCCTTCGGCCTGCAGAATCAGGTAGCCGACGCCGCGCGACGAGCCGAGGTACTCGCCGACGACCGCGCCGACGAACGCCAGACCGACGCTGGTGTGCAGCGAGCTGAAGACCCAGCTGGTCGCGCTCGGCAGGTAGACGTGGCGCAGCAGCTGCTTGCGGTTGGCGCCGAGCATGCGCGCGTTCGCCAGGATCACCGGGCTGACCTCCTTCACGCCCTGGTAGACGTTGAAGAAGACGATGAAGAAGACCAGCGTCACGCCGAGCGCCACCTTGCTGGCGATGCCGAGTCCGAACCAGACCGCGAAGATCGGCGCCAGGATCACCCGCGGCATGCTGTTCAGCGCCTTGATGTACGGGTCGGCGATGGCCGCGGCCATCGGGCTCAGCGCCAGCCACAGGCCGAAGACGAGGCCCAGCACGGTGCCGATGGCGAAGGCGAGCGCCGTCTCCACCAGGGTCACCCACAGGTGCTGGTAGATGTCGGCGTTGACCACGAACCAGTTCCAGATGCGGCTGGCGATCTTGACCGGCTCGCCGAAGAAGAACGCCGCCTGCCGATCGTTCTCGAACATGAAGGTGGGCAGCAGCCCGGGCGTGGTCAGCAGGTGCCAGACGACGAACACCGCGATCAGCAGGCTCGCCTGCCACAGACGCAGGTACTTCATGCGCGGACGCAGTGGCCGGCGCTCATGCGGCGATCTGCTGTTGCTGCCGGTAGCCCTTCAGCACCTCCTCGCGCAGCACCGCCCAGATCGCCTTGTGCAGCTCGACGAAGCGGGGCGTGACGCGCACCTCGGCGACGTCGCGGGGCCGCTCGAGGTCGATCGCGAACTCGCCGATCGGGTGCGCCGCCGGGCCGGCCGACAGGCAGACGACGCGGTCGCTCAGGGCGATCGCCTCGTCGAGGTCGTGGGTGATGAAGACCACCGCCTTCTTCTTCGCGCTCCAGAGGGCGAGCAGCTCGTTCTCCATCAGCTGCCGCGTCTGCACGTCGAGCGCCGAGAACGGCTCGTCCATCAGGATGATGTCGGGGTCGAGGACCAGCGTCTGCGCCAGGCTGACACGCTTTCGCATGCCGCCCGAGAGCTGGTGCGGGTAGCGGTCGCCGAAGCCGCCCAGCCCGACGCGGCGCAGCCAGGCCTCGGCCTGCTCGACGGCATCGGCCGCGCCCCGGAACTCGAGCCCGGCGGTGACGTTCTGCAGCGCCGTCCGCCACGGCATCAGGCTCTCTGTCTGGAACATGTAGCCGGCGCGCCGGTTCAGGCCGGCGAGCAGCTCGCCGAAGACGCGCACCTCGCCGACGCTCGGCGCGAGCAGCCCGGCGGCGACGTTGAGGAGCGTGCTCTTGCCGCAGCCGGTCGGCCCGACGACCGACACGAACTCGCCCGCGCCCACGGTGAGGGAGACGTCGCGAACGGCGGTGTAGCGCTGGCTCGGATCGTCCTTGGCGACGAAGGTGCAGGCGATGCCGTTGAGCTGCAGCGCCGGCGCGGAGCCCGCAGGCGGGTTGACGGTCTCCACGTGGTCGGATGGCCACCCGAGGCGGCAGGCGCGAAGGAAGCGGCGAGTTTAGGGTCGGCCGGCGCTCCCGCGAGCCGGCTCGACCCCTAATCGACGAGCGCCTCCGCCACCGTCAACGCGCCTGGAAGTGGTGGGCGACGACCCACGCGGCGACGCTGCGGCCGAGCTCGGTCCCGTGTTCGGTCGAGGTGCGGAAGTGCATGCCCCCCGCGATGCGGCAGGTCTTGATCTCTTCGATCCAGGCATCCGTCGAGGTGTAGCGCCGGGTGGTGCCCGTGACGGTGCTGTTGATGTCGAAGGTGATCTCGGGCGTGCCGAAGAAGTTGCGCAGGATCTCGGCCGTGGCCGTCGTGACGCAGCTGTGCGCCGTCGGGTACTCGGGGTGATTGGGCGTGTTCACGTGCGGCGTCCAGGCCGGGTCGGCCACCGTCGCGGCGTTGTTGTCGCCGTCGAGCGTGATCGCGCTCGAGGGCCGCCAGAAGAGGTAGTGGTACTTGGAGTCGAAGCAGGCGTTCCCGGCGTCGGCCTGCGCCACCCAGATCATGGCCAGCAGGCGCGCGTTCTCGGCGATGCCGCGGCCGGTCATCGCGAAGGTGCGGGCGGTGCGCGGGTTCAGCGTCCCCGGCGACTCGGTGTTGAAGCGGGCCAGTTCCGTCTGGTCGGCGGTGCGCGTGGTGCTCAGCGACGAGGCAAGCGCCTTGGTCTCGTTGACGTCGGCCGCATACGCAGCGCTGGTCAGGCCGGGCGGGCCGGGCGCGCGGAACTGCGAGTTGCTCGTCAGGGCGAAGGGCTTGATGAAGGCATTCGGCCGCCCGACGGGGTTCACGCCGCGGAACTCGCCGGGGTTCGTGCCGGGAACGAACGCGGGCAACACGACGGAGCGTCCATCGTTCGCGCGCAGGGCGAGGATGCCGGCCGCCGCCTCCGCTCCGACGGCCAACCCCTGCATCTTCGCAGCACCGTCGGGCAAGGTGGCCAGGTAGCTGTCGTAGGCCGCCTGGTACTGAGCCGTGCGACTGGGGAAGAGGCCGAGCAGCACGCGGTAGGCCGCCGAGGCCACCGCAGCCTCCTGCGAAGCGCTCGCCGGGACCGCCGCCGGCGTGATGGCGTACGGCCGGTGCGTGCCGACGATGCCCATGACGGCGTCGTAGACGGCGACCTGGACCGTCGCGAGGTCGACGGCACTGTTCGGCCGCTGCTCCTCGGCCGTTCCGGTCGCCGAGGCCGGCACGTTGATGGTGTTCGTGGCGATCTCGTTCCAGTGCGACACGGCGTTGGGTCCGACGACGCTGATCGTCACCCGCGTCGGCGTCGCCTGTTCGTCGTCGCCGCCGCCGCAGGCGGTCAGCAGGAGGAGTCCGGCGCCCGCCAGGGCGAGGGTAGCCAGATGCATGGGAGTGGCGTGGGTCATTCGGTCTCCTGGGCCATCGCCGCGCCGGGTCGCGGGGATCGCGTGTCAGTAGTTACCCGGTCCCGGTTCGAGTCTCGCGGGTCGAAAGTCGGACACTAGGCAGAGCGAGGGGGAACGCCATGACCGTTCACCGAAAGAGCGCCGATGGTTTGCCGATCCCGGCCGATTCGGACGCCAGCTCCGCGGCCGATGCAGGTGCCGCCGTCCGGGCGTGGCGCTTCGATGGCTTCGAGCTCGACCTCCGGCGTGGAGAGCTGCTGCGTTCCGGTGGCGCACCGGTTCCCCTGCGGCCCAAGGCGGAGGCCCTGCTGCGCCTGCTCCTGGCGGAACCCGGCCGTCTGTTCAGCCGCGACGAGCTCATCGGCTCGATCTGGCCGGCGACGGTCGTCACCGACGACTCGCTGGTCCAGTGCGTGGGCGAGCTCCGCGCTGCTCTCGGCGACCACAGCCAGCACCTGATCCGCACGGTGCCCCGGCGCGGCTACCGGCTCGAGGCCGTCGTCGCGCCGGTGTTCGCCCGGCCGGAGCCGGAAGCGCCCGCGTCAGTCGACGAGGCGGAGCCCGTCGCGGGTCCGCCACCGGCCGCCAACGAGAGCCGTGCCCGCCCGGGGGCGGAGTGGTTGCGCTTGCGCTCGGTGACCCTGGCCATGCTGCTCGTGGCTCTCGCGGGCGCGATCCTCCTCGCCTTGCGCCCGTCGCCGACACGCGTCGACATCGACGACATCATCGCGTCGCGCTCGACGGTCGCGGTGATGCCCTTGGTCGCCGAGGCCGGCCCGCCCGTGCTGCGGGACGTCGCCGAGGCGGCGGCGGAGGCGATCACGGCGCAGCTGTCGACGCGGATCGGCATGCGCGGCCTCGGACGGGCTTCGACGGCCGCCTACGACGGCTCGGCGCCGCCGCTGGCGCAGATCGCCAGGGACCTCAAGGCGACGCACGTCGTGACGGGCCGGGTCGCACCGTTCGGCGGCGGCGAGCGCATCGTCATGGACGTGCAGCTCGTCGCCGTGAGCAAGGGCGAGGTGATCTGGGCCCGCCGCTACGAAGCCGCCGTGGGCGACAAGGCCGGCCTGAACGCCGACGTCGACCTTCACGTGTCGAACGCGATGCGCAACCGCGGCGGCAAGGGCAGCGATCCGCGGCCCCTGGTGCCCGACGAGCAGCAGGACGTGGCCGACCTCACCCTGATGGCCTGGAAGGACATGGACCGGCGCACCTCGCTCGACGACGTGCGCCGTGCCCGCGGCCGCTTCCAGATGGCCTTGCGCGCGGATCCGGAGTCGGTGATCGCGCTGAACGGCCTGGCGGCCACCTACCAGGCCGAGCGGAACGAGCCGGGAAACGAGGTCGGCGCCGACCAGGTGCTCGAGCACGAGCGGGTCGTCGACCGGGCCCGCAAGCTCGCTCCCGAGGACTCGACCGCGCTGATGCTCTGGGGGAACATGCAGCTCCTGCGCGGCCGAGGCGACCTCGCGCTGCCGGCGTTCGAGAAGGCTTCGCGGCTGGTCCCGAGCTACCCGTACGGCTACGTCGCCATCGCCCAGGCCAAGCTGATGCTCGGCCGCACCGACGAGGTCCAGGCATTGGCCGATCGCGCCGTCGAACTCGGCGCCGGGGACACTCGACGGGTCAGCGAGGCCTACACGCTGGCCGCGGAAGCCGCCCTGATGCGCGGCGAGGACGAGCGCGCGTACGACCTGGCGCGCCGCGGTGTCGCCGCGAAGCCCTCCAACCACCGGGCGATCGGCGTGCTGGCGGCACTCGACGCGCTCGCCGGCCGGCAGCGAGAGGCGGCCGAGGGCATGGCCGCGTTCCTCAGGATCTGGCCGACCGCGACCGTCGCGCGCTACGACGAGCTCCGGCCCTCGACCCATGCCGGCTACCGGGAGCAGCGGGCACGCCTGTACGACGGCCTGCACCAGGCCGGCATGGCGGAGCGCTGAGGCTCAGCCCTTCGGGTACTTCGCGTTCGCGCGCCTGACGAAGTCGTTGGTGTAGATCGCACCGAGATCGATCTTCGCCTCGGCGATCTCCTTGTCGACGCTGGCCAGCGCGCGGCGGGCGGTGTCGGGGCCGGCTTCGGGGAACAGGCCGTCCGGGGACAGCGCGCCCTTCGCAGCGAGGAAGGCGTCGATGTACACCGCGCGGTCGCCGAGCAGGTAGTTCTCCGGAACGGCCTTGATGATGTCGGCCGCGCCCGCGCCCTGGATCCACTTGTTGGCGCGCACGATGGCGTTGGCCAGGGCCTGCGTCGTGTTCGGGTTGCGGTCGATGAACGTCTGCTGCGTGTACAGGCATCCCGCCGGCATCGGACCGCCGAAGACGCGGTCGGCCTCGGCGACGACGCGGGTGTCGGAGACGATCTTCAGGTCGCCCGAGCGCGTCAGCAGCGTGATCACCGGGTCGAGGTTGGAGATGGCGTCGATCTGCCCCGAGCGCATCGCCGCGACCGCGCCGCTGCCGGTGCCGACGCCGACGATGGAGACGTCGGTCGGCTTCAGCCCGGCCTTGCCGATGACGAAGTTCGCCAGCACGTTGGTCGACGAGCCGGGCGCGGTGACGCCGAGCTTCTTGCCCTTCAGGTCGGCGACGGACTTGAAGTTGGGCATCGTCTTCGGGTTGATGCCGAGGACGATCTGCGGCGCGCGGCCCTGCAGCGCGAAGGCGCGCAGGCGCTGGCCCTTGACCTGCATGTTGATGGTGTGCTCGAAGGCGCCGGAGACGACGTCGGCGCTGCCGCCGACCATCGCCTGCAGGGCGCGCGAGCCGCCGGCGAAGTCGGCGATGGTGAGGTCGAGCCCTTCTTCCTTGAAGTAGCCGCGCGTCTCGGCGATCGTGAGCGGCAGGTAATAGAGCAGGTTCTTGCCGCCGACGGCAATCGTCAGCTTCGGCTTTTCGACCGCCTGCCCGCGCACGAGCGCGGGCATCGCGAGACCGGCGCCGCCGGCAAGGGCGGCCTGGATCATGGCGCGGCGTTTCATGGGTTCGTCTCCGGGCTGTCGCTGGGTGGGCCGCGGCTGCGGACGGGCGACTTTATCAGCGGGCACCCCGCCGCCGGCACCCCGGTCTTCCCTCGTCGATCCTTAGAATGACTCGATGAAATTTCGCCTGATGCGCCGGGCCGGACAGGCGCTGCTGGTGGTCGTCGCCGCCTCGGCCGCGGCACAGACGCGGCCGCCGACCGCAACGCCGGCCGCTGCACCGCCAGAGGCCGTCGCGCCGGTGCTTCCTGCCGCCTCGGCCGTGCCGGCGGCGCCGGTGTCGCTCTCGGCGCGCAAGATCTACGAGCAGGCGCGATCGCAGCTGGTGCAGATCCGCACCGTGCTGAAGGGCCGGGCCAGCCAGACCTCCGTGGGCTCGGGCTTCCTGGTCACGAGCGAAGGCCACATCGTCACCAACTTCCACGTCGTCAGCGACGCGGCGCTGAAGCCCGAGCGGCACGACCTGCTCTACGTCACCGCCGATGGCCGCGAGGCGCCGCTGCAGATCCTGCAGATCGACGTCCTGCACGACCTCGCCCTGCTCAAGGCCGGCGACGCCCCCGGCCGCGCCTTCGATGCGCTCCCGTTTCGTCCCGCCGACCAGCCGCTCGCGCAGGGCGAGCGCATCTACTCGCTGGGCAACCCGCTCGACGTCGGCTTCGCCGTGACGCAGGGCACCTACAACGGCCTGGTGCGGCGCAGCTTCTACCCGCAGATCTTCTTCGGCGGCGCGCTCTCCGGCGGCATGAGCGGCGGCCCCGCGCTCGACGACGAAGGGCGCGTGGTCGGCATCAACGTCGCCCGCCGCGTCGACGGCGAGCAGGTGAGCTTCCTGGTGCCGGCGTCGTTCGCGACCGCCCTGCTCGCCAGCGGCCGCCAGGCCCCGCCGATGACGGCGCCGGCGTACCCCATCGTCGACGAGCAGCTGCAGAAGCACCAGGCGCTGCTGACCGAGCGCTTCATCCAGCAGGGCTGGAAGGCGGCGACCCATCCGCGCTACCTCGTGCCCGTGCCGCCCGACGTCTTCATGCGCTGCTGGGGCTCGAGCGAGCCGTCGCGCACGGGCGGCATGGACTTCGAGCGCTCGGACTGCGTCATGGACACGCGCATCTTCGTCGGCGACTTCAACACCGGAACGATCTCCCTCCGGCACGAGAGCTACGACGGCTCGAAGATCGGGCCGCTGCGCTTCGCCGCGCGCTACTCGCAGAGCTTCCGCAACGAAGGCTTCACGCGGCTGCCGGCGCAGCACCAGACCAAGCCGCGCTGCAACGAGGACTTCATCGACCGCGACGGCCTGCCGCTGCGCGCCGTCGTCTGCCTGCGCGCGTACAAGAAGCTGCCGCAGCTCTACGACGTGGCGGTGCTCGTCGCCACCCTCGACCAGGGCGAGGCCGGCGTGCAGGGCCGCTTCGATGCCCAGGGCGTGAGCTTCGCCAATGCGCAGCGCCTCGCCCGCCACTACCTCGACGCGTACCGATGGGTGAAGTAGGCGACCGCGCCCTCGCGGCGGCGGCCGAGGCCGGGCATGCGAGCGAGGCCGTCGCAGCCCGGCACGCGCCGCTCGCCTTGCTCGAGGCCGTCGACCGCGACGGCATGGTGCGCCAGGCGTGGCGCGTCGAGCGCTGGCCGTTCTCGATCGGCCGCGCCCTCGACAACGACGCCGTGCTCACCGAGCCGCACGTCGCCGCGCACCACGCGACGCTCGACATCGTCGGCGAGGGCAGCGAGGGCGCGGGCGAGATCGTCGTCACCGCCGGGGAGACGCGCAACGGCCTGTCCGTCGGACGCGAGCGCGTCGCCGGCGGAGCGTCCAGGCGCGTCGCCGACACCGGCCGCGACCTCGACCTGCACATCGGCCGGACCCACCTCCGCCTGCGCCTGCCAGGCCACGCGCTCGCGCCCGAGCTCGCCATGGCGGCGGCGGTCGGCCGCGAGCATCACTGGCTGCCGACGGTGGGGCTCGCGCTCGCCGTCCTCGCCGCCGTCCTCTTCAACACCTGGATCGACACCGACCCCGACACGCTCGCGCGCACCGCCGGCACGGTGCTGCTGACGACGATCCTGGCCGGCGCGATGTGGTGCGGCCTCTGGGCGCTGCTCTCGAAGACCTTCAGCCGGCAGAGTCACTTCGCCTGGCACGTGCGCGTGTTCGTCGTCGCCACCCTGGTGACGCTGACCCTCTCGGTGCTGCCGCCGCTGCTCGCCTTCTCGCTGTCGTGGCCGTGGATCGCCGACTTCAGCTTCGTCGCCGTCTACGCCACCGTCGCCGCCGCGATCTACTTCCACCTGCTCGCCGTCGAGCCCGGCCGCCAGGGGCTGATGCGCGCGGTGACGGTGACCGGCTTCGCCACGGCCGTGGCTCTCTCCATCTGGTTCAACGTGCAGCGCACCGGGCGGCCCGGCGAGGAGCTCTACATGAACCACCTGTTCCCGCCGCAGCTGCGCGCCGCGACGCCGGTCCCGGTCGAGCAGTTCGTCCAGGGCCTGGCGCCGATGCAGGCGATCCTCGACCGCAAGGCCAAGGAGCGGAGCGGTTCCGACATCGACACGCGAGGGCTCGACGATGACGAGTGAAGACCACGCCGCCGGCGGCGCGCAGCGGACCGTGCTGGTCACCGGCGGCAGCCGAGGCATCGGCGCCGCGACCTGCCTGCTGGCGGCGCGGCAGGGCTGGGCCGTCGCCGTCAACTACGCGCGCGACCGCGCCGCCGCCGACGCCGTCGTGGCCTCGATCGAAGGCGCCGGCGGCAGGGCGCTGGCGCTGCAGGGCGACGTCGCCGAGCCGGCCGACGTCGAGGCGCTCTTCGCCGCCGTCGACCGCGAGCTGCCGCCGCTGGGCGGCCTCGTCAACAACGCCGGCGTCGTCGACCTCGCCTCGCGCGTCGACGCGATCGGGCCGGAGCGGCTGCAGCGGATGTTCGCGATCAACGTCTTCGGCAGCTTCCACTGCGCCCGGCAGGCGATCCTGCGCATGACGACAAAGCCGAACGAAGGCGCCCGGCGCGGCGCCGGCGCTCACCGCGGCGGCGCCATCGTCAACGTCTCCTCGGTCGCGGCCCGGCTGGGCGGAAGCGGCCAGTACGTCGACTACGCGGCGGCCAAGGGTGCGATTGACACCTTTACGGTCGGCCTGGCCAAGGAAGTTGTCCTCGAGGGCATCCGCGTCAACGCGGTCCGGCCCGGGATCATCGAGACCGACATCCACGCTTCCGGGGGCCAGCCGGACCGGGTCCGCCAGATGACGCCGCTGGTGCCGATGCAGCGCGCCGGCACCGCCCACGAGGTGGCCGAGGCCATCGTGTGGCTGCTGTCCGACGCGTCGAGCTACACCACCGGCTCGATCGTCGACGTGTCCGGCGGTCGCTGAGTCCGGCTCAGGGCGGCGCGCCGGCCGTGGGCGGCGGCGCGGGCGCCGCGGCCGGGCTCGCGGCCAGATCGGTGAAGTAGCGCTGCAGCAGCGCGCCGCAGTCCTTGCAGTAGCGCGCGCCCGGCTCGTGGCCTTCGGAGAGGCAGGCCTGGCAGGTCCGCGTCGTCGGCACGCCGGGGCGCATCCGCAGCGCGGTGAACTCGGCGCTGACGATGCCGGTCGGCACCGCCAGGGTGCCCCAGCCGACGAGCATCATCACCGAGGCGATGAAGCGGCCGAGGCCGGTCTTCGGCGTCAGGTCGCCGTAGCCGACGGTGGTCATCGTCGAGATCGCCCAGTACACCGACACCGGCACGTTCGCGAAGCCGTTGGCCGGCCCCTCGACGACGTACATCAGCGTGCCCATGACGACGACGACGAGGAGCACGAAGCTGAGGAAGACGAAGATCTTGCGCCGGCTCGCGAGCAGCGCCCGGCCGAGGGCGCCGTACTCCTCGACGTACTCGGCCAGCTTGAGGATGCGGAACAGGCGCAGCAGGCGCAGCAGGCGGACGTCGATCAGCGCATGCAGGCCGGGCACGAACAGCGCCGCCCAGGTCGGCAGGATGGCGAGCAGGTCGATGACGCCGAAGAAGCTGCGGGCGTAGCGCGCCGGTCGCTGCACGCAGGCGAGGCGGGCCAGGTACTCGATCGTGAAGGCGATCGTGAAGACCCACTCGAGCGCCTGCAGCAGTGGGCCCCACCGGGCGCGCAGGCTCTCGAAGCTGTCGAGCATGACGACCGTGACGCTGGCCAGGATGGTCCAGATCAGGATCAGGTCGAACATCCGCCCGGCCCGCGTGTCGGCCTCGAAGATGATCGTGTAGAGGCGCAGCCGCCAACCGGCGAGCGGTCGGCCGAAGCGCTGGTCGGCGAACATCATCCGGAGGCCATCGCCTGCAGCGCGTCGAGCAGCGCCTGCGCCGCCCGCTTCTCGGCCGCGCTGGCGATCCCCTGGTACGGCTCGAGCGTGAAGCGGGCCTCCGCGTGGACCGAGTCCCACATCGTCCTGGCCGGCACGCGCGACTTCAGCTCCTCGAACTCGCCGATGAGGCCCGGCGCGACGCCCGCCAGCTGCTGCGCCGCCAGGGCGGTCAGCACGCGCAGCTCGATCTGGCCGACGACGGACCAGAAGTCGGGCCGCGTCCGCGCCGCGCGCGCCAGCGACTCCTGCACCGCCTGCATCCGGTCGACCGCCAGCTCGGCCGGACGGCGCTCGAGGAAGGCAAGGCGCAGCTCGGCGCTGATGTTGTTCTTGCCCGGATAGAAGAGGTTGTCGGCCTGCGCTTCGCGGGCCAGCCGTTCGGCGTTGCCGTAGTGGCGGACCATGGCGCGGAGCGCGGCGAGCCGATCGGCGCCGGGCTCGGCGGCCGCGCCGCCGCGCCTGCGGCCGCGCCGCGCCGCCCCGGTCGCCTTCGCGTCCTCGGCGCGGCCCTCGACCATCACCAGCCGCTTGTAGGCGGAGCCGAGCAGCGCCTCGCGCTCGGCGGTGGGCTGGATCTGCACCAGCTTCTCGAGCCGGGCGATGGCCTCGTCGATGTCGCGACGCGCCTCGGTCGGGTCGGCCTGCCGCTCGCCGCGTCGGGCGAGCTGGTTGGCGAGCTCCTCGGCCGCCTTGAAGGAGGCGCTGCCGTCGCCGGCATGGACCGCGGCGCGATACCACTCGATCGCCTTGTCGCGCTCGCCGGCGTCGGCGTAGGCGAGGCCGAAGGCCTCCGCGACGGCGCCCATCGAGCCATAGACCGGACCGAACTTGGCCTCGAGGAAGCGGATCTTGTCGCGCTGCCCGGCTTCGAGCCTGGCGCGCTGCGCCGGATCATCGCCGCCGAAGCGCAGCCGCGTGGCGATGGTCTCGAGGGCGAGCGCGAGCGCCGGCGCGGACGAGACGCCGGCGAACTCGTCGCCCGGCGCCGCCGTTGCACGCTGCGCATCGCCCACGCCGCGCTGCCAGGTCCAGCCGGGATCGCCGTAGCACTGGTAGGCCGCCCAGGTGTTGCCGCCGGCGCCGTTGCGCCAGGCCGCCGAGCGCGCCGCCGCGACGGCGTCGATGAAGCGGCCGCCGCCGAGCAGCGTGTCGTAGAAGGTGGTGGCGAAGAGCTCGGCGGGCTTGTCCTCGACCGCCCACCCGGCGGCGACGACGCAGCGCACGCCGATGGCGATCAGCGCCTCGGCGAGGCTGGCGGCGAAGGCGGCGCGGTCGTAGTGGTTCGATGCGGCGAGCGCCGACTGCGCCTCGCGGCCGGCCAGGTGGCAGCAGTTGAGGAAGACGAGCTCGGGCACCGTCCGCATCGCGTTCACCTCGGCCGGGCCGAGGAAGGTGCCGCCCGAGAGCACGACCCCGCCCTTCGCGCCCGGCGCGCCGTGGCCGGCGACGTGGACGATGCGGTACGGCCGCTCGAACAGCGCGTTGATGACGTTGCGGGCGTCGTCGGCACCGCTGGTGAGCGCGCGCACGCGGGCGGCGCCGACGCCTTCGGCGCCGCCCGCGAGGCGGGCGGCCACCGCGATCGCCTCGGCGCGCGCCCCCGGCAGCGGCGGATACGCGGGATCGTCGAGGAAGGGCTCGCCGATGACGAGGATGTTGCCGTCGGCGGTGGCGTCGCTGACCTGCGAGCGGAACTGGCGCGTCTGGAGCTTGCGCAGCAGCTTGCTGCGGATCGCCCAGGGGCGGCGGTCTGCGCCCGCGGGGGCCGACGCCGAGGTGTCGAGCACCTCCCACGGCAGCGCCGCGGTGCCGCTGTCGAGCTCGATCACCATGTCGCTGGTGCCGCCGAGGAAGGGCTCCATCTCGACCGGCACGAGCAGGTCGAACAGGGTGCGGCCGATCTGCGGGTCGCGGTTGGCGTCGTTCGACGCCTTGGCGACCAGCTCGCGCACCAGCGTGCCCTGCGTGTGCTGGGCGCGCACCTCGGTGCGGGCGCGCTTGGTGTCGAGCGTGTACATGATCGTCGGCTCGCCGTTCGCCAGCTGACCGGTCGTGGCGCTGACGAAGTCGTAGGCGGCGCCGCGGTAGCTCGAGTCGAGCGAGCGGCGCAGCGCCCCCGCGCCGGCCTGGACCTGACCGACGACGTCGAGCTGGTGCGGCGCCGCCGTCGCCTGCACCTGCAGCGCGCGCCAGGCGTCGCTGGCGCGGTCGAGATAGAACTCGACCAGCACGAGGCGGCCGACCTGCGGCCAGCCGTTCTCCTGCAGCTTCTGGTTCGCCTCGTACGCCCCTTGCGCCACCATCTGCGCCGCCGCGCCGGCGCTGATGCCGGCGCCGCCGCTGCCGAGCAGCGTCGAGGCCAGCTCGAACTCCGCCGGCGCGCCGCCGGGCTGCTCGGCCAGCCGCTGCGCGTAGGCGATGACCGCCTGGCGCACGGTGTAGGCGAGGTCGACGGCGCGCAGCTTCCCTTCCTCGCCGAGGCCGGCGACGACGACGGCGACCGGCCGCGCCATCGCCAGCACGTTGTCCGGGTGCTGGCGCACGTTGCCGAAGATCTGGTGCGTGCCGACGTCGTCGGGGTACAGGCCCGCCGCGAGCGAGCGGCTCATCGCCCGGTTGACGAGCCGGTCGACCACCGCCTCGGTGCCGGTGAGCGCGATCGAGCGGTAGTGGCCGACGATGAGCGGCTCGTGCACGAACTTGAGGTCGGCGTTGAGCACCGACACGTGCAGCGCCCGGCCCGCGGTGCCGGCCCGCCCCGCGGCGAGGTGCGGCCGCGGCGTGGCAGCGAACACGTCGCTCGCCTCCGACGGCGGCTGCGACGGCTGCAGGCCGCGCGACGGCCGGCTGCGGACCAGGCCCGCGGCCGTGCCGCGTCCTGCGGCGGCGCCGGCCGAGCGCACGCCCGGGGCCGCCGGATCGAGCGTGTCGAGCAGCCGCGTCTCACCCTTGGCCAGGAGCTCGAGGTAGGCCGGGAAGGCGCTGGTCGTGCTGGGCAGGTCGCCGTGCGACGCGTCGAGCCTCCAGGTGCGCACCCCCGGCAGCAGCGCCCGCGCCAGCGGCACCCGGCCGTCGCCGCCGCCGGGTGCGTCGAGGTACTCGAGCCCGGCCTCGCCGAAGACGATGCCGGCCGGGGTGAAGTCGGCGTGGCCGACGACGAGCACGGTCTTGTCGACGCCGGGCCCGGGGCTCGCCGCCTGGGCGTCGAGGCGCCGGCGCAGCGCGACCGAGGTGTCGAGGACGGCCTGCGGCGGCGCGCCCCAGCGATAGATCGCGCGCTGGACCATGTCCGAGTGCCAGATGCTGCGCTCGGCGAGCCGGCGCATGTCGTCGTCGGCCAGCTTCTGCCAGCTCTCGGCGCGATCGAGGCGAAGCGTGGTGTCGAGGAGGTCGGCCTGCAGCTGGATGAAGCCCGGCATGCCGGCCATCACCTCGCGCGCGCCGGCGTTGTCGAAGATCGAGCCGAAGACGGCGAGCGCGTTGCCGAAGGTGTCGTCGCCGGAGAGCGTCTGCATCGGCGACCACGAGCCGCCGTTCGGCGTGCCGAGCATGACGAAGCGGGCGCCGTCGCGCGCCATCAGCCGCTGCCAGGTCTCGGGCTTCTCGAGCGCCATCGTGCGCGCGACGATCCCGCCCATCGAGTGGGCGAGGATGCGCACCGGCTGCTGGCTCGCCGCCCGCGCCGCCAAGGCGACGTCGACCGCCTCGGCCAGGCGCCGCGCCTCGTCCTCGACGGGGCGGCGCCAGTCGTAGGCGAAGGGGATCACCTCGTGCGTGTCGGCCAGGCGCTCGATGAGGTCGCCGTAGACGCTGCCGATCGGGCCGTCGGGCTCGATGCTCGCCGCGGTCGCCGGATCCCAGGCGAGCGTCTTGAGCCCGTTGAAGAAGCGGAAGCCGAGCCAGATGCGCTTGCCGTCGCGCTTCAGGTTCGAGCCGAGGATCCCGGGAATGACGAACACCGCCGGCCGCTCGCCGGCGCCGACCGCGCTGCCCTGACCGCCACCCGCACCGGGTCCGCGCGAGCGCGCCACCGCCTGCGCCGCGCGCAAGCCGCTCGCGTCCTCGCCGGCCCAGGACAGCGGCCCGATGGCCGCGAACTCGGACGGGCTCTCGTCCAGCAGTCCGCCGACGATCGCCTGGACGGTGCGCTCGTTGGCGAAGTAGTTGAAGTGCGAGACCTTGCCGCCGCGGTCGAGCACGAAGCTCGCGCCGCTGCCGCTCGCCGTCCGGGCCCTCGGCGAGCCGCCGTACATCGAGCGGGTCTGCACGACGAGGTCGTTGTCGGTCCAGTAGAAGGCGTCGGAGAGCAGCGTCTTGACCCACGAGCCGATCGAGTCGCCTTCCATGTCGCCGGCGATGACGCGCAGGTCGCCGGGGATCGGCTCCTCGGCCCGGTTCAGCCACTCGACGATCGGCCGGCCGGGCATCATCGATTCGAGGCCGGGCAGCTCCTCCGGCTCGGCGCGCCGGCGCGCGACCTCGTGCAGGAAGTCGAGCAGCTGCGGCGCCACTGGCACGCTCGCCAGCTGCAGGCCCCAGGTCAGCACCGACAGGTAGGCGTCGAGCCGCTTCGACGCCAGCAGCGTGCCGCGCGCCGGGCAGGCGACGCGGACCACGCGCTCGACCCGCAGCCCCTTCGCCTGCGCCTCCTTGACGAGGGCGCGCAAGTCGCTGCGGTGCTGGGCGTAGGACGCGTCGGCGAAGAGGGCCAGCACCTCGTCGGTGAGCGCGCCGCCGCCGCAGGCCCGCGCCAGCACCTCGGCGACCATGCCGCCGCGCGAGTGCGTGAGGAGGTGCAGCCGGGCTCCGGCAGGCATGGCCCGGACCAGCGTCAGGGCGTTGCCGATGGGGCTCGCGGCCAGGGTCGGATGGTCGAGCCCGTAGACCCGGTCGCCGTAGCGCGCGAAAAGCTGCCGCGTCGTCGCGTTGTGCTGGCTCCAGAGCTTGTCGAAGGTACCGACGGTGTCGGAGAAGGTGCCGTGCACGAGCACCAGCAGCGGGCCGCCGTCCTCGGCCGGCGGCACGCGGTCGAGCTTGCGGCCGCTGCCCTTGAGCGGCCGCAGCGCCTCGGGCGACAGCCGGTAGACGCCGGCCTCGACCTGGTCGTCGACCTTCTTCGTGACCGCGGCCGCGACGAGCTTGCTCGCGGGGTCCTTGGCGAGGCCGGTCAGGACCTTGAAGCCGCTGAGCAGGGCCTGGCCCATCCAGCCGCGCGTCGCCCCGCGCGTCGCCTCCGCCTCGAGGCCTGGCCAGCCGAGCTGGGCCGGCACCCGCACCTCGCCCGCCGACGCGGCGCGGCCGCTGCGCGTCGCGGTGGCGCTCTGCGCCAGCAGCAGGTCGCGGGCGGCTTCCGGATGCAGCACCAGCACCGGGCCGTTGGTGACGGTCATCACGACGACGTCCTCGCCGGGACGCGCCGTGACGCGGACCGGCTCGCCGCCGGCGCGCACGCTGCCGACGCGCACCGCCGCCTTGACGTTGCCGCGCGGATCGCCGCCGCGCGTGGGCACCGGCTCGGCCTGGCCGGGAATGACGAAGGTGATCTCGTTCGCTTCGCTCGGCATCGTCGCTTCCTCGTGTCGTGGCGTCGGGCGCGTCGCCTCAGACGCTGAAAGGCTTCTGCAGGAGAAAGTCGCCGGCCTTGCCCAGGGTGAAGAGGTTGGGCGACTGCGTCGCCGGCAGGCGGGCGCGGATGCGAGCGTGGAACATCGCGTAGTTGCCGTCGAAGCGACCCTGGTTCCAGACCCGCAGCAGCTGCTCGGTGAAGGCGCCGTTGTGCTCGCCGTCCATCGAGGTCTGGTTGTCCTGGCAGCCCGAGATCAGCAGCACGGCCGGGTCGAAGCGAGCGACGATCGAGGTCAGCCGGCCGCTCACCGCGACCTGGGCCAACGCCACGTCGGGGTCGACGACGGGCTTGCCCGCGGCCTTCGCGATCTCGCGCTGCAGGCCGTCGTAGAAGGCCTGGTGCTCGCGGTAGGTCCGCATCGCCACCGACTCCGGCATCAGCTTCGGCCGCTGCGTCGGGATCGTGGCGACGGGCATGGCCGCGTCGCGCGTCACGCTGCCGCTGTGGCAGCTGTCGGACAGCACCAGGATGCGCACGCCGGCCTGGAAGCGGCTCAGCTCGAAGTACAGCTCGTCGTCGATGAGCTGGCCGTCGAAGAGGCACCAGGTCTCGTCCTTCTTGTCGGGCTCTTCGCCGCTCACGTCGGGCACCTGGCCGCCGTGGCCCGAGAAGGTGAGGAAGAAGAAGCCGCCGCGCGTCAGCGACTTCGCCGCGCGGCGCAGCTCGGCGAGCACGGCGGCGCGGGTCGCCTTGCGCGTCAGGAGCACGGTCGGCCGGATGCCTTGCGCCTCGGCGATGGCCGCCATGTCGTTGGCGTCGAACTCGCAGGCGGCGAGCGGTCCGGTCCAGCCGCCGTAGGCGCCGGCGCTCACCGTGTTCAGGCCGAGATGCAGGGACAGGGCACGGCTCCTGGCCGCCTTCTTCGCAGTGCGTGCGCTCATGCAGTTTCCCTCGAGTGAAGCGCGGTTCGGGGCCGGATCATCCGCGCCGCGAGGGCCCGAGGCAAGCCGCACGACGGCATCGACGCGAGCGGCGCGAGCGGCGCGGCTACAGCGTCCGCGTGTCGATCCAGGTGACGCGGCCGCCGCGGCGGCGAACCTCGTCGACCATGTGCCGGGTGCCGCCGGGCCCGTCGCCGCCGCCGCCGTCCCAGAGGCACATGCAGTGCAGGCGGTCGGCGCCGAAGGACAGGGCGGTATCGAGCAGCCACTCGTTGCCGCGCACGAAGACGTCCACGTCCCTGCCGGGCGGGCCGAGCGCCGTGGGCGCTTCGAGCGGCGGGGCATCGAGGCCGTCGAGGGCCGCGAAGAAGCGGCGCTGCCAGCCGATGCCGTCCTCCGACGGCAGGATCGAGCGGGCGACGAACTCGTCGAGCGCGAGCGGCAGCAGCAGCCGCACCGGGACGCCGCGCTGCCGGCACGCCTCGACGAAAAGCAGATCGCCGCCGGCCGCTCCTTGCGTGAAGCCGAGGTCGGCCGGTCCGGCGCCGCAGTCGTCGAGGGCGCGGCGGATGCGCTCGCCGGCCGCGCCTGCCTTGTCGGCCGGCAGGCGCGGCGCCGCGCGCCCGGGCGCGTCGACCATGTGGCCGGTGAAGAGAAAGACCTGCCGCGGCGGCGCGGCGTCGGATCGTGAGCTCGCCTCGGCCACTTGCTGCCGCCCGCTCAGCGGCGTTCGACGACGAGGGGGACGAGGCCGAGCGCCTCGCGCACGCGCTGCGCCGCCTCGCCGGCCTGGTCGCGGCTGGCGTACGGGCCCGCCTGGACGCGATACACGGCGGCATCCGCGAAGGTCGTCAGGTTGGGCAGCAAGGCCTCGGCCTCGCCGCCGAGGCTTCGGCGCAGCGACTCGGCGCCGCCGCGCTCGCGAAAGGCGCCGAGTTGGAGCCAGAAGCCGCGCCCGGTCGCCCGGTGCGCCTCGGCCGCTTCCGCCGGCGACGCGGCGATCGGGGCCAGCGCCGGCGCAGCGGCGTCCGCGCTGGGCACGACGGCGGCCAGCCGCGTCGGCTCCTCACCGGGTCGGCGCCAGGTGCCGGCGCGGATGTCGGCGTGCGTGATCCGTTCCAGCTCGACCGGCGCGATGGCGCGCAGCAGGCCGAGCCTGGCCGCCGCGGCGTAGCTGAGATCGACGATGCGGCCGGCGTGGAAGGGTCCGCGGTCGTTGACGCGCACGATCACCTCCCTGCCGTTGGCCGGGTTGCGGATGCGCGCGTAGCTCGGCAGCGGCAGGGTCGGATGCGCGGCCGTCATGGCGTACATGTCGTAGGTCTCGCCGATCGCCGTCGGCCGGCCGTGGAACTTGCGCCCGTACCACGATGCGAGGCCGCGCTCGAGAAAGGGCAGGTCGCCGGTCACGGGAACATAGTCGCGGCCCAGGATCTGGTACGGCTTGTTCGCGCCGCCGGGCCGGACCGTGTCGATGCGCGGCTCGGCGTCGGGCCGGCTGGCAAGGTCGGCGGGCGGATCGAGCCCCGGGCCGTCGCGATCGTCGGTAACGGCTGCCGATGCGCCAGGTCGATGCTGGCGCTCGCTCACTTTCGTGCCGGCACACCCAGCGAGCACGATCGCGCAGGCGAGCGCCCAGGTGCAGCGGGGGGTCGGTGGCGCCAGGGTGGTGCGCATCGGGCCGGACCATAACCCAAGGGGCACGTGATTTGCTACGGGAGGGCGGGCTCCCTGCCCACATCCCCACAACAACATGCGATGGCGTTCCGGGGAAGGACGCTGTCCGCCTGTACGCCTACGAAACGCCATGCCGCATCTCGTCGTCTTCTCGCACCTGCGCTGGAACTTCGTGTTCCAGCGGCCCCAGCACCTGCTGTCGCGCCTGGCGCGCGAGTTCCCCGTCGTCTTCGTAGAGGAACCCATGCGCAGCGATGCCACGGGGTGGCTCGAGCGAACATCGCCGACGCCGGGGGTCGAGGTGCTGCGGCCGCACACGCCGGTGGAGGCGCCCGGCTTCCACGACGACCAGCTCTCGCTGCTCGAGCCGCTGGTCGCCGACTGGCTGGCGCAGGAAGGCATCGACGACTACGTCGTCTGGTTCTACACGCCGATGGCCTTGCCGCTGCTCAACGGGCTGGCGCCGCGCGCCGTCGTCTACGACTGCATGGACGAGCTGTCGGCGTTCAAGGGCGCGGCGCGGCAGATGCGCCAGCGCGAGACGGCGCTGCTCAAGCGCGCCGAGCTGGTGCTGACCGGCGGGCCGAGCCTCTATGAAGCGAAGCGCTCGCTGCACGACAACGTCATGTGCCTGCCGAGCGCCGTCGACGCCGCCCACTATGCCAACGCCAATGCCGTGGCCAACGCCGAGCGCATGGCGAGGGCACACGAGCTGCAGGGCGCGATCGCCCAGCCGCGGCTCGGCTTCTTCGGCGTGATCGACGAGCGCATCGACATCGAGCTCGTCGCCGCCCTCGCCGATGCCGATCCGGCCTGGCAGGTGGTGATGGTGGGGCCGGTCGTGAAGATCGATCCGGCGGCGCTGCCGCAGCGTCCGAACCTGCACTGGCTCGGCCAGCAGCCCTACGAGCTGCTGCCGCAGCTGGTCGCCGGGTGGGACGTCTGCCTGATGCCCTTCGCGATGAACGAGTCGACTCGCTTCATCAGCCCGACCAAGACGCTCGAGTACATGGCGGCCGGCAAGGCGGTCGTCAGCACGCCGATCCGCGACGTGGCGGTGATGTTCGGCGACCTCGTGGCCATCGAGGAGGACGCGCCGACCTTCGTCGCCGCCTGTCGGCGAGCGCTCGAAGAGAGCGCTGCCGAGCGGGCGCAGCGCCAGGCCGACATGGCCAAGCGCGTGGCCTCGCATGCCTGGGACGCCACCGCCGCGTCGATCGCCGAGGCGATCCGCAAGGTGCTCGTCGACCGGCCCGTCGACCAGGCGGCCGTCATCGCGGCGCAGAAGGCGGGCAGCGGCGCGCTCGCGTCGGCGACGCCGGCCAAGGTCGCGGCCGCCGCCGGTTCCCGATGACGTTCGGCGGGCCGCCGCATCGTTCCCCCGCCAGCAGCCGATCGCCGCACCCGCCGCGGCGGCGAACGCGTGCGGTTCCATGTCGTTCGCTGGTAGCGGCGCATCCGCCCGGACGTCCGTGCGCTTGAGCGCGGGACCCGGGCCGCTTCGCTCCGCCTGAGGCTCGCGATGGAGTGGCTCGATCTCGTTCAGTGGCCGGCGATGGTCGTCACCGTCCTCGCGGCGTGGCTCGTCGCCTCGAACTCGAAGCGCCGGAGACAGATCGGCTTCTGGGCCTTCATCGTCAGCAACGTCCTGTGGATCGCATGGGGCTGGCACACGAACGCTTACGCCTTGATCGCGCTGCAGGTCTGTCTGGCCGCGCTCAACATCCGTGGCGTCAAGAAGGCAGAGCCCGCGAGCTAGCCGGCGACAGCGCGCAAAACTCACGCAATCGCGTCGCACTGACAGCGCGCGTCGGCGCCATCCGACAGTCGGTGGGCTCACGATATGCGGAAATCAGCTCCCCTCTTCACCGGTCGCCGTCATGGGACACCTTGCCGCCAACACCCCACCTGCCACCTCGGATGCGCTCACCGGCGTGCTTCGCTCGAAGGGCTTCGAGGTGCGTGACTTCGACGTCCGCGAGGACGACGAGACGACGCTGTCGGATCTGTTCGGCGTGATGGGCGGGCTGCTTCGCGTCCGCTGCTTCTCGACGGGCGAGGAGCGCATGTACCCGACCGGCGCGGGCTCGGCCTGGCTCGGCGCCTTCCTGATGGACCTGGCACGCGGCCACTTCGCCAGCGCCGCCCGCGAGCTCCAGCAGCCGGCCGCGGCCTGAGCGGCCGCGAGGCGCCGCTCGGACGCGGCGCCTGGACCGTCTCCTACGCACGCTCCCTGATCGCGCCGACAGATTCGGCGCCGCATCGCAGCGACAGTGGCTGTGCGGATCCGCTGCAAGCTCGTGAACCGGCGCGATCCGCTCATTGCCACTGAACGGAAGGAAGCACCATGAACCAGGACCAGGTCAAGGGCCGCGTCGAGCAGGCCAAGGGCGCCGTCAAGGAAGGCACCGGCAAGGCGCTGGACGACCGCGACCTCGAAGCCGAAGGCACGGTCGACAAGGCCACCGGCAAGACCCAGGCGAACTACGGTGACGCCAAGGAGAAGGTCAAGGACGCCATCGACAAGATCTGATCGTGCGGCCGGGCGGCGGCGTCACAGCCAGGCCGCCCGGACCCGCGCGCCCAGGTCTACCGGCACCGCCGCATCGGCAGCAGCGATGCGCGGCTGTGCAGGCCCCGGCCGCGCCGGGATCACGTGCTCGAAGAGATCCTGCACCGCCTCGGGCAGGAAGCGGCTGATGCCGGCATACATGTGCCGCGCCCCGGAGGCCGGCTGGTAGGTGACGTAGAAGCGCTGCGGCACCAGCAGGTGCAGATGCTGGCGGGCCCGCGTCATCGCCACGTACAGCAGGCGCCGCTCTTCCTCGATCTCCGCGACGCTGCCGGCGGCCATGTCCGACGGCAGGCAGCCGTCGACGACGTTGAGCACCGAGACGGCGCTCCATTCCTGGCCCTTGGCCGAGTGGATGGTCGAGAGGATGAGGTAATCCTCGTCGCGCCCCGGCGGGCCGCATTCGTCGCTCGTCGCGGCGGGCGGATCGAGGGCCAGCTCGGTGAGGAAGCGCTCCCGCGATGCGTGACCGGACGCCAGTCGCGCCAGCTGGGCGATGTCCGCCGCGCGGACCGTCGCGTCGTCGTGACGGACATCGAGCAGCGGCCGGTACCAGCGCTCGACCCCGGCGAGCTCTTCGGGCCACGGCGATGCCGGCGAGCGCAAGGACGCGAAGAGCGCGCGGAACTCGGCCCATGCCGGCGCCGCCGCCCGCGAGGGCTCGAAGGCCAGGACGGCCGCGCCCGGATCCGGCGCGGCAGCGATCAGCGCGAGCAGCCGGGCGGCCGCGGCCGGCCCGAGGCCGGGCACCAGCTGGGCCGCCCGCAGGGCGGCGCGCTCGCCGCGCGGGTTGGCGGCGAAGCGCAGCACCGCGAGCACGTCCTTGACGTGGGCCGTGTCGATGAACCTGAGCCCGCCGTACTTCACGAACGGGATGTCGCGCCGGACGAGCTCGAGCTCGAGCGCATGGCTGTGCTGCGCGCTGCGGAAGAGCACCGCCTGACGCTGCAAGGCGAGCCCCGACTCGCGCAGCGCGAGCACCCGATCGGCGATCCACGTCGCCTGCGCTGACTCGTCCTCGACCCAGACCAGCGCCGGCCGCTCGGCGCCAACCCGCTCGCTCCAGAGCTGCTTGGCGTGGCGCTCGCCGGCGAGAGCGATGACGGCGTTCGACGCGGCGAGAATCGGCGCCGTCGAGCGGTAGTTCTGCTCCAGCGTGAGGACCTGCGCCGGAGGATCGAAGGCCAGCGGGAAGTCGAGGATGTTGCGGACCTCGGCGGCGCGGAAGGCATAGATCGACTGGGCGTCGTCGCCGACCACCGTGAGGCCGCGGCCGTGCGGGCGCAGCGCCGCGACGATTTGCGCCTGCAGGCGGTTGGTGTCCTGGTACTCGTCGACGAGGACATGGTCGAAGCGCGAGGCGATGGCGGCGCCGACAACGGGATCGGCCATGGCGGCCCCCCACCAGACGAGCAGGTCGTCGAAGTCGAGCACCCGCTGCGCCTGCTTCTCGGCAGCATAGGCGGCGAACAGCCGGCGCAGATCGTCGGCCCGCTCGCTGCACCAGGGATAGGTGTCGGCGAGGACCTCGGCCAGGCCGCGCCGCGAGTTGACGACGCGCGAGTAGATCGCCAGGCAGGTGCCCTTCTGCGGGAAGCGCTTCCTGCCGGCGGCCAGCCCGAGCGAGTGGCGCAGGACCTGGACCAGGTCTTCGGAGTCGGCGCGGTCGTCGACCGTGAACGTCTCCTCGAGCCCGACCTGCCGCGCATGCAGGCGCAGCAGCCGCGCACCGATGCTGTGGAAGGTGCCGCACCAGGCGAGGCGCGGCGGCCGCTGCGTCGGGGCGAGGCCGAGCGCCTCGTGAAGCACCTGGCCGACGCGCCGCTCCATCTCGAGCGCCGCCCGGCGCGAGAAGGTCAGCAGGAGCAGCCGACCCGGATCGGCGCCGGCGAGGACGAGCCGCGCCACCCGCGCCGCCAGCGTCAGGGTCTTGCCCGAGCCGGCGCCCGCGATGACCAGCAGCGGCTCGTGCGCCGTCGCCCCCGGGGCGATGCCGAACCCGGCGGCGCGTGCCTGCGCTTCGTTGAGCGCGTCGAGTGCCAAGCCTGCCATGCCGCCACTGTAAATGCATCCAGCCCCGATGCGAATCCGCACGTGCCCGCGCCGGCCGGCCTTCATTTCCGCGCCGGCGTGCCGATGAGCCGACATGAGCTCCCCCTCGAGCCGTGGCCGTCGCCGCGTGACCCGCAGCACCGTCCTCCCATGAGCGCCGACAGCGTCAGCTCGGCCCTGCCGGCCGACGACTTCCTGGACCTGCCGGCGCGGACGGCGCCGACCTCCGCGCCGTCACGCCCTTCCGCGCCCGCCGCGGCGCCGGCCGCCGCTCATCCGTTCGCGGCCGAGTGGCTGGCGCTGCTCTTCGGACTCGCGCTCACGGCGACGCTGATCGGCTGGTCGCTGTTCAAGTCCTACGACACGGTTGACCGCACGGAGCGAGACCGCCTGCGGGTGCAGGCACGCGTCGTCGACGACAACATCGGCCAGCAGCTCGAGGGCATCAACCGGGCCCTGGCCAACCTGCGCGAGGAATTCGCCGCCACCTCGCCGCACAGCGTCTCGACCCTGATCTCGGCACGGCTCAAGTCGCTCAGCGACGCTATTCCGGGCGTGCGCTCGATGGTCGTCATGGATGCCGACGGCACCGTGCTCGCCAGCAGCGTCGACACGCTCCTCGGGCGCGACTTCGGCGACCGCGAGTACTACCTGGCGCCGCGCACCAGCCGGAACCCGGCCACGCTCTACGTCGCCGCCCCGTACAAGACCTCGCTCGGCAGCTACACGGTTGTCTTCTCGCGCGCCATCGTCGGCGCCAACGGCGCCTTCGCCGGCGCCGTGGCCGCCGCGCTCGAGCCGGAGTACTTCGAGGTGCTGATGAAGTCGGTGCTCTACGCGCCCGACATGTGGGTCTCGCTCGGGCACGGCGACGGCAAGGTGTTCGTGACCGTGCCGCGGGCGCAGGAGCGCGTCGACGGCGACTGGCAGCAGTCGCGCGACGTGCTCGGCCCCCTGCGCAGCGACCCGCGCGGCGTCGCCGTCGTCGTCGGTGCGATGGGCGGCTCGAACGAGCGGCGGATGACGGCGCTGCAGTACATGGCACCGCACGAGCTCGCCATCGACAAGCCGCTGGTCATCGCCGTGAGCCGGTCGGCGGCGTCGGTCTTCGCTCCGTGGCGTCAGCAGGCGCTCGAGTACTCGGTGTTCTTCCTGCTGCTGAGCGCCGGCGCGGTGATGGGCCTGCACCGCGGCCAGTGGCGGCGGCGAACGTTCGCGGCGCTGGAGGCGAAAGCGGCGCGCGAGCGCCACCAGACGGCCGAGCAGCTGGGCCTGGCCCTGCAGGGCGCCGACCTCGGCCTCTGGGACTGGGACGTGCGCGAGGACGTGTTCAGCCAGAACGAGGTGATCCGCGCCCAGCTCGGCTATCAGCCCGGCGAGCTCGGGCCGCTCGGCAGCACCTGGCGAGCCAGCGTCCACCCGGACGACGCCGAGCGCCTGATCTCGGCGATCGAGGCCCACTTCCGCGGCGAGACCGCGGCCTACGAATGCGAGTTCCGGGTCCGCCACAAGGCCGGGCACTGGGTCTGGCTGCTCAGCCGCGGCAAGGTCGTTGAACGCGACGACTTCGGCATGCCCGTGCGGATGACCGGCACGCACATGGACCTCAGCCGGCGCAAGCGCAATCAGGCGCAGATGGAGCGCTCCGCCGAGATGCTGCGCCGCACCGGCGAGCTCGCCAACGTCGGCGGCTGGGAGCTCGACCTGGCGACGATGCGCGTCGAGTGGTCCGAGCAGGTGTTCAGGATCCACGAGCTGCAGCCGGGCGCGATGCTGCAGCTCGACAACGCGCTCGACTTCTACGCTCCCGAGGCGCGGCCCGTGCTTCGCGCGGCGATCGACGCCGCTGCCCGCGACGGCACGCCCTGGGACCTCGAGCTCGCCTTCGTGACCGCCCTCGGCAACCCGCGCTGGGTGCGCGCCCAGGGCGTCGCCGCGCTCGAGGAAGGCCGGCCGGTGCGCCTGCTCGGCGCCGTCCAGGACATCACCGAGAAGAAGACCATCGCCCTCGAGATGCACCGGCTGAACGAGCAGCTGACGCGGCTGTCGACGACCGATGCGCTGACCGGCATCGGCAACCGCCGCCTCTTCGACCAGATGCTGAGGACGGAGTGGCAGCGCGCGGCACGGCGCGGCGAGTGGGTCGGCCTGCTCATGATCGACATCGACCACTTTAAGGAATACAACGACCACTACGGTCACCCCGCCGGCGACGCCTGCCTGCGCGAGGTAGCGCGGATGGTCGGCGATTCGGTTCGCCGCGGCGGCGAACTGGTCGCCCGCTACGGCGGCGAGGAGTTCGTGCTGCTCCTCCCGGGAGCCGACCTTGAGGCGACGCGGCTCGTCGCCGAGCGCTGCCGGCAGCTGCTCCTCGACGCCAAGATCGAGCATCGCGCGTCGGCGACCTCGGCCTGGCTGAGCGTCAGCATCGGCATCGCCAGCCAGACAGCGTCGGCCGGCGTGGATTGCGGCACGCTGGTCGAGATCGCGGATGCGGCCCTGTACCGCGCGAAGCGATGCGGCCGTGGCAGGATCGAGTTCTGAGTGCGCGGATGCGCCGCCCATGCGCGCCGCGCGGCCGTCCTACATCGGGCGGCCCTCGCCGCCGACGCACGCACTCGGTGGGGATGGATGTAATCGTGCGAAGCGCTTCTGATCACGCGCAAGAACACCTGGGAGGGTGTTGATGTCGCCACTCGACAGCCTCGGTTCCAGTCTCGAGACCATGGGCTTCGCCCAGCTCGGCTGCGCCTTCATCGCGACCTTCGCCTATGCCTTCTCGCTGAACGCGTCGATGACCTTGTCGGCGCGCCTGTGGGCCGGGCTCGCTGCGCTGGTCGCGGCGGCGACCTTCTCGGCGCTGACGCCGTCGTGGGTCAGCGGCGTCGCCCTCATGGGCCTGGCCATCGTCGCCACCGGCGCCTTCGTCGCCGGCGCCTGGCTGCTGGCGGCGGTGTTCGGCTTGCGGACGGTGTCGGGCAGCGTCGGAGCAGTGGTCGAGTCCGACGAGTCGGTCGAGGCAGTCGCCGCCGAGGCCGCGCCGCCGGTGCACGAGGAGCCCGCCGGCGGGCCGCTGTCGCTGCCGGCGCCGTCGCACTGACGCGCCGCGGCACCGCCGCGCGTCAGTAGGCGGCGAGCACCAGCAGCGCGGCGATCGCGGCCGGCACGGCCTGCACGAAGAGGATCTTCCGGCTCGCCGTCATCGCCCCGAACACCCCCGCCACGATGACGCAGGCGAGGAAGAACAGCTTCACCGAGGTACCCGCCGCCCCGAGCCACAGTCCCCACAGCAGGCCGGCCGCGAGGAAGCCGTTGTAGAGCCCCTGGTTGGCGGCCAGCACCTTGCTCGCCGCGGCCTGGGCGGCGCTGTGCCCGAACGCGCGCAGGCCGGCCGGCTTGTCCCACAGGAACATCTCGAGCACCAGGAAGTAGAGGTGCAGGAGGGCCACGAGAGCGACCAGGACGTCGGCGGCGAGCTTCATGCCCGCCCTTGTACTGTGTCGGCACGGCGGCGGCCAGCGGACTTGCCCGCGAGCTTCCCGCACAATGACCGGCATGGAAGCCGCTGCCGCCTCCGTCCTCACGACCGACGTCGCGGACGAGCGACGCGCCTTCTACGCGCGGATCGGCCGCCTGCACATGACGCCGCTCTGGGAAGTGCTCGGGGCCCTGGTGCCGCCGGCGCCGAGGAGCCCGGTCGAGCCGGCCCTGTGGCGCTACGACGAGGTGCGCAGCCACGTGATGGACGCCGGCCGCCTCATCACCGCCGAGGAAGCCGAGCGGCGCGTCCTGATCCTCGAGAACCCGGCCCTGCGCGGCCAGTCGGCGATCACCCAGTCGCTCTACGCCGGGCTGCAGCTGATCCTGCCCGGCGAGGTGGCGCCGGCGCACCGGCATACGCAGTCGGCGCTGCGCCTGGTGCTCGACGGTGAAGGTGCCTACACCGCGGTCGACGGCGAGCGCACGACCATGCGCCGCGGCGACTTCATCATCACGCCGTCGTGGACCTTCCACGACCACGGCAATGACGGCGCCGAGCCCGTGGTCTGGCTCGACGGCCTCGACATCCCGCTGGTCCGCTTCCTCGACGCCGGCTTCGCCGAGAAGAGCGCGGTCAGATCGCAGGCCGACAGCCGGCCCGAAGGCGACGCGCTGGCCCGCTACGGCAACAACATGCTGCCGCTCGACTTCGAGCAGGCCGCGCACGAGCCGACACGGGTCTTCGTGTATCCGTTCTCGCGCACGCGCGAGTCGCTGCTCGGCATCTCGCGCGGCAGCATCGACGCGCACCACGGCTTCAAGCTGCGGCACGTCAACCCGGCGACCGGGCGCTCGCCGATGCCGACCATCGGCACCTTCGCGCAACGGCTGCCGGCGCGCTTCGAGACCCGCCCGTACCGCAGCAGCGACAGCACGGTCCACGTCTGCCTCGAAGGCAGCGGCCGGGCCCAGGTCGGCGAGCAGTCGTTCGAGTTCGGCGAGCGCGACATCTTCGTCGTCCCGTCGTGGCACGCGCTGACCCTCGCCGCGGCCGAGGACACGGTCCTCTTCAGCTTCTCGGACCGGCCGGTCCAGCAGGCGCTCGGGCTCTGGCGCGAAGAGCGCCTCGGCTAGGCAAGGCCGCACGATGGCCGCGAAGGGCACGGTCATCGTTGCCGGCGGCGGCATCGGCGGCCTCGCGGCCGCGCTGGCCCTGGCGCGGCGCGGCTTCCCGGTGCGGGTCCTCGAGCAGTCGACGGAGCTCGCCGAGATCGGCGCCGGCGTCCAGCTCGCGCCCAACGCCTTCGCCGCCTTCGACGCGCTGGGCGTCGGCGAGCGGGCGCGCAGCCGCGCCGTCTACACCGAGCGCATGGTCATGATGGACGCCGTCGACGAGCGCGTGGTCGGCGAGATCCCGACCGGCGACGCCTTCCAGCGCCGCTTCGGCAACCCGTACGCGGTGATCCACCGCGCCGACGTGCACCTGTCGCTGCTCGAGGGGGTGCAGGCGCAGCCCGGCGTCGAGCTGCGCACCTCGACGCGCGTCGAGCGCATCGAGCAGGACGCGCACGGCGTCGCGGTCGTCGACGCCGCCGGCCAGGTCCATCGCGGCATCGCCGTCGTCGGCTGCGACGGCGTCAAGTCGGCGCTGCGGGCGCAGCTCGTCGGCGACCCGGTGCGGGTGTCCGGCCACGTCGTCTACCGGGCCGTCGCCGACGCCGCCGACTTCCCGGCCGACCTGCGCTGGAACGCGGCGGCGGTGTGGGTCGGCCCGAACTGCCATCTCGTCCACTACCCGCTGCGCGGCGGCGAGCAGTACAACGTCGTCGTCACCTTCCACAGCCGCGAGCCGGAAACCTGGGGCGTGCGCGACGGCAGCCAGGCCGAGGTGCTGTCGTACTTCGACGGCATCTGCCCGCGCGCGCGCCAGCTCCTGCACCTGCCGAAGAGCTGGAAGCGCTGGGCCACCGCCGATCGCGAGCCGATCGCGAGCTGGACGCATGGCCGGGCGACCCTGCTCGGCGACGCCGCCCATCCGCTGCTGCAGTACCTGGCCCAGGGCGCCTGCATGGCGCTCGAGGACGCCGTGACGCTCGGCGAGGCGCTGGCCGCCACCGGCGACGACATCGGCGCCGGGTTTGCCTTGTACGAGCGCTCGCGCGTGGCCCGCACCGCGCGCGTCGTCCTCATGACGCGCGAGATGGGCCGGCTCTATCACGCCCGCGGCGTCGAGCGCCTGGTCCGCAACGAGCTGTGGAAGGGACGCAGCCCCGAGCGCTTCTACGACGCGCTCGAATGGCTCTACGGCTGGACGGCCGGCGGCTGTCTGGCGTCGCCCGAGGATCCTTCGCCGGCATAGCGAAGCGGCACCAGGACGCGGAAGGTGGTGCCGACGCGCGGCCGGCTCTCGACCTCGACGGTCGCCGCGAGCAGATCGCAGAGGCGCCGGACGATGGCCAGCCCGAGCCCCTCGCCCTGAACCTGGCGCACCGCGCGCCGGTCGACCGGCGGCGGACCGCCAGGCACCGGCGAGCCCGCCGCCGCGGCGCCGGCGTCGCTCGCCCGACCTGCCGCGGCGCCTTCGCGCGGCGCGACACCGGCCCCTGGCCCTGCCTCGAGCTGCTGCGCGACCGCCGTCGCCTCGTTGAGCGCGCTCACCAGCGGCGCACCCGGGCCGGCGTGAAATCCGGGACCCGTGTCCTCCACCGCGAACCACCAGCGCCCGTCGTCGCGTGCCGCCGTCTCGCCCCAGCTCACGCTGACGCCGCCGCGGCGCGTGTACTTGAGGGCATTGAGGAGCAGGTTCTGGCCGATCCGCCGCACCTTCATCTCGTCGCCGTCGACCACCAACGTCTGTGCGCCGCTGGCGCTCAGGTACAGCCCCTTGTCGTCGGCCATCGGCCGCACGTCCTCGCACAGGCGACGCAGCAGCTCCGCGGCGTCGAAGCGGCCGATGCGGCGCTGGTCCTGGCCGGCCTGCAGGCGGGCGAGATCGGTGACCTCGTCGAGCAGGCGGTGCAGCGAGGTCACGTTGTTGCGCAGCAGGGAAAGGAAGTCCTGGCGCCGCTCGGGCGTCAGGTCCTGGAAGGTGAGCCCCTTGGCGACGTTGGCGACGACGCCGAGGTTGCCGCGCAGGTCGTGTGCCGCCTGCTGCCATAGCTCGGCGTGCTTCCGCTCCAGTTCGCGCACGTTGCCGAGCGCCTGCTCCAGGTCGAGGACGTTGCCGCTCGCCTCCAGGCGCTCCAGCCGGAAGTACTCCTCGGCGCTGGTGGTCGTCGCTTCGCTGACCTGCGCCGCGAGCTTGGCGCGCGCCTCGGCGAGGACCTCGGGGCCGAAGGCCGGATCGCCGGCGATCGTCTCCAGCTCGGCCACCAGGCAGCGATGCAGGCATCCCCACTCGCGGGTCACCTCGTGCAGGTCGTAGCCCTGCTGCCAGCGCTGCAGGCCGTGCGCCTCGGCGTCCTTCGCCTCCTGCTCGAGCGGGGTGATGGCGGTCGCGACGTGGCCGGCGGCGAGGAGCTCGGCGAAGGCCTCGAGCCAGCGCGGCACGTGGTCGTCGAGCTGGCTGCGCGGCAGCGAGTCGCCGGTCTTCAGCTTCGGGTCGGCGGCGATCGCCTCACGCCAGGCCACGAGAAGCGCCGGGATGCGGGCACGGAATCGGGCGCTGAGGGCGGCGCGCTGCGCCTGCAGACTTTCCGAGACCATCCATCCTCCGCTTCCTGAGGCGGGCGATTGTGGACCGCGCCGAAGCAGTCGCCGAAAAAAAAAGCGCCCCGAAGGGCGCTTTTCGATCCGGCTCGCGCGGCTTTACTTGCCGTCGCGATCGGAGTCGCCGGGGACGGCGCGCTCGACCGCGTCGCTGGCGCGGTTCCAGGCGTCACGCGTCGCGTGCTTGGCGCGGTCCCACGTCAGGCTCGAGTTGCCGCGCGACGAGTCCCAGCCCCTCGACAGGTCGTCCTCGACCTCCTCGAAGCGACGGCCGGCGTGCTGGCTGTACGAGTTCACGCCGTAGCCGTAGGCCGGGCCGTAGTCGTCGTAGCTCGATCCGGACTCGACGTACGGACGGCTCGAGTAGTTCTCGCGCCAGTACGCGTCTTCGCGCGTCGGATCGACGGACTCGGCGATGCCCTTGCCGGCCAGGCCGCCCACCACCGCGCCGATGGCTGCGCCGATCACCGTGCCGACGGGACCGCCCGCGACCGTGCCGGCTGCGGCGCCCGTCGCCGCGGCGCCCGCAGCGGCTCCGAGGCCACCGCCGACGACGGCGCCGGCGGCAGTGCCCACGGGGTGGGAACCCGGTGCGCCGGTCAGCGGATCGCGATTGGCGTCGCTGGTGTTCAGTTTCGTGTCGTTAGCCATGGCGGCCTCCAGTGAGTGAGTTGATGAGATCGGCTCGGGTCCGCATCAGCGGACGCGGCCGCGGCGGAACAGGTTCACGATCGCGAGGAGGATCGCAGCACCCAGGAAAGACACGAGGAGCGACGGCAGGCTGAAGTTGTCCTGATTGATCGTGCCGACGCCGAGGAGCGGAGAGATGAGCCAGCCGCCGAGGAGGGCACCGACGATGCCGACGACGACGTTGAGGATGATCCCCTGCTGGCCGTCGGTCTTCATCATGAGGCTGGCGAGCCAGCCGATGATTCCTCCGACGATGAGCCAAATGATGAAGTTCATGAAGGTTTCTCCTGTTGTTTCGAAAGGCCGCTGCGCGGTGCAACGTGTGGCAAGACTATGAGCCGGCGACAGGGTTTTCCATGCCGGCAAGCCGCGTCGGCGAGGGTGAGTCGGCCCCTCGCCGTCGTCGGACGCGGCCTACGGCGCTCGTAGGGTCTTTCGGGAACCGCGAGGGGCGTGTGCAGCGCCCGCGGCCGCGCGGCTACGTCACCGGCGCCGGGTTGAAGAGCACCAGCGAATTGCGCAGCCCGGCCCGCTCGGCGCAGGTGCGGCGTCCGCTTGCGACCTCGAGCAGCAGGCGGAACAGCGCCCAGCCGGTGTCCTCGATCGTGGCGTCCCCGTCGGCGATGGTGCCGGCGTTCAGGTCCATCAGGTCATGCCAGCGCCGCGCTAGGCCGGTGGTGGTCGCGACCTTCACGACCGGCACTTCGGCGAGGCCGTACGGCGTGCCGCGGCCGGTGGTGAAGACGTGCACGTTCATGCCGGCGGCGAGCTGCAGCGTGCCGCAGATGAAGTCGCTGGCCGGCGTCGCCGCATAGACGAGGCCCCGCGTCAGGCCCTTGTCGCGCAGGCGCTCGCCCGGGCCGAGCACGCCGGCGATCGGCGCCGTGCCCGACTTGACGATGGAGCCCATCGCCTTCTCGACGATGTTGGCGAGCCCGCCCTGCTTGTTGCCCGGCGTCGTGTTGGCGCTGCGGTCGGCGCCGCCGCGGCCGAGGTAGGCGTCGTACCAGGCCATCTCGCGGATCATTTCCTCGGCCACCGCCGGCGTCGCCGCGCGCGCCGTCAGCTGGTCGATGCCGTCGCGCACTTCGGTGACTTCCGAGAACATCACCGTCGCCCCGGCGCGCACGAGAAGGTCGGTGCAGAAGCCGACGGCGGGATTCGCCGTCGCGCCCGAGAACGCGTCGCTGCCGCCGCACTGCACGCCGACGACGAGCGCCGACGCCGGCACCGTCTCGCGCCGACGGGCGTCGAGCCGCTCCAGGTGGACGCGGGCCGAGGCCAGGATGGAGTCGACCATCGACGCGAAGCCGACGTGCTTGTCGTCCTGCAGGCGCACGAGGTCCATCGCGCCGGCGGCAGGCGCGGCAGCGTCGCGCTCGTCGGCGATGGCGAACGTGCCGGGCGGCAGCAGCCGCTCGGGCTGCAGCTTCTCGCAGCCGAGGCTGACGACCATCACCTCGCCGCCGAAGTTCGGATTGCCGCTGATGTTGCGCAGGGTGCGGATGGGGATCAGGGCATCGGGCGCATCGATGGCGACGCCGCAGCCGTAGCCGTGCTCGAGGCCGACGACGTCGTCGACGTTCGGATAGCGCGGCAGCAGCTCGGCCTTGATGCGGGCGACCGCGAACTCGACGACGCCGGCGACGCACTGCACGGTGGTCGTGATGGCGAGAATGTTGCGCGTGCCCACGGATCCGTCGGCGTTGCGGTAGCCCTCGAAGGTGAAGCCCTCGAGCGGCGCCGGCGGCGCGCCGCGCCCCGTCGCCATGGGCAGGCCGGCCAGCGACCTCGCCTCGGGCATGCGCAGCAGCCGCTCGTGCACCCAGCGCCCGCCGGCGATCGGCTGCGCTGCGTGGCCGATGGCGACGCCGTAGCGGACGACCGCGGCGCCGGCGTCGATGTCGACCAGCGCGACCTTGTGGCCCTGCGGCACGCGCTCCTGCAGCACCAGCCCGGAAGGGAGCACGGCGCCCGCCGCCAGCCCGCCGTCGTTGGCGACGATGGCGACGTTGTCGCCGGGCTTCATGACGATGACGTGCGGGGCCCGCACCGGCAGCCCGGCGCCGTCGCTCGCCTGTGTCGCGCCCGCCCCGGCCGGCATCGGCCGGTTGGCGTTTACGGGAGTGGCGGGGGCACTCGACATGGGCGAAAGTCTATGCCTGCGCCTGCCGGCGCGCCCTTCCGCGGAGATTCCATGACCTGCTCCCGACGCCTCTTCGCCGCCGCCGCGGCCGCCTTCGCCACGGCCGCGCTTCTCGCGCCGGCGAGCGCCCAGGACAAGTGGCCGTCCAAGCCGATCACCTACATCGTGCCCTTCCCCGCCGGCGGCACCACCGACATCCTGGCCCGGCTCATCGCGCAGAAGCTCGGGCCGGCGCTCGGCACGACCATCGTCGTCGACAACAAGGGCGGTGCCGGCGGCAGCGTCGGCTCGGAGATCGCTTCCCGCGCCGCCCCCGACGGCTACACGATTCTCGGCGGCACGATCAGCTCGCACGCGATCAACGTCAGCCTCTATCCGCGGATCGGCTACGACCCGGTCAATTCCTTCGTGCCGATCTCGCTCATCGGCACGAACCCGACGGTGCTCGTCGTCAACCAGGCGAGCCCGTACAAGTCGCTGCAGGACGTCATCGCCGCGGGCAAGGCGAAGAAGCCGCGCAACTCCGCGTCGGCCGGCAGCGGCACGTCGCAGCACCTGTCGCTCGAGCTGCTGAAGTCGCGTGCCGGCATCGACATCACGCACATTCCGTACAAGGGCAGCGGCCCGGCGATCCAGGACGTGATGGCCGGTCAGGTCGACATGATGTTCGACACCACCGTCGTCGCCGGCCCGCACATCGAGAGCGGCAAGCTGCGCGCGCTCGCGGTGACGTCGGCGAAGCGGCTGCCCTCGATGCCGAACGTGCCCACCGTCGCCGAGAGCGGCGTTCCCGGCTACGAGGTGATCTCCTGGCAGGCCGTGTTCGCACCGGCCGGCACGCCGAAGGCGATCGTCGACCGGCTGCACGTCGAGATCGGCAAGATCCTGCGCGAGCCCGAGATGCAGGAGCGGCTCGGCAAGCTCGGCATGCAGGGTGCCGACATGACCACCGAGCAGATCGCCGCCTTCCAGAAGGCGGAGGTCGCCAAGTGGGCGGCGGTGATCAAGGCCGCCAACATCAAGCTCGAGTAGACGGTCCACGCCCAGCCCATCGCGAGAACGAGACATGCGCGCGCTCCGACTGCTCCTCGCCGGCGTCGGCGCTGCGCTGCTCGTCGGCTGCGCGGGCGCGCCGCCGTCGGCGGCGAAGCCGTCGCTCTTCCATGACGGGCTGTTCCAGCCGCCGACGTCGCGCGTCTCGACCGACGAAGTGCTCGCGGTCAGCGACGCCATGCGGCACTACCTCAAGGTCGAGATCGCGGCCCAGATCGCCAGCCGCGGTCCGCAGGCCGGCCTCGCGCACGCCTTCTCGCAGAAGGGTCAGCTCAAGCTCGAGTACGACGCGGCGCGCACGAAGACCGCGGCCGAAGCCTTCGAGGCGCGCTCCGGCAACTGCCTGTCCCTGGTCGTCCTGACCGCGGCCCTGGCGCGGGAGCTGAACCTCTCGGTCACCTTCCAGAGCGCCGAGCTCGAGGCAACCTGGAGCCGAATCGGCGGGCTGCTCTTCGCCAGCGGCCACGTCAACATCACGCTCGCACCGCGCATGGCGCAGGTCGGCGCGCAGCGCGACATCAGCCTGCTCACCATCGACTTCCTGCCGCCCGACGACATCCGCCGGATGCGCACGCGGGTGATCAGCCAGGCGACGGTCCTCGCGATGTACGCCAACAACCGGGCCGTCGAGGCCCTGGCCGCGAACGCGATCGACGACGCCTATGCCTGGGCCGGCGAGGCGCTTCGCCGCGATCCGGGCTTCATCGCCGCCTACAACACGCTCGGGGTGGTCTACCTGCGCCACGGCAACCTCGGCGAAGCCGCGCAGGTGTTCGAGCACGTGCTCGGCCTCGAGCCGCAGCACACGCGGGCACTCGCCAACCTCGCCGAGACCTATTCGCGGCAGGGCCGCGGCGCGGCCGAGGCGGAGGTGCGCCAGCGCCTTGCGGTGCTCGAGCCGCTGGCGCCCTTCCATGACTTCAACCTGGGCATGGAGGCCATGCAGCGCGGCGACTATCGGGCCGCCCGCGACCTGTTTGCGCGCGAGGTGGCGCGGGCCGGCCACTACCACGAGTTCCACTTCTGGCTCGCCGTCGCCTCGGCCCAGCTCGGCGACCTGGCGGCCGCCCGCAAGCACCTGGCGCTGGCGCTCGAGAACAGCACGACCAGCGTCCAGCACGAGCTCTACGCGGGCAAGCTCGCCAGGCTGAAGTCGGCCGGCCGCGAGCAGTAGCGCCAAGGGAACGTCGTTTGCCGCGCCAGGGCAGCCGAGGTGGCCCATGCAGGAAGACGAGGCCCGGCGCCGGCGCGGCGCGATGGTGCAGACGCAGATCGCCGACCGCGGCGTTCGGAACCCTGCCGTGCTCGCCGCCATGCGGCGCGTGCCGCGCGAGGAGTTCCTGCCCGAGTCGCTGCGCAGCATCGCCTATGCCGACCGGGCCCTGCCGATCGAAGCCCGGCAGACCGTGTCGCAGCCCTACGTCGTCGCCCGCATGCTCGAGGCCGCCGAGGTCGGTGTCCACGACCGCGTCCTCGAGGTCGGCGCCGGCTCCGGCTACTCGACCGCCGTCCTCGCCCTGCTCGCCGGCCACGTCGTCGCCCTGGAGCGCCACGCCGAGCTCGCCAACCTGGCCCGCTCGCGGCTGAAGCGGCTCGGCCATCGCAACGTCGAGGTGCATTGCACCGACGGCAGCCTGGGCTGGCCGGCATCGGCGCCTTTCGACGCCATCCTGGTGGATGCCGGCGGGCCGCAGGTGCCCGAGGCGCTGCGCGAGCAGCTCGCGCCGGGCGGCCGCCTGGTCATGCCGGTCGGCGATAGCGTCGACTTCCAGCACCTGGTGAAGCTCACCCGGCGCTCGGCGACCGAGTTCGACCGCGAGGTGCTCGATGCCGTCGCCTTCGTGCCGCTGGTCGGTGCGCAAGGCTGGGCCGAGGACCTGGCGCGCTGACGCGGCGTCACCACCAGCCGCTCGCCTCTTCGCTCGTCCTTCGCGCCATGCCGTTCGCTGCCGCCGCCGCCGATGCCGAGGCCGCCGCCCTGGCGCGCGCCGCCGAGCCGCTGCCCACCCTCGACGACGAGGCGTTCGGCCGCGCCTTCGACCGCTTCGGCGAGCACCGCGTGGTCCTCCTCGGCGAAGCGAGCCACGGCACGTCGGAGTTCTACCGCGCCCGCGACGCCATCACCCGGCGCCTGATCGAGGCGCACGGGTTCACCATCGTCGCCATCGAGGCCGACTGGCCGGATGCGGCGACGGTCGACCGCTGGGTCCGCCACCTGCCGCCGCGCCCGTCGCAGGAGCCGCCCTTCCAGCGCTTTCCGACCTGGATGTGGCGCAACGAAGAGGTGCACGCCTTCGCGCGCTGGCTGCGCGATCGCAACGGGACGATCGACGATCCGCGTCGGCGCGCCGGCTTCTTCGGCCTCGACATGTACAGCCTCGGCGCCTCGATCCGCGCCGTCCTCGCCTATCTCGACGGCGTCGACGCCGACGCCGCGCGCGCCGCGCGCGAGCGTTACGGCTGCCTCGAGCGCTGGCACGACGACCCGGCGCGCTACGGGCAGGCGGCCCTGCACGCGGGCCAGCGCACGTGCGAAAAGGCGGTGCTCACGCAGCTCGGCGAGCTCCTGGCGCGCGGCCTCGAGTACGGCGCCGCCGACCACGAGCAGTTCCTCGACGCGGCGCAGAACGCGCGCCTGGTCGCGGCGGCGGAGCGCTACTACCGGGTCATGTACTACCGCACCGAGGAGTCGTGGAACCTGCGCGACACGCACATGTTCGAGACGCTGCAGCACCTGCTGGCGGCACGCGGCCCGAACGCCAAGGCGGTCGTCTGGGCGCACAACTCGCACATCGGCGACGCCGCCCTGACCGACATGGGCCGCGAGCGCGGCGAGATCAACATCGGCCATCTCTGCCGGCGCGAGTTCGGCAGCGACGCGGCCCTGCTCGGCATGGGCACGCACGCCGGCACCGTCGCGGCGGCGAGCGACTGGGACGGGCCGATGGAGGTCAAGACGGTGCGGCCGTCGCTTCCCGGCAGCGTCGAGCGGCTCTGCCACGACGCCGGCATCGGCCGCGGCTGGCTCGACCTGCGCCGCGGCCGGCTCGACGCCGACCTGCGCCGCCGCCTCGAGGCAGCGCGCCTCGAGCGCTTCATCGGCGTCGTCTACCGGCCGGAGAGCGAGCGCTGGAGCCACTACGCCGAGGCATCGCTGGCCGGCCAGTTCGACGCGTGGCTGTGGTTCGACGAGACCAGCGCGGTCCAGGCACTGCCCACCGAAACCGTGCCCGGCGGCGACGAGACCTTCCCATTCGGCCTCTGAAGCGTCACTTGCCGCGCCGCTGCCGCTCCTGCTTCGGCCAGTAGCCGAACTCGTCCTCGTGGACCTCGATGTCGAGCTCCGAAAGCCGCATCTGCATGCGCTCCTGGGCGTCGGCGACGCCGCGGTTGTAGACGCTCGGCCCGACCTCCTCGAGGAAGAAGGCGAGCAGCGCGCCGGCGGCGATGTTGCCGATGCGCTCGTCCCGGTTCTCCTGGAACCAGCGCTCGATCGACGCGATCGCTTCCTTGCGCGCTTCCTTCGACAGCTCGACCGCCACGGCGCGCTCGCGGCTACAGCCCGGCCTGCGACACGAACTTCGGGTTCAGGTAGGGCTCGATGGCCTCGCTGCCGCCTTCGGAGCCGTAGCCGGAATCCTTGACGCCGCCGAACGGCACCTCGGGAATGCCGAGGCCGACGTGGTTGATCGAGATCATCCCGGTCTCGACCGCGTTGGCGACGGCGTTGGCGGTCTTCGCCGAGCGCGTCCAGGCATAGGCGGCCAGTCCGAACGGCAGGCGGTTCGCCTCGGTCACGGCGTCGTCGAAGCTGCGGAACGGATTGATGATGGCGATCGGGCCGAAGGGCTCGGTGTTCATCGCTTGCGCGTCGTTGCCCAGCTCGGTGACGACGGTCGGCTCGAAGAAGTTGCCTTCCTTGCCGATGCGGTGGCCGCCGGCGCGGATCTTGCCGCCGTGCTTGCCCGCGTCCTCGACCACCGCCTCCATCGCCTGCGACCGGCGCGGGTTGGCGAGCGAGCCCATGTTGACGCCCTTCTCGAGGCCGTTGCCCACCTTCAGCGCCTCGCTGGCGGCGACGAACTTCTCGACGAACTCGTTGTAGACGCCTTCCTGGACCAGGAAGCGCGTCGGCGAGATGCAGACCTGCCCGGCATTGCGGTACTTGCTCGCGGCCATGGTCTTGGCAGCGACGGCGACGTCGGCGTCGTCGAAGACGATCACCGGCGCGTGGCCGCCGAGCTCCATCGTCGCCCGCTTCATGTGCAGGCCGGCGAGGGCGGCGAGCTGCTTGCCGACGGTGGTCGAGCCGGTGAACGAGATCTTGCGGATGACGGGGTGCGGGATCAGGTACGACGAGATCGCGGCCGGGTCGCCGTAGACCAGGTTCACCGTGCCCGCCGGCACGCCGGCGTCGACGAAGGCGCGGATCAGCTCGGCCGGCGAGGCGGGCGTCTCCTCCGGCGCCTTGACGATGATCGAGCAGCCGGCGGCGAGCGCGGCCGAGAGCTTGCGGACGATCTGGTTGATCGGGAAGTTCCAGGGCGTGAAGGCGGCGACCGGACCGACCGGCTCCTTGATGACGAGCTGGTACACGCCTTCGGCGCGCGCCGGGATGACGCGGCCGTAGGTGCGCCGCGACTCCTCGGCGAACCAGTCGATCGTGTCGGCGCCGTTGTGGATCTCGGCCTTCGCCTCGGCGATCGTCTTGCCCTGCTCCATGGTCATGAACATGGCCACGGTCTCGATGCGCTCGCGCAGCAGGTTGGCCGCCTTGCGCATGACCTTCGAGCGCTCGTAGGCGCTGATCTTCTTCCAGGCGGCGAAGCCCTTCGCCGCGGCGTCGAGCGCCTCGTCCAGATCGGCCTGCTCGGCGAAGGCCAGGTTGCCGATCGTGTCGCCACTCGCCGGGTTGACGACCGGGATGGTGCGGCCGGAGCGGGCGGCGCGCCATTCGCCGTTGATGTAGAGCTGGGTGTTGGGATAGACGCGCGTGTCCATGCGGGCTCCAGAGGATGCGTGAGAGAGGTTGCGGTCGATTATCGCGACGCGGGCCGGTCGAGCACGCCGCGCGGCGATGCGCCACGGCGGCCACGCGAGAATGAGCCCGACCGCAGGCGCTGCCTGCGGAGGAGACCGCCATGAGACGCCGCACGATCCTGCAGGCCCCGGCCCTGCTCTGCCTGCCGACCCTGGCCCGCGCCCAGGCCTTTCCGACGCGGCCGATCCGCTACATCGTCCCGGTCGCGGCCGGCGGCGGCAGCGACATGATCGCCCGCGTCGTCACCGAGCGCTGGGGCAGGCTGCTGGGCCAGACCTTCGTCGTCGAGAACCAGGGCGGCGGTGGCGGCGTGATCGCCTGCCAGGCGACGGCACGCGCGCCGGCCGACGGCTACACGCTGATGCAGGGCTACGTCGCCACGCACGGCACGACGCCGGCGACACGAAGGGTGCCCTACGACGCCGTCCGCGACTTCACGCCGATCGGAATGATCGGCGGCACGCCCAACGTCCTCGTCGTCCACAGCGCCTTGCCGGTGAAGACGCTGGCCGAGTTCATCGACCACGTGAAGAAGAACCCGGCGCGCGTCAACTACGGCTCGGCGGGGCCGGGCTCGCTGACGCACCTGACGATGGAGCTCTTCAAGCAGCAGATCGGCGCCTTCATCCTGCACATCCCCTACCGCGGCATCGCCCCGGCCTTCACCGACCTGCTCGGCGGCCAAACGCAGGCGATGTTCCCGGGCCTGGCGGCGGCCCTGCCGCACCTGCGCGCGGGTCGCGTCCGCGCCCTCGCCGTCACCGGCAAGGCGCGCAGCGAGCAGATCCGGGACGTGCCGACGCTCGAGGAGTCCGGCTTCAAGGGCTTCGACGCGATGCAGTGGTACGGCTCGGTCGGTCCGGCCGGACTGCCCGCCGACATCGTCCGCCGGCTCAACGAGACGCAGGTCGCGGTGCTGCGCGACCCCGACCTGCGCGAGCGGCTCTCGGTCGAGGCGGTCGAGCCGATGCCCATGACGCCGGAGCAGTTCGGCCAGTTCATGCGTGCCGACATCGAGCGCTGGACCGCCCTGGCGAAGGCCAGGAACATCCGCTTCGACGACTGAGTCCGGCCGCACGGGCGCGTCGATTGCCGCAACGCCCGGCAGGAGGACGCCATGAACCAGCCGCTACGCAACGACAGCCCCCAGCCCGGCGCGAGCGACCAGCCGGGCAATGCGCAGGCTCCCCGCACGCCGATGAGCCCCGGCGACGAGGCGCCCGAAGGCACGCCGGGCACCGGCCCGACCGTCTGCCCGAACTGCGGCGGCACGGGCAACGCCGGTGGCCGGCCCTGCGCCGTCTGCCAGGGCACCGGCCAGGTCAACGTCGGCATCGGCGGCGCCTGAGCAGGGCCCGCCCGGTCACGACTTGAGGTCGATCTCCATGTGGACGAAGTCGCCGCGGTAGGTGACTTCGCCGAGATAGATCACGCGCCGCTTCGGCCCGGTGAAGACGCGCCGCACCTCGGCGACCGGCGCGTTCACCGCCGTGCCGAGATGCCGCGCCACCTCCAGGTCGGCGGTCGAGATCGTCAGCACCTGGCGCGCCGTGACGATCTTCACCGACGGCATGGCCATCAGCAGCGGGATCACCGTCTCCTTGCGAAACCGCGTCGGATGGCGGGCGAAGATCGCCGCGTCGAGGTAGATGTCGATGACGCAGTACGGCCGCCCTTGGTGCGAGTGGACCCGGCGCATGTAGACGTAGCGCTCGGCGGCGACGCCGTCGCGGTCGTGCAGCAGCGGGCTGCGCGCCGACGATTCGTCGATGTTGAGCACCGTCGGGTGGGTGTCGCGGTAGACGTCGGCGAGGTTCTGCAGCGTCGTCTCGACGCGCAGCCAGCGGTTGTGCTGCGGCGCACCGGTGACGAAGGTGCCGCGGCCGCGCTGCGGCAGGACGAGGCCGTCGCGCGTCAGGCGATCGATCGCCTGGCGCACGGTCACGCGCGCGACCTCGAATTCGTCGACCAGCTGCTCGAGCGAGGGCAGCTTGTCGCCTTCCTTCCAGACGCCCTTGACGATGCGCTGCCGGAACAGGTCGGCGAGCTGGACGTAGAGCGGAACCTCGGCGTTGCTGAGGATCATGCCGGCGCCGCCTGCCGGCGCGGCGCGGCCGGCGCCGCAGCGCCCGCGGCGTCCTCGAGCACCATCGCCGCGCCCTTCTCGCCGATCATGATCGCGGCGGCGTTGGTGTTGGTGGAGACGATGCGCGGCATCACCGAGGCGTCGATCACGCGCAGTCGATCCACGCCGCGCACGCGCAGGCGCTCGTCCACCACCGAGCGCGGGTCGCCGCCCATCCGGCAGGTGCCGGCGGGGTGGAAGACGGTGCCGCCGCGCGAGCGGGCGAAGGCCTCGAGCGCCGCTGCCGTGGTGACGCCGTTGCCGGGCAGGTACTCCTCGCCGGTGACGAGCCCGCGGAAGGCAGGCTGGGCGTAGATGTCGCGCAGCATGCGTAGGCCGGCGACGAGCACCTTCGCGTCGCGCGGATCGGTGAGGTAGCCGGCGCGGATGCGTGGCGGCGCCAGCGGATCGGCGCTCGCGATCTCGACCGTGCCCTTGGACTTCGGCCGGCACTGCGCCGCCGACGCCGAGAAGCCCGAGAACCGGTGCAGCGGGTCGCCGGGCTTGTCGACCGAGAGCGGCATCACGTTCAAGAGCACGTCGGCGCGGCCGCCCTCCGCGTGCTCGGTGGCGACGAGGCCGCCCACCTGGCCGGCGCCGACGGTGAGCGGCCCGCGCTGGCGGAACAGCCATTGCGCGCCCATCTGCGCCAGCCGAACGGGGTTGCGCACGTCATCGTTGAGCGAGCGCTTCTCCTTCAGCTTGACGATCACCCGCGCCTGGTAATGGTCCTGCAGGTTCGCGCCGACCTCGGGCGCGTCGACGACGACGGCCAGGCCATGCCGCTGCAGCAGCGGCGCCGGGCCGATGCCCGAGAGCTGCAGGAGCTGCGGCGACTGCAGGGCGCCGGCGGCGAGGATCACTTCGCGCTCGGCGCGGGCGCTGCGCCGCTCGACCCCTTCGACCCACTCGACGCCGGTGGCGCGCCCGGACTCGACGACGACGCGGGTCACGTGCGCGCCGGTGGCGATCGTGAGATTGGGCCGCTGTCGCACCGGGGCGAGGAAGGCCGTCGCCGCGTCGCAGCGCCAGTGCCCGCGCAACGTGAGCTGGTAGCGGCCCAGGCCGTCGCAGCGGGCGCCGTTGAAGTCGTCGGTGCGCGGATGGCCCGCCTCGGCGCCGGCGGCGAGCCAGGCGTCGCAGTACGGATGGTCGTTGCGCAGGTCCGAGACGCCGAGCTCGCCCGACGCGCCGTGGTACTCGCTCTCGCCGCCTTCGTACGCCTCCGAACGCTTGAAGAAGGGCAGCAGCTCGCGGTAGCTCCAGCCGCGTGCGCCGTGCAGCCGGGCCCAGTCGTCGAAGTCGGCGTGCTGGCCGCGGATGTAGAGCAGGCCGTTGATGACGCTGGAGCCGCCGAGCGCCTTGCCCCGCGGCCAGGCGACGATCCGCTCACCGGTGGCGGCCTCGGGCTCGAGCGGAAACTGCCACGAGAAGCGGGGGTCGTAGATCGAACGGAAGTAGCCGACCGGCAGGCGCAGCCAGAAGTGGCGCGCGTCGCGGCCGGCCTCGACGAGGAGGACGCGACAGGCCGGGTCGGCGCTCAGCCGGTTGGCGAGGACGCACCCTGCCGAGCCGCCGCCGACGACGATGTAGTCGAAGCCCGCCTGGGTGTTCACGGTGTCGAAGGGTCGGCCGGGCGCCGGGCCCCTCCCAAGCCCGGCCGCGCCCCCTCGGGGGGCAGCGACCGGAGGGAGGCGCCATCGAGCACCACCTTCAGCCCTTGACCGTCGTCAGGTAGAGCTGCGGATCGAAGTACTTCGACGCCGGGACCGGGCTGGCGATGTTGCCGGCCACGGCGAAGAAGTCGGTGACCTGCTGCAGCCACTTCGTCGCCGTGCCGTCGGCGTAGAGCTTGCGCCATTCGGCCGAGGTGTAGTACTTCGAGAACTTCATCGACTCCTTGAAGTCGGCGAGCGGCACGTCCTTGTACTGCGTCTTCTGCAGCGTCTCGGCGGCGGCGTCGAAGTTGGCGAGCATGGCGTCGTTGGTCTCGACCCAGCCGGCGACGAGCGAGCCCAGCGCCGGCTTGTTGGCATCGTAGAAGTCGTTGCGCGCCGCCCAGCCGCCCATGATCGCGGCCTCCGGGAAGAAGGCCGAGGCGTCGACGATCTTGCGCGCGTTGGCCACCTTCTGCTTCACGGTCTGGTCGAAGGGAACCCACAGCGCCACCGCCGGCACGGCCCCCGAGACGAACGAGGTCACCGCCTCGGCCATGCGCTGGTTGACGAGCTGCACGTCCTTGGCCGGGTCGAGCTTGGCCGAGCGCAGCGCCCGGTCGAGAAAGACGTGCGCCGTGGTTCCCGTGGTGGTCGAGATCTGCTTGCCCTTCAGGTCGGCGACCGTCTTGATGGCGTCGTCGCGCACCCACAGCTGCGCCGTCGCGTACTCGATGTTGTTGAGCAGGAAGACGCGACCCTGGCCGCGTGCCGGGAAGTTGGAGACGACGGCGCCGGTCGAGAGCACGTCGAGGCTGCCGCCGATCATGGCCTGGAACAGCTCGAGGCCGGTCGTGAACTGGACCAGCTCGAGGTCGAGGCCGCGCTTGGTCCACGCGCCGGACTGCTGGCCGAGCCAGATCTGGCCGTCGACGGCCGGCGTGTGCAGGTAGCCGACGCGCAGCTTGGTGCGCGCCTGCGCGACGGCGTGGCCGGCGAAGCCGGCGAGCGTTGCGGCCGCCGACGCGGCAGCGCCGGCCTGGAGGAGGGTTCTGCGGCGAAGGGTCATGGTCGTCTCCGGTTCGTTGCGGGCCGCGGCCCGGTGGGTGGGTCGGTGCAGGTCTCAGTCGGTCGGGCTGCGCAGGGCCTGCTTCGCCTGCGCTTCGTACTCTTCCATCACCAGCGCCCGGATCCGCGCGCGCAGTGCGACGAAGCGATGGTCCTCGTGCACCGACTCGTCGCGCGGGTAGGCGAACGGGATGTCGATGACGGTGCGGACGCGGGCCGGGCGCGCCGTGACCACCACGATGCGCGACGACAGGTAGATCGCCTCGTCGACCGAGTGGGTGATGAGCAGCACCGTCTTGCCTTCGGTCGCCAGCACCTGCAGCAGCAGGTCCTGCATCGCCGTGCGCGTCTGCGCGTCGAGGGCGCCGAACGGCTCGTCCATGAGCAGGAACTCGGGCTGCACGGCGTAGGCGCGGGCCAGCGCCAGGCGCTGCCGCATGCCGCCCGACAGGTGCTTCGGATGGTGGTCGGCGAAGTCGCTCAGGCCCATGAGCGCCAGGTAGCGGGCAGCGATCTCGGCGCGCTGTCCGGCATGCTCGCGGTTGGCGCGCAGGCGCAGGCCGAACTCGATGTTGCCGCGCACCGTGAGCCACGGGAAGACGCCGTACTCCTGGAAGATCACGCCGCGGTCGGGGCCCGGCCCGGCGATCGGCTGGTCGTCGAGCAGCACCCGGCCCTGCGTCGGCCTGACGAAGCCGCCGACGATGTTCATCAGGGTCGTCTTGCCGCAGCCCGACGGCCCGATGATGGCGACGAATTCGCCCTGGTGGATGTCGAGGCTCACGCCGTCGATCACGCGCATCGGCCCGCTCGCGGTGGGGAAGTCGACGGCGACGTTGTCGAAGCGGATGCGCACCGTCGCGGGCATCGCGCTCACCATCGGCAGGGTGTCGAGCACCATCTCGTCTCTTCCGCGCGCTCAGGCGAGCCGGTCCTGCCAGGCGACCAGCCGGCGCGTCGCGGCACGCAGGGCGAGGTCCATCGCCAGGGCGATGAAGCCGATGCAGATGATGCCGACGTAGATGATGTCGAGCTGGAAGAACGACGACGCGTTCTGGATCAGCGCCCCGAGCCCCTGCTGCGCGGCGATGAGCTCCGAGGCCACGAGCGTGGCCCAGGCGACGCCGAGAGCGACACGCACTGCGGTCAGGATGTGCGGCACCGTCAGCGGCACGATGACGCGGCCGAAGATCTCGGCGTCGCTCGCGCCGAGCGTGCGCGCGACGCGCACGTAGATCGGGCTGATCTGGCCGATGCCCTCGACCATGACGATGACGCCGGCGAAGAAGGAGGCATAGAAGAGGATCACCGTCTTCGCGACCTCGCCGATGCCGAAGTAGACGATGACGAGCGGAATGAGCGCGATCGGCGGCAGGGCGCGGAAGAAGTTGATCAGCGGGTCGACGAAGGTCCGCACGCTGCGATACCAGCCGATCGCGAAGCCGACCGGCACGGCGAGGAGCACGCCGAGAAAGACGCCGACGAAGACGCGCTGCGTCGACATCCACACGTCGAGGGCGAGGCGGTCGCGGGCGAGCTCGCCGAACTTGGCGAGCACCGCGTGCGGTGCCGGCACGAGCGCCGGGTTGACGAGGCCGCTGGCGCGCACGGCATACCAGAGCACGAGGATGGCCAGCCAGGGCGCGAGCACGAGCAGCGTGCTCGACAGTCGGCTCCGTGCTTGCGGCTTCAATGGGTCAAACGTACCATAGACCATCCCTTTATACCCACGACCATGAACGACGTCCACCGGGAAAGCACCGCGTCGACGGCCTCGGCCGCGCTGGCGAAGGTCGAGGCGCACGTGCTGCGCTGGCCGGTGCGCGTGCCGGTTCGAACGTCGTTCGGGACCATGCACGACCGGCCGGCGGTGCTGGTGCGCGTCGAGGACGTCGACGGCGCGCATGGCTGGGGCGAGGCCTGGTGCAACTTCCCTTCGTGCGGCGCCGAGCACCGCAGCCGCCTCGTCGAGACGGTGCTCGCGCCGCTGCTCGTCGGGTGCAGCTTCGCCTCGCCTCTCGAAGCGTTCGAGGCGCTGAGCCGCCAGACGGCGGTGCTCGCCCTGCAGTCCGGCGAGCCGGGGCCGATGGCGCAGGCGATCGCCGGCGTCGACATCGCCCTGCACGACCTGGCCGCGCGGCGTGCCGGTCGGCCGCTCTGGCAGATGCTCGCCGCCGATCGCCGCAGGGTCGCGCACGCCCCGCCGCGGCTGCGGGTGTACGCGAGCGGCATCAATCCGGAAGGCGTCGGCGCGACCGTCTCGGCCTTGCGCGCGGCGGGCCACGCCGCGTTCAAGCTGAAGGTCGGCTTCGGTGCCGCGCGCGACCTCGGCAACCTGCGCGAGGCGCGCGACGCCGCCGGCACGGGCGCGATGCTGATGGCCGATGCGAACCAGGCCTGGGACCTGCACGCCGCCCTCGACATGACGGCTCGCCTGGCCGCCGAGCAGCTCGCCTGGCTCGAGGAGCCCTTGCGCGCGGACCGTCCGATGCACGAGTGGCGCATGCTGGCCGCGACGGCGCCCATGCCGCTCGCCGCCGGCGAGAACGCCATCGGCGACGCGGCCTTCGACGCGCTGATCGGCTCGCGCGCCGTCACGGTCGTGCAGCCCGACGTCGCCAAGTGGGGCGGCGTCTCCGGCGTGCTGCGCGTCATCGAGCGCATCGAGGCCGCCGGCCTGCGCTACTGCCCGCACTACCTCGGCGCCGGGATCGGCCTGCTCGCGTCGGCGCACGTGCTGGCCGCGCGCGGTACGAAGGATGCGCTGCTCGAGGTCGACTCGAACGAGAACCCGTTGCGCACGGCGCTGTGTCCGCCGCTCGAGCAGCTCGACGCCGGCCGCATTGCGCTGACCGACCAGCCCGGCCTCGGCATCGAGCCGGACCTGGCGCAGATGATGGATCTCTGCGCGCGATGACGCTGTAGGAGCCGGCCGCGGCCATCAATAGGCGGGCTCCGGCATCGGCTCGCGGCCTCGGCTTCCCCTGCTTTCTTTACAAACCGCCGGGCGGTTCTTAACCTCGTCCGGGTCCTTCGCCGTCACCACCTTTTTCGTGCCGCGCGTTGTAAGGACAGCCCTCACGCAGGGTCATCACATGACAACGGAGCCATCATGAACATGACAAGACTCAGACCCGTCCTCGCTGCCGCGGCCGTCGTGGCGAGCGCCGGCGCTTCGGCGCAGATCACCTTCTACGAAGGCGAAGGCTTCCGCGGCCGTGCATTCAGCACCGACCGGCCGGTGCGGGACATGGAGCGCCAGGGCTTCAACGACCGCGCGGCATCCGTCGTCGTCGACCGCGGCCGCTGGGAAGTCTGCGAAGACGCCCGCTTCGAAGGCCGCTGCGTCCTCCTGCGCCGCGGCAGCTACGAGAGCCTGCGCGACACCGGTCTCTCGCGCAACATCTCGTCGGTCCGGCCGGCCGACAACCGCCGCCGCTACGACAACGAGGCCCAGGCCGCGATGGAGACGCCGAACTACGCCTACCGGCAGCGCCCGAACGAGCGCACGTTCGAAGCGCCCGTGACCTCGGTCCGCGCCGTCGCCGGCACGCCGGAGCAGCGCTGCTGGATGGAGCGGCAGGAGGTGCAGGAGCGGCGCGAGCTGAACCCGGCCGGCGGCGTCATCGGCGGCATCATCGGCGGCATCCTCGGCCACCAGATCGGCAGCGGCAGCGGCAACACCGCGGCGACGATCGGCGGCGCGGTGGGCGGTGCGGCGCTCGGCGCCAACATCGACCGCATCCGCGATCCGCGTTCGGGTCGCGAGATCCGGCGCTGCGAGAACGTCGCCAGCGCCCAGCCCGAGTACTGGGACGTGGTCTACAACTTCCGCGGCACCGACCACCGCGTGCAGATGACCTCGCCCCCGGGCCGCACCATCCTCGTCAACGCGCGCGGCGAGCCGCGCCAGTAGGAGGAGCGGGTGGGCGCTGCGCCAGCAGCGCGCGCAGCTCCAGCGCGTTGGCGATGGCGGCACCGCTGGCGGTGTTGTCGAAGATGCACCACGGCTGCGCCGCCTCGGGCCAGCGCGCCAGCTCGTCGGCCCGGGCCCGCAGCCACTCGGCCTCGTAGCGCGACCAGTAGACGCGCGGCGCACCATGCCAGCGGTGATAGAGGACGGCGCCGCGGCCGTCGCCGTCGGGGCCGAGCCAGCCGCCCGGACGGCTCGCTTCCGGCCAGCGCGCCGGGTCCGCAGCAGCGCGCGCCACGCGCGCCGCTGCGAGCGCCCGGTCGGCGGCCGGCGTGAACCAGCTCGCATGGCGCGGCTCGCAGACCACCGATCCGCCGAACATGCCGGCGACGAGATCGAAGAACCTGCGCACCGGGCGGGCCTCGAAGGCGAACGAGGGCGGCAGCTGGACGAGGAGCACGGCGAGCCGGTCGCCGAGCCCGCCGGCCTCATCGAGAAAGCGGCGCAGGGGCTCGCGGGCGCGGCGCAGGCGTCCTTCATGCGTGATGCTGCGGGGCAGCTTGACCGAAAAGCGAAAACTCGGCGGCGTCTGCGCGGCCCACCGGCGATAGATCTCGATGCGATGGCTGCGATGGAACGAGGAATTGATCTCGGCGCAATCGAGCACACGGGCGTAGCGCTCGATGTGCCGGCCCTCGCCGGGGAACGCCGCCGCCGTCTCGCTCGAGAGCGCCCAGCCGGCGGTGCCGATGCGGGTGCGGGAAGGAGTCACGCGGTCGATGGCTGCATCGCCGACGCGGCGACTTCGAGTCGCCGATGATGGACCGTTCGCGCGCTGTTCCCGCCGTCCCATGCCTGCACTGCACGTCTGGATCCTCTCGAGCCTGACGCTCGCCGCCGCGACGGCGACGGCGCAGGCGGCCGACCGGGCGGCGGCCGACGACCCGCTGCACTCGACCGAGTGCCGGCGCGCGCTCGACGCCCTGCAGGCGCAGGAGGCCGCGTCGGCGTCGGCGCCCCCGTCCGGCGCTGCCGAAGGCCTGCGCCGGCCCCGCCCCGCCGATCCGAAGCTCGAGGCGGCGCGACGCGTGGCCGCGAGCGCGTGCCTGCGCAGCCGCGACGATCCTCCGGCCGCGCGCCAGCCCTACGTGCAGGCGCCGATCGCCGTCTCGCCGGCGCCGACGGCGCGACGGACGCCGCCGATCCCGGTGCCGCGCGAGCCGCCGGCGCCGGTCGCGCGGCCTGCGGAGCGGCCGCGCTTCATCACCACCTGCGATGCGATCGGCTGCTGGGCCGACGATGGCTCGCGCCTCGACCGGATCGGCCCCGACCTGCGCGGACCGCGCGGTCCGTGCACCGCGCAGGGCACGCTGCTGACCTGTCCCTGAGCGCCAGACGCTAGTCGCCGAGGAGATGCGCGGCGACCTCGCGCCGGTGCGGGCGAAGGCGATGCTCCCAGACGTAGATGCCCTGCCAAGTGCCGAGCGCGAGGCCGCCGGCGGCGACCGGGATCGACAGCTGGACGGCGGTCAGCGCCGAGCGCACGTGCGCCGGCATGTCGTCGGGCCCTTCGTCGCGATGCCGGAAGAGCGCGTCGCCGTCGGGCACGAGCCGGGCCATGAAGCGGTCGAGATCGGCGCGCACGTCCGGGTCGGCGTTCTCCTGGACGACCAGGCTGGCCGAGGTGTGGCGGATGAAGAGCGTCAGCAGCCCGGTCGCCAGGCCGCTGTCGGCGACCCAGCGACCCACCTCGCCGGTGATCTCGAGCAGGCCTCGACCCCGCGTGTCGAAGCGCAGCGTGGTGTGGAGCTGGCGCAGCATGGACGCAGCATAGGCCCGGCGCCGGGTCCGCCCGGCGTCGGCCCGCCCGCTCAGCTCGCCGCGTCGTCGCCTTCGCCGGCGCGCGGAAAGAGTCGCCGCGTGAGCTCGCCGTTGCCGTAGTGGATGAGGTCCTTGTTGATCTCCTCGCTGACGGTGGCGCTGACGTGCGGATCGAGCTCCTTGCGCAGGTGACCCAGGAAGCGCGGCGCCGCGACGATGCGCAGCTCGTCGAACTTCTTCTGGCGCAGCGCCTCGGCCAGGTGCTGGGCGACGCGGCGCGCGAAGCCCTGCGCTTCCAGGTGCTGGTCGTCCTGCCCTGCCGACGCCGTGACGTTGGCGCTGCTGCGCAAGCGATGCTGCGGCGTGTTCTGGCGCGAACCCTGCGGCGCGGCGCCGGCGCGGCGGCCTTGCGCGTCGCGGTCGAAGTCGCTCTCCCTGGCGTGTGCCGCAGGATCGGTGAGCGCCTCGACGTGCTCCAGCTCGTCGCCCGTCTCCGGCCAGCGCAGGATCTTGGCGATCGCCTCGTCGGCGACCACCACCCAGATCGTCTTGTTGTCGGTGCGCGGCGTCACGCCGCGCTCGGCCCAGCGGCCGTGTCCGCTGCGATCGTCGTCGATGCGGCCGCCGCCGTCGGCGCGGATCTCGTCGCCGCGCGCGACCGCCTCGGCGCGCGCCTCCACGGCGCGAGGGGCGCGGCCCTCGTCGCCGGTCACCGGCTCGGGAGCCGCGTCCGCGTCGTCGCCCGTCGCGGCATCCGGCCCGGCCAGCGCGTCGGCGCCCTGCGGCTGGGACGGCTCCGAGACCTCCTGCAGGACGATGCCCGCGCCGTCGCCGTCGGCCTTGGTCGCGACGTCGCCGAGCGAGAGCATGCCGACGAGGTGCTGCTGGCGATCGAGCACCGGCACGCGGCGGACGCGGGCATCGCGCATCTGCTCGAGCACGTCGTCGACGGACTGGTCCTCGAAGCACGAGCGCGGCTCGCGGCTCATCACCTCCTCGAGCGGCGTGGTCTCGGGGACCCGGCCGTGGGCGATGCCGCGCACGACGATGTCGCGGTCGGTGACCATGCCGACGAGGCGGTCGCCTTCGCACACCGGAACGACGCCGATGTCGAGCTCTTGCATGGCCTGGGCGGCGCTCACCATCGAGTCGCGCGGCGAAAGGGTGCGCACACCGCGCGTCATCACTTCGGAAACTTGCGTCATGGGGTGTTCTCTTTCTGGAGGTCGGATCCTTCGCCCGCTGCAATCGACATACCCGCAGCCCGGGCGGTCACGCCGGTGGCGGCGAGCACGAGGGCGACGTCGTGCAGGTCCGGCACGATCGCCTTGCAGAGCCGGACCATCTCCTCGGTCGCCGGCAGCAGGTCGGGAACCATCACCACCGCCATGCCGGCGGCGTGCGCCGCCCGGACGCCGTTGTACGAGTCCTCGAGCGCCAGGCAGCGCGCCGGCTCGACGCCGAGCGCCGCCGCGGCGTGCAGGTACAGGTCGGGATGCGGCTTGCCGCGCGCGACGTCGTCGCGGGTGACGATGCGATCGAATCGAGCGTCGAGGCCGGCGGCGCGCAGGTGGCGCCAGGCCTTCTCGCGTGCCGACGAGGTGGCGACGGCCCGCGCCAGGCCGCGCTGCTCGGCGGCGTCGAGGACCTCGGCGACGCCCGGCTTGACGCGGAGCTCGCCGGCGGCGATCTGCGCCTCGAGGTGGCGCGCCGAGGCGGCGAAGAGCCGGTCGGCGGGCACCGACTCGCCGTGATGCTCGATGAGCAGGACGCGGCAGCCGTCGGCGGGGACGCCGATCATGGCGTGCGACAGCACGTCCGGAATGTCGAGGCCGAGCTCGGCGCCGGCGAGCAGCAGGGCGCGGCGCGCGAGCACCTCGGTGTCGAGCAGCAGGCCGTCCATGTCGAAGACGATCGCGTCGATGTCGAGCGGGGAAGCCAGGGCCGTGAACAGATCGGGTCTCGTCATGGCCTCCATTGGAACCGCTGCCGCTGCCGCGATCGGCGCTCGCACCGTTCATGGCCGCGCGGGCAGCAGGGTGGCGCGCCGCCGGAGAATCGGCGCATGCACGGCAGGCGCGGGAGGAAGTCCACATGATGCGGATCGGGGTCGACCTGGGCGGCACCAAGATCGAGGCGATCGCCCTCGATGCCGCCGGACGCGAACGGGCGCGCCGCCGCGTGCCGACGCCGCGCGGCGACTATCGCGGCGCGGTCGAGGCGGTGCGCGACCTCGTCGTGACGCTCGAGAGCGAGCTCGGCGAGGCGGCCCGGGTCGGCGTCGGCACGCCGGGCGCCGTGTCGCGCGCCACCGGCCGGATCAAGAACGCGAACTCGACGCATCTGAACGGCCAGCCCTTCGTGGCCGATCTCTCCGAGGCATTGCAGCGCGAGGTGCGGGTCGAGAACGACGCCAACTGCTTCGCCCTCTCCGAGGCGAGCGACGGCGCCGGCGCCGGCCACCGCGTCGTCTTCGGCGTGATCCTCGGCACCGGCGTGGGCGGCGGCATCGTCGTCGACGGTCGGGTGTGGGTGGGGCCGAACGCGATCGCCGGCGAATGGGGCCACAACGAGCTGCCGTCGCGCACCGAGCCGGACCTGCCGGACCGGCCGTGCTACTGCGGCCGGCGCCGCTGCATCGAGACCTACCTCTCGGGCCCGGCCCTGGCCGTCGACCATGCCGCGGCAAGCGGGCTCGCCGCAGCGGAAGGGGTCGACGCGCTGGCCGTCGTCGCCGCCGCGCGTGCCGGCGATGCGGCGGCGCAGGCGACCCTGCAGCGCTACTGCAACCGACTGGCGAGCGCGCTTGCCGGTGTCGTCAACATCCTCGACCCGGACATCGTCGTCCTCGGCGGCGGCCTGTCCAACGTCGACGAGCTTTACGCCGCGACGGCGTCGCTGCTGCCGGGGCACGTGTTCTCGGACCGCTGCACGACGCCCATCGTCAGGAACCGGCACGGCGACTCGTCGGGCGTGCGCGGCGCCGCCTGGCTGTGGCCGGCGGAGGACCGGCCGGGCTGAGGCCGCTCGAGCCGGCGGGCGCGCGGCTTGCTCGTGGACGGCCGGCGCCCTGACGGGCGTTCGGATCGCACGTGTTCCTCTTCTTCTCGAACCGCCTCGGCTGTCTCGGATCGATCGTGGTCTCGGTCCTCCTGACGCTGCTCCTCCTCTTCCTGTTCGGAGTGCTGTGAGCCGGCTCGGCACCGGCGCAGCCGCGGTCCTCGCCGTCTGCGCCGGGCTGGCCCAGGCACAGGCCGCGCGCACGGACGGCGTCGACTACGCCTTGCCGGCGGCCGAGATCCTCGGCTTCCAGTTCCTGCTGAACCGCGCCAATCGCCATTTCGGCAGCGATCGCGACGACTACCGCGTCACCGCCTCAAGCATCCGCCGCAACCTGCGCAGCGCCTGGCGCACCGACCGCGATCCCTTCCACGTCAACCAGCTCGGCCATCCCTACCAGGGCGCCATGTACCACGGCTTCGCGCGCTCGACCGGGCACGACTACTGGGCCTCGCTCGGCTACGCCTTCGCCGGCAGCGTCGTGTGGGAGATCGCCGGCGAGCAGACGCGCCCGTCGGTGAACGACCAGATCGCCAGCGGCATCGGCGGCACCTTCCTCGGCGAGGCGCTCTACCGCATGTCCCACCTGCTGCTCGAGCAGGGGGGCGGCATGCCGCGCTTCTGGCGCGAGGTGGCCGCGGCGGCGGTGTCGCCGGCGTCGGGCTTCAACCGGCTCGCCTTCCGCGATCGCCACGGTGCCGTCTTCTCGAGCCGCGACGCGCCCTACTTCAGCCGGCTGCAGCTCGGCGCCGCGAACAGCGTCCGGCGCGAGGCGGGGCCGTCGCGCGTCGACGCCGGCCGCAACGAGGCGCAGGTCGATTTCGCGATCGACTACGGCCTGCCCGGCAAGCCCGACTACACCTACCGGCGTCCCTTCGACTACTTCAACTTCCGGGCCACGGCATCGAGCGCGACCGGTCTCGAGAGCGTGTTCACCGCCGGGCTGCTGGTCGGCCAGCCGTACGCCATCGGACCGAGCGTGCGCGGCGTGTGGGGCCTGTACGGAGCCTTCGACTACATCGCGCCGCCGACCTTCCGCGTGTCGAGCACCGCCCTGTCGATCGGCACGACCGGCCAGTGGTGGATCACCGAGGCGCTGTCGCTGCAGACGACGCTCGGCGCGGGCCTGGGCTACGCCGCCGTGGGCACGCGGCGCGGCCCGGTCGGCGAGCGCGACTACAACTACGGCGTGGCGCCGCGCGCCGTGCTGTCGGTCCGTCTCACCCACGGCGACAGGGCGACCTTCGACGTGACGGCACGCGAGTACCTCGTCAGCAAGGTCGGATCGGGAACGAGCGGCGGTCGCGACAACATCGCCCGCGCCGATGCATCGTTCAGCTACCGCGTCGCGCCGCGCCGCGCCGTGACGCTGCGCGTCGTCGGCATCCGGCGCGACGCCTCGTTCGACGGCGGCGAGCGGCGCCGGCAGTCGCAGGTCACGGTCGGCCTTTTCTACACCCTGCTCGGGCAGGATCTCTTCGGCGTGCCGGACTGGCGTTGAGGGCGCACGCGGAATTTCGACGGCCCGCAGACAAACGGCCCGAGCGCGGCGAAGATAGCGGCCTTGCAGTCCGCCCCGGACAGCCGATGCCCCGGACCCGTTGGATCGTCGTCTTCGCCGCCGCGGTGCTCGCCGGCAATGCGTGGCCAGCGCATGCTGCCGACGAAGAAGCGGCCCCCGCGGCGGCACGCACGAGCCTCGAGCAACTGCGCGCCCTGCGTGCACAGCGGCCGGCCGACGGCCTGCTCGCGTTCTACCAGGCCATGATGCACGCGAGGCTCGGCGAGCGCGACGAGGCCCTGGCCGAGCTCCGCGGCCTGGTCGGACGTCGCCTCGGCATCATCCCGACGCCAGGCACCGGCTTCGATGGGCTGTGGTCCGACGCCGACTTCCAGGCACTGCTCGCGCAGCTGTCGGCCGAGGAAGCGCAGACCGCGCCGGCACCGGTCGCCTTCCGCCTCGGCGACACGCGGCTGGTTCCCGAGGGCATCGCCTTCGATCCGGACGGCCGCCGCTTCTTCATCGGCAGCATCGCCCAGCGCAAGATCGTCGTCGCCGACCGGCTCGGCCGCGTCCGCGACTTCTCGCATCCCGACGACAAGCTCGACGCCGTGCTCGGCCTGGCCGTCGACGCGCGCCGGCGCCTGCTCTATGCGGTCAGCACGAACGGCTTCGACGAAGGCACCACCGGCGAGCGCCGCAACGCCGTGCTGCGCTACGACCTCGCCCGCAACCGTCTCTCGGCGCGCTACGACGTGCCGGCGGCGCTGCAGCTCAACGATGTGGCCGTCGCCCCCGACGGCACCCTCTACGCCACCGACTCCGGCGCCGGCTCGCTGTACCGCCTGCGGCCCGGCGAGACGGCGCTGGCGCCGTTCGGCCCGGCCCAGGCGGCGCCCGGAGCCAACGGCATCGCCGTCGCCGCCGACGGCGCGGTCTACGTCGCGCTGTCGACGGGCATTGCCCGTCTCGATGCCGACGGGACGCCGCAGCGGCTCGCGCAGCCGGACAGCATCGTCACCGGCGGCATCGATGGCCTCTACTGGCATCGGGGCGATCTCGTCGGCGTGCAGAACGTCGCCAACCCGGGCCGCGTGATCCGCATCCGCCTCGGCGATGCCGGCCGGCGCATCGTCGGCGTGAAGGTGCTGCAGTCGCATCACCACCCCGCCTTCGACGAGCCGACGACCGGCGCCATCGCCGACGGCGCGCTGCACGTGCTCGCCAATACCTACGTGCGCCGCTTCCAGGCCGACGGCACGCTGAAGGACGGCGAGAGCCTGGCGCCGACGACGGTCGTCGCCGTGCCGCTCTAGGCACGGCGGGAACGTGCCTTCGCGGCAGGCGGCGCGCAGCGCTTCGGCAGCGAGCGGCTAGCTCCGCCAGGGCAGGTCGATCGGCTCGCCATCGGGCAGCCGGGTCGAGACCGGCGTCGCGGCGAAGATGCCGAGCGTTTCCATCGGCGTCGAGCCGGTGTTGAAGAGCTGGTGCACGCCGCCCTTGGGCAGCACGATCGTGGCGTTCGCGCCGAAGCGATGCACCGCGCCGTCGACGTGCACCTCGCCGGCGCCGGACAGGCACAGCACGACTTCGTCGCAGCCGTGGCTGTGCGGCGGCGTGCAGGCGCCGGGCGCCAGCGACTGGCGCCAGAGCGACAGCTCGCTGAGGCCGTCGGCGGCGCCGGCCCAGGTGGCATGGTCGACGCCCGGCAGCGGGGTGGGCTGGGGGCGGGTCTGTTCGATGACGTGCATGGTCGAGTCTCCGTATGGAAGGTTGATGTCGCAGCGCAGCTGCACCGCGCAGGCCGGCAGTGTCGGCCTCGACCACTCGTGTGTGAAGAGACGCCAGCGCCGTAACATTGACGACGTTTTGTCGTCAATGGAACCGGCATGCACGGACTGCAGCAGCTCATCGCCTTCGCCGACACCGCGAGGCACGGCGGCTTCGCGGCCGCCGCCCGCGAGCAGGGCGTCTCGCCATCGACGCTCGCCAAGTCGGTGGCGCGTCTCGAGGCCGGCCTCGGCGTCAAGCTCTTCCACCGCACGACGCGGCAGGTGAAGCTCACGCCCGACGGCGAGCGCCTGTTCGCGCGCTGCGAGCGGGTGCTCGCCGAAGTCGAGGACCTGCAGGCGGAGGCCTCGGGCAGCCGCGAGGCGCCTGCCGGTTCGCTGTGCATCGAGCTGCCGGTCTTCTACGGCAAGACCTTCGTCATGCCGCTGCTCGCCGAGCTGCTGCGTCGCCATCCGGCCCTGCGCCTCGACGTTCGTCTCGGCGACCGCCAGGTCGACCTCGTCCGCGACGGCGTCGACATCGCCGTGCGCATCGGCCACCTGCGCGACTCGACGCTGATCGCCCGCCGCGTCGACCAGCAGGGGCTCGTCCTCTGCGCCAGTCCGGCCTATCTCGCCGCCCGCGGCACGCCGCGTCGCGTCGACGACCTGGCCGGCCACTCGACGGTCGTCTTCCGTCTGCCGACGAGCGGGCGCGACCGCCCGTGGCAGTTCCGCCAGCGGGGCGCGCCGGTCGAGCTGGCGCCGCGGGCGCAGGTGCGCGTGAGCGAGACCGAAGGGCTGCTCGAGGCGCTCAGGCTCGGCACGGGCCTCGGCCAGCTGCCCGACATGGTGGTGGCGAAGGACCTCGCCAGCGGCGCCCTCCGGGAGGTGCTGCCCTCGTGCCGGCCGGAGCCGATGCCGATCCACGTCGTCCATCCGGCAGGGCGCTTGCTGCCGGCGCGCGTGCGCGTGGCGCTGGAGGCGCTCGAGGGCTTGCGCAAGCGGCAGCTGCGCTAGCAGCGCGACTCTCCGGCAGTCCGTCACCGATCTTCCGCTCCACGGATCCCGGATGCAGCCGATATCGGCTGCATGAGGAGACGCTTCCACGACGCTTGCCTTGCCGGCCTGCTCCTGCTCGTCGGCTGCGGCGGCGGCGGCAGCAGCGCGGCCGAGGACCCGGCGTCGCGCACCGGCGCACCGACCGCCGCCACCTTCACCAACCCGATCGTCGCCGCGGCCCGGCCGGGCGGCTCGGCCGACCCGTCGGTCGTCTACCAGGACGGCCACTACCACTACTGCCGCAGCGTCGGCAACCGGGCGATCGGCATCGCCCGCGCGCGTCGCCTGCAGGACATCGGCACGGCCCCGCTGGTGACGGTCTGGACCGCGCCGCCGGGCACCGCCTGGAGCGACGAGGTCTGGGCGCCCGAGCTGCAGTACCTGCGCGGCCGGTGGTACGTCTACTTCGCCGCCAGCGACGGCCGCAACGCGACCCATCGCATGTACGTCCTCGAAGGAGAGACGCAGGACGCGCAGGGCGCGTACGCATTCAAGGGCCGCGTCGCCGCGCCGGGAGACGCGTGGGCGATCGACGGCGTGGCGCTCGAGCACGAGCACGCGCTGTACTTCGTCTGGTCCGGCCTGCGCGACGATGCCCGGCCGTTCCCGCAGGTGCTCTACATCGCGCCGATGAGCGACCCCTGGACCGTCAGTGGCGAGCGGCAGGAGATCGCGGCCCCCGACCAGGCCTGGGAGCAGGTCGGTGCGGCGCTGCTCGAGGGCCCTGCCGTGCTGCAGCGCGAGGGCGCGCTGCACCTGGCCTATTCCGCCAGCGGCAGCTGGACCGACGACTATGCGCTGGGCCTGCTGACCTACCGCGGCGGCGACATCCTGAACGCCGCGTCATGGGTGAAGTCGAGCCTGCCGAGCTTGGCCAAGCGTCCCGAGGCCGGCGTCTGGGGTCCCGGCCACAACGCCTTCGTGCGCTCACCCGACGGCCGCGAGGACTGGATCGTGTACCACGGCATCGACGTCAGCGGCGGCGGCTGGGAGCAGCGCAGCGTGCGCGCGCAGCCGTTCGGCTGGAGCCCGGACGGCAGGCCCGACTTCGGACGGCCGGTCGGCCCCGGCGTGCCGCTCGCGCAGCCGTCCGGCACGCCCGGCAGCTAGCGTCGGCGGCGGATCGGCGCCGCCTAGCGGGACTTGACGCCGAGCTTGCGCAGCAGGGCGGCGGCGATGCCGCGTGCCTGCCGGCCGCAGGCGCCGGGCAGGGCCGCCTCGACCTCGAAGCGGCGCTGCTCGATCGCGTGCACGACGGACGGGCAGGCCCGGCCCAGCTGCGCCGCGAGCAGGGCCGCGGGGTAGTCGCTCATCGCGGCCTTCATGCGTCTCGCGAACAGGCGGTAGGCGATCGCGTCCATCGCCGTCCGGCCGCATTCCATCGACTCGAGGCGGGCCGCCAGGTGGGCGATGTACATGCGCTTGCCCGACAGGCGGATGGAGAGTGAGTGCATGGTGCGGCCAAGGAAGCGGAGGGCCCGGCAAGGATGCCCCCCGCTGCGCAAGGCGATCGACCGAGTAATACCCTTTGGACCGGCCTGTTCGGCCGAGGCGACGAGGAGCCGCGTTGATCCCACCGTTCATGTTCGCCACGGGCATCGAGAACAGCTATCCGACGATCCAGGGCGGCCGCGTGCGCGTCGACGAGATGGAGAAGTGCGGCCACTACGAGAAGTGGCGCACCGACTTCGACTGCGTCCAGGAGCTCGGCATCCACGTCCTGCGCTACGGCCCGCCGCTGCATCGCACCTGGCTCGGCCCCGGCTGGCACGACTGGGAGTTCGCCGACCTAGCCTTCGCCGAGCTGCTCCGCCGCGACCTCACGCCGATGGTCGACCTCTGCCACTTCGGCGTGCCCGACTGGATCGGCAACTTCCAGAACCCGGACTTCCCGGCGCTGTTCGCCGAGTACGCGCGCGCCTTCGCGACCCGCTTCCGCTGGGTGCAGCTCTACACGCCGGTCAACGAGATGTTCATCTGCGCGACGTTCTCGGCGGCCTACGGCTGGTGGAACGAGCAGCTGCGCAGCGACCGCGGCTTCGTCACGGCGCTCAAGCACATCGTCAAGGCGAACGTCCTGGCGATGCAGGCGATCCTCGAGGTGCGGCCCGACGCGATCTTCGTGCAGAGCGAGTCGACCGAGTACTTCCACGCCGACAGCCCGGCGGCGATCAAGCCGGCGGAGATCGCCAACGCCAAGCGGTTCCTGTCGCTCGATCTGAACTACGGCCGGCGCGTCGATTCCGAGGTCTACGAGTACCTGTGCGACAACGGCATGACGCGGCAGGAGTACCACTTCTTCCTCGGCAAGGGCCTGAAGCAGCACTGCGTGATGGGCAACGACTACTACATCACGAACGAGCACCGGGTCTTCGATGACGGTCACACCGTCGCCTCGGGCGAGATCTTCGGCTACGACGGCATCACCTGGCAGTACTACGACCGCTACCGGCTGCCGGTGATGCACACCGAGACCAACTTCGTCGAAGGGCCGCGCGGCGACGAGGCCGTCTTCTGGCTGTGGAAGCAGTGGGCCAACGTGCTGCGCGTGCGCAACGACGGCATCCCGGTGATCGGCTTCACGTGGTATTCGCTCACCGACCAGGTCGACTGGGACTCGGCGCTGCGCGAGGACCGCGGCAACGTCAACGCGCTCGGCCTGTTCGACCTCGACCGTCGCATCCGGCCGGTCGGCGAGGCCTACCGCAAGATCATCCGCGAGTGGGGCAACGTGCTGCCGACGCAGAGCATCTGCCTGCGGGTGCCCGTGTATTCGCCGAGCGAGAGCGCGGCCGCGCAGGAAGCGAGCGCGCGCGACGAGGAGGCGCGGCGCGAGAGCGGCGACAAGGGCCAGCCGGTCGCGATGGAGAGCGACGGCGGTCCGCGAGGGCCGCGGCCGTGAGCTTCGCCGGCAAGGTCGTCATCGTCACCGGCGGCGCGACCGGCATCGGCCTGGCGACCTGCCGGCGCTTCGGTGCCGCCGGTGCGTGCGTCGTCGTCGCCGATCACAAGGCCGATCGCGGCGCGGTGGCCGTCGAGCAGCTGCGGGAGGCCGGCGTTGCCGAGGCGATGGCGGCGACCTGCGACGTCGGCGTCGAGAGCGACGTCGAGCGCGCGGTCGATGCGGCGATCGCCCGCTACGGCCGCCTCGACGTCGTCGTCAACAACGCCGGCATCATGATCTTCAAGCCGATCGAGGAACACAGCGAGGCCGACATCCTGAACGTGCTTCGCGTCGACTTCCTCGGCGCCTTCTGGTTCACCAAGCAGGCGTTCCTGAGATGCCGCCCCGGCGCCTCGATCGTCAACGTGGCGAGCATCCACGCCATCGAGACGACCCCGCTCGTCGCCGCCTACGCGGCCGCCAAGGCCGCCGTGCTGTCGCTGACGCGAACCGCGGCGATGGAGGGCCAGCCGAAGGGCATCCGCGCCAACGCGGTCCTGCCGGGCGCGATCGAGACGCCGATGCTGCGCGAGAACCCCAACGTGAAGTCGGGTGCCGAGGTGATCGCGCCGGCCGACGTCGGCACGCCCGACGACGTCGCCGCGGCGATCGCCTACCTCTCTTCCGACGACGCCGGCTTCGTGACCGGCGCCGAGCTGCGCGTCGACGGCGGTCGTCTCGCGCGGCTCTGAGCCAGGCCACACCCTCGCCCGCTCGCCGCCCTCGCCGGGCACTGCGCTTGCCGAAGCCGCGCATTGCCCGCGGCCGATGACGAACCTGCAGAACGGCCGATGGCGCGCGACACCGACTTCGACGACAGCACGGCCGAGTCCGCCGCGACGCAGGGCGAAGCGGCGACGCAGCGCCGCGTCGACGTGCCCGCGGCATTGCCGTGGATCGAGGTGCGGCCGGGCGTGCCGTACTTCGTCACCTCGGCCGGCGCCGCCTGGACACCCGTGGGCCACAACGACGCGATCGGCTGGCCCAACCTGGCGGGGCTCTTCCGCCGGCGCGGCGTCGCCGGCGTGCGCGCGCACCTGCAGTCGCTGCAGGCGCACGGCGTCACCTGCCTGCGCCTGATGCTCGAGTACGCGCAGGGCCGGCATCGCTATCTCGAGCAACCCGCCGGCCGCTTCGCGCCGAACATGGTCCGGCTGTGGGACGACCTCTTCGCGCTCTGCGAGGAGATCGGCATCTACGTCCTGCTCACGCCGTTCGACACCTTCTTCACCTGGCGCCAGTGGCGGCACCACCCGTACAACCGGGCCCGCGGCGGCCCCTGCGAGGACCGCAGCCGCCTCATCACCTGCGCCGCGACGCGCGCCGCGATCAAGCGACGGCTCGAGTTCGCGACGCGACGCTGGGGCGCGAGTCCGGCGCTCTTCGCGTGGGACCTGTGGAACGAGATGCACCCGGCGCACGGCGGCGACGATCCTGCCGCATGCGCGCCCTTCGTTGCCGACCTGAGCGCCTTCCTGCGCTCGCTCGAGATGCGTCTGCACGGACGCGCGCACCTGCAGACCGTCTCGATCTTCGGGCCCGAGCTGATCCGCTGGCCGACGCTGTGCGAGCCGGTGTTCCGCCACCCCGGGCTCGACTTCGCCAACATCCACCTGTACGAGTTCGGCACCATCGACGATCCGCACGACACCGTCGCCCCGGCGCGGGCGGTCGGCCGGCTGATGCGCGCCGCGGTGCAGGAGGCGTCGGACCTGCGACCCGTCTTCGACTCCGAGCACGGCCCGATCCACGCCTTCATGAACCGGCACCGGCGTCTCGCCGAAGCCTTCGACGACGAGTACTTCCGGCACATCCAGTGGGCCCACCTGGCGAGCGGCGGCGCCGGCGGAGGGATGCGCTGGCCGAACCGCCACCCGCACCTGCTGACGGCCGGCATGCACCGGGCGCAGCACGCCCTCAGCCGCTTCCTGCCGCTGATCGACTGGCCGCGCCTGCATCGCCGCAACCTCAACGACGAAGCGCGTGCGCCGGAGGGCTTCGCCGTCTTCGCCTGCGGCGACGCGCGCCAGGCGATCGCCTGGCTGCTGCGCGACGACTGCATCGGCCCCGACGGCCGGCTGCGCACGGACGTCGCGCCGCGGCCGGCTCGCATCACCGTCCCCGGCCTTCTTCCGGGACGCTATCGCTGGACCGCCTTCGACACGCGCGCCGGCCTGCCGACCGAGAGCCACGCCTTCGTGCACCACGGCGGCGAGCTCGCGCTCGCCTGCGCCGATGTCGCGACCGACCTCGCCATCGCCATCACGCCCGAGGGCAGCGGCGTGCCGCAGCTGCCCTGAGCCGACCGTCAGCACGCTGCGCAAAGTGTGCTTTCCTCCCCGCGGGCGGTGACCCTCGCCGTGCGGATTGCTGGCAACCTCCGCGCTCGCCACGAACGACGTCCCGGAGCCCCATGTCAGCAGCCTTCAGCGAAGAACAAGCCCGCGCCTACATGCACAAGCTGCTGGCGACCATGAGCCAGGCCGGCGGCTCCGACCTCTTCGTCGCCGCCGACTTCCCGCCGAGCATGAAGGCGCAGGGCAGCATGAAGCCGCTGACGGCGCAGAAGCTCGGCGCCGACGTCACCCGGATGCTCGCCCACTCGCTGATGAACGAGACGCAGCGGCAGGAGTTCGCCAAGGAGATGGAGTGCAACTTCGCCATCTCGATTCCCGGCCTCTCGCGCTTCCGCGTCAACGTCCACATGCAGCAGCGCTGCGTCAGCATGGTCATCCGGACGATCGCCTCGGAGATCCCCAACTTCGAGAAGCTGAAGCTGCCCGAGGTGCTGAAGGAAGTGGTGATGACCAAGCGCGGGCTCGTGCTGGTCGTCGGCGCCACCGGCTCCGGCAAGTCGACGACGCTGGCGGCGATGATCGATCACCGCAACCGCACCTCGGCCGGCCACATCATCACGGTCGAGGACCCGGTCGAGTACGTGCATCCCTCGCAGCTGTCGCTGGTGACGCACCGCGAGATCGGCATCGACACGCACACCTGGCATCACGCGCTGAAGAACACCCTGCGCCAGGCGCCGGACGTGATCCTGATCGGCGAGATCCGTGACGCCGAGACGATGGAGCATGCGATCGCCTTCGCCGAGACCGGCCACCTCTGCCTGGGGACGCTGCACGCGAACAGCGCCAGCCAGACGATCGAGCGGATCATCAACTTCTTCCCCGACGAGCGGAGGAAGCAACTGCTGATGGACCTCTCGGCCAACCTGCGCTCGATCGTCTCGCAGCGGCTGGTGCGGCGGGAGGACGGCAAGGGCCGCTCGGCGGCGATCGAGATCCTGCTCAACACGCCGACGATCGCCGAGAAGATCTTCCAGGGCGACTTCCACGAGATCAAGACGATCATGAGTCGCTCGCGCGAGCTCGGCATGTGCACCTTCGACGCCGCCCTGTTCGACCTCTACGACGCCGGCGCGATCGGCTTCGACGAGGCCATCCGCAATGCCGACTCCGCCAACGAGCTGCGCCTGAACATCAAGCTGAAGAGCAAGCGCGGCGAGCCGCAGGCGAGCGAATTCGGCGGCCTGGCCCTCAACCCGCTGACGCAGCCGGCCGACCTCGAGGAACGCGCGCACCAGAAGATGCTGGCGCAGCAGGAAGCGCGCCGCAAGACCGAGGAAGAGCAGCTGAAGCAGCTGCGCGAGAAGAAGCGCCTGGCCGAGGCCGCGGCCTCCGCCGCGGCTGCCAGGACCGCCTGACCTGCTGCCGGCTCGGCGCGAGCGTCAGGACGGCGGCGACGAGGCACCGGCGGCCGGAGACGCCCTGGCGTCTGTCGGCGGCGCCAGGTACTGGCCGGAGTCGCCGGCCAGGTAGCGCTCGACCAGCTGGAAGAAGCGCTGGTAGAACGGCGCGCTGGTGATCGTCAGGCTGCCGACCTTGACCAGCGCTTCCTCGCTGCCGCCGAAGGGCAGCGACAGCGAGCCGAACGGCGACACGCCGACGCTCGCCGAGTTGCTCGTCTTGCGCAGCGTGTAGCTCTCCTGCACCGCGTTCACGAAGGCGATGGTCCGCCGGCCCTCGTGGCCTTCGCGGGCGCAGACGACGGTGAACTCGATCTCCGCGTGCGCGTCCGCGCTCGGCTGGAAGCTCTTGCGGCCGCGCACGCGATCGGAGGTGCTGGCGCTGATGACATAGCCCTGGCTGAGCAGGGCGCGGCGGGCGGCCTCGCAGGTCTGCGCTTCGAGGGCGGCATAGGTGCGCGAGTAGGTCGACGCGGAATCGAAGGCCTCCTGCGCCTCGATGGCGACGCGCGGGCCGGCGCAGCCGGCCAGCAGGAGCACGGCGAGGGCCGTGGCCCGGAGGCCGGGCGGAGCGATGCGGTCGAAGGATTCCATCGGGTCGAGGTCGGGGCGCGGACGAGGTGAGCCATTTTCGCAAGAGGCCCGGCGCAGAATCGACCGCGGACTGCAGGCCGCACGTCGGCCGCGCCCCGGGGCGCCAAGATTCGCACGCTGCGCCCTGGAAAGACGACGGCGCAGCGAAGACGGGCCCTCAACAAACCGCAGCACGGGCCGAAACCGATGCTGTCGTACTCCGAAACACCCCAGAGGCCGCCGCATGTCCGCAAGACCGCGCACCCGCAAGGCGCCCGGCGCCAGCCCGGCGAAAGCCCGCAAGGCCGGCCGCGGCCCGCTGCGCTGGCTCGTCCTGCTCGCCGGCGGCCTGTGGCGGAACAAGGCGCCGGGCGAGACTGCGCCGGCGCTGCGCATCGAGCCGAAGGGAGAAGCGGTCGCCGAGGAGCCGATCTCGCTGCTCATGCAGCAACGCACCGAGCTTCGCGCCCGCCTGCTGGTCCATGACCCGGGCACGCACGTCGTCCGCAATCTCTTCGTCGTGCACGACGAGCTGCGCGCGAGCGGCTGGACCGCCGTCGAGGCCCTGCCGATCAAGATCGTGTCGCGGGCGCTGACCGAGGCGGAGATCATGGCCGTCGACGAGCCGTCGCAGGTGCTCGGGACGATCATCGACACCCTGCGCGAGCTGAAGACCGCCGCCGAAGCGCGGGTCGCCGAGGCCGCCCTCGACCGCGACTGGGAGACGCTGCAGGTGCCCGAGGTCTCGGACACCAACTTCGGCGAGTTCGAGCTCGCCGAGCGCAGCTGGGCCGGCACGGTACCGAACGGCCTGGAGATCCCGCTCCGGCCCATCTGACGCGGCACGCGCGTCGCCGCCCGTCGCGGCCGACGCCGCGCTCAGGACATCGGCGGAATGCGCACGACGTTGTCGTGCGTCTGCTCGTACTTCTCCTGGCACGGGACGCAGCGGGCCGCCGCCGGCTGCGCCTGCAGGCGCTGGAACGGGATGTCGATGCCGCAATCCACGCACTCGCCGTACTCGCCTCGCGCCATGCGCTCCTGCGCCGCGGCGATCTGGCGCAGCTCGTCGACGTCGCGCTCCTGCTCGGCCACGACGACGGCCTCGCGGATGCGCTGCTCGCCGAGCTCGCCGAGGTCCTCGACCTGGTTGTGCGGCTGCTTGCTCGGCGCTTCGGACATCTGGGCGTCGACCGCCTTCACCTCGTCGAGGAGCTCGAGGCGGCGGCGTTCGAGCTGGCTGCGCAATTGCTGGAGCTGGGTGTCGTCGAGTGCAGGCATGGGCGTGTCCGATGTCGCCGGCCTCGGGCAACTCGCGTGCCCATCGCGGCCGCCCGGTGCGGCGCGGCGAGCCGATGCTCGAGCCTCGACGACAGAATCGGACGTCGTGCGAACCACCCTGGACCCCCGCTTCGTCGACCCGTCGGGCTTCGAGCCCGGCCTGGTCGTCGACGTGCGCGACGAGCGCCGGGCCCTGCTGTTCGATCTCGGCGAGATCGGCCGGCTGGCGCCGCGCCTGCTGCTTCGCGTGTCGCACGCCTTCGTGACGCACACCCACATGGACCACTTCGCCGGCTTCGACCACCTGCTGGCGCTGGGTCTCGGCCGGGTGCGGCGGCTGGTCCTCTGGGGCGGCCCCGGCTTCGTCGAGCAGGTCGAGCACAAGCTGCGCGCCTACACCTGGAACGTGGTCCACCGCTACGAGGTGCCGATGACGATCGAGGCGCACGCGCTGGCCGCCGACGGTTCGCGCCGGCGGGCGCGCTTCGAGAGCGCTTCCGGGTTCCAGCGCTTCGACGGGTCCCCCGGCGAAGCGCCGGCCGACGCGAGCGCTGGCGAGGTCCACCTGCTCCTCGACGAGCCGCTCTTCCGCGTGCACGCGACGATCGTCGACCACGAGATGCCGGTGCTGGCCTACGCCATCGAGGAGAAGGCGCAGGTCCGCGTCGCCGTCGACCGCATCGCCGCCATGGGCCTGGCGACCGGCGCCTGGCTGCGCACGCTCAAGCAGGCGGTGCTCGCGGGCGCGCCCGACGACACGCCGATCGACCTCGCCTGGAACGACCGGCACGGAGCGCACGCCGGCCGACGCAGCGTCGGCGAGCTGCGGCCGCTGGTGCTCGACACGGTGCCAGGGCGGCGCATCGGCTACGTCACCGACCTGCGCTTCACCCCGGCGAACGTCGAGCGCCTGGCGGCGCTCCTGGGCGGCGTCGACCTGCTCCACATCGAGGCCGTCTTCCGGGGCGCCGACGAGGCCCAGGCGGCGCGCAAGAACCACCTGACGGGGCCGCAGGCGGGCGCGATCGCGCGGCGCGTGGGCGCCCGGAAGGTGCTGCCCTTCCACTTCTCGCCGCGCTACCGCGGCAGCGAGGACGCGCTGCGCGACGAGGTGCTCGCCGCCTGGCGGGAAGACGCGTAACCGCGCTCAAGACCGCGCCGGCGGCGCCGATGTTTTTCCAATGGACCGCCTGCGCCCGTTCGCCTTCGCCTCGGCACCGACCGCCGCTCCGGCGATCCCGGGGATGAAGTTCTCGGAGCTGATCGGCTCGCTCAGCCATGCGCTCGACCTCACCGAAGGCCAGCCGAAGGGACACTGCCTGCGCGTCTGCTGGATCGGCATGCACATCGGCATGGAGATCGGCCTCAACGTGCCGGCCCTGCGCGAGCTCTACTACGTGCTGCTCCTGAAGGATCTCGGCTGCAGCAGCAACGCGGCGCGCATCTGCGAGCTCTACCTGACCGACGACCTCGCCTTCAAGCGCGACTTCAAGACCGTCGGCGAAGGCCTGCCCCAGGTGCTGCGCTTCGTGTTCGGCCACACCGGCCTGAACGCCGGCCTGGCCGGGCGCCTGCGCAGCCTTGTCAACATCCTGCGCAACGGCAAGCAGATCACCGACGAGCTGATCCGCACGCGCTGCACGCGCGGTGCCGACATCGCCCGGCAGCTGCGCTTCAGCGAAGGCGTTGCCGCCGGCATCGCCGGCCTCGACGAGCACTGGGACGGCAGCGGCCGGCCCGACAGCGTGTCCGGATCGGCGATCCCGCTGTACGCGCGCATCGCCCTGCTCGCCCAGGTCGTCGACGTCTTCCACACCGTCGGCGGGCGCGCCGCGGCGCTGCAGGAGGCACGGCAGCGCTCCGGCAGCTGGTTCCAGCCCGACCTGGTGCGCACGCTCGAGAAGGTTGCCGAGAGCCACGGCTTCTGGGCCACGCTGTCGTCCGCCGAGGTCGAGGCCGCGGTCTTCGCCATGGACCCCGGCTCGGGCGGCGTGGTCCTCGACGACGACTACCTCGACGACATCGCCGCCGCCTTCGGCCAGATCGTCGACAGCAAGAGCCCGTTCACCAGCGGCCACAGCGCCCGCGTGGCGCAGTACGTCGACGCCATCGCCCGCCGCGTCGGCCTCTCCGACGCGCGCTGCCGCTGGCTGCGGCGCGGCGCGCTGCTGCACGACGTCGGCAAGCTCGGCGTCAGCAACGCCGTACTCGACAAGCCCGGCAAGCTCGACGACGCGGAGTGGGCGTCGGTGCGCCTCCATGCGGCGCACACCGAGGCGATCCTGTCGCGCATCGACGCCTTCGCCGAGCTCGCCCTCGTCGCCGGGGCGCATCACGAACGGCTCGACGGCGCCGGCTACCCGCGCGGGCTGAGCGGCGACCAGATCACGCTCGAGACGCGGATCATCACCACCGCCGACATCTTCGACGCGATCTCGGCCGACCGGCCGTACCGCGCCGCGGTGCCCATCAGCGAGACGCTGGAGATCATGGCCGCCACCGTCGGCACGGCCATCGATCCCCTGTGCTTCGAGGCGCTGCGCGAGGTCGTCGCCGCTCAGTGCGCGCCGACCGCCGGGCGCGTCGGCATGGCGTAGGCGAGCGGCGCGAGCGCGGCCTGGATGCGCGCCAGCTGGGTGGCGTCGACGAGCTCTCCGAGCAGCTTCGTGAAGCGCGGATGCACCGCGCCGGAAACGATGTACTGCCAGCGGTAGGCCTTCAGCACCGTCGCGCGCACGGCGTCGGCGCGCTCGCCCTCGGCCGCCATGCCGATCACGCGCATGAAGTAGGCGGCATCGGCGGCGGCCTGCCCTTGCAGGATCCCGTCGACGCCGCCGACCAGCTCGATGAGCTCGCCGACCGCGGCGTCGCGCGCCGCGCTCGAGGCGAGCTTGGCGTCCTCGCGGACCCACTCGAGCTCGTCGATGACGGCGTGCTGCGACTCCTCCTTCCAATGGAACAGGAAGATGTCCTTGAACAGCGGCGACAGGCCCTCGGCGGCGTCGATGCTCTCGCGGTAATGCGCCTGCGAGAACAGCTCGATGTGGCAGGTCAGGGCGAGCACGGCCCAGGTGCACTTGCCGAGCACGAAGCCGGCGACGTCGTTGGCGCTCACGTCGAAGCGGTAGCCCTCGGGCATGCCGGCGGCGACCAGGCGCTCGACGCGGCGGAACAGCTCCTGGTGCTTCAGCTCCTCGTCGGTGAGTCGCACCATCGCCTCGAGCGCGATCTGGTCGCCGAGCGCGTGGTCGCGGCTCAGCTCGAGCATCTTGGCGCCGATGAAGCGCTCGACCAGCGCGAACATGTTGGCGTAGGTGCGGCCCTGCACCTGGCCGAAGAAGAGGCGCTCGTCGGCGCTCAGGAAGTCGAGCTCGTCCGCGAGCGACAGGCCCTCCGGCAGGAACTTCTGGCTCAGGTCGAAGCTGCGGCCGCGGATGACGTCCTGGTCGATGTCCCAGCGGACCCGCTTCGAGGCCTCGATGGTCCTGGCGTAGCGACCCGCGTCGCTGCTGGAAATGACGGTGGCTGACATGGCGATCTCCCGGTGAAGCCGTCTCGTTGACGTGAGCGGATGATTCGCGGCGGGCGGGCGCGGCGCATGAGGCGCCGGTCCCGCGCGCGCGCCGGGGTCGGCGCGCGAGGCCGCCGTGCGTGGGACCGTCGTCCCGCGCGCCCCAGGGCGGCGGCTCCTCCCACAGCCCTATGCACCGCCGGCGACGCCGGCGTCCGCAGAATCGGCCCATGACACGCACCCGCTCCGTCCTCGCGCCGCTGGCGCTCGGCCTGGCCCTGCTGCTCGGCGGCTGCGCCCTCGATCCCGAGCAGCCGGTCCGGCCGGCGCCGCGCCCGGCCGACGTGCGGGCGCAGATCGTCGCCCTGCTGCCGACGACGGTGACCGACCGCCCCGGCTGGGCCGTCGACATCTACGCCGCGTTCGCTGCCCTGCGCCTCGACCCGAGCCCGGCGAACCTGTGCGCGGTGCTCGCCGTCACCGAGCAGGAGTCGACCTTCCGCGCCGACCCGACGGTGCCGGGCCTGGCCAAGATCGTCTGGGAAGAGATCGATCGCCGTGCCGAGCAGGCCGGCGTGCCGCGCCTGCTGGTGCACGCGGCGCTGCAGCTGCGCGCGAAGGATGGCCGCAGCTACAGCGAACGCATCGACAGCGCGAAGACCGAGAAGGAGCTGAGCGAGCTGTTCGTCGACTTCATCGGCAGCGTGCCGCTCGGCCAGCGCCTGTTCGCCGGCTACAACCCGGTGCGCACCGGCGGGCCGATGCAGGTGAGCATCGACTTCGCCGAGCGGCATGCGAAGGACAAGCCCTACCCGTACCCGGTCGACGGCTCGATCCGCGACGAGGTCTTCACGCGCCGCGGCGGCCTCTACTTCGGCATCGCCCACCTGCTCGACTACCCGGTCCGCTACGACGCGCTGATCTACCGCTACGCCGACTTCAATGCCGGCCGCTACGCGAGCCGCAATGCGGGCTTCCAGAACGCGGTGAGCAAGGCCTCGGGCATCCCGCTCGCGCTCGACGGCGACCTCGTCCGCGAGGGCAGCGACAAGCCTGGCAACACCGAGACGGCGGTGCGCTCGCTCGGGCCGCGCCTCGACATCAGCGACAGCGCCATCCGCCGGGCCCTCGAGCAGGGCGACCGCGCCGACTTCGCGCAGAGCCGGCTGTACCAGCGCGTGTTCGAGCTCGCCGAGCAGATCGAGCGGCGGCCGCTGCCGCGCGCCGTGATCCCGAACATCCGCCTGCAGAGCCCCAAGATCACGCGGCCGCTGACGACCGAGTGGTTCGCACGGCGCGTCGACGACCGGCACAAGCGCTGCATGGCGCGCGCCAGCGCAGCCCCGCCGCCGGCTCAGTAGGGCGAGCCGAACATCTGCAGCAGCGCCCCGCCGAACACGAACAGGCCGATGACGAGGGCGACGATCAGGAACAGCGCCAGCAGCACGGCCCGGACCAGGCAGCCGCCGACGCCGCGAATCACCGGGCCGATGTCGGGCGCAGGCGGCGCTTCCGGCGGAATACGGCGCGGCCGCGTCGCTTCGCGCAGGATCTCGTCGAGCGTCGGGCCGCGTACCGGGCGATCGTCGTCGCTCGGCGGCCCGGTCCGCCGACCGGGCCAGCGTGGCGCGCGCGGCGGCGACGCCGGCGACGGTGGCGGCGGCCGCGTCTCTCGCCAGGACGGTGTCGGCGGGCGAGTCGAGTGCGGCGGCGGTGACGTGCGCCCGGCAGGCGACGGTGCCCTCGCCGAGGGCGCCGGTGCGCGCGGCGGCGGCCGCGACGGCTCGCCGAACTTCGCGCCGCACTGCGGACACGCCACGCCGTCGAGCCAGCGTCCCGGCGAATGGTTGCTGCAGTAGTAGCGCACGTCGGCGTCGTGGCAGGCGTCGCACTCGCCCGGCGCGCCGCGCGTCGTGCCGCAGTTCGGACAGCGCAGGACGACGGCGCTCATGGCGGCGACGCCGAGTCCGTTTCAGGCGGCGGAAAGCAGCGATGGATCAGCGCCGTCGGCAGGTGCAGCCGATGCACCTGCGGCAGCGCGCCTTCGACCCAGCGGGCGAGCGTCGGCACCCGCTCGTAGGGGCCGAAAGCCTCACGCGGCAAGCGCCGCGACAGGGCCACCGTCGTCAGCACCGGATGCGCGGCATAGGCCGCATGGATGGCGTAGCGCTCGTCCGGGTGGTCGTGGCCGCGCGCCATGCGCGCAACCGGCCGGCCGAGCCGCGTGGCGAGGGCGCAGAAGTCGGCGAAGTCCTCGTGCCCGAACTGGCTTCCGCGGGAGAAGCGGTTCGGCATCTTGCGCCGCGCCTTCGGGTGCAGCCGCGACCAGACGAAGTCCGTCAGGCAGGCCGGATCGTTCCAGTCGCCGCTCTCGGCGAGCCGCGCATGCAGGTCGGCGAGCGGAAAGCCGCCGTGCACGACGAGCAGGCCGTCGGGCAGGAACAGGGCGCGCGGGGCGCGCGCGATCAGCCGCACGGCCAGCTTGCCGGCGCGCTCGATCCACTCGTGCGCCAGCTGGCCGTTCAGGTAGTCGGCGAAGTCGGACGGCGACACCGTCGAGGCGAAGCGGACGCCGTCGTAGCCGAGCGCCTCGTCGTGGTTGCCGGTGACGACGCACACCCGACCGGGCGCCTCGACGATCAGCTCGAAGACGCGCAGCAGCACTTCCAGGCCGAAGCCCTCGTCGTCGAAGAAGTCGCCGAGGAAGACGATGCGCGGCGCCGCGGCGCCATGGTCGGCCGAACCGCTGCGGCCGATCAGCGCCAGCGCCGATTCCAGCGCCAGCAGGTCGCCGTGCAGGTCGCCGACGATCCACAGCGGCGCCGCGGCGTCGACGGCGGCGACGCGGATCGCCCGGTCGCCCTCGTGGTCGCGGTCGGCGTCGAACAGCATGGCCGGCCCGCCGGCCGCGTCGAGCAGCGCTTCCATCTGCTGCACGACGAGGAACATGCGGGCGCGGATCGCCGGCGCGTCGACGGCGGCGCCGATCGCGTCGCAGTCGAGGTCGTGCACGTCGACGACGGCAGGCGCGGCGCGGTCGGGCGGCGCCGCCGCCGCCGGCGGCGGCGGTTCCTCGGCCGGGGCGCTCTCGTCGGGCGCGGCCACGTCAGCGCCCGCGCGCGGTCAGCGGCATCTTGGCGATGCCCTTGGCCTGCCTGCCGACGGCGATCACGTCGCCCTCGCGCAGCACGCGCGCGCTCGCCAGCGTCTGGCCGTTGACGAGGGTCTCGTTGGTGGGATCGTCGACCGGCGCGACCAGCCACTGGCCCGCCGAGCTGCGCTCGAGCACGCACTGACGGTTGTCCCAGAACTCGCCGTCGGGCCCGAACTGGCGCACCAGCGCCTTGCCGAGCACCGTGCGCACGCCGATGCGCAGGGAGCGGCCGTCGGGGCCGACGAGCTCGAGCGCGGCGGCGGTGATCGGCGCCGCGCTGCCGGCGGTCGGACGCGCCGTGCCCGTCGCCGCGGCGCCTGACCTACCCGCGGCCGCCGAACCCGCCGTGCCGGCGCTCGCCGCACCCGCCGCGCTCGCGCTCGCCCGACCTGCCCCGCTCGCCGCAGGCGGGCGCGCCGGCTCGGCCCGCGGTCCGCGGCCGCTGAGGACGGCGCGCAGCTCGGCGGCCGTCGGCCGCGCCGCCGGGTCCGGCGCCAGGCAGCGATGCAGGGCGGCGCTCACCTCGGCGTTGCGCGCGGGCGCCGGCATCGTGCCGACGAGCGCCGGCGGCCTGGCGCCGAACGCCATCGCCTTCCTCGCGTACTCGGCCGGCTCGTCGCTCCAGTACGGGTGCTCGCCGGCGAGCAGCTCGTGCAGCATCAGGCCGCAGGTGAAGACGTCCGAGGCGAGCCCCGGCACCGAGCCGCGCGTCATGTGCTCCGGCGAGCGGTAGTTGTCGGTGCCGACGTAGCCCTGGAAGCCGTGCCACGGCGCGCGCCGGTCGGCGAGCAGCGAAAAATCCATGTCGATGAGCTTCAGCTGGAAGCCGGAGCCGATCGTCGGGTCCTCGATCAGGTAGGCGTTCGCCGGCTTGAGGTCGGCGTGCACGATCTTCGACTCGTGCAGGGCGGCGACCGCCGCCATCAGGACCTTCGCCCAGGTCACGTGCCGCGCCCACACCGCCGGCTCGCGCGTCGGCGCGAGCCGCGTCGACCGGTGCCGCTCGCGCTCGGCGTCGAGCATCTGCTGCAGGTCGGCGCCGTTCTCGACGAACTCGTAGGCCTGGAAATAGCACGGGCCGCCCCAGCGCTCCTCGAAGGCGTCGACCTGGCGCACGGCGAAGTGGCCGGCGCGGCCGTCGCGCACGCGCGCGGACAGCTCCTGCTGGTAGGCGCGGAAGGCGTCGTACCAGACGACGGTCGGCGCCGGCGACTTGTACTGCTTGAAGAAGACCTTGGCGCCGCTCGGCGCCTGCGCCGCGTACGAGATGGCCATCATCCCGGGCCCGAAGACCTTGGTGATGCGGTAGCCGCGGATCGTGTCGCCGACCTTCAGCTTCTTGGCCATGGCCGCGGCGCGCTGCGGAAGGAGGGGGCTTCGATGGCGCGGACCTGCCGGCGCTAGAGGGCGACCGTCTCCGCCGAGCGCGACACGCTGGCGGCGAGCTGCTTGAGCGTGGTCCGGAAGTTGACCGGGTCGGACGTGAACTTCTGCAGCGCCTCCTGCGGGTTGAGGCCCTCGTACTCGACGACCTCCCACTCCGACTTGTCGATCTGGCTGAGCCGGTCGTAGCCCTCGAAGTTCGGCGCGAAGAGGCTCAGGATGATGCGGTTGGCCATCACCACGTTGGCGACGTCCTGCAGCGAGCCGCCCTTCGCCTCGGGCAGGTTCAAAGTCTCCTTGAACGAAGCGTCGGTGAAGACGATGACCACGCGCGCGGCGTCGCTGCGGTACCGCCACTTGCCCGGGTCCTCCTGCTGCGATCCCTTCGGCACGGCCTCCATCGAGGCCACCTTGTAGAGCGCGTCGAGGAGCGACTCCGGCTCGTCGCCGCCGCCGGCGGCCTGCAGCGCCCCGAGCTGCGCCTTCAGCGCACCCGCGTCGCGCACGAACTCGTTGTCGACGATCCAGGGCAGGCCCTCGTGCTCGGCCGACTCGATGTCGCGGTAGCCGACGACCTTGCCGCGCCAGTCCTTGACCGGCGCCGCGTTGTTGGCGTCGCCGCGGCTCAGCGAGTCGACGAAGACCTCGATGTTCCTGCGCAGCGCGTCGATGCACGGCGCCATGCTGCCGCTGACATCGATCAGGAAGACGAGGTCGGCGACGCCCTTCGTCTTGGCGCGCGCCTGCGGCACGGGCGCGCCCTGCGCCGGCTCGGCGATGCCGGCGGGGCCCGCGTCGGCCGCGGCCGATGCGGACGGCTCGGCGGCAGGAGCGGGCATCGGCTCCGCCGCGGGCGCTGCGCCATCAGGCGATTCGGCGGCAGGATCGGACGTTTCTGGGGTCATGTTGGGCTCCGGAGAAAAGGTTCGCCGGGCGTCGACGACGGACCGCCCGGGCAACCCCCGTCACAGGGCAATGTGCGTTCCCGCCGGC
>DATAGP010000065.1:0-1896 GCA_036263655.1 Caldimonas sp. | reverse complement strand
CCAGGGCTGACGAGGTTACTCGACAACTGCAGGGTCTCGACGTGCTCGGACCTAAGCCGGCTGCCAAAGCTGACGGCGTCGGTCCCCGCAGGGATGAGATCGTCATCCCAAACGTCTCGATTTATTGCGGCACATCGAACTGCAACCAAGTAGCCGCAAAACTCTGCGCAGATCTTGGGTACCGGGCGTCCAGGCCGTCACGTCCCCATTCGGCAGCGTCAGGAGTGGTCTGCTCTGACCCGTGAAAGTCAGGAGCGGAGTTCATTCCCGTAAACGCATCTGGGCGCAGCTGTGCGAGTAGGGCGTTCAGCTCGTCGTCCATCCTCGCCCCTACGAGCCTCCGCCATTACGGGGTGGTGGCCGAGATCGCGGCCTCCGCCCACGAGCAATCGACTGCGCTCGCGGAGGTCAACACGGCCGTCAACCAAATGGACCAGGTGACTCAGCAGAATGCAGCCATGGTCGAAGAGACGACCGCCGCGAGCCATACGCTGGCTCAGGAGGCAGAGAGGCTGGAGAGCTTGGTGCAACAGTTTACCACCGGGCGAGAGAGGTCGTCGTCAACTGCGGCAGATCGAGTAGCCTCGACGAAGTCACACGCTGGCCGAGCAGCGCCTCGACTGGTCTCCTCGCGGCAATAGGGCGCTGGTGGCAGGGCCGAGCGCACCGTGGAGACCTGAAGCGTTCGCGTGACTCGCGAGCTGGGGCGCTTCGGCGCGAGCGGTCAACCAGCCCACAGGGAGCCCGCTTCCTCAGCTTTGGAGCGGGCCGCCCGCCGTGCTGGATGGCCGGGTTGGGCGCGAACCGGCGCGACTTGTCCGGCCTGCACTCAACCTTGGCCTTAACCAGGCCGGATTTCCGCCCCATCGACCAGCCGCCCGCGCTACCAATATTGTCACTAAAGCTTGATAGCCCCGCGAGCGCGCATGCTGGAGCGGCGTGATGCCTGCCCGGTCCGCCAAGTCGGCGCTCGCTCCGGCCTCGACAAGCGCGCGCACGGTCTCGACGTGCCGCAGCCCGCCGTCGCCCAGGATCACAGCCTCGATCAGCGCCGTCCAGCCAACATGTTCACGTGATCAAGCGGGGCGCCCGCCCGGATAAGCTCCCGCACGACGGCGTCGTGTCCAAGGTGGGCCGCCGCGATCAGGGCCGTCCCATCATAGACACTGGTGACGAGCCGGGCGCTGGCACCGGCTGCGAGCAGCACACGCAGGGTAGGAACATCGTCGCGCACTGCAGCGATCGCGACCGCGTCGTAGCGCTGATTGTCGAGCAGGGCGGGATCGGCGCCCGCTTCTATGAGCGCCCGTGCGGCGAGCCCATGCCCCTGGAAGGCTGCGACGTGAAGTGGGGTCCGGCCGTTCTCGTCACGGGCGTTGAGGTCGGCTCCGCTTTGGGCGAGGCGCCGGACCCAGTTCACATCGCCTTTAGCCGCCGCGGCGTGCAGGCCGCGATAGGACGACAATTCGGCCGCTGTGGGCGGTGTCTGCGCCCAAAGCACTCCGGGCCATACGCCGATCCCCAGAAGGAGGAGCACGAAACGTCTGACCATCACGAACCTCCCGGGCCAGCAGGCCCGACAGCGAGTGCCGGTTCTGGCCAAGTCACGACGTCAGCTCAGTACCGAATGCCTTATCGCCCAAAGGCGTTCTCGAGCTGACGAAGCGCCTCGACCGCGAAGAGCCCCATGTTGGTGGCCCGATCCGACAGACCTGTCTTGATCGCAATGACGCTCTGTGCAGGTCCCGCCACGGCGAGGCAACTGTGCCCCGCTGGATCTCCGTAGCGGTTCCCGTCGGGACCTGCCGCACCGGTTTCCGCAAGGCCCCAGGTGGTCCCCATTTTCGCTCGAACCCGGCCGGCAAGCAGCTGAGCGTACGGCTTTGATGCCGAACG
>DATAGP010000064.1:0-51430 GCA_036263655.1 Caldimonas sp. | reverse complement strand
CGATCGACCCGTGCCGCACGCGTCGCTGCAGCGTGACGCTCGCTCAGATGCGCGTCGAGCTCGGTGCCGCGGGCAGCGGCACGCCGCCGGGCCCGGCCTTGAAGGTCAGCGGCGAGACGGCCGCCTGCTGGCCGACGCCGGGCCTCGACCAGTCGCACACGCCGGTCGGGAAGACGGCGTTGAGCCGCGTCTGCTGCGCCGCGGTGAACGTGACGTTGCCGTACTCGCCGAAGTTGATCGGCTTCAGCTGGCACTTGAGGATGTTCTCGGTGCGCGGTCCGCCGGCCACCTGGTGCGGCGAGCTCTTCGGCACCAGCCGCGGGTCGGTGTCGCAGACGCTGAAGTCGGTGACCTTGGTCGTGAAGGCGGTGTCGGAGGTCAGGTAGCAGAAGTCGAACGCATCCGCAGGCTTGCCGGCGACCACCTGGGCCTGCGTGCGCTCGGCGTTCACGAAGGCCTTCGGTGCCTGGGTCGAGAGGTTCGACAGCCAGGTGTCCATGGTCAGGAAGGACTGCAGCGTCAGCCCCGATGCCGCGGATGGCGTCAGGCCGGTGCCGAAGCGCCACATCACCTGGTTGGCGTGCCCGCCGCCTTCGGCGTCGAGCCGGTCGCGCTCCGAGAAGCTGCGCCAGATGTGGTGGATGCCCTGGTCGTCGTAGCCGCGCAGGTCGATGATCGCCACCTTGGCGAGCTGCCTGCCGCTGCCGACGATGCCGCTGCGATAGGCGATGTCGAGCGCCGGCAGGTCGGCCGTGCTGCGCGTCGCCGCCGGAACGCCGTTCACGTCGAAGCCACCGATCCTCTCGTTCAGCGTCACGAACTCCTCGGCCGTGATGGCGCCGGCGACCAGCGCCTTGTAGCCGTACTGCACGCCGATGTTGTCGAGCGTGCTGTTGGCGCGCGTCGTGCCGGTCGCCAGGCCCCACACCGCGACCGACGCGTCGGCGTCGCCGCAGCGCGTGCCGCCCGGGTTCGTCACGGGGTCGTAGACCAGGGCCGCAGGCAGCTGGCAGTTGTTGCGCGGCGCGCCGGTGGGCGCGATGGCGCCGGCGGCATTGGTCACGAGCGTCGGCACGTAGTTGCCGGCCCGGCCGTTGAAGCCGAACGCGTTGTTCCACGAGTGGCAGCCGAGCTGGTCCTGGTGGCCGTTGATGGCGGCCTTCTTGGCATTGATCTGCGCCTGCGACAGCCCGGTGGTGAGGGCCGCCCATTCGGGGCTCGCGTAGAAGTTGACGAGCAGCACGCAGTCCGTCACCTCGATGCCGGTGGTGATGGAATCGACGTAGTTGCACTGCACCTGCAGGCCGTCCAGCAGCCCCGGGTAGATGGACGCGGCGGTGTTCTGCTGGATCGAGCCGCCCGAGCAGCCGTTGCCCATCGTGAAGAGGATCTCGCCGTAGTTCTCGGCGATGTGCTCCTTCATCATCATCAGCGTCTCGGCATTGAGGGCGCGGTTCGAGTTCGACGAGGAATCCGTCAGGCTGTTGTCGGCGACGATGAAGCCGCGCGACAGGGCCGCGTTGTCGGCCCAGTTCTGTGTCGAGCGGAACTGCCGGCGCGGCTGGCCGGTCGAGGCCCCGAAGTTGTAGAGCACCTTGCCGTTCCATTGCGCCTGCGGCGCCGTCGCCGTCCACGGCACGGCCGGGTTGAAGAGCACGGCGACGTCGTAGATGCCGCGGTTGAGCGTGCCGCGCTCGACACGGACGATGTAGGGAACGGTCAGGCCCGCGGTCGTCGTCGTGCTCGCGACCGATGCCGCCGGAGTGCCGCCCTGGACGTACGGCTGGAAGCAAGAGTTCGCGGGCGTCGTCGGGTTCGGGTTGCTGGCCGTCGGGCTCGGGTCCGGCAGGACGAACGAGCAGCCGCCGTCGCCCTGGGTCGCCGTCACCGGCGTCAGGGTCCGGTAGAAGAGCTTGTACTCGGTCGCGATGCTGCACTGGGCATCGGTCGCCGCGGTCGTCAGGCCGCTGGCGTTGGAGCCCGGCGTGTTGCCGGCTTCGGCGACCGGCGCCGGCGTGGCGCAGACGTACGGCGTGATCTGCGACGACAGCAGCACCGGCCCGCCGCGCGGATGGCTGGTGACCACCAGCCGTGCTCCGGCGAACGAGTCGTCGGTCGAAGTCACGTTCAGGTTGTTGTCGCCGACCTTCAGGCCGCTGACCAGGCCCACGGTCCGCCCGTCGGGTCGGGTGACGAATGCCGGCGTGACGTCGACGCCGTCGACGTCGACCTTGAGCCGGGACGCCTGCGCTCCGGCAGGAAGCCGCACTTCGACGAGCGCCGAGCCGCCGGCGATGAGGTCGGCGCGGTTGGAGAGGGTCTGGACCGTCGTGCCGGCGAGCGGCCCGTCGTCGTCGTCGCTGCGGCCGCCGCAGGCAGCCAGGCCGATGCCGATGGCGGACGCGAAGAGAGCGGCCGCCGCATTGCGCGCAAGAATCATCATGTCTCCTGAGGGGATCGTTCGGGCCGGCGTCGGCCGGCACCCCGGTTCGGCAAGCCGACGGCCTGCGCCCATCGGGAGAAACCCGGTCGGGCTCTTAACCCCTGTCGTTCTCGCGCGCGATCGACGCCGGCACGCTGACCGGCATCGACAGCAGCATCTGCGCCATCCCCTTGCCCAGGGGATCGAGGCGCGGCGACGCGGGGCCCCCGCCGGCGAGCGCGTCATGGAGCAGGAAGTTGATCGCGCCGATGCCCGGCAGGTGGAAGCGCTCGACCTCGCCGAGCACGACGTGACCCAGCCACTCCTTGACGCGCTCGGGGGTGAGACGGTTCCAGAGCAGCGGCAGCCACTCCTGGCGGCGTGCGACGACGCCGACGTTGGCGAGGTTGCCCTTGTCGCCGCTGCGGGCCCAGGCCAGGCGGATCAGCGGCACCGTGTGCAGGTCCTCGGTGTCGCCCGGCCAGGGCTCCGGCGTCGGTGCATCGTCGCGGTCGCCGCCCGCGGGGACGCATCCGCCATGGCGCGCGATCCGGACCTCGTGTCGCGCGCCGTTGAGCGTGAAGCTCACGTCGACCGCGCTTTTCGGCAGGCGCATCGCCAGCGGCCGCACCAGCGGCGACACGCTCGGCCTGCCGCCGCCGGGACCGGTGGTGCCCGGCGACCAGGAGGTCCCGGCCGGCGCGATCTCGCGCGCGAACAGCTCGAGCGCGCGCCGGTCGGCATGGTCGGCGACCACGCGCAGCATGACTTCGCGGCTCGATCGTGTCCCCGCGTGCGGGCCGTACGAGCTCTCGGCGCCGATCACCTCGACGTGGGTCGAGGCGAAGTCGGCGAAGCCGGCGGCCGCGAGCAGCTTGCGGGTCCGCGCGAGGATGGCCGCACCGGTGCGCTCGGCCTTCGCCACCGCATCGATGCCGACGATCACCAGGCTGCCGGCGGCGCGGAACCCTTGCATGACCGTGGCCGACACCTTGTAGTCGTCCGGCGGCGCGCGGCCGCGCGCGCCGCCGACGCGGACGCGGTGCTCGCTCTCCTGCTCGATCGTCACCTCGCGGAAGTCGCAGACCACGTCCGGCAGCACGTAGGCAGCGGGGTCGCCGATCTCGTAGAGCAGCTGCTCGGCGACGGCGGCGCGGAGGATCACGCCGCCGGTCCCCGCCGGCTTGGTGACGGAGAACGTGCCATCGCCGCGGCATTCGACGATCGGGTAGCCGATGCCGGGCCAGTCGGGCACGTCCTGCCAGTCGGTGAACAGGCCGCCGGTCGCCTGGCAGCCGCACTCGATGATGTGCCCGGCCAGGCTGCCGGCGGCGAGGCGGTCGAAGTCGTCGGGCCGCCAGCCGAACTCGTGCATCAAGGGCCCCAGCGTGACGGCGCTGTCGACGCACCGGCCGGTGACGACGATGTCGGCGCCGGCGGCGAGCGCCGCCGCGATCGGCAGGGCGCCGAGGTAGGCATTGGCGCTCAGCACCTTCGCGGGCAGCGCCTCGCCGCTGGACATGTCGCGCGCGCCGGCCGCGACGCGCTCGGCCCAGCCGTCGCTGACGTCGTCGCCTTCGACCACCGCGATCTTCAGCGCCAGCCCGTTCGCCTCGACGAGGCGCGCCAGCGCTTCGGCGCAGCCGCGCGGGTTGATGCCGCCGGCGTTGCTGACCACCTTGATGCCGCGCGCCGCCACGTCGCGGATGACGGAGCGCATGGCGACCTCGACGAAGTCGGTCGCGTAGCCGAGCTCCGGCTTCTTGGCGCGCGCCGCGGCGAGGATCGCCATCGTCGTCTCGGCGAGGTAGTCGAAGACGAGGTAGTCGATGCCGCCCGAGGCGACGAGCTGCGGCGCCCCGATCATGCTGTCGCCCCAGAACCCCGACGCGCCGCCGATGCGGACGATCTTCTCGGCCATGCCTGCTCTCGTGCCAAGTCGCGAGAGGTCGAGAGTATCCACAGGCCGGGCGCGAGGTCGCCCGCGGTGCCGAGGCGCGCCGCTAAACTGGCCTCGACCCCCCAGCCGGTAACGCGCGTGGACCACCTCGACCCCTCTTCCCTGCCCGAGCGCTTCGCGTCGGTCGCCGACCTCGACGACTTCCTGACCCGGCCGAGCCGCACCCTCGTCGACGATCTCGCCGCCGTCGAGGGTGACATCGCCATCCTGGGCGTCGGCGGCAAGATGGGTCCGACGCTGGCGCGCCTGGCCAAGCGCGCCGCGCCGTCGAAGCGGGTGCTCGGCGTCGCCCGCTTCAGCGAGCCCGACGTGCGCCGCGAGCTCGAGGAGAACGGGGTCGAGACGATCGCCTGCGACCTCCTGGACCGGGCCGCGCTCGAGGCGCTGCCGCGCGTGCCGAACGTGGTCTTCGCGGCCGGCCACAAGTTCGGCGCCAGCGGCACCCCGTCGCTGACCTGGGCCATGAACACGCACGTGCCGGCGCTCGTCGCCGAGACCTTCCGCGCGTCGCGCATCGTCGCCTTCTCGAGCGGCAACATCTATCCGCTGACGACGCTCGGCAAGCCTTCGGCCAGCGAGGCGACGATGCCGGGGCCGGTCGGCGAGTACGCGCAGTCCTGCCTCGGCCGCGAGCGCATGTTCGAGCACTTCTCCGGCAAGCACGGCACGCCCGGACGGCTCATCCGCCTCAACTACGCGATCGACATGCGCTACGGCGTTCTCGTCGACATCGCCGGCAAGGTCCGGCGCGGCGAGCCGGTCGACGTGACCATGGGCCACGTCAACGTCATCTGGCAGGGCGACGCCAACGCGCAGGTCCTGCGCTGCCTTCGGCACTGCACCACGCCGACGACGCCGATCAACTGCACCGGGCCGGAGACGCTCTCGGTGCGCGCGCTCGCCCATGCGCTCGGCGAGCGCATGGGGATCGAGCCGGAGATCACCGGCAGCGAGGCGCCGACCGCGCTTCTCTCGGACACCACGCTCGCCTCGTCCCTGTTCGGCTACCCGCAGGTGCCGCTCGGGCCGATGCTGGACTGGGTCGCCGACTGGGTGAAGCGCGGCGGCGCGAGCTTCAACAAGCCGACGAAGTTCGAAGTGCGCGATGGCAAGTTCTGAGGTCGCGCCGATCGCGAAGCTGGCGTCCTCGGATGCCCAGGGCGGGCTGGCCCTCTCGGCGGCGAGCGGATGGAACCAGACGCTCGACGACTGGCGCTTCTTCATCGCGCACGGTCACGCCGTCGGCTGCCGCGACGAGCTCGGCCGCCTGGTGGGGACCGCCGCGGCCCTGCCGTACGACGGCGGTGCGGGCTGGATCTCGATGGTGCTCGTCGATCCGGCGTGGCGGCACCGCGGCCTGGCCTCGCGGCTGATGGGCGAGTGCATCCGCCACCTGCAGGAGGCCGGCCTGACGCCGACGCTCGACGCCACCCCGGCCGGCCAGGGCGTCTACGGCCAGCTCGGCTTCGCGCCGGGCTTCGCCTTCGAGCGCTGGGAGGGCGAGGGCTGGGCCGCCGCGACTGGCGACGACGAGGTCCGCGTCGCGCGCCCCGACGACCTCGACGCCCTCGCCGCCCGCGACCGGGAAGCGCTGGGCGGCATCGGCCGTGCCGCCCTGCTGCGCGACTTCCTCGGCCGGCGTGCGACCCAGGCCTGGGTGCACGCGAACGGCAGCGCCTTCGTCGTGGCGCGGGCCGGCCAGCGCGCGACCCAGGTCGGGCCGCTCGTCGCATCGACCGTCGGCGCGGCGCTGACGCTGCTCGGCCACACTTTCGCGCGGACGGCGGGACGCGTCTTCATCGACGTGCCGGTGCGCGCGGCGGCGGTCGCCGACACGCTGGCGCAGCGCGGCTTCGTCCGCCAGCGCCCGTTCGTGCGCATGACGCTGGGTGCGGCCCCGCCGCACGAGCCGCACGCCACCCTTTTCGCCCTCGCCGGGCCGGAGTTCGGATGATGGACAGCCACCTCGTCGCCACCGTGCGCGCGCGCCTGTTCGAAGGCCTGGCCATCCCGGCCCATCCGCTCGCCCTCGACGCGGCGCGCCGGCTCGACGCGCGCCGGCAGCGCGCCCTCGCCCGCTACTACCTCGACGCCGGCGCCGGCGGGCTCGCGGTCGGCGTGCACACGACCCAGTTCGCGATCCGCGGCGCCGGCCTCTACGAGGACGTGCTGCGCATCGCTGCCGAGGAGGCGCGCGGCTGGAAGCGGCTCGTCGCGACGCCGTCGCCGCTGCTCGTCGCCGGCGTCTGCGGCGAGACGGCGCAGGCGCTCGGCGAGGCGCGCACGGCGCGGGGCCTCGGTTATCAGGCAGGTCTGCTCAGCCTCGCCGCGCTGAAGGGCGCTGCCACCGATGCGCTCATCGAGCACTGCCGGGCCGTCGCGGAAGAGATCCCCTTGATCGGCTTCTACCTGCAGCCGGCCGTCGGCGGGCTCGACCTCGACGCCGACTTCTGGTCCCGCTTCGCGGCGATCGAGAACGTGGTGGCGATCAAGGTCGCGCCCTTCAACCGCTACCGCACGCTCGACGTGATCCGCGGCGTGGTCGCGGCGCGCGCCGAGAAGCGCGTGGCGCTTTACACCGGCAACGACGACCACATCGTCCTCGACCTGGTGACGCCGTTCGTGGCGATGCGCGACGGCGAGGCCGTGACCGCGCGCTTCGTCGGCGGCCTGCTCGGCCACTGGTCGGTGTGGACACGCTCGGCCGTGCAGCTGCTCGAGCGCTGCAAGGCGGCGGCGCAGCGGCCGGGAGCGGCCATCGACGCCGAGCTGCTCGCGCTCGACAGCCGCGTCACCGACTGCAACAGCGCCTTCTTCGACGTCGCGAACAACTTCCACGGCTGCATCGCCGGCTGTCACGAGGTGCTGCGCCGGCAGGGCCTGCTGAGCACGATCGCCTGCCTCGACCCGGGCGAGGGGCTCAGCGCGGGGCAGCGCGAGGCCATCGACCGCGTCTGTCGCGATCACGCCGACCTGTCCGACGACGCCTTCGTGGCCGAGAACCTCGAGCGCTGGCTCGCCTGACGGTGGGCAGGCCCTGAGCATGGCGTCCGCGTCGATCGCGCCGCGCCTCCGGGTCCTGGGCGTCGAGGCGTTCGAGCAGCCGTATCGGCATCGACTTCCGTTCCGCTTCGGTGCCGTCACCGTCACCGAGGGCGTGCAGGCCTTCGTTCGCGCCCAGGTGCGCCTGGAGGACGGCCGCGAGGGCTTCGGCTACGCGGCCGAGGCACTGGCGGCGAAGTGGTTCGACAAGGACCCGGCGCTCACCGACGAGCAGAATCGGCACCAGCTGCGCAAGGCGCTGGAGATCGCGACCGAGGCCTACGGCCAGGCGCCACCGTCGACCGCCTTCGACCTGCACGCCGACAACCATCGGCGCCAGATGCGCGCCGGGCGCGAGCGGGGCCTGCCGCCGCTCGTCGCCGGCTTCGGCCAGGCGCTGCTCGACCGCGCCGTCCTCGACGCCGTCTGCCGCCTGGTCGACGCGAGCTTCTGGTCGGCGATGCGCAGCAACATCGCCGGGATGGTCCCGCATCCCATCCTCGCCGACCTCGGCAACTTCGATTTCGACGGCTTCCTCGCCGGACTCGAGCCGGTGCGCAGCATCGAGGCGCGGCACACCGTCGGCCTGGTCGATCCGATCGTCGCCTCGGACCAGCCGGCCGGCAGCCGCGTCGACGACGGCCTGCCCGAGACCTTGCAGGAAGTCGTGGCGCGCTACGGCCAGCGCGCGTTCAAGCTCAAGGTGAGCGGCGACCTGCGCGCCGACGTCGAGCGACTGGTCCGCATCGCCGCCGTCCTCGACGCGATCGAAGGACCGCTGCACGTCACCCTCGACGGCAACGAGCAGTTCGACGACGTCGAGGCCGTCGTCGAGCTGTGGAGCGCGATGGAGGCGGCGCCGGCGCTGCAGCGGCTGGTCGCGGCGACGCTCTTCATCGAGCAGCCGATCAAGCGGCAGGTGGCGCTGTCGCGCAGCGTCGCCTCGCTCGCCCGGCACCGGCCGGTCGTCATCGACGAGAGCGACGGCGAGATCGAGGCCTTCGTGCGCGCCCGCGGGCTCGGCTACTCGGGCGTGTCGTCGAAGGCGTGCAAGGGCTTCTACAAGTCGCTCGTCAACCTGGCCCGCTGCCGGCGCTGGAACGGCGAGGGCGAAGGCGCTTTCTTCCTCTCGGGCGAGGACCTGACGACGCAGGCCGGGCTGGCGGTCCAGCAGGACCTGGCGATCGTCGCGCTGCTCGGTCTCGGCGACGTCGAGCGCAACGGCCACCACTACGTCGACGGCTTCGCCGGCCGGCCGAGCACCGAGGCCGAGGCGTTCCTGCACGCCCACCCCGGGCTGTACGAGGCCGACCGCGGGGGCGTTCGCCTTGCCATCCACGACGGTCGGATCGACCTGCGCTCCCTCGACGCTGCCGGCTTCGCGACCTCGGTCGTGCCCGACCTCTCGACCACCGCGCCGATGCCCAGGGCGGACTGGCCGCCGGGCAGCTTCGAGGCCGTGGTCGCGCAGCCCCTGCGGCCCTGACGAGGTCGACCGCGACACACGAGGAGCCCCGGCGATGAACGACTACGAGGACTACGACGGCCTGGGTCTGGCCGATCTCGTGCGGCGCGGCGAGGTCGCGCCGGCCGAGCTGCTCGAGGCGGCGCTGCGGCGGGCCGAGGCCCGCGACCCGATGCTCAACGCGGTCGTGACGCGGCTCGACGATGTCGCGCGGGCGGCGCTCGCCGCGGGCGCGCCCGCGGGGCCCTTCGCCGGCGTGCCGTTCCTCGTCAAGGAGCTGCTCGCCGGCGTCGCCGGCACGGCCACGACGAATGCCTCGCGGCTCTTCGCCGACGCCGTCGCGGCGAACGACAGCGAGCTCGTCGCGCGCTACCGGCGTGCCGGGCTTGTCGTCATCGGCAAGACCAACTCGCCGGAGTTCGGGCTGCTGCCGGTCAGCGAGTCGGCGCTCTACGGCACGACGCGCAACCCGTGGGATCTCGCGCGCTCGCCGGGCGGCTCGAGCGGCGGCTCGGCCGCCGCTGTCGCCGCCGGCATCGTGCCGGCCGCGCACGCCACCGACGGCGGCGGCTCGATCCGCATCCCCGCGTCCTGCTGCGGCCTGTTCGGCCTCAAGCCGAGCCGGGGCCGCATCAGCTTCGGCCCCGAGGTCGGCGAAGGCCTCAGCGGCTTGTCGGTGCAGCACGTCGTCAGCCGCAGCGTCCGCGACAGCGCCGCCTTGCTCGACGCGACCGCCGGCCCCGCGCTCGGCGACCCGTACACCGCGCCGTCTCCGGAGCGACCGTTCCTCGCCGAGGCTTCCGTCCATCCCGGGCGCCTGCGCATCGGCTTCGCCCGCGCGGCGCCGGTCGGCGTGCCGCTCGCGCCCGATTGCGTCGCCGCTGTCGAGGATGCGGCGCGCCTGTGCGAATCGCTGGGTCACCACGTCGACGAAGCGTCGCCCGAGTGCGACTGGGCCGCGCTCGAGCGAGGTTTCTCGATGGTCTTCGGTGCGCACGCGATGGCCAACATCGCCCGCGCCACCGGCGGGCCCTTGCCGCGCCGCGACCAGGTCGAGCCGATGACCTGGTCGGTCGCCGAGCGTGCGCGCTCGCTGAGCGCGGCGGACCTGATCGCCGCCCTGCACGGGCTCAGCCGGCAGACGCGGGCGATCGCCCGCTTCTTCACGCGCCACGACGTCTGGCTGACGCCGACGCTGGCCGGCCCCCCCTTGCCGATCGGCCACTTCTCGTCGCAGCCGCCGACCGCCGAGGCCTGGGCCCGCGGCTTCACCGATTACTGCCCGTTCACCTACCCGTTCAACGTGACCGGCCAGCCGGCGGCGTCCCTGCCGCTGTTCTGGAACGACGCGGGCTGGCCGATCGGCTGCCAGTTCGCCGGCCGCTACGGCGACGAGGCGACCCTGATCCGGCTCGGCGCGCAGATCGAGGCGGCGCGGCCGTGGTTCGCGCGTCGCCCGCCAGGGCTGGCGGCCGTCGCCTGACGACGGGTCAGTTGCGCGGCGTGATCTTCAGCAGCTCGCCGTTGCGCTCGTCGGTGACGAGATAGAGGGCGCCATCGGCGCCCTGCCGCACGTCGCGGATGCGCTGGCCGCGGTCGGTCAGGAGGCGCTCCTCGCCGACCACCCGATCGCCTTCGAACACCAGGCGAACGAGCGCGCGTTCCCTGAGGCCGCCGACGAAGAGATTGCCGCGCCAGGCGCGGAACGCCTCGCCGCTGTACCACTCGGCGCCCGACGGTGCGATGACGGGATCCCAGTAGTAGACCGGCTGCTCGAGCCCGGCGCGTGCGGTGGCGCCGGTGCCGATGGGCTGGCCCGAGTACTCCTGCCCGTAGGCGATCGCCGGCCAGCCGTAGTTCTTCCCCTTCTCGACGAGGTTCAGCTCGTCGCCGCCCTGCGGCCCCATCTCGACGACCCAGAGGCGGCCGCGCGCGTCGAACGACGCCGCCTGGACGTTGCGGTGGCCGACGCTCCAGATCTCGGGGCGGGCGTCGGAGCGGCCGACGAAGGGGTTGTCGCGCGGCACCTGTCCCTCGGGCGTGATGCGCAGGATCTTGCCCATGTGGCTCGACAGGTCCTGCGCCTGCGGCCGGATCGCGATGTCCGAGCGCTCGCCCAGCGTCGCGTAGAGCAGGCCGTCGCGATCGAACAGCAGGCGCGAGCCGTAGTGCATCGTTCCGTTGTAGGTCGGCTGGGCGCGCAGGATCACGCGCACCTCCTCGAGCCGCGTCCGGTCGGCGGAGAGGACGCCGCGCGCGACGCTGGTGCCGTTGCCGCCCTGGCGCGGCTCGGCGTAGCTCCAGAAGAGCGTCCGGTCGGTGGCGAAGTTCGGGCTCAGCGCGAGGTCGAGAAGGCCGCCTTGCCGGCGGTAGTCGACGGCCGGCAGGCCGGCGATCGGCGCGCCGATCTGGCCGCTCGCCGACACGATGCGCAGCCGGCCGGGCTTCTCGGTGACGAGGAGGTCGCCGCCGGGCAACGGCTCGACGGCCCACGGGTATTCCAGCCCGCGGGCGAGCACCGCGACGTCGAAGACGGGGCTGGCCGGAGCGGCGCAGGCGCGCGTCTGCCCCTCGAACGCCGGCCGCTGCGCTGCCGCGCTGGCCTGCCGCGTATCGAGCGGGGTGCAGCCCGCCGCGTTGCCGCGCGCCGGCTGGCCCGAGGCTCCGGAGGCGAGGCAGAGCAGGGCGGCGGCGACGAGGATCGGTGAGCGTGTCGTCATGGTCGAAACGGGCAAGGCGCATGCCGCGGCGAGCGGACCTGCGCGCGGCGCCGCACGCCCTATTCCATGCCGAGCAGCTTGTAGATCCGGCGCGTGTAGACGCCGAAGGCCTCGTGCGTCTTGATGTCGAGCGAGCGCGGGTGCGGCAGCTCGATCTCGAAGTTGTCGGCCATGCGCGCCGGCCCGGCCGTGAAGACGACGACGCGGGTGCCGAGGAACACCGCTTCCGAGATGCCGTGGGTGACGAAGAGGATGGTCTTGCCGGACTGCTTCCAGATCCGCAGCAGCTCGAGGTTCATCTTCTCGCGCGTCAGCGCGTCGAGCGCGCCGAACGGCTCGTCCATCAGCACGAGCTTCGGATCGTGAACCAGCGATCGGGCGATCGCCGCCCGCTGCTGCATGCCGCCCGAGAGCTCGTACGGCCGCTTGCCCTCGGCGCCCGAGAGGCCGACGAGCGAGAGCAGGTCGCGCGCCCGCTCGCGGCTCTCCTTCATCGGCAGGCCGAGGATCTCGGCCGGCAGGAGGACGTTGTCGAGGATGGTCCGCCACTTCAGCAGCAGCGGCGCCTGGAACACCATGCCGATGTCGCGCGCCGGATCGAAGGGCACCTCGCTGGAGCCGATCGTCACCGTGCCGCCATCGTGCGGGTGCAGGCCGGCGAGGATCTTGAGCAGCGTGCTCTTGCCGCAGCCGGACGGGCCGACCAGGCACGCCAGCTCGCCCGGCATGACGTCGAAGGTGGCGTTCGAGATCGCCAGGTGCGCCTTCGGGCCGCGCCCGTAGGTCTTGGCGACGCCGGAGAGGTGGATGAACGGTTGCGTCGCCATGCGGTCAGCCCACACGCGCATCGGGAACGACGAAGGCGCGCTCGAGTAGGATCACCGCGCCGTAGAGGATCATCCCCAGCAGCGTGATGAGGAGCACCGCCATGAACATCGCCGCGGTGTCGAGCGTCACCTGGACCTGCAACATGAGATAGCCGAGTCCTTTGTCGGAACCGAGGAATTCGCCGACGATGGCGCCGGCCACCGCCAGGATCGCGCCCACCTTCATGCCCGAGAAGATGTACGGCAGGGCACCCGGCAGCTGGATCTTGGTGAACACCTGCCAGCGCGAGCCGCGCAGGGTGCGCACCAGGTCGAGCAGGTCGGGCTCGACCTCGCGCAGCCCGCGCACGGTGGTGAGCAGGATCGGGAACACGCAGATCGAGAAGGCGATCATCATGTTCGGGACGATCCCGTACTTGAACCAGACGATGATCAGCGGCCCGAGCGCGACCTTGGGGATCATGTTCAGGCTGACGAGCAGCGGCATCATGAAGGCCTCGAGGGGCTTCGACCAGGTGAAGGCCAGCGCCAGCACCACGCCGACGACCAGCGCGATCAGGTAGCCGCCGAAGATCTCGGTGGCGGTGACGGCGGTGTTGGTCCACCAGCTGTAGCTGCCGTTGAAGAGCGACGCCGCCGTGTCGCCGGGCGACGGCATGACGAACTTCGGCACGTTGCCGAACTTGACGAACAGGTACCAGACGAGCAGGAGCGCCAGGTGGGAGATCACCGCCAGCGAAGGTCGCGTCCAGCGGTTGTCGAGGGTGGTCATCGAGGCGGGCGGCGCGGGTGGGCGGCGCGCCATGATATGGGCTCCTGCATCGGGGTCATTGCTCTCCACGCGGCAGCGGCGCCCTTGCTAGACTGAAAAGAGGTTCCATCCAGGAGACGTCATGCACCTCGTTCGCCGCATCGCCATCGCCGCCGGCTTTGCCGCCGCCAGCCTGACCGCCGTGCCCGCGCTGGCCCAGCAGAAGATCGATTTCATCCTCAACTGGGTCCCGGGCGGCGACCACGCGCCCTTCTATTACGCGAAGAAGATGGGCTGGTACAAGGACGCCGGCATCGACCTCAACATCGAGCCGGGCCGCGGCTCGGCCCCGGCCGTGCAGAAGGTCGGCGCCGGCGCCAACCAGATGGGCATCGCCGATCTGGCCAACGCGCTGGTGGGCCGCAGCAAGGGCGCCAACACCGTGGGCGTCTACAACATCTATGCCAATTCGCCGCAGGGCTTCTACTGGCTGAAGAGCTCCGGCATCAAGACCGTCAAGGATCTCGCCGGCAAGAAGATCGGCAACCCCGCAGGCGACGGCTCGCGCAGCGTCTGGCCGGCGTTCGCGAAGGCCAACGGCCTCGACCCGGCCTCGATCACCTGGGTCAACATCGACGCCAACTCGAAGCTCGCCGCCCTGAAGGCCAAGTCGATCGACGCGACCACGTCGTTCTACAACATCCACCACATCTTCCAGCGGGAGCTCGGCGACGACATGGGCTTCCTGGCCTGGAAGGACGCCGGCTTCAACCCCTACGGCAACACCGTCATCGTCAACGCCGACTTCCTCAAGGCGAACAAGCCCGTCGTCGCCAACTTCGTGAAGGTCACGCAGAGGGCGTATGCCGCCTGCGTGCAGGCGCCGCGGCCCTGCGTCCAGGCGCTGGTCGAGGCCAACGGCGCGCTGCAGATGGACAACGAGATGCAGAACTGGGCGCTCGTCGAGGTGCTGATGAGCGACAAGGTCTCGAAGAGCGTCGGCCTGGGCTGGCTCGACGACGCGCGCATGGCCGCCGACTACGACATGGTCAAGACCTACATCGGCCTCGACCAGCCCTTCGACGTGAAGACGGCTTACACCAACGAGTTCCTCGACCGCTCGATCAAGATGACGAAATGAGCGAGGCGGAACGAGGCAAGGCGCAGGGCGGGGGCAAGCAGGGCGCGGCCGGCGGCGCGCGCATCAAGACGACGGTCGTCGGCTCCTACCCCGTGCCCGACTGGCTGGTCGCCACGCCGTCCGAGCAAGGCCTGCTCGACGCCACCCGCGTCGTCATCGCCACCCAGGAGCAGGCCGGCGTCGACGTCGTCTGCGACGGGGAGCTGTACCGCTTCGACGTCAACCATCCCGAGACGAACGGGATGATCGAGTACTTCGTGCGGCCGATGGCGGGCGTGCGCTACGAGATGACCTTCGACGAGATCATGGCCTACCGGGCCATGCCCGGGATGCGCTTTCGCACGCACGCGCCCGGCGTCGTCGACGGGCCGATCTCGAGCGGCACGCTCGATCTTCCCCAGGCCTGCCAGCGCGCGGCGGCCCTCGCCACGCACACCTTCAAGTTCACGGTCACCGGGCCGCACATGCTGGCAAAGACGCTGCTCGATCGCCACTACCGCAGCACGCCCGACCTGGCGCACGCCATCGCGGACGTGCTCGCCGAGCAGGTGCGCCACCTCAAAGGCGCCGACGTCGTGCAGATCGACGAGGCCAACCTCCCGGGCCACCCCGAGGAATGGGAGTGGGCCGCGTCGGCGATGAATCGCGTCCTCGATGCCGTCAAGACGACACCGGCGGTGCACCTGTGCTTCGGCAACTACGGCGGCCAGAGCGTGCAGCAAGGCACGTGGGACCAGCTCATGAACTACCTGAACGCGCTGCACGCCGACCACGTGGTCCTCGAGTGCGCGCACCGTCCGCCCGAGGAGCTGAAGGTCTTCAAGGACCTGAAGCCGGAGATCGGCTTCGGCCTCGGCGTCGTCGACATCAAGGCGACCGAGATCGAGTCGGCGAACGCCGTGGCCCGCGCGATCGAGCGCGCGGAGAAGACGCTCGGCGAGGGTCGCGTGAAGTACATCCACCCGGACTGCGGCTTCTGGATGCTGAAGCGCGGCATCGCCGACGCGAAGATCCGCGCCCTGGCCAAGGGACGCGACCTTTACGAGGGCCGCGGCTGAGCGCTCGCGGTTCCGGGCCGGCGACATGAACGTGCGGGTCGGCAACGCCGGCGATGCCGACACGAAGGGCACCGGCTGGTTCATCGGCTTCAGCGAGTGGGCCCGCGCCGCCGACTCGGACCTGCTCTACGTTGCGCAACAGCAGCCGGTGAGCGGGCTCTGCGTCAAGTGGTTCGATCATCCGGCGGGCCACGACAGCGGCAGCGCCAAGCCCGTCAGCGAGGGTCGCACGGTCTCGATCCTGGTGAGCGTCGGCTCCCGGTTCCGCATCGAGTTCTGCGAGACCGCGGACTTCCCGGTGGCCGCCGTGCAGAGCGTCACCCTGCAGCGCCATGGCGACTACGCCGCCTGGGGCGCCGGCCTGTTCCACCGCTGGCACTGCGAATCGCGTTCGACCGTTCTCACGCTGCGCTGGAACGATCGCTGAACGGCGGCCGGGTTGACACACATGAAGTCGATGCAGCCCACCTACCGCGCCGCGACCCCCGAGGACGTGCCCGAGTGCATCGAGCTGCGCGGCCGGACGCGCGAGAACGCCATTCCCGCAGACCGCCTCGCGGCGATGGGCATCACCGAGGCATCGTGGAGCGGCGACGTCCGCTCCGGCCTGCTGCCGGGCTATGTCTGCACCCAGGGCGAGGCGATCGTCGGCTACTGCTTCGGGGACACGGGCAGCGGCGAAGTGGTGGTCCTCGCCCTCCTGCCGGAGCACGAGGGCCGCGGCATCGGCAAGCACCTGCTCGGGCTCGTCGTCGAGCACCTCGCGCGCTCCGGACACGCCCGGCTGTACCTCGGCTGCTCGGCCGATCCGCGCACGCGCTCGCACGGCTTCTACCGGCACCTGGGCTGGCAGTCGACCGGGAGCATCGATGCGAACGGCGACGAGGTGCTGGAGCTCGTGTCGGCACCGCAAGAACGGCCACGGCCCACACCCCGCTCGCCGGAGAGCGGGTGAAGGTCGGCTCGCCCTAGGCGCCGGCGGGCGCGGCGAACCTGTCGCGCAGCGCCTGCGTGGCGCCGCGGAAGACGCCGAGGTCGCTGCCGACGGCGACGAAGGTCGCGCCCATCTGCATGTACTTGCGCGCGTCCGCCTCCACCGGCGCCAGGATGCCGATCGGCTTGCCCGCCTTCTTCGCGGCGTCGAACACGCCGGCGATGGCGGCCTGCGAATCGGCGTGGTTGGCGTCGCCGAGGTGGCCGACGGCGGCCGACATGTCGGCCGGCCCGATGAAGATGCCGTCGACGCCGTCGACCGCGGCAATCTCCGCCGCCGCGGCCAGGCCCTTGCGACTCTCGATCTGCACCATGACCGCGATCTGCTCGTTGATGTCGCGGAAGTAGTTGGCGACCGTGCCGAAGCGGTTGCTCCGTTGCGAAACCGAGACGCCGCGGATGCCCTGCGGCGGATAGCGCGTCGCCGCCACCGCCCGACGCGCGTCGTCGGCGGTCTCGATGAAGGGGATCAGGAAGTTGTAGAAGCCGGCGTCGAGCAGGCGCTTCATCTCGACCGGGTTGTTCCAGGACGGTCGCACCACGGGCGCGCTGACGCTGTCCTTCAGCGCCATGAGCTGCGGGATGAAGGTGGTGACGTCGTTCGGCGAATGCTCGCCGTCGAGGAGCAGCCAGTCGAAGCCGGCGACGCCGAGGATCTCGGTCGTGATCGGGTTGGCCAGCGAGCACCAGCAGCCGATCAGCGTCTCGCGGGCGCGCAGGCGCTGGCGGAAGGCGTTGGGGAAGGGGCGATAGGGTTCGGTCGGCGTCATGCTGGTGCAGTCCTCGTCGTTCGGCCGTCGGGCGGCGACGGTATCAGTCGATCTTGACACCGCCGCTCGCCACGACCGTGGCCCAGCGCTTCTGCTCGCGCGAGAAGAAGGTGGCGAACTCGGCCGGGGTCATGGTGTGGACCTCGGCACCCTGCGCCGTCAGCCGCTGCCGCACCTCGGGCGAGCGGATGATCCGCGTCAGCTCGGCCGAGAGGCGCGCGACGACGTCGCTCGGCGTGCCGGCCGGCACCAGCAGCCCTTGCCAGGTGCCCGACTCGAAGCCCGGCACGCCCTGCTCGGCGATGGTCGGCACGTTCGGCAGCAGCGGCACGCGCGTCGCCTTGGAGACGCCGAGCACCTTCAGCTTGCCGGACTGCACGAAGGGCAGCGTCGCCAGCATGCCGTTCATGAGCACGTGCGTCTGCCCGGCGACGGTGTCGGCGATCGCCTGCGAGCCGCCCTTGTACGGGATGTACTGCCACTTCGCCTGGGTCGCCTTCTCGACGGCGACGCCGGCCAGGTGCGGGGCGCTGCCGATCGCGGTGACGGCGAAGTCGAGCTTGCCGTTCTGCGACAGCGCGACCAGCTCCTTCAGGTTGTTCGCCGGCACCGACGGATGCACGACCAGCATGTGCGGCGAATACGCCAGCATGGTCACGCCCTTCAGGTCCTTGCCCGGATCGAAGGGGAGCTTCGAGTACACCGAGCCGGTGATCGCCAGCGCGCCGACGTCGCAGAGCAGCACCGTGTAGCCGTCGCCCGGCGATTTGGCGACGAAGTCGGTGCCGGTGTTGCCGTTCGCGCCCGGCTTGTTCTCGACGATGACGGTCTGCTTGAGCGCGTCCTGCAGCGGCTGCGCGATGGCCCGGGCGATGATGTCCGACGAGCCGCCCGGCGTGTACGGCACGATGATGCGGATGGTCTTGCCGGGCCAGGCCTGCGCTTGCGCCGAGCTCGCGGCCAGGCCGAGCCCGCTGCCGACGGCGAGGCTGGCGACAGCGACGGCGAGCGCGCGCCGGCGGCTGTCGGGGGCGGTCGTGCCGCGGGTCGTCGTCTTGCTGCTCATGCGCGTCTCCGGTGCGAAGGTGTGGGTCGTTCGAGAGGGGTTCGTTCGTCCGGCGTTCGATCAGCGCACCATGCAGGGCCGCTTCGGGTCGAAGGTCCAGTTTGGGATCAGGTGCTGCATGGCGACGGCGTCGTCGCGGGCGCCGAGGCCGTGCTGCAGGTAGAGCGAGTGCGCCGCCTCGACCGCGCCCATGTCGAGCTCGATGCCGAGGCCGGGGCGCTTCGGCACCTCGACGCGTCCGCCGACGATCGTCAGCGGCTCCTGGGTGAGGTATTGCCCGTCCTGCCAGATCCAGTGCGTGTCGATGGCCGTGACCTGGCCCGGCGCGGCGGCGGCGACGTGCGTGAACATCGCGAGCGAGACGTCGAAGTGGTTGTTCGAGTGCGAGCCCCAGGTGAGGCCCCAGTCGCGGCAGGTCTGCGCCACGCGCACCGAGCCGGCCATCGTCCAGAAGTGAGGGTCGGCGAGCGGGATGTCGACCGACTGCAGCGAGAGCGCGTGGACGAGCTGGCGCCAGTCGGTGGCGACCATGTTCGTCGCCGTCGGCAAGCCCGTGGCGCGGCGGAACTCGGCCATGACCTCGCGGCCGGAGAAGCCTTCCTCGGCGCCGCAGGGGTCTTCCGCATAGGCGAGCACGCCGTGCAGGTCGCGCATCAGGCGGATCGCGTCCTGCAGCAGCCAGCCCCCGTTCGGGTCGAGCGTGACGCGCGCCTCGGGGAAGCGCTCGTGCAGCGCCAGGATCGCCTCGACCTCGGCCTCGCCGGCGAACACGCCGCCTTTCAGCTTGAAGTCGTTGAAGCCGTAGCGCGCATAGGCCGCCTCGGCGAGGCGGACGATGGCCTCGGGCGTCAGCGCCGGCTCGTGACGCAGGCGCAGCCAGTCGTCCGCGGCGCCTTCGTCGCTCGCGTAGGGAAGGTCGGTGCCGCGCCGGTCGCCGACGTAGAACAGGTAGCCGAGCATCTCGACCGACTCGCGCTGCTGGCCTTCGCCGAGCAGCGCCGCCACCGGCAGGCCGAGATGCTGGCCGAGCAGGTCGAGCAGCGCCGACTCGATGGCGGTGACGACGTGGATCGTCGTGCGCAGGTCGAAGGTCTGCAGGCCGCGCCCGCCGGCGTCGCGGTCGGCGAAGCGCCGGCGCACCTCGCCGAGGATGCGCTGCCCGTCGCCCACCGGCTGGCCGACGACCAGCGCGGCCGCTTCCTCGAGCGTCGCACGGATCTTCTCGCCGCCCGGCACCTCGCCGACGCCGGTGTGGCCGGCGCTGTCCGTCGCGATGACGATGTTGCGCGTGAAGAACGGGCCGTGCGCGCCGCTCAGGTTCAGCAGCATCGCGTCGCGACCGGCGACCGGCACGACGCGAAGGCTGCGGACGACGGGGCTCGAGCTCATCGCCCGGCTCAGTCGGCGGTGATCTTGCCGGTCTCGATGACGGTCTTCCAGCGCGCGAACTCGGCGGCCTGGAAGGCGGTGAACTGCTCCGGCGTGCTGCCGACGATCTCGAAGCCGAGGTCGGTGAGCCGCGGCTTGACCTGCGGGTCGTTGAGCGCCGAGACGATCGCCGCGTGCAGCGTCTTCTTGACGTCGGCCGGCAGGCCCTTCGGCGCGGCGACCGCCTGCCACGAGTACACGTCGACGCCGCTGGCGCCCGATTCCCCGAGCGTCGGCACCTGCGGCAAGAGGGGCGAGCGCTTGTCGCCGGTGATGGCGAGCGCGCGCAGCTTGCCGGAAGCGACGTGCTGCACCACGGCGTTGATGTTCTGGAACGAGGCGTCGACGACGCCACCGAGCAGGTCGTTCATCGCCGGCCCGCCGCCCTTGTACGGCACGTGCACGCCGCTCGTCCCCGTCTTCTGCCAGAACAGCTCGGCCGTGAGGTGGTCGGACGAGCCGTTGCCGGAGGACGCGAAGGTCAGCTTGCCGGGCGTCTTCCTGGACGCCGCCAGCACGTCGGCCACGCTCTTGTACGGCGATGCCGCCGGCACGACCAGGACGTTCGGCGCCTGCACCGCGACCGTGATCAGGTCGAAGTCCTTCGCCATGTCGTAGGGCACGTTCTTGATCAGGTGCGGCGCGATCACGAACGGGCCGAGCGACGAGACGATGAGCGTGTAGCCGTCGGGGGCCGCGCGCTTGACTTGGCCCATGCCGATCGTGCCGGTCGCGCCGGCACGGTTGTCGACGATGAACGTCTGGCCGAGCTTTTCCTGCAGCTTGGCGCCGAGGGTGCGCGCGATCATGTCCGTCGAGCCGCCGGGCGGGAACGGCACGACCAGGGTGATGGGCTTTTCGGGGTAGGCACCCAAGGCGGTGAAGGGCAGGGCGGCCAGGCTGGCGGCGGCGACGAGGACGAGGCGGCTGAAGTGCTTCATGGTGAGTCGTTAGTTGTCTGACATCATTGGTTGATCGAGCCGCCCGCCCCCATGGAGCGGCGGCGCCGCTCGCGGCTGTTGGCCAAATGGGTACGCACGGCCGCGCGGGCGGCGTCGGCGTCCTGGCCGGCGATGGCGTCGAGGATGCTTTCGTGCTCCGCATGGACGCGGCGCAGGTAGTTCTGGCGCTCCACATCCAGCGCCACCGGGGGGTCGAGACGCGAGCGCGGGATCATCGGCGTGCCGAGCGTCAGCAGCAACTGTGCGAAGTGCGGGTTCTGCGTCGCCCGCATGATCTCGAGGTGGAACTGGAAGTCGGCGCTCACCGCATCGCGGCCTTCCTGGAGCGCGGCGGTGAACGCGTCGAGTTTGTCGCGCATGGTGCGCAGGTTGTCCACGCTTCGCCGCTGCGCCGCCAGCCCGGCCGCCTCGACCTCGACGCCGATGCGCAGCTCGAGCATCGCGATCACGTCCTGCAGGGTGGCGAGCTGGGCCGGGCCGATCCGGAACGCCGAGCCTTCCGGTCGGCGGACGACGAAGGTGCCGACGCCGTGCCGCGTCTCGACCAGCCCCTCGGTCTGCAGCCTCGAAATCGCCTCGCGGACGACGCTGCGGCTGACCTGGAACTCCGCCGTGAACGCAGCCTCGGTGGGCAGCTTGGCGCCGGCGCTCAGCCGGCCGTCCCGGATCTGCCGGCCGAGCGACTCGACGAGCTCGTGCGCCAACCCGCGCGGCCGACGCCGCGGCGGGACGAAGGCGTCCGGGGTGGCGGGAAGCGTGGCCGGTGCAAAGCCCAGGCGGTGCGTCGTTGACATCGAAGCTCGGAACGGTAGCATGCGTTGTATGACGACTGACGATTGTGGGCATCGGGTCTGACCCTGGCCGTGGCCCAGCCGCCGCCGCCGACATGTCCAACGCCCCTGCTGCCCCGTTCGCCTTTCACCGCCTGCTCCTCACGGGCGCCGCCGGCGGCCTCGGCCGCGTGCTGCGTCCGCGCCTGAAGCGGCTCTGCCATGTGCTGCGCGTCAGCGACATCGCCGAGCTCGCCCCGGCCGGGCCCGGCGAGGAGGTGATGCGGGTCGCGCTGCAGGATGCGGCAGCGGTGCGCGAGATGCTCGAAGGCGTCGACGCCGTCGTCCACCTCGGCGGCATCTCGACCGACGGCCCGTTCGAGCCGATCCTGCAGGCCAACATCGTCGGCAGCTACCACCTTTACGAAGCGGCACGGCAGCACGGCGTGCGCCGCGTCGTCTTCGCCAGCTCCAACCACGTCACCGGCTTCTACCGGCAGGACGAGGTCGTGTCGGCGCTGGCGCCCATGCGGCCGGATGGCCACTACGGCCTCAGCAAGGCCTTCGGCGAGAACCTGGCCCGCTTCTACTTCGACCGCTACGGCGTCGAGAGCGTCTGCCTGCGCATCGGCTCGTCGTTCCCGGAGCCGACGAACCGCCGCATGCTCGCGACCTGGCTCAGCTACGACGACCTCGAGCGGCTCGTCGTCGCATCGCTCACGGCGCCGGTCGTCGGCTGCAGCATCGTCTACGGCGTGAGCGACAACACGAGCACGTGGTGGGACAACACGCCGGCCCGGCACCTCGGCTTCCGGCCGCAGGACTCGTCGGAGCCGTTCCGGGCCGCGCTCGAGGCGCGCGAGCCGGTCGGCGACGCCGGCGATCCGGCGGCGCGTTTGCAGGGCGGCGTGTTCGTCACGCTCGGGCCGTACGACCCGGCGTGACCGCGCGGCGGCCGCTCGGCGCCGCTGCGCGGGCTCGACCGCGGCTGAGCAGGTTCTCGAACTCGCGCTGTGTCTTCGGCCCGTAGCTGACGAAGGCCGGATCGGGACGCTCGCGGTACGCCTCGCGCGCCCGCGTCACCCGGTCGCCGCGCACGTGCTTCTTCAACGCCGCCGCATCGACGGGATAGAGCTTCAGCGCGTTGCGGCCGAAGATCTTCGCGCGCAGGGCCGGCGTCATCCGCGGGTAGCCGTGCCGCTCGCGCAGCTCGGGCGCGATCTGGAAGGTGCGGAAGGCCTGGATCTGGTCCTGCGGCGAGCCGTACCAGATCGAGTCGGTGCCCCAGAGCACGTTGTCCTCGCCGCAGTAGCGGACCAGCTTGCCGATGGTGTGGGCGGCGCTGTCCGGGTTGCGCATGGCCAGGCGCCAGGTGGAGCCGAGCTCCGGGTAGACGTTCGAGCCGGGGCCGAGGCCGTTCTCGCGCAGGCTCGTCACCAGGGCATCGATGCCGTCGCGCCGCCGCGGGTCGTACGGGCCCTCGGGCCGGTCGGTCACGGCGCCCGAGTGGTAGATGAGGAAGTTGACGTCGGGGTAGCGCTTGGCCACCCGGCCGATGTCGACGCAGGTCGAATGCTCGTACGACTTCGGCCCGAACGGCAGGCCCTTGTGGATGGCGATGTTGCGGATGCCGAGCGAGCGCGCCTTCTCGATGAGCCTGAGGCCCGGCTCGTCGTCCATGAAGAAGCCGATGCCGTCGGGTCCCCACTGGGTGTACGTCTTCCAGGCCGCAATGCGATGCCGCGCCGCCAGCTCGTCCATCGCCTCCAGGTCGCCGGGCTGGTTCGGGTTGACGCGCCCGTGCAGCAGCAGGCGGTGCGTGCCGTCGAGCTGCTCGACGATGCGCGCCGTGGCGGCCGCCTCGTCGATCGTCAGCGGCTCGCCCTCGCGCGTCGACGGCACGAACGACAGCACCATGAGGTCGGTGTCCGAGTCCATGAAGACGTCCTTGACGAACTGGTCGGGGCCGATGCAGCGCAGGTAGTCGAGCTCGCCGGGGCCCTTGTGCGCCTCGCAGCGGCCCTCGGTGAAGAAGCGCAGCGGCTGCGCGCCCGGCGGCAGGCGCTTCAGCCAGGCGCCGGTCGGGTTCACGAAGTGGCCCTGCACGTCGAAGATGAACTCGCCGCGATCCAGCGACGAGCGTGCCAGCTGCTGGTCGAGCGCCGCGTCCGGCTCGAGCTCGAAGAACGAGCCGCGCGGCGCCACCGCGGCGTAGGCCTGGTTCATCGCCAGCAGCGAGGTCGCCGCGCCGCAGGCCGAGACCAGGAACGAGCGCCGGTCGAGGCCGAGCCTGCGCGCGTTCGCCGTCGCAGCCTCGAGCGCCAGCCGGCGTGCCCGGCGGTGCACCGGCTCGAGCGGAATCGGCGCGTATTCGCCGTTGCTGGCGCTGTCGAGCTTGATCGGCAGGCGCAGGCCGTCGGGATCGTGGAGGTATCGCATGGCGTCTAGAGCTTGAGGAGGCGCGGCAGCCAGAGGCTGATCTCCGGGAAGGACACCAGGATCGCGAGCAGCACGATCTCGGCGATGACAAAAGGCGTCACGCCGCGGAAGATCGTCGCCGTCGAGATGCTGGGCAGCATGTTCTTGACCACGAACATGTTCATGCCGACCGGCGGACTGATCAAGCCGATCTGCACGACGACGACGATGATGATCCCGAACCACACCGGATCAAAGCCCAGGCCGACCACGAGGGGAAAGAAGACCGGCACCGTCAGCAGGATCATCGACAGCTCTTCCATCGCCGTGCCGAGGATCACGTAGATGACGCAGATCGCGGCCATCACGGTGATCGGACTCAGCTGGTACTGCATGACGAATGCCTTCAGCTCGGCCGGCATCGCGGTGTAGTTGACGAAGTTCGCGAAGACGAGGGCGCCGACGAGGATCATGAACAGCATCGCCGTCGTGCGTGCGCTTTCCACCAGCACCGCGAAGAGCGCGTGCGGCGTCAGCGCGCGCCGGAACAGGGCGAACAGGAAGGCGCCGAAGGCGCCGATGCCCGCACCCTCGGTGGCGGTGAACACGCCGCCGTAGATGCCGCCCATGACCACCACGAACAGGGCGGCGACCGCCCAGATGTCCGTCAGGGCCTGGAAGCGCTCGCGCCACGTCGCTCGTTCGGCGCGCGGCCCCGCGGCAGGGTCGCGCCAGGTGATGTACTGAACGGCAAGGCAGAGCAGGAGGACGGCGATCAGCCCCGGAAACACGCCGGCGGCGAACAGCCGGCCGATGTTGGTCTCGGTGATGATCCCGTAGATCACCATCACCGTCGACGGCGGGATCAGGATGCCGAGGGTGCCGCCGCCGGCGATCGTGCCGGCGGCGAGCTTGTCGGAATAGCCGTGGTCGCGCATCGATGGATAGGCGACCTTGGTCATCGTCGCCGCCGTCGCGATCGACGAGCCGCAGATGGCGCCGAAGCCGCCGCAGGCCAGCACGGTCGCGGTCGCCAGGCCGCCGCGGAAGTGGCCGACGAGGGTGTAGCCGGCGCGGTAGAGTTCCTTCGACATGCCGGCGCGTGTCACGAAGTTGCCCATCAGGATGAAGAGCGGCACGACCGAGAGCGTGTACTGGAAGCCGGACTCGTAGACCACCGTCGTCGCAGACGCCATCGACGGGCCGAGGCCGCGCATCCACCAGACGCCGAGAAAGCCGATCAGGCCCATCGAGATGGCGATCGGGACGCGCAGGAACGACAGCCCCAGCAGCGCCAGGAGGCCGAGGATGGCCTCGGTCACAGCGGCGTCCCGCCGTCGTCGTCGCCGTGCGGCACGAAGATCAGCCAGAGGTGGATGAGCGCCGCGACGATGATCATGGTGCCCATCAGATAGGCGACCGGCGCGAGGGGCAGCTTGAGGACGTTGGTCGTGTCGCCGTACTCGGCCACCCGTGCAGCGCGGCGGAAGATCAGGTAGCCGATGCCCGAGAGCGTCAGGAAGCAGACGACATCGGCGATCACGTCGAGCCCGCGCTTGACGGGCTTCGACATCAGCGAGTCGAAGGTGTCGATGACGATGTGCGCACGCCGCTTGGAAACGAGGGGCAGCCCGCAGAAGATCAGCGCGGCGAGCATCATCTCGGTCAGCTCGAACCCGCCGCCGAGCGGCTTGTTGAAGACGTAGCGGCCGATGACGTCGACCGCCGTCAGCATCATCAGCACGAACAGGACGGACGCCGAGGTAGCTCCCAGGACCGTCTCGAGCCAGCGGCCGAGACGGGCCTTCATCCGGCCCGGCGTCGCTCGGCGCGGCGCGACCAGGCGGAGAAGGTCGCGTTCATGATCCTGTCGGTCCGCAGGAAGTCCCGGGCACGGCGAGCCTCGCCGGCGTCGATCGGCCTGGCGCCGCCGACCAGCGCCGCATCGAGCTGCTGGCGCGCCATGCGTTCGATGAACACCGCCAGGAAGGCGGCTTCCTGGACGCTGCGGCCGGCCGCGAGCAGGCCGTGGTGGGCGAGCAGCATCGCGTGCTTGCCGCCGAGGCCGCCGGCGATCACCTCTCCTTCGCGGTCGGCCGTCGGCAGGCCCGGCCAGTCGGGCAGGAAGGCCATGTCGTCGAAGAGCGGCGTCGCGTCCATGTGGGCGACGATCAGGGGCTGCTCGGCGGCAGCCAGCGCCGACGCCGCCGGCGGGTGCGTGTGCACGATCGAGCGGACGTCGGGCCGCGCCCGGTAGACCCAGAGGTGAAAGCGTGTCGCCGGGTTGGGCTCGCGGATCCCGTACGAGCCCTCGCCCTCGAGCACGTTGAGGCCGTCGTCGATGAGGAGCCAGGAGGCCTCCTCGGCTTCATCGAAGGCGAGCCCGAGGGGCAGGGTCCAGAAGCTGCCGTCGCTCGGCCCGCGGGCGGTCAGCTGGCCGGCGAGCCCCGACTCATGGCCCTCGTCGGCCAGGATCCAGGCGCAGCGGGTGAGCGCCGGGCGCGGATCCCGATCGGCCGCCGCCGCTGCTTCCGGCGGCGCCTCCCGTAGCGAGCTGACGACGGCACTGTTCACTTGACCGACGCGCTGACCTTCTTCAGCTCTTCCTGGTACTCGGCCCAGGCCTTGGCGCCGTCGACGCCCTTGGCGTTGGCCGACTTGATCCACTCCTGGACCAGCGGCTCGGTGCGCTTCTTCACGTCGGCGATGAAGGCGGGGCTGGCCTCGGTGATGGTGACGTTGGCCGCCTTCAGTGCTTCCATGCCGCCGCGGTCGGCGGCATCCCACGAGCGGCCGGCCAGGCGGGCCAGGGCTTCACCCGACAGAGACATGATCGCGTCCTGGTCCTGCTTCGGCAGCTTGTTCCACTTGTCCTCGTTCATGAAGAAGCCGAACGACGAGGAATAGAAGCCGCCCGGGAAGATGGTCGCGTACTTGACGACCTTGTCGAGGTTAAACGCCTTGATCGATTCCGCCGGGAAGAACGTGCCGTCGGCGACGCCGGACGAAAGCAGCTCGTACGACTCCGGTGCCGGCTTGACCAGCGGCGATGCGCCGAGCGCGCGGGCGGCCGCTTCCGAGATGCCGCCGCCGCTGCGGATCTTCATGCCGGCGAGGTCGGCCACCGAGGTGACCTGCTTCTTCACCATGAACATGTGCCCGGGGCCGTGCGTGAAGACGCCGAGCAGCTTCACGCCCTTGTACTCGTTGGCGGGCTGGAAGTACTTCCAGTGGATCCGCGAGAAGGCGATGGAATTGATTTCGGCAGTGGCGCCCGCGCCGGGCAGCTCGGCCATCAGCGGCAGCGGGTGGCGCGCCTGGGTGTAGCTGGCGGTGACGAAGGACAGGTCGACCAGGCCGTCGCGAACCGCGTCGAAGGTGCCCGGCGGCGCCGACGGGTGCTTGGGCAGCATGGTGAACTTGACGCGGCCGTTGGTCGCCTTCTCGACGTTCTGCGCCCACACCGTGAGCACGTCGCGCGTCAGCGAGTGCGTCGGCGGGACCCAGCTCGACATCGTGAGCGTGGTCTGGGCCGAGACACCGGCGCCGCCGCCGGCCATGACGATGGCCGCAGCCAGCGAAGCGATGATGCGAAAGGACTTCATGTAGAGCGTCTCCTGAGCCCGCAGGCGAAAGCGTCGAAAAGTGTATCGTTCTCCGACGCTCACGCTGGGCGCTGGTCGGCGCAGTAGCTTGCCGGCAGGCCCGGTCCGGCCTAGCCCTCGTTAACCCTGAACGCCATGCATTCCGCCAAAGCGAGCCTGGGCTTCATCGGCCTCGGCGTCATGGGCCGCCCCATGGTGTCGCACCTCGCGGCCGCCGGCCATCCGGTGACGCTCCACGACCGCGTCGCCGGCCTCGCCGAGGACATCGCGCGGACGCTCGCGGGTGCGCGCGTGGCCCCCAGCCCGGCGGCGCTCGCGGCGCAGAGCGACATGGTCATCACCATGGTGCCGAACGGCGCCGTCGTGCGCGACCTGATCGTCGGGCCCGGCGGGCTGCTCGAGGGGCTGCAACCCGGGTCCCTGCTTCTCGACACCTCGTCGTCGGAACCGTGGCTCACCGAAGAATCGGGCCGGCTGCTGGCCGGCGCCGGCGTGGCCATGGTGGACGCGCCGGTGTCGGGCGCGCAGTGGGGCGCCGAGGCGGCCGAGCTGGTGTTCATGTGCGGCGGCACGAAGCCGGACCTGCAGCGCGTCCGCCCGCTCCTCGACGTCATGGGCAAGGCCGTGTTCCATCTCGGTCCGCTCGGCGCCGGCCATGCCATGAAGTGCCTCAACAACACGATCACGGCGATGAACCTGCTCGCCGCCACCGAGGGCCTGGCGATCGGGAAGCGCTACGGCCTCGACCCGGCGGCGATGGTCGACGTGCTCGACCACTCGACCGGCATGTCCTGGGTTTCGCAGACGCACCTGCGCCAGCGCGTCATCAGCCGGACCTTCGACGATCCGTTCAAGCTCGCCCTGATGGTCAAGGACATCGGCATCGCGATGCAGCTGGCGCGCAGCGAGAACGTGCCGGCGCCGCTCTCCGCCGTCGGCCAGGAGCTGTGGCGAGCCGCCGCCATCGACGCCGCGCCCGACGCGAGCGTCAGCGAGCTGGCGCGCTGGGTCGAGCGGATGGCGAAGACCGAGATCACCGCCGGCAGCGGCGAGACCTGATGCGCGTCCTCGTCACCGGCGCCGACGGTTTCATCGGCCGCGCCCTGGTCGCCGCTCTCGGCACGGCGGACGAGATCCGCGCCACGGATCGCGGCGACGGCGACATCGCCGACCCGGACCACGTCGCCCGTCTGTTCGCCGACCAAATCGACCGCGTCTTCCACCTGGCGGGCATCCCGAGCGGCGCCACGGAGGCCGACTACGCCGCCGGCCGCCGCGTCAACGTCGATGCGACGACGCTGCTGCTGCGCCAGTGCCGCCATCAGGTCGAGCGCGGCGGGCCGGTGCCGCGGTTCGTCTACGCGAGCTCCATCGCCGTCTTCGGCGTACCGCTGCCGGCGCGCATCGACGACGCCACGGTGCCGGCGCCGTCGCTGGCTTACGGCACGCAGAAGCGGACGAGCGAGCTGCTGGTCGACGAGGCCACCCGGCGCGGCGACGTCGACGGCCGTTCGCTGCGCCTGAGCGGCGTGGTCGTGCGCCGGGCGCCGCCGAACGGCGCCCTCTCGGCGTTCAACAGCGACCTCATCCGCGAGCCGCTCGCCGGGCGCGACTACACGTGTCCGGTCGGCCCGCAGGCGACCATCTGGATCACCTCGCTGGGCACGGCGGTCGACAACCTGATCCGCCTCGCCGACGTCGACGGCGCAAGCCTCGGCACCGAGCGCGCGCTCACCGCCCCGGCGCTGGCCGTGTTGGTGGCGGACATCGTCGCCGCCCTCGGTCGCGTCGACGCCGCGGCCGCGGCGCGCGTACGCTTTCAGCCGCAGGCGAAGGTCGAGGCGCAGTTCGCGCGCTGGCCGCTCGACTGCGCCTTCGAGCGTGCCGCGGCGCTCGGTCTGCGCAGCGATCCGTCGATCGATGCCCTCGTCCGCTCTTGCCAGGAACCGTCGAACGCATGATCACCCCGCCGAAGAAGCTGCGCTCGTCGATCGTCAAGGAGGGCCTCGACCGCGCCCCGCATCGCGCCTTCCTGCGCGCCGTCGGCCTCGGCGACGAGGACATGGACAAGCCGCTGGTCGGCATCGTCAGCCAGCACGGCGAGAACACCCCCTGCTCAATGTCGCTCGGGCCGCAGGCCGATGCGGCGCGGCTCGGCGTCGCCACCGGGCAGGCGATCGCGGTGCCGTTCACGACGATCTCGGTCTCTGACGGCGTGTCGATGAACCACCGCGGCATGCGCATGAGCCTGGTCTCGCGCGAGCTGATCGCCGATTCGATCGAGGCGGTGATGCGCGCGCACGCCTACGACGCGCTGGTCGGCTTCGCCGGCTGCGACAAGACGCTGCCCGGCGTGATGATGGCGATGGCGCGGCTGAACCTGCCGAGCGTCTTCGTCTACGGCGGCGCCATGCTGCCCGGCCACTGGCGCGGCAAGGACGTCACCATCCTCACCACCTACGAAGGCGTCGGCTCGGTGCTCGCCGGCCGCATGACCGAGGCCGAGCTCGACCAGCTCGGCCACGCCTGCGCGCCGACGCTCGGCTCGTGCCCGGGCCAGTTCACCGCCAACACCATGGCGATGGTCGCCGAGACGCTCGGCCTGGCGATCCCCGGCTCGGCCATGCTGCCGGCCGCCTACAGCGAGCGGCTGGCGCTGGCGCGCCGCGCCGGCCGCCGCGTCACCGAGATCCTGCGCGACGGCGGGCCGCTGCCGCGGGAACTGGTCACGCGCAAGTCGCTCGAGAACGCCGCGGCGGCCGTGGCGGCCACCGGCGGCTCGACCAACGCCGGCCTGCACCTGCCGGCGATCGCGCACGAGGCCGGCGTCCGCTTCACGCTCGACGACGTCGCCGAGGTCTTCGCGCGCACGCCGCTCATCGCCGACCTGCAGCCGGGCGGCCGCTACCTGGCGCTCGACCTGCACCGCGCCGGCGGCGTCGCCGCGGTGCTGAAGGTGCTGCTCGACGGCGGCCACCTGCACGGCGACACGCTGGCGCTGTCCGGCCGGACGCTGGCCGAGGAGCTTGCCGGCGCCCCGGCCGCCGACGGCGAGGTCGTGCATGGCCTCGGCGCGGCCCTGCACCCGACCGGCGGGGTCGTCGTCCTGAAGGGCAACCTCGCGCCCGACGGGGCGCTGATCAAGACCGCCGGGCTGGCGAGCAGCGTCTTCGAGGGGCCGGCGCGCGTCTTCGAGTGCGAGGAGGACGCGTTCGCCGCCGTCACCGAGCGCGCCTACGCCGCCGGCGAGGTGCTCGTCATCCGCAACGAAGGCCCGCGCGGCGGACCCGGCATGCGCGAGATGCTCGGCGTCACGGCGCTGGTCTACGGCCAGGGCATGGGCGAGAAGGTGGCCCTCCTCACCGACGGGCGCTTCTCGGGCGCGACCCGCGGCCTGATGGTCGGCTACATCGGCCCGGAGGCCGCGCTCGGCGGGCCGATCGCCGTCGTGCGCGAAGGCGACCGGATCCGCATCGACGGCGAGCAGCGCACGCTGGAGCTGTGCATCCCGGCCGACGAGCTCGCCTGGCGCCTGCGCGACTGGCGGCCGGCGCGCGCCGAGCGGCTCGGCGGCGTGCTCGAGAAATACGCGCAGCTGGTCGGGCCGGCCCACCTCGGCGCGGTCACCCACTCCGGGCCGGCCGACCCGGTCGAGCCATGAACCCGGCCGTGATCGACTTCCCGCGCCCTGTCGCGTCATGAGCCGACCGCCGCGCACCGTCGTCTACGTCGCCAACGCCGACAGCCACGACATCAGCGTGCTGGCTTTCGGCGACGGCAGCGATCCGCTGGTCGAGATCGAGCGCTTCGACTGCGGCGGCCGCGTCATGCCGCTCGCCGTCGCGCCGGACCGGCGCGTTCTGCACGCCTCGATCCGCACGGCGCCGTTTCGCGTCCTGAGCCTGGCCATCGAGCCGGCCGACGGGCGCCTGCAGGCGCTCGGCGAGGCGCCGTTGCCGGCCAGCATGTGCTGGATCTCGACCGACCGGCGCGGCCGCTTCCTGCTCAGCGCCGCCTATGAAGCGAGCCTGGTCGCGGTCAGCCCCATCGGCAGCGACGGCATCGCCCGCCCGGCGCAGCAGGTGATCCCGACCGAGCCGAACGCGCACGCGATCCAGGTCGACCCGGCGAACCGGTTCGCCTTCGCCACCAGCCTCGGCGGCGACCTGATCCGCCAGTTCCGCTTCGATGCCGACAGCGGCCGGCTCGACGACAACGAGCCGCCCGCCTGGCGCGGCCGGGCGGGCGCCGGGCCGCGCCACTTCGCTTTCCATCCGGCCCTGCCGATCGTCTACCTGCTGAACGAGCTCGACGGCAGCGTCGAGGTGCTGTCCTTCGACACTGCCGCGGGACGGCTGTCGTCGACGCAGACGTTGAGCGCCCTGCCAGGCGGCGCGCAGGTCGACAAGCCGTGGGCCGCCGACCTGCACCTGACGCCCGACGGGCGCTTCCTCTACGCCAGCGAGCGCCGCACCAGCACCCTGGCGGGCTTCGCCGTCGACGCTGCCAGCGGCCACCTGACGCCGCTCGGCTCCATGCCCACCGAGACGGAGCCGCGCGGCTTCGCCATCAGCCCCGATGGACGGCTCCTCATCGCCGTCGGCCAGGCCTCGCACCGGCTCAGCCGCTACGCGATCGATGCGACCACAGGCGCCTTGTCGAAGCTGGGCGACCAGCCGGTCGGACAGGGCCCGAACTGGGTCGAGGTCGTCGACCTGCCCGCTTGACTCGGGCGGCGTCGGCGCCGGCGCGCGGCCCCTTCCTCATCGCGCTGACCGGCATGGTGGCACTGGCCGTGGCCATGGGCATCGGCCGGTTCGCGTTCACGCCGATCCTGCCAATGATGCTGCACGACGGCGTCGTCGACCTGCCGACGGCCAGTTGGTTGGCCAGCGCCAACTACATCGGATATCTGCTCGGGGCGTTGCTTTGCGCCGCCGGGCCCTGGTTGGCTCCGCGGCTTCCGGCGGCTGGCATGGACGGCGTCTTGCGGGCTCGGGCCGGCCTCGCGGCGACGGCGGTGCTCACTGTCGCGATGGCGCTGCCCGTTCCTACGCTCTGGCCCCTCTGGCGCTTTGCCGCGGGTGTCGCCAGCGCCGTCGTCCTCGTCTACAGCACCGGCTGGTGCCTCGGCCGGCTGGCGGCGCAGGGCCGCTCGGCCCTCGGCGGCTTGATGTTCGCGGGTCCGGGCGCGGGCATCGTCGCGAGCGGCCTCGTGGCAGGCGGCCTGGTCGCGGCCGATGCGCGCGCGAGCCTCGCCTGGCTCGTCTTCGGTGCCCTGGCCACCGTGCTCAGCGCCTCGGTCTGGACCCTCCTCCGCGCCGACGCGGCGCCGGCCATGGCGGCAGCGACGCCGGACGGGCCAGCATCTTCCGCGGCCGGATCTCCGGACGGCCCCGGGAGCCGGAAAGCGATCGCCCCGCCCGTGCAGATCGCCTGCTTCTCGCTCGCCTACGGGCTCGCGGGGTTCGGCTACATCGTCACGGCCACCTTCCTGCCCGTGATCGCCCGCGCTGCCCTGCCGGGCTCGCCGGCCCTGGATCTGTTCTGGCCCATCTTCGGCGCCGGCGCCGTGGCCGGCGCGCTGCTGTCGACGCGGCTGCGGGTGGGCGGCGACATGCGCCCGGCCATCGCCGCCGCCTACGCCATCCAGGCGCTCGGCATCTTCATCGGCGTCGTCAGCCCGAGCGAGGCCGGCTTCGCGCTCGGCAGCCTGCTCCTGGGCTTGCCGTTCACCACCATCACCTTCTTCGCGATGCAGGAAGCGCGCCGGCTCCGTCCGCAGCGCACGGCGAGCACGATCGGGCTGCTCACCGCAACCTACGGCATCGGCCAGATCGTGGGCCCGCCGCTGGTGGCGCTGCTGCTCGAGCGGAGCCACGATCCGGGCACGGCCTTCCGCCTGTCGCTGGAGATCGCGGCCTCGGCGCTGCTGCTCGGCGCCGCGCTCTACGTTCTCATGCGCCGTCTCTGGCCCGCGCTGCCTGCGTCGACCCCGGGCTAAAGGGGCGCCGTGCGAAGCGGCTTCGGCCGAAGCGGCACCGGGCGGGTCGCGCGCGGCGAGCGCGCACCATCGTGGCATGAGCCTTGCCCCGAAACGGCATGCCGGTCGCCCCAGAGCGTGCCCCACTCGCCGCCGAGGCGGCGCACGGCGGCAAGGCGCTGCTCGTCATCGACATGATCAGCGCCTGGGACTTTCCCAACGCCGCGCGGCTTGCCGCCGGTGCCGTGGCGATCGCCGGACGGATCGGGGCGCTCAAGCGGCGCTGCCACGCCGCGGGCGTGCCGGCGATCTACGTCAACGACAACCACGGCCACTGGCGGTCCGACTTTCGCCAGGTCGTGCAGCGCTCGCTGGAGCGGGGCGGCCCTGCCGGCCGGGCCATCGCCGAGGCCCTGCGGCCGGGCCCGGACGACTACTCGGTGCTGAAGCCCAAGCACTCCGCGTTCTTCGCGACGCCGCTCGACCTGCTCCTGCGTCACCTGCGCGCCCGGACCCTCATCGTCACCGGCGTCGCCACCGACCAGTGCATCGTGATGAGTGCGTCCGACGCGCACATGCGCGACTACGAGGTCGTCGTTCCGCAGGACTGCGTGGCGGCGCAGACGGAAGACCGGAACCGGCGTGCCCTCGAGTACCTCCGCGAGGCGCAGAAGGTGAAGACGACCGTGTCGACGCGGGTCCGCCTGCCTGCGGGCAAGGCGGGCGGGAAGCGCGGGGTCTGAGCGCCCGGGGCGGCGACTAGGCGCTGCCCAGGTTGCCGTATTCCGACGAGGCGAACTGCAACGCGTCTTCGCGCGACTCGAACAGCTGCTCGCCGAGGCACTTGGCCGGCCGGTCGCCGCGCGGGTCGCCGGAGCTGAGGAGCACGCCGGCCTTCCAGCCGCTGTCGCCCCAGGGCTCGACGATGGGAATCGCTTCGTAGCCGCTAGACATGATGGCTCCCCGAGTCGTTGTTGCGTGCCGACTGGATCGAGGCCAGCGCCAGCTCGACGGGCACCATCTGCTCCGTGATGAGGTTGATCCGATTGCTGTCCCATTCGGGAGCCGAATAGGCAGCGTCGAGTTCGCTGCGCAGGTATTCGTACTTGCCGTTCAACTCGTCCAGTCTCATAGATTCTCCAACCGAAAAGGACCCGAGGGTTTGCCCCATGGAGGCAAACACCGTGCCGCGTGGGGCGGCGAGAATGGCTCGTCCCTGAGCAGTGGAGGTGCGGAGATGCGGCGAAGACCGGCCGGCGCGTCAGCGGCCGCACCACGACTGGGCGGGCGTCGTCGCAGCGCGACGAGCAGAAAAGATTGCCGATCGCCCGCGTGCCCTCGCGGTCCAGGACCGCAGCTGCGTCGAGCGATTCGGAGCTTCGCCTGCAGGACCTGCAACCGGAGCCGCGCGTGATCCACGACCTCGAAAAGGCCCGCGCTGCCTTTATGGAAGGAGTCACTCACTTTCAGGCTGGCCGTTTCGGAGACGCGGAGAAGCGCTTCGACGAGGCGCTCGGAGCTGCGCCCGAACGGGCATCGATCCTCGTCAATCTCGGCTCTGCTCGGCTGCAGCTCGGCCGGCCCGCCGAGGCCCTCGACGTCCTCGAGCGGGCGGTGGCGATCGCGCCCGGCGACGCGGACGCCTGGTCGTACCGGGGCGTCGCCCTGGCGGATCTGCGCCGCCCGGAGGCGGCTGTCGCCAGCCACGCGCGCGCGCTCGAGATCGACCCGGACCGCGCGCTCGACCTGTTCCATCGGGCGCTGGCCCTCAACATGCTCGGCCGGCATGCCGAGGCGCTGGGCGACCTCGAGGCGGTGCTCGAACTCAGGCCGGCCGACGCCGAGGCGTGGTTCCGGCATGGCCAGACCTTGCAGTTCCTCGATCGCCACCCGGAGGCGCTGGCCTCGTACGAGCGGGCGCTCGCCATCGATCCCGGCCATGCGCAGGCCTGGAGCAACCGCGGCGGCATCCTGCGCGACGTCAAGCGGCTCGACGAGGCCGCGCGCTCGTTCGAGCAGGCCATCGCGCATGGCGCCGACGCCGAGCTGCATCGCTACTTCCTGGCGGCGGTGCGCGACGAGCCCGCGCCGGCGCAGGCGCCGGCCGCGCACGTCGAGGCGCTCTTCGACCACTATGCGCGCAGCTTCGACGAGCACCTCCTGGAGGCGCTCCGCTACGACGCCCACGCCGTCCTCGTCGACGGTCTCGTGGGGCTCGGCAGCCGCTGGTTCTCGCATGCCCTGGATCTCGGCTGCGGCACCGGCTTGTGCGGGCCCCTCGTCAGGCCGTACGTCGAGCGCCTGGACGGTGTCGATCTGTCCGCCGGCATGCTCGAGCGGGCGCGGGCGACCGGCGCGTACCGGGAGCTGATCCGAAGCGACCTCGCGGAGCATCTGCTCCGCACCGGCGAGCGTCACGACCTGGTGCTGTCGGCAGACGTCTTCATCTACGTCGGCGACCTGGCCGGCGTGTTCGCTGGCGTGCGTCGGGTCCTGCAGGCCGGCGGCCTGTTCTGCTTTTCCGTCGAGCTCGCCGCGGCCGAGCACGCCTTCGAGCTGCGGCCGAGCCTGCGCTATGCGCATGGAGAGCCTTACCTGCGCCGGCTCGCCGAGGCGAACGGCTTCCTCCTTCGTCGCCGGCTCGGCGGACCGATCCGCCAGGAGCAGGGCGCACCGGTCGAAGGCCTGTTCATGTACCTCGAGAAGCGCTGAGCGCAGCACGCCATGCCCGCGACGAACGAAGAGCTCGACCGGATCGCCGCCGCGACGCTGGGCCACTACGACCAGCGCGCGCAGGCGTTCTGGGAAGGCACGCGCGACCACGACGTGAGCCAGAACATCGAGGCCCTGCTGCGCCATCTGCCGGTGCCCGCACCGGCGACGCTGCTCGATCTCGGCTGCGGGCCGGGGCGCGACCTCAAGACCTTCACGGAGCGCGGCCACCTGGCGATCGGCTTCGAGGGCTCGCCGCGCTTCGCGGCCATGGCGCGCGCGCACAGCGGCTGCGAGGTCTGGGAAGGCAACCTGCTCGCCATGTCGCTGCCACCGGCGCGATTCGACGGCGTGTTCGCGAACGCCGTGCTGTTCCATGTCCCGAGCGCCGAGCTGCCGCGCGTGCTGCGCGAGCTGCACGCGACGCTGAAGCCGGGCGGCGTCCTGTTCAGCTCCAACCCGCGCGGCCAAGGACAGGAAGGCTGGCAAGGCGAGCGCTACGGCGTCTGGCACGACCTCGTCGGATGGCGTGCGTTCATGCTCGGGGCCGGCTTCGAGGAGCTGGAGCACTTCTACCGGCCGTGCGGTTTGCCGCGCGAGCAGCAGCCTTGGCTGGCCAGCGTCTGGAGACGACCCGCGACGCAGGTGTGAGCGGGCGGCCCACCCTGTACGATCGGTCCACACATGAACCCGGACGAGGAAGACGATCGAACCGTCGTCCGGCCGACAGGAGCCGGCGGCTCGACGGTGAGGATGACGCAGCCGACGGCACGCAGCGACATCCCGCCCACCGCGTCGGCGGCGACCACGCAGCACACGCACACGCTGCCTAAGGGCACCCGGCTCGGCGAGTTCGAGCTGACCGAGACGCTCGGCGAGGGCGGCTTCGGCATCGTCTACCTGGCCTGGGACCATTCCCTCGACCGCAAGGTCGCGCTGAAGGAATACATGCCTTCGGCGATCGCGTTCCGCGTCGGCGACACCGAGATCCGGCCCCGCTCCGAGCGTCACCAGGAGACGTTCGAGGCCGGCATGAAGAGCTTCATCAACGAAGCGAAGCTGCTGGCGCAGTTCGACCATCCGGCGCTGGTCAAGGTCTACCGCTTCTGGGAGGCGCACGGCACCGCCTACATGGTGATGCCGTTCTACGAAGGCGTCACCGTGCGCGACGCCGTGCGCAAGTTCGCCGAGCCGCCCGACGAGGCCTGGATCCTGGCCCTGCTCGAGCCGCTGTTCCATGCGCTGTCGATGCTGCATGCCTCGCAGTGCTTCCACCGCGACATCGCGCCCGACAACATCATGCTGCTGGCGCCGAATGACCGGCCGCTGCTGCTCGACTTCGGCGCGGCGCGGCGCGTCATCGGCGACATGACGCAGGCGCTCACCGCCATCCTCAAGCCGGGCTATGCGCCGGTCGAGCAGTACGCCGAGGTGCCGGGACTGAAGCAGGGGCCGTGGACCGACGTGTACGCGCTCGCCGCGGTCGTGCACTGGATCATCACCGGCAAGACGCCGCCGGCCTCGGTGGGACGGATGTTCGGCGACTCCTACGTGCCGCTCGTCGAGCGGGCCGACGGCCGCTACAGCCCGCATTTCCTCGCCGCGATCGATCGCGCCCTCGCCGTTCTGCCCGACAAGCGCACCGCGTCCATCGATGTCTTCCGCCTTGAGATGACGTCGGGCGTCGACGCCGCCTCGATCGCATCGCCCGTGCCCCGGCCGGCCCATCGCGGCGACGGGCCGGCGCCGGTGCCGGGCCCGAAGACGTCGCCGACAGGCAACACGGGCTGGCCCGCGACCATCGAGGCCGGCTCGGCCGAGGGCTCGCCGCCTTCCGCTGGACCGGCCGTGCGTAGCGTCGACGACGTCGCGACATCGCATCGTGGCGCCCCGGCTCCGGGCAGCATCGCGGCGAAGCCGAAGCGCTGGCCGATCTTCGCCGGCATCGCCGGTCTGGCGATCGCCGCCGGCGCCGCCGCCTGGGTGTGGTCCTCGCGGACGGCCCCCTCATCCGCGCTCAGGACCCCGCCCACGGCGCCGACGCTCGCTCCCTCGCCGCCGACGCAACAGGCGCCCCTCGTCGCCGAGCCGATGCCGGCGACGGTGCCGCCGCCTCAGGAGGCCAAGCCGGCGATGCAGGAAACGAAGCCGGCGATGCAGGAGGCGAAGCCGGCAGCGCAGGAGGCGGTACTGGTACCCGCGGAGACGAAGCCGGCGCTGGCCGAAGGCAAGCCTCGCCCGACGCCGGCAGAGCCGCCGTCCGGCACGGCCGTGGTCACGCCGCCGACGACCGAGGCACGCGTCGCGGCGCCGCGCAAGCCGCCGGTGCAGAAGCCCGCGACGGGCGAAACGCGATCGACCGAGCCGCGCGTCGCCGAGCCGCGGCCGGAACCTCGCTCTGCCGGGCCGAGGAGCGGCGGGGCGGATCGCGAGGCGGAGTGCGCACGCCTCTTCGCGCGGCTTTCGATCGGCGAGAGCAATCAGGAACTCATCGATCGCGTGAACACCTTGCGCTGTCGCTGAGCCAACCCCCGAAAGTCCGGATTGACGGGCCGCCGGGCCGCGGAAACACTCGCGGTCCGAGCCGAGTTCAAGAGCTGCGCACGATGGCGCCGGCGCGAGGCCGAGGGGGTGGCGATGAGTGGGGGTTCTTCGACGATCACCGGCGCGCTGCGAACCCTCGCGGCGGCGGCGGCCGGTGCAGCGGCTCTGGCCGCATGCGGCGGCGGCTCGACAGGCAGCGAGCGAAACAGCGGCATCAACAAGACCTACCTGAGCGTCGAAGCCAGCGACGCCGAAGGCGATGCGCTGCACTACCAGTGGCGGGTCACGAGCGGCAGCATCGAGAACCGTGACTCGAGCGAGACGGTCTGGACCTTGCCCGAGGGCCCGGGCCTTCACTTCGCGTATGTGACGATCTCCGACGGCAAGGGAGGCTGGACCGAGCAGCAGTACGCCGTCGCCTCCGATCCGATCGCCGAGCTGACGCCGCCGCGCGCGCCCGTGAGCCATGTCGCGCCCCCGGTCGTCGACATCGACGGCACCCAGTCGCGGCTGCGCATCTCGGCCGCCAATGCGACGCTGTTCGCGCCGCCGCAGGGCGGCACGGCGCTGCCGCGAACCGTGTACCTGCCCGACGTGCAAGTGCAGGTGGTGGTGCAGGCCACCGGCAGCGTCGTGTTCGCCGGCCGCACCGACGCACGCGGCGAGCTCGATCTCCCGAAGCTGCAGGCGGGCACCGTCTACGACGTTCGCTGTTCGACGGGCGAGGATGCGCCGCTCGTCACCTGCGACACCTTCACCCAGAACACCGAGGCCGGCGTTCGCATCGTGGTCCCGGCGAACGGCTCGTCGCGCAACCTGCGGCTGCACGGCCACATCGCTCTGGCCGACGGCAGCGTCTGCGGCAACGAGAACGCGTTCTTCAACATCCATACGGCGGCGACGGTTCAGCTGCTGCAGGCCGACGGCGCCGCGCTCGGCTCGCCGGTGCGCGTCAACCGCTTCGGCGACTACGCCATCGATGCCGCCGTGCCGGTCCGGGCGGCGCTGAAGCTCAAGGTCCAGTGCGAGGGATCGAGCACGACGCTCGACGTGCCGGCGTCGCCGGATCCTGCCGGCTACATCGCGAGCCGCCCCATCGAGCTCTCGCATGCGCTCGCGAACAGCCGGCCGCGATTGGTGAAGATGGTCGCGAACGGCGCCGATGGCAACGTGCGCGGCCGCATGATCGAGCTCGAGGAAGGCGCGGCTTCCAACGCGTTCCTGGGCGGCGATCACTTCCTCACCTTCAAGGGCCGCGACACCAAGCTGAGCTCGTGCATGTACTACCGCGCGCTCGGCGCGGTGCGCGACTGCGACGGCCAGGGCAACATGATCGAGCCGATCTCGTTCGACGACTGGAAGCTCAAGAACGGCTTCGGCACGCCTCAGGTCGTCACCGCCGACTACATCAACCAGCGCGACCTGAACCTCGTGCGGCGTATGGTCGCGACGCGGTCGTCGTCGGGCGGCATCGCCTTCTACGTGTGCAACCACCCGGGTCCCGACGGCAAGAGCCAGAAGGAGATCGACGACGTGATCGAGACCGGGCTGAAGGGGGAGCGGCGCGTCGCCTGCGTGGCCATGGAGTACACCCCCACCACCGGTGCGAACAACGGCCAGCCCTTCACCAAGTTCTTCACCTTCCTGCCCAGCGGCGAGCTGGTGGCCTCCGTGAACCTCGACGGCCGCGGCGAGAAGTACATGCCCGGCACCTGCGTGGCCTGCCACGGCGGCTCGACCTACAACGGCCGGTTCCCGGAGACGCCCGGCGCCTCGGCCAACCTGGGCGCGCGCTTCCTTCCGTTCGACACCGGCAACTTCCTGTTCTCCTCGCGGCCGGAGCTGGGCGAACTCGCCCAGAGCGAAGCCTTCTTCCAGCTGAACCAGCTCGTCGCGGCGACGGAGCCCGCGCCGGACACGCCGACGCACCGGCTGATCAACGGCTGGTACGCGAACGGCCACCGGATCGACAAGAACTACGTCCCTGCGCCGTGGCAGGCCGCGGACGCCGACCCGGCGACGGCGGGCGCGGCGCGTTTCTACCGCGAAGTGGTGGGCACCTCGTGCCGCACCTGCCACGTCGCCCTCGGGCCGCGCTTCGACTGGGACTCGATCATCCTGAGCCCGTCGCGGGCACGCACGCAGGTCTGCGGCGGCACCGCCGACCTGGCCGCGAACGCGAGCATGCCGAACGCGCTGATCTCGGGCGACCGGCTGCTCGAGCGGGTGCGGGTCGATGCCGAGATCGCGGCGCTCATGACGCAGTTCCTGGGCTGCTCGGCGCCGTCGCCCGACCCCGTGTACGCGAGGCGCTGAGCGCCGCCCTGCTTTCGAAGGAACCGAGATGAGGACCGATCGCCTGCCGACCTCCTTCGTGACCGTCGCCGCCCTGCTCGCTGCGCTGGCCGCCTGCAGCAATGCGCCGCCGCAGGCCGCGGCGCCCGCTGCTGCGACGGTCGCCGCACCCGCACCCGCGCCGGCGCGGCCGGCGCCTGCCGCGGCGACGGCGCGCACGAGCCCTGCGGCCGCGCCGGCGCCAGCGACACCGCTGGCGCGAGCGGCAGCGCCGCCACCCGCGGCGGCACCGGTCGCGACAGCAGCACCCGCTGCGCCCGCACCCACCGCAGCGCCGGCGCCTCGCCCCACGGCATCGGGCGAGCTCGTCGCGCCCGATCCGGTCAAGTTCGAGGATTCAATCGCCCGCGCGGCGAGAACGCTGTTCACCGAAGCGCAGGCGCAGCTCGGCCAGGAGACGCGCCTGCTCGTCGTCGATCCGCTGATCGACGCCAACACCGGCGGTCAGACCGTCAGCACCGCGAAGATGGGCACGCAGCTGGAGTCGGTCGTGAAGACGAGCTTCCGGAGCTGGGCCGTCACGCCCCTCACGCGCAACACCCTGGCGACCAAGCCGCTGCTCCTGATCGGCACCCTCACGCCCGTCAACATCGAGCGCAGCATCGACAAGACGCCGGATGCGTACCGCGTGTGGCTGACGCTGATCGATCTGCGCACCGGCAAGGTGGTGGCCAAGGCGCTCGATCGCGCGACCGTCGACTCCGTCAACGCCGAGCCGCTGCCCTTCTATCGCGACAGCCCGACCTGGCACAAGGACAACACGATCTTGGGCTACATCAACTCGTGCCAGGTCAACACCCGCATCGGCGACCAGGCCGACCCGGGCTACCTCGCCCGCCTGCCGGCCGCCGCGGTGCTGAACGAGGCCATCCTCGCCTACGACGAAGGTCGCATTCCGGTGGCGCACAAGCTCTACAAGGAAGCCGAGCCGATCGCCGAACCCGGCGATCTGCGCGTCCTCAACGGCCTCTATCTGACGAGCTGGCAACTGGGTCAGCGCGAAGCCGCGCGCGACGCGTTCGGCAAGCTGGTCAGCTCGGGCCTCGAGCTGAAGCGCCTGCCCGTCAAGCTGCTGTTCCAGCCGGGGCGCACCACCTTCAACCAGGTCGGCGACCTGCCGCAGCAGTACCAGCTCTGGATCTCGTCGCTCGCGCAGCAGGCCGGCAAGGCCGACACCTGCGTGCGCATCGTCGGCCACACCAGCCGCACCGGGAGCGCCCGCGCCAACGAGACGCTGTCGCGTCAGCGTGCCGAAGCGGTGCAGCGGCTGCTCGAACAGAACAACCGGGCCCTGGGCGCGCGCCTGAGCGCGGCCGGAGCCGGCTCGAGGGAAGCGCTGGTCGGGCTGGGCACCGACGACTTGCGGGATGCGCTCGACCGACGCGTGGAGTTCCGCGTCGTCGATTGCGTCTAGGGTCCGTCGATCCGCGCGGAGCGGCCGGCGCCGACGCGGGCGACGGGACGCTCCGGGTCGCCGGCAGCGGCTGAGAAGCAGATGGGGGGAGTCATGGAACACGGCACAGGCGCGCTGCGCCAGCGGCGATCGATCTCGGCCCGCCTTCGCCTCGGCGTGTGGGCGGCGGGGCTGCTGGTCGCCGCCGTCGCGCAGGCCCAGGCGCCGGCCTACTACACCGGCAACGGCTGCGTCGGCTGCCACGGCAACCCGCCCAAGATCGGCAGCCCGACCGACAACCGCGCCGGCCTGACGATCATCGGCGTCGGCACCGCACCCTGGCTGGCCGACGACGACGTATTCAAGGCTCGCTTGCTCCAGCCCCTGGTGCCGGAAATGACGACGCTCGCCAACGAGGGCACGGCGACCAACCGCAACATCGTTCGCCAGTACCTGATCAACCTGCGCGACGGCGTCATCTCGACCAACACGCGAACCTTCGGCAGCACCAACATCGGTGCCACCAGCAGCCTGCCGGTGACGCTCACGAACCATCGTCATCTCGACGCGAGCTTCACGGTCACGAAGAGCGGAACGAACAGCGGCGACTTTACGATCTCCGGTTGCGGGCTCAACGCCTCCGGCCTCAACGGCTCGGTGCCGAACGCGGTGGTCGGGGCGGCGGGCAGCTGCGCGCTGTCGGTGGTCTTCGGGCCATCGGCCGGCGCTGCGACCTCGCGCACGGCGAGCTTCACCGTCAACTACAACGGCAACGAGGGCGGCAACCCGCTGGACCAGGTGGTCAGCCTGAGCGGCACGGTGCCGCCGGCCGTCTTCTCCTTCGCCGCGGGCACCACCACGACCACGGCCCGCTTCGACCTGGCGCAGTCGAGCGACAGCAACGTCGGCACGATCACGAACACCGGCCAGGCGACGCTGTCGATCAACTCGATCACGCGCATCTCGGCGGCGCCGGTCGGTGCGACGTACGCGCAGGTCACGTCGCCGGTCGGCGCCTGCGCGTCGCCGCCGTTCTCGCTCGGTGCCGGGCAGTCGTGCAACGTCTTCGTCCGCTACACGCCGACGCTGGCGGGAACCACCTCGGCCACGTTCCGCATCACGCCGAGCGTCGGCAGCACGCAGGACTTCACGCTCCAGGGCACGGGGGTCCGGCCGCTCATCAATCCGGCGAGCCCGCCGAACCTGACGCTCGCCTTCGGCAACTCGCAGCAAGGCGTGCCCAAGGTCCTGCCGCAGGTGATCGCCAACAGCGGCGATGCGCCCCTGACGTTCACCGTCTCGCCGACGGCCGCCGGCGCGCGGTCTGGCAGCCACCCCGGCGACTTCAGCGTCGCCCTGGTGTGCGGCGTCGGGCCGCCGATCCCGGCCGGCGGCAGCTGCACGCTCAACGTGAGCTTCACGCCCACCGCCCTCGGGCCGCGCTCGGCGCTGCTCACGATCAGCTCCGACGCGACCAACGGGCCTCTGCTCATCGACCTCACCGGCACCGGCGTGGCGCTGCCGGAGCCGGTCGTCACCTACCCGGCGACGGACTTCCCCGACACCGTCATCGGCGAATCGGCGGCGCAGACACGCATCATCACGATCCGCAACGACCGCACGCGCGACATCACCTACAGCGTCGCCGGTGTCGCCGACTTCACCCTCGGCGCGGAGAGCTGCGCCGGCCGGGTCGTGCCGGGCGCGGGGGGATCGTGCACCGTCGCGATCCAGTTCCAGCCGACGCTCGGCAGCGGCGACGGCCTGCGCCAGGCGGCGATCGGCTTCACCTTCGCCGGCACCGGCGGCGACGCCGACCCCTCGAACGCGACGGGCAACGTCGCCGGCCGCGCCCTGCTGCCGCTCGGGCAGTCGTCGACGACGCTCAACGCGGCGGCGGTCGTCGGCTCACCGGCAACGGCATCGATGCTGCTGACCAACCGCGCCTCGACGCCGCTGACGATCTCGGCGCTGGGCTTCAGCGGTGCGAACGCCGCCGAGTTCACGCTCGACGCGACGAACGGCTGCACCGCCGGCATCGTGCTCGCGGCCAGCGCGAACTGCACGCTGGTCGTCCGCTTCGCCCCGGCGCTTCCGGGTACGCGCACGGCGAGCCTGGCGCTGACCCACAGCAAGCCCGGCAGCCCGCAGGCGGTCGCGCTGCAGGGCACGGCGACGCCGGCGCCGCAGGGCCGGATCGAGCTCGGCTCCCTGGCCCTGGTGTTCCCGAACACGCAGCTCGGTGCCACGTCGACGCAGAACGTCGTCGTCCGCAACAGCGGCGACCTGACGCTGACGTTCAGCGCCTTCACCATCGGCGGCGCCGCGGCGGCGGAGTTCGAGCGCGGCGGCGACTGCAGCACGGCCGCGCCTTTGCCCATCGGCGCGCAGTGCACGCTGTCGGTGACGTTCCGTCCCGGGGCGACGCTCGGTGCCCGTGCCGCGTCGCTCACCATTGCCTCCGACGCGAGCAACGGCCCGGCGACGCTCAGCCTGAGCGGCACGGCGATTCCGGTGCCGGTCCCGGCCGTGACGCTGGCGCCGACCTCGCTCGACTTCGGCGTGCAGACCGCGGGCGGGCTCTACCCGGCGCGCCGGATCCGCCTGTCCAACAGCGGCACCGCCGACCTCGCGATCGCCTCGATCGCCGTCGAGGGCGCCGGCTTCAGCAACGCCAGCGCAGCGGCCTGCCCGCCGGTCCTCACGCCAGGCGCCGGCTGCGACATCGACATCGCCCTGCTGACGACCAGCGCGGCGCCGTTCGCCGGCACCCTGCGCGTGACCAGCAATGCCGCCGGCTCGCCGCACACGGCAGCGCTGACGGGCAGCGGCTCGGCGGCGGCGGTGGCGGTCCTGACCTGGTCGCCGCTGGTCACCAGCCTCGACTTCGGGGCGGTGTCGGCCGGCTCGATCTCGGCGGTGCAGTCGGTGAACCTGCTGAACCAGGGTCCCGGCGGCGTCAACCTGACGGTGCTCAACGCCGTCGGAGCCGACGCCGCGGCGTTCTCGGTGGTCGGCGGCACCTGCGCGATCGGCACGCCGCTGTTCCAGGGCGAGAGCTGCCGCGTCGACATCCGCTTCGCGCCCGGGTCGGCGGGGGCGAAGTCGGCGACGGTCCAGGTCGCGTCGACGGGCAGCTTCCCGCCGGCACTCTCGCTGGCGGGCGTGGGACTCGGCGGCCCGAGCCCGAGCCTGGCGGTCTCGGCGACGGCGCTGACGTTCCCGACGACGCGGGTGGGCGCGGAGTCGCTGCCGGCCGAAATCCGGCTGACGAGCAACGGCTCCAGCATCGTGCGGGTCACCGCCCTCGACGTCACGGGCGCCTACGCCATCCACGGCAGCACCTGTCCGCCGCTGCCGTTCACGCTGCCGGCCGGCACCGACTGCACGGTGACGCTGTCGTTCCGGCCTGCGACCGAGGGTTCGACGGTGGGCATGCTGCGCGTCACGAGCGAGAGCGATCCCGCGGTGCGCGAGGTCGCGCTCAGCGGCAGCGGCGAGGCGGCGGCCGACGTGAGCAGCGGCGGCTGCACGATCGGCGCCGGAACCTCGTTGCTCGACCCGACGCTCTGGCTGCTGATGCTGCTGGCCATCGGCACGCTGCTCGTGCGGCGACGACAGCATCGACGATCCGATCGCAGCACGACCGCAAGGGAGCCCGCAAAGTGACCGGACGCCTCGGCTTCATCGCCCTTCTCCTGCTGCTCGCCTCGTTCCCGGCGCGGGCGCAGACCGACACCTCCTTCTACGGCGTCATCGATCTCTCGTACGGCCGCTTCGAGCCGAGCGGGCAGTACCGCGAGCACCGCGTCAACAGCAACTCGCTCTCGGCGAGCTTCGTCGGCGTCGAGGCCAAGCATGGCTTCGAGGGAGGCTGGACGCCGGGCATCACGCTGGAGACCTTCCTGCGCTTCGAGGACCTGACGTACGGCCGCAACGACAACGATCCCTTCCTGTCGCGCAATGCCTTCGTCTCGCTGGCGAGCGACTACGGGACGATGCGCGCCGGCCGCCTGCAGTCGTTCCTCTTCGAGCAGACGCGTCGCTTCAATGCCTTCGGCAACTCGACCGGCTTCTCGCCGGCGATTCGCCACGTCTTCCTCAGCGGCGGCCTGGACGGCGTGGAGGGCGACTTCTACTGGGACCGCGCGATCAGCTACTCGACGCCGCGCTTCGAGAGCGGCGTCTCGGGCAACGTGATGTACGCCCGCGGCCGCGGCGACAACCGCGGCGACTACGCCGGCGGCTACGTCGTCTACTCGCGCGGCGTGCTCGCCGTCGCGCTCGGCGCCCAGCGCGTGCACATCAACAACGGCATCGACGACGAGACCGACGAGACCGCGCTGCAGATCGCCGCCAGCTACAACTTCGGCCTGGCGCGCACCTTCGCCCAGCACACCCGCGTCCGCGACCGAGGCCTCGAGGTGCGCAGCCACTCGTCGACGGCCGGCCTGTCGGTGCCCGCCGGGCCGGGCAACGTCCTGGCGCAGGTGGCGTACACGAGCGGCCGCGGCCCCGCCGTCGAGCGCCGGCACACGACCGTCAGCCTGGGCTACGTCTACGCCTACGACAGCCTGACCGACATCTACGTCCTGGGCAGCGACGACCGCATGCGCAACCAGACGCGCGGCGTCTCCGTCGCCGTCGGCGTGCGCTACACGTTCTGACGATCAGGGCCGAGCGACGTCCTCGAGGAAGGTCCGCTCCTCGCGCAGGATCAGGCGCCGCTCCTGGGCGAAGGCGAAGTTCGCGCGCCCTTCGGCATCGGCCTTCAGGCGCGCCCGGTAGCGCTCGTACTCGGCGAGACTGGCGCAGGCAATCAGGCCCCAGCCGATGTCGTTGCTGCCTTCGTGCGGCAGGAAGTAGCCAACGAGGTCGCCACCGCAGCGCGGGATGATTCGCCCCCACTGCTCGGCATAGGTTCGGAATGCGTCGCGCTGCGTGGGATCGATCTGGTAGCGGATGAAGCAGGTGAGGGGCATGGCCGGGCCTAGTCGTCCAGGTTTCGGGACCTGCATCGTCAGCGTGAACGACGCGCCGATGCTTCGCTCCGCGACGAAGCCTCGCCGCGCCGGCGCCGCTAAGCTCGATGCATGAACACCAACGAAGTTGCGCGCATCGCGTCGCTGGTCGGCGAACCGTCGCGCACGGCGATGCTGCTCCAGCTGATGGACGGCCGCGCCCTCACCGCCAACGAGCTGGCGACGGCGGCCGGCGTTCTTGCGCCCACCGCCAGCCGGCACCTGGCGCAGCTGGTCGAGGGCGGGCTGCTCAAAGTCGAGCAGCACGGCAGGCATCGCTATCACCGGCTCGCCTCGGCGGACGTCGCGACGCTCCTCGAAGGCATCATGCAGATGGCGGCGGCGCGGGATCCGGCGCGCCGTGCGGTCGTCGTCGGACCGAGGGAGGCGGCGATGCGTCGCGCACGCAGCTGCTACGACCACATCGCCGGCCGCCTGGGCGTCGCGATCGCGGCGAAGCTGACCGACGACGAGGCCATCGTCTTCGACGGCGAGCTCGGGCGGGTCTCGCCTCACGTGAATGCGGCGCTCGCGCCGCTCGGCATCGATCTCCATCGGGCCACGACAGGAACAGGCGCGGTGCGCCGCGTCGCGTGCCGCCCCTGCCTCGACTGGAGCGAGCGCCGCTTTCATGTCGCGGGCACGCTGGGGTCGGCGCTCTGCGCCCACTGCCTCGACCGCGGCTGGCTGCTGCGCCGGGCCGGCAGCCGCGCCCTTGACGTGACCCCCACCGGGCAGCGCGCGCTCGCCACCTGGCTCGGCGACGAACGCTGGCGGTGGGTCGACGGCGCGGGCGAGCCCGCGCCGTCGGCTAGAGACCGCCGGCGAGCTTGACGAGGCCGAGCGAGAAGTAGCCGCCGATGGCGGCGAGGACGACGGCCTCGACCCAGCGGACGCGGCGGCTCGCGGCCGGTGCCCACGCGGCCGAGCGCCACGTTTGGCTGGCGGGCTCTGCCGCGACACGCGACGGCGCGGCCTCGATCGTTTCCGGCAAGGCCACACGAACGCGGCTCGTGGCCGGGCTCGGGCGGACGGGCTCGTCGAGGTCGCCATGCACGGAACCGCCGGCGGCGAAGGGCACGAAGCCGCTGGTCTGGGCGCCGAGCAGTGAAGGGGGTCGCAACATGGAAGTGGATACCGGTCGGAGAAGGACGGGCGCGATTCTGCGAAAGGCCGGCGCGTCGCGCGCGACGACCTGCGTGCAGTCCGGCACGCGGGTTCGCCGACGGCGTGGCCCTCGCGACATCGTTCACAGCGGCTCGCTTCAGCCGCCGCGCGGTGCTCAAGTCTTCGCTGCGGCGACCCGTGGCAGTTCAGGCGAGTTCGCAAGCGCCGCTGCTAGAGTCGTCGTTGCCGGTGCCCGCACCTTCCGCGGCGACCGCATCCACCAGGAGACAACCCCATGACGACGAAGCGCGAAGACGCATCGAACGCGACCTCTCCCGAGGCCGCGGCGGCCCGGACCCATGGGCACGGCCGCCGCCGCGCCCTGCAACAGGCCGCCGCCCTCGGTGCCGGGCTCGCGCTTCCGACATGGGCCGGGCGCGCGCTCGCCCAGGCCGACGACCTCGCGCCCTACCGTGCCGCGAAGATCAACTGGAAGCAGGTCGAGGGCGAGACGATCACCGTCGCCGTCATCCCGGCGAGCTACTTCGAGAACCTGATCTCGCTGCAGCCGCAGTTCGAGACGCTCACCGGCGTCAAGCTGCGCTTCGAGAAGGTGCCGCCCGGGCAAATCCGGCAGAAGGCGCTGCTCGACCTCTCGTCGAAGACCGCGACCTACGCGACGCACGCCGCCGACCCGATGTACTACCCGCTCTACGTCGCGAACAAGTGGGTCGAGCCGCTGGACAAGTACCTCAACGACGCGACGCTCACCGACAAGGCCTGGTTCAACTACGACGACATCCTCAAGGCCTGGCGCGACGCCGACTCGATCGACGGCAAGCCCTACGGGATCCCGTACGACGGCGAGGTCACCGTGCAGGTCTACCGCAAGGACCTCTACGACGCCAAGGGGCTGAAGCCCGCCGACACCTACGACCAGCTCGTCGCCAACGCCAAGGCGCTCACCGACCCGGCCGCGCGAATCCACGGCCTGGCGCTGCGCGGCTTCTCCGGCGCCGGCCAGAACATGTACATCTACCCGTCGCTGTTCCGCAGCTTCGGCGGCAGCTGGATGCAGGGCGGCAACGTCGTCGTCAACTCGCCGCAGGCGGTGCAGGCCCTGCAGTGGTACGTCGACACGCTGACGGCCTACGCGCCGCCAGCGGTGCGCAACTGGAACTGGCCCGACATCGCCGACGCCTTCTCGCAGGGCACGGTCGCGACCTACATCGACGCGCACTCGTCGGCCGCGGTGATCAACAACCCGGAGAAGTCGAAGGTGGTGGGCAAGATCGCTTACGCCCGCTGGCCCAAGGGGCCGAACGGCAAGCGCGTCACGTCGATCTGGAACTGGGGCTTTCCGATCAACGTCGCCGCGACCGACCGGCAGAAGAAGGCGACCTGGCTCTTCATCGAATGGGCCGCCTCGGCCGAGACGCAGGCGCGCACCTCGTGGAAGTTCGCCGGCCCGGCCAAGCGCTCAGGCATCAACCGCATGTCGCTGTGGCGCTCGCCCGAGTTCGCCGCGGCGATGCAGGGCGCCGGCGACAACTTCATCCCGGCCGCGCTCGAGTCCCTCGAGCAGGACACCGACGTCGAATGGCGCCCGCGCGTGCCGCAGTGGCCGGCGATCGGCGAGACCATGGCTACCGCGATCCAGGCCGCGCTGGTCGGCCAGAAGAAGCCCAAGGAAGCACTCGACGAGGCGCAGGCCCGCATCACGCAGATCCTGAAGGGCTGAACGGCAGCGGCACGCCCGGCATGGCCGACGCCGCCGTCTTGAGCGCGCCGCCGCGTGCGGTGCGCGGCGCGCCGTCCCTCGCCGCCCAGGAGCGTCGCTTTGCGCTCACGCTGCTGGTGCCGGCGCTGCTCGTCCTCGTCCTGACGACGACGGCGCCGCTGGTCTACCTGGGCTGGAACAGCCTGCACCGCATCGACCTCGGCATGCCGTGGCTCTCGGGCTTCGCCGGGGTCGACAACTACGCCAAGATGGGCAGCGACCCCCGCTTCTGGAATTCGCTGCTGCTGACCGCCATCTACACCGGCTGCACGGTGGTGCTGCAGGTCGTGATCGGTCTGTCGCTGGCCTTGCTGGTGCTGCAGATCCCCAGAGGCCAGGCGCTGCTGCGCGTGGCCGCGATCCTGCCCATCGTCCTCGCGCCCGTGGTGGTGGGCCTCTTCTGGCGCACGCTCGTGCTGGCACCCGATTTCGGCCTCGTCGATCTCGTCACGCGCAGCCTCGGCCTCGGCAGCCGCAACTGGCTCGGCGACCCGCAGCTGGCGCTGATCTCGGTGATCGCGATCCACACCTGGCAGTGGACGCCGTTCGCCTTCCTCGTCCTCCTGGCGACGCTCTCGACGCTGCCGCCCGACGTCTACGAAGCAGCCCGGCTCGACCGCGCCGGCGCCTGGCAGCGCTTCGTGCACCTGACGCTGCCGCTCATTCGCCCGGCCGTCGTGATGGTCGTCATCCTGCGCATGATGACCGCGCTCTCCGCCTTCGCCGCCATCTTCGCCGCCACCGGCGGCGGCCCCGGCTCCGCCACCGAGATCCTCAACCTCTACGCCTACCGCACCTCATTCACCGAGCTCAACCTCGGCTACGGCGCGTCGCTCGCGATGGTGCTGCTGGCCATCACGATGCTGATCTCGTATTTCATGTTCCGGCTGCGACGGGCGAGGGGACGATGAGCGGCACGAGTGCTGCCGATCGGCCGAGCGGCGAAGGCGCGTGCGGGCAGGCGTCGGCGCGAGACTTCGGCGGTCGGCGCCAGGGCGCCGACTCCCCTGCGATGCTCGGCCGCGTGGCCTGCCGCAGAACTCGCTTCGTTCGCTTCGCTCACTGCGCTCAGACAGCTGCGGCAAGTTTGATGACGAAGCGCGCTGCGCGCGCGGCCACGCGGCCTGCGCTTCTCGG
>DATAGP010000063.1:0-11728 GCA_036263655.1 Caldimonas sp. | reverse complement strand
ACCATCACCAGCCACATCGACCCGGGCACGCCCAAGCGCGTCAGCTGGCGCGAGGTCACCCGCTGATCAAGGGCTGATCGACGGCTGATCGAGCGCTGATCGAGCGCTGATCGACGCAGGGCGGCCACCCGGCCGCGCCGCCCGATCGGCCCCTCGGCCGATCAGCCGGCCCGTCAGGCGCTGATGGCGTCGAGCATCTCGGTCTCGATCTGCAGCTGCATCCGGTTCTGCTGCAGCGCCGGACCGTCGATCAGGAAGGTGTCCTCGACGCGCTCGCCGAGCGTCGTGATCTTGGCGAGCTGCAGGTTGATGTTGTGCTGGGCGAGCACGCGCGAGATCGCGTAGAGCAGGCCGGAGCGGTCGCTCGCCGACACCCCGAGCAGCCAGCGCTGCGCCCGCTCGTCGGGCCGCAGCGTCACGCGCGGCGTGATCGGGAACGAGCGCACGCGGCGCGACAGCCGGCCTCGGCTGGGCTCGGGCAGCGGCCCCGTGGCCTTGAGCGCCAGCGCCAGCTGCGTCTCGACGTAGCCGATCAGGTCGCGCAGCGGCGGGTCGAGGTGCGGGCTGATGACGAGAAAGGTGTCGAGGGCGAAGCCGGTCGTCGTCGTGTGCACCTTGGCGTCGAGGATGTTGAAGCCGGCGCTGTCGAAGTAGCCGCAGGTGCGGGCGAACAGGTCCTGCCGGTCGGGCGCGTAGACGAGCACCTGCAGGCCTTCGCCGAGCGGGCTGACGCGCGCCTTGACGACCGGATTCGGCGAATCGACCTTGTTGATCAGCGAGCGCGTGTGCCAGGCGATCTCGGCCGCCTCGTGGCGGGCGAAGTAGCTGAGCTCCAGCGTCCGCCAGAGCGGCAGCTCGACCGTGCCGGGCAGCGAGGCCAGGTTGAGCAGCAGGCGCGCCTCGAGCTTGGTCGCCTCGATCTCCGCGTCGAGGTTGGGCCGGGCGCCGCCGAGGGCGCGCAGCGTCAGCCGGTACAGGTCCTCGAGCAGCTTGCCCTTCCACGCGTTCCAGACCTTCGGGCTCGTGCCGCGGATGTCGGCGACGGTGAGGAGGTAGAGCGCGGTCAGGCGGCGCTCGCTGTGCACCCGGGCCGCGAAATCGGCGATCACGTCGGGATCGGAGAGGTCTTCCTTCTGCGCGATCCGCGACATCGTCAGGTGCTCGCCGACCAGGAACTCGATCAGGGCGGCGTCCTCGCCGCCGATGCCGTGGTCGCGACAGAAGCGGCGCGCCTCGCGCACGCCGAGCTCGGAGTGGTCGCCGCCGCGGCCCTTGGCGACGTCGTGGAAGAGGGCGGCGACGTAGAGCACCCACGGCCGGTCGAAGGTGGACGCGAGCTGCGAGCAGAACGGGTACTCGTGGGTGTGCTCGGGGATCAGGAAGCGGCGCACGTTGCGCAGCACCATGATGATGTGCTGGTCGACGGTGTAGACGTGGAACAGGTCGTGCTGCATCTGGCCGACGATGCGGCGGAAGACCCACAGGTAGCGGCCGAGGACGCTGGTCTCGTTCATCAGGCGGAAGGCGTGCGTCTGCCCGCCCGGGGCGCGCAGGATCTCCATGAAGGTGCGGTGGTTCGCCGGGTCGCGCCGGAACTTCGCGTCCATCAGGTTGCGGGCGTTGTAGAGCGCGCGCAGCGTCCGCGCCGACAGGCCCTTGGGCCCGACGGTCCGCTGGTAGACGAGGAAGGTCTCGAGGATGGCGTGCGGGTCGCGCTGGTAGAGGTCGTCGCTCGCCACCTCGAGCATGCCGCTGCGCTCCAGGAACTTCTCCGTGATCGGACGCATGGGGGCGTCCTGCAGGCCGTTCACGCGCTCCTCGATGTTGAGCATCAGGATCTGGTTGAGCTGCGTCACCGCCTTGGCCGCCCAGTAGTAGCGGCGCATCAGGCGCTCGCTCGCGCGCTGCCCGCGCATCGAGAGGTAGCCGAAGCTCTCCGCGACGGCGGTCTGCAGGTCGAACACCAGGCGGTCCTCGCGGCGCCCGGCGATCGCGTGGAGGCGGGCGCGGATCAGCTTCAGCACGCCTTCGTTGCGCTGCAGCTGGCGCACCTCGAAGGGCGTGATCAGCCCCTTGCCGGCGAGCTGTTGCCAGGTCCGGCCGAGGCCGGCGGCGCGAGCGACCCAGATCACCGTCTGCAGGTCGCGCAGGCCGCCCGGGCTTTCCTTGCAGTTCGGCTCGAGCGAGTAGGGCGTGTCCTCGTACTTCTGGTGCCGCTGCCGCATCTCGAGCGTCTTCGCGCGCAGGAAGGCCTTGGCGTCCATGGCCCTCGCCGTCGCCTCGCGGAAGCGCCCGAACAGCGTGGCCGATCCGCAGAGCAGGCGCGACTCGAGCAGCGCCGTCTGCACGGTGACGTCCTCGACGGCCATCGCCACGCACTCGTCGACGGTGCGAACGCTCGAGCCGATCTCGAGGCCGGCGTCCCAGCAGTCGGTAATGAAGCGCGATGTCTCGGCACGGCCGGCGTCGCCCTCGCCGGCCGCCGCCGGCAGGAGGACGAGTACGTCGACGTCGGAGTACGGGACCAGCTCGCCTCGGCCGTAGCCGCCGACGGCGACCAGCGCCGCTTCCTCGGGCATGCCGGCCGCGCGCCAGAGATCGTGCAGGGTGAGATCGACCTCGCGGGCCAGGCCGCGCACCAGCCGGAGCGCTTCGCGCGCCGTCGGCCGCGCGGCCAGGAACGCGGCGATCCGGCTCGCCTTCACGTCGCGGAAGCGCACCCGCGGCGCGGCCGGCGGGCTCGCGACCATGCCGGCAGGGTCGGCGTTCACGCCGCGGCCTCCGCCCTCAGCGCGCCGCCACGAAGTCGGGCGGCGCCGGCGCTCCGGGCGAGAGCGTCATCACCTCGTAGCCCGTGTCCGTGACCAGGACGGTGTGCTCCCACTGCGCCGACAGCGACCGGTCGCGCGTGACGATGGTCCAGCCGTCGCCGGCCTCGCGGATCTCGCGCTTGCCGGCATTCACCATCGGCTCGATGGTGAAGGTCATTCCGGGCTTCAGCTCGTCGAGCGTGCCGGGCTTGCCGTAATGCAGGACCTGCGGCTCCTCGTGGAAGCGCTCGCCGATGCCGTGGCCGCAGAACTCGCGCACGATGGAAAAGCCGTTCGCCTCGGCGAAGGTCTGGATGGCGCTGCCGATGTCGCCCAGGCGCGCCCCGGGCTTCACCTGGACGATGCCCTTCCACATCGCCTCGTAGGTCTTCTGCACCAGCCGCTTCGCCGCGATCGAGCCCTCGCCGACGATGTACATGCGGCTCGTGTCGCCGTGCCAGCCGTCCTTGATGACGGTGACGTCGACGTTGACGATGTCGCCGTTCTTCAGCGGCCGGTCGTTCGGGATGCCGTGGCAGACCTGGTGGTTGATCGACGTGCAGATCGACTTCGGGTAGGGCGTGTAGCCGGGCGGCGCGTAGTTCAGCGGCGCCGGGATGGCGCCCTGCTCGTGGACGATGTGATCGTGGGCGAGCTTGTCGATCGCCTCGGTCGTGACGCCCGGCTTCATGTGCGGCGCGATGAGGTCGAGCACCTCGGCGGCCAGCCTTCCCGCGACGCGCATCCCGGCGATCTCTGCCTCGTTCTTGATCGTGATCGTCATCGTCGAATTATCGCATCGGCCCTCTAGAATCGCGGGTTTCCCCGGGGCGACCCGGCCGGCCCGCAGGGCACCGCTTCCGCTTCCCACGAGCCTCCCGCGTGACGACCGAGCCCAAGCACCTGGCCCGCTTCGAAGGCGCCAACGCACTGCCCGATTTCCGCGCCCAGGCCCTTCTCGCCCGGCTCCACGGCTCGGTCGCGCGCGTCACGGGCGTGCAGGCCCGCTTCGTCCACTGGGTCTCGAGCGACGAGGCGCTCACCGGCGCCGAGACCGACCGGCTGCAAGCGCTGCTTCGCTACGGCGATGCGGCGCGAGCGGATCCGCGCACGGCGCAGACCCTCGTCGTCGGTCCGCGCCTCGGCACCATTTCACCTTGGGCCTCCAAGGCCACCGACATCGCCCGCAACTGCGGCCTCGCCGTGCGCCGCATCGAGCGGGTCACGGCGTACGCGCTGACGCTGAAGGAGCCGCTGCTCGGCCAGGCCAGGCCGCTCGACATGGCCGAGCGGACGGCGCTGGCGGCGCTGCTGCACGACCGCATGACGGAGAGCGTCTTCGCCGATGCGGCGAGCGCGAGCGCGTTGTTCGACGAGCAGCCGGCCCGGCCGAGCGAGCAGGTCGACGTGCTGGGCGGGGGCAGGGCGGCGCTCGAGGCGGCCAACCGCGGCTTCGGGCTGGCCCTGTCGGACGACGAGATCGAGTACCTGCTCGAGGCCTTCCGCGGCCTCGGCCGCAACCCGAGCGACGTCGAGCTGATGATGTTCGCGCAGGCCAACAGCGAGCACTGCCGGCACAAGATCTTCAACGCCGAGTTCACCATCGACGGCGAGCGGCAGGAGCGCTCGATGTTCGCGATGATCCGCCACACCGAGGCGGCGGCGCCGCAGCACACGGTCGTGGCGTACAGCGACAACGCCTCGGTGATGGAGGGCGGCGACACCGTGCGCTGGCTGCCGCAGGGCTACACCAACGCGCCGGCGTACGGGCCGCGGCACGAGCCCGTGCACGTGCTGATGAAGGTCGAGACGCACAACCACCCGACGGCGATCTCGCCGTTCGCCGGCGCCGCGACTGGCGCCGGCGGGGAGATCCGCGACGAAGGCGCGACCGGGCGCGGCTCGAAGCCCAAGGCCGGGCTCACCGGCTTCAGCGTCTCCAACCTGCACCTGCCGGCGGTGCCCGGCTTCGACGCCCTGAGCGGGCCGGCCCGGCCCGAGCCCTGGGAGCGCGAGCGCTACGGCAAGCCCGAGCACATCGCCAGCCCGCTGCAGATCATGCTCGACGGCCCGATCGGCGGCGCCGCCTTCAACAACGAGTTCGGCCGGCCGAACCTGTGCGGCTACTTTCGCGTCTACGAGCAGAGCGTGGCCGGGCAGCGGCGCGGCTACCACAAGCCGATCATGATCGCCGGCGGCCTCGGCGCCATCGCCGCGTCGCAGACCCGCAAGATCGCCTTCCCGCCCGGCACGCTGCTGGTCCACCTCGGCGGCCCGGGCATGCGCATCGGCATGGGCGGCGGCGCGGCGAGCTCGATGGCGGCCGGCGCCAACGCCGCCGAGCTCGATTTCGATTCGGTTCAGCGCGGCAACCCCGAGATCCAGCGCCGCGCCCAGGAGGTCATCAACCACTGCGCCGCGCTCGGCGATGCCAACCCGATCCTGGCCATCCACGATGTCGGCGCCGGCGGCCTGTCGAACGCCTTTCCGGAGCTCGTCGACGGCGCGGGTCGCGGCGCCGACATCGACCTCGGCCGGATCCCGGTGGAGGAGAGCGGCCTGGCGCCGAAGGAGATCTGGTGCAACGAGAGCCAGGAGCGCTATGCCCTGGCCGTCGATGCCGACGCGCTGCCCATCTTCGAGGCGATGTGCCGGCGCGAGCGCTGCCCCTACGCGGTGATCGGCACGGCGACCGAGCAGCCGCGCCTGCGCGTCGAGCCGGTGATCGACATGCCGATGCAGGTCCTGCTCGGCAAGCCGCCGCGGATGCATCGGCGCGTTCGCCGGCGCGCCGTCGCCGCCGAGCGCCTGGATCTCGGCGGCGTCGACCTGGCGCAGGTCGCCTTCGACGTCCTGCGCCACCCGACCGTGGCCAGCAAGCGCTTCCTGGTCACGATCGGAGATCGCACCGTCGGCGGTCTGTCGAGCCGCGACCCGATGGTCGGGCCGTGGCAGGTGCCGGTCGCCGACTGCGCCGTCACGCTCGCCGACTTCGAGGGCTTCCGCGGCGAGGCGATGGCGGTCGGCGAGCGGACGCCGCTCGCGGTGATCGACGCGCCGGCGTCGGGCCGGATGGCGGTCGGCGAGGCGATCACCAACCTGCTCGCGGCGCCGATCGAGCTGGCGCGCGTCAAGCTGAGCTGCAACTGGATGGCGGCCTGCAGCGACGACCCGCATGCCGGCGCGACCGGCGAGGGCGTGCCGCCGCCGCCCGGCGACGACGCGGCGCTCTACGACACGGTGCGCGCGGTGGCGATGGAGCTGTGCCCCGCGCTCGGCATCGGCGTTCCGGTCGGCAAGGACAGCCTGTCGATGCGGACGCGCTGGGCCGACGGCGGCGACATCCGGCAGGTGACGGCGCCGGTGAGCCTCATCGTGACCGCCTTCGCGACCCTCGACGACGTCCGCCCCGCCTCGACGCCGCAGCTGCTGCCCGGCGACACGGCGCTGCTCCTCGTCGACCTGGGCGCCGGCCGCATGCGCATGGGCGGCTCGATGCTGGCGCAGGTGCTCGGGGCGGTCGGCGACGAAGTCCCGGACCTCGACGAGCCTGCGCTCCTGAAGGCGCTGGTCGAGGCGATCGGCGCCCTGCGCGCGGCCGGCCTGGTGCTCGCCTACCACGACCGCAGCGACGGCGGGCTCTGGGCCGCGGCCTGCGAGATGGCCTTCGCCGGCCATCTCGGCGTCAGCCTCAACGTCGACCTGCTCGTGACCGAGAGCGACGGCATCGCCGACAGCCGCGCCGACGTCGGCGACTCGAAGAACTGGGCGACGCAGGTCGGCGCGCGACGCGAGGAGCTGACGCTGCGCGCCCTCTTCAACGAGGAGCTCGGCGCCGTGCTCCAGGTGCCGAGGGCGCGGCGCGACGAGGCGATCCAGGTCCTGCGCCGCTTCGGCCTGGGCCGGCACAGCCATGTCGTCGGCAAGACCAACGAGCGCGGCGTCGTCGAGGTCTGGCGCGACGCCAAGGCGGTGTTCAGCGCCAGCCTGCGCGACCTGCACCAGGCGTGGGACGAGGTGAGCTGGCGCATGTGCCGCCTGCGCGACAACCCCGCATGCGCCGATGCCGAGCACGACGCCGCCGGCCGCAGCGACGATCCCGGCCTGCACGTTCACGTCGCGCAGGTGCCGTCAGCAGGGCCCGCTGTGCTCGGCCGGCGACCGAAGCTCGCCGTCCTTCGCGAGCAGGGCGTCAACAGCCACGTCGAGCTGAGCTACGCGATGGACCGGGCGGGCTTCGATACCTTCGACGTGCACATGACCGACCTGCAGGCCGGGCGGGCGCGCCTCGACCAGTTCCAGGGCTTCGTCGCCTGCGGCGGCTTCAGCTACGGCGACACGCTCGGCGCCGGCGAAGGCTGGGCCCGGTCGATCCTGTTCAACGCGGCGCTGGCCGACCAGTTCGCGAGCTTCTTCGCGCGCCCCGACGCGTTCGCGCTCGGCATCTGCAACGGCTGCCAGATGATGGCCGCGCTGGCGGCGATGATTCCCGGCGCCGATGCCTGGCCGCGCTTCACCCGCAACCGCAGCGAGCAGTTCGAGGCCCGCCTCAGCCTCGTCGAGGTCGTGCCGTCGGCCTCGATCTTCCTGGGGCCGATGGCCGGCAGCCGCATTCCGGTCGCGGTCGCGCACGGCGAGGGCTACGCCGATTTTTCCCAGCGCGGCGATCCGGCCACGGTCCACGCGGCGATGCGCTTCGTCGACCACCACGGCCGGGCCACCGAGTCCTATCCGGCCAATCCCAACGGCAGCCCCGGCGGGCTGACCGCGGTGACGACCGCCGACGGCCGCTACACGGCCCTCATGCCGCACGCCGAGCGCGTGTTCCGCAACGTGCAGATGAGCTGGACCGCGGGCCCGCGCGGCGAGCGCAGCCCCTGGATGGCGATGTTCGAGAACGCGCGTCGCGCCTTGTAGCGCGCGCGTCGCCGGTGCACGGGTATGCACCTTGCCGAACGCGAGTCACTGGATCCGCACTCGACCGCTCGCCCCGAGCGGCCGATGCGTCCTCAACTCTGGAGACTCGGCATGAACCACACTCTTTCATCGCTCGCCAGGCGCGGCGTTCTCGTTCTCGGCGTGAGCCTCGCCTGCGCCCTCCCGGCGGCGGCGCAGACCGGTGCCGGCGGTGGCAGCGGAACCTCGAACACCACGGGAGCGACCACCACCGGCGGCGCGACCTCCGGCCTCGACACGACGACGCGAGCCGTTCGCAACGACCGTCCGGATTACGGCTGGATCGGCCTGATCGGGCTCGCCGGCCTGCTCGGCCTGCGCCGCAAGCGCGAGGACCCCGACACCACGCGGACGAGCGGGCGGACGACGACCACCGCATCACGCTGAGCACCGCAAGGCGCTGAGCAGAGCGGCGCGCTGTGGCGCCGTCAGCGTAAACGCGGGTGCCCAAGAGCGCCCGTTTCTCGTCTCATCCCTGGCGCTGCAGGACGCAGCCTGAAGGGAAACACATGACGACGAGAACGAACCGGCGCACGGCCGCCCTGCGCTCTGCCTGCGTGGTGGCCGGCACCGCCGCGATGCTGGGCGCCTGCGGCGGCGACGACCACATGGCCGCCAACAACCTGCCCGCGAACCTGACGCACCTCGGCGTGACGCAGTACTCGGCGACGACGCCGGGCAGCGGCACGACGGCGGCGACCCAGGACCTGCTGACCGGCGGCCTCGGCCGCAGCGGCATCGGCACGGCGGCCGCGCCGGCGTACGCCGATCCGCTCAACCCGACCGCACTCGAGCTGCGCCGCAACGCTCTGCATGCCAACTACCGCGCCATCGTCGACCCGACCGCCGCCGGCGGCTACGGCACGCTGTACGGGCCGAACGTCGACGCCAATGGCGTGGTCACCACGGGCGAAGGCATGGTGCCGGGACGCGAATACCTCGGCGTCCTCGACGACGGCACGGGCCGAAAGCGCACGACGATGGCGGTGCAGATCCCGGACAACTTCAACCAGACGAACCCCTGCCTCGTGCTCGGTCCGTCGTCCGGCTCGCGAGGCGTCTATGGCGCCATTGCCACGTCCAGCGAATGGGCCCTGAAGCGCGGCTGCGCGGTCGCGCTCACCGATGCCGGCAAAGGCGTCGGCCTGCACGACCTCAGCGACGACACGGTCAACCGCATCGACGGCACGCGGGCCACCCGCACGGCGGCGGGGACGCTGTCCAACTTCGCGGCCAACGTCACGGACGCGGCACGCGCCGCGTACGTCGCCATGTTCCCGAACCGCGTCGCCCTGAAGCAGGTGCACTCGCAGCAGAACCCGGAGAAGGACTGGGGCACCGACACCCTGGCGGCGGCGAGCTACGCCTTCTTCGCCCTCAACGATCGTTTCGGCGTGCCGCTGAACCCGGTGCCCTTCAACGCCGGCAACACCCTGGTCATCGCCGGATCCGTGTCGAACGGCGGTGCCGCGGTCCTTCGCGCCGCCGAGCAGGACAGCACCGGCCTCATCGACGGCGTCGTCGCCGGCCTGCCGGTGACGGAGATCCCGACCGCCGCCGGCTACGGCATCCAGGTGGGCGGCGTGGCGCAGACCGGCTTCGGCAAGACGCTCGCCGACTACGTGACGTACGGGAACATCTACCAGCCCTGCGCCGCACTGTCTGCGCCGGCGGCGATGGCGGAGGTCTCGATCTTCAACTACCTGGCTTTCTCCCAGCAGGTCCCGCGCGCGACCGCGCGCTGCAACAGCCTGGCGGCCAAGGGCCTGGTCAGCGGCGCCGACACGGCGGCGCGATCGCTCGACGCCCTGCAGAAGCTGCGCAACTTCGGCTGGACCCCGGAGAACGACCAGATGCACAGTGCCCACTACGGGCTCGGCAACGGGGCGATCCTGTCGGCGATGTATCCCACGAGCTACGGCCGCTTCTCGGTGACCGACAACGTCTGCGGCACCAGCTTCGCGCAGGTGGACGGCACCGGGGCGCCGACGGCCCTGGGCGCGACCCAAAAGGCGCAGAGCTTCGCCATCGCCAACGGCACTGCGAACGGCACGCCGGTGAGCGTCGTCTACAACGACGCGGTCGGTGGCCCGCGTGTCTGGAACGCGGCGGTCTCGCCGTCGACCGGCGTGCAGGACTTCGGCCTCGACTTCGCCCTTTGCCAGCGCGCGCTCGTCACCGGTGTGGACGAAACCGGCGCGGCCCTCACGGCCACCGCCACGACGACGCGGCCCACCGCCGCGCAGAGCGCTGCGGTGCGTGCCGGCATCGCCGAGGTGCTGCACGAGGCCAACCTGCGCGGCAAGCCGACCCTGCTCGTGGCCGGCCGCAGCGATGCGCTGGTCCCGGTCAACAACAACTCGCGCGCCTACGTCGCCCTGAACCGGGTGCGCGAGGGCAGCGCGAGCCGCGTCGGCTACATCGAGGTGACGAACGCCCAGCACTTCGACGCGTTCATCGCGTTCAGCGGCTTCGACAACCGCTACGTGCCGATCCATGTCTACTTCGTGCGCGCCATGGATGCGATGTACGCGCACCTGCGCAACGGCACGGCGCTGCCGCCGAGCCAGGTGGTGCGGGCGACGGCACGGGGCGGCGCACCGGGTGCGGCGCCGGCGATCACCGGCGCGAACGTGCCGCCCATCAGCGCAGCGCCTGCCGCGGGCGACCAGATCGGCTTCAGCGGGACGACCCTGACGATCCCGAACTGAGAGAGGGATCCGGCCGCGCCCTGGAGCGCTACTTCAGCGGCGCGGCCTTCTCGACCTGGTCGTTGACCGCTTCGCGCGGCTCGCCCTGCCGCTGCAGCCGCTGCTGCAGCGCCGCCATCTCGCCGCCCAGCGACTCGAGCCGGGCCTCGTCGAGCAGCTTGCGCACCTTGGGGAAGAGGTTCTCCTCCTCTTCCTCGTGGTGGTGCTCGCTCTGTTCCTTGAGGACCTTGAACTTGGGCACGAAGGTCTGCTCGTCGGGCGCGAGGGCGAGCAGGTCGCTCAGCAGGCGCTTCAGCGACAGGTGCTCCTCGAGCGACTCGAGCAGCACGTCCTCGGTGCGGCTCGCACGCACGGCCGGGTAGAACAGCTCTTCCTCGGAAGCGATGTGCACGGTGAGCAGGTCGCCCGCCTCGGCGAAGCGCTGCGCCCGGGCGCCGTCGCCCTCGGCCTCGAGCACCTGCTCGAGCGAGGCCTCGATGCGGCGGTGCTGGCTGACGAGAAGGTCGACGGCATTCATGGAGCGTTCCGGAAGCGGCAGGCAGACGAGACGGTAAGGGCGCCGCGTGCCCGGCGCAGCCGGGCCGCGCCGCCACGCCGGGTAAGCGATGTCCGACGCGGCGGCTAACATCCTCGGCCCATGAGCTCCACCCCCCGCATCCCCGGACGCCGCCTCCTGCATTCGCCCGGGCCCACGAACGTGCCCGACGAGGTGGTGAGCGCGATGGCGCGACAGCCCACCGACCTCGCCGACGCGCGCCTGCTGCCGCTGATCGCCGCCTGCGAGTCCGGCCTGCGGCAGATCCTGAAGACCGCGCGCGCCGACGTCCTCTTCTATGCCGCCAACGGGCACGGCGGCTGGGAAGCGGTGATCGCCAACCTGGTCGCCCCCGGCACGCACATCCTGGTCCCGGGCACCGGCAACTTCTCGGATGGCTGGGCCGAGCAGGTCGAGGCCTTCGGGGGCGTCGCGCTGCGGACGCCGTTCACCGAGGGCTTCCCGATCGATCCGGCGGCGGTCGAGTCGGTGCTCCGCGACGACAGGGAGCATCGCATCGTCGCGGTGTTCGCCATCCACACCGACACCGCCAGCGGGACGACGTCCGACCTGGCGGCGGTGCGCCGCGCCATCGACGCCGCCGGGCACCCCGCGCTCTTCGTCGTCGACGTCGTGGCCTCGCTTGCGGCGGCGCCGTTCGCGATGGACGCGCTCGGCGCCAACGTCGTCATGGGGGCGTCGCAGAAGGGCCTCAT
>DATAGP010000062.1:0-148485 GCA_036263655.1 Caldimonas sp. | reverse complement strand
CCGCCGATCACCCGGCCGTCGCGGTCGCGCGAGCGGCCATCGCGGTCCCGATAGCGACCATCGCCGTCGCGGAAGCCGTCGCGGTCGCCGGCACGGAAGCCGTCGCGTTCGCGATACCCATGGTCGCGATACTGGTGCTCGCGATACTGGGGGTCGCGGAAGCCGTCGCTGCCGCGGAAGCCGCTGCCCCGCTCCCGCTCGCTGTAGCCGCCGCCGTCGTCGGGACGTGCCGACGACACCCGGTCGTTCAGGCCGATGGCGCTGAGCGAGGGATAGCGGCCCGGCCGCAGCCGCACGCAGTTGCCGCCGAAGCGCGCGTTGTCGCACAGGATCCAGCGGCCCCCGCCGACGACCACCGACGAGGCGCGGTCGTTGAAGCCGGCGCGGGTGAAATCGCCGAGCGGGCCGTCGGCCGTGAACGAGCGGCCACGGAAGCCGTCGTGCTCGTACAGGCGGATCTGCGCCGCGGCCTGGAACGAGGCCAGCACGGCGGTGCAGCCGAGCAGGTATTTCCATGTCCTGGTCATCATGTCGCCTCCTTGCGCGAGCGATGAGTGGCTCGCGGCATGATGCTGGCATGAAAACATTTCCACACTGTGTAGGCATTCAGGCCGAACGTTGCGTCGGCACTGTCGCGTGGAGCACCCTCTCCGGTCATTACGAGGCGCATGGACGCGACTTCGACCTGCGCGAGGCCTTCGCCCGCGACCCGCGTCGTCACACCGCCTTGGCGTTCGAGGCGCCGGAGGTGTTCGCCGACCTGTCGAAGAACCTCATCGACGCCGCGACGCTGCGCTTCCTGGCCGACCTCTCCCGCGAACGCGGGGTCCCGGCGCTGCGCGATGCGATGCTGGCGGGCGAGCCGATCAACACGACCGAAGGCCGCGCCGTCCTGCACACGGCACTGCGGGCGCCGCCCGGCGCCGCCCCCTTCTCGGCCGAAGTGCACGGCGTCCTGGACGCGATGCTCGCCTTCGCCGAGGACGTGCGCGCGCGCGCCGACGCGGCGCCGCCGCGGCGCCTGCGCCACGTCGTCAACATCGGCATCGGCGGCAGCGACCTCGGCCCGCAGATGGTGATTCGGGCGCTCGCCGCGCACGTCCACCCGCGCCTCGAGTTCCACTTCGTCTCCAACGTCGACGGTCACGACATCGCCTCGGTGCTGCAGCGCTGCGATCCCGCCGAGACGCTCTTCATCGTCGCCAGCAAGACCTTCACGACGCAGGAGACGATGGCCAACGCCGACACCGCGAAGGCCTGGTTCCTCGCCGCCGGCGGCTCGCCCATCGAGGACCACTTCGTCGCCACGACCACCCACGTCGAGGCGGCCGCCCGCTTCGGCATCGGCACCACCTTCGGCTTCTGGGACTGGGTCGGCGGCCGCTATTCGCTGTGGTCGGCCATCGGCCTGCCGATCGCCATCGCCCTGGGCGCCGACGGCTTCCGCGCCCTGCTCGCCGGCGCCCGCGCCATGGACGAGCACTTCGCGGCGGCGCCGATCGAGCGCAACGTGCCCATGCTGCTCGGCCTGCTCGACGTCTGGTATCGCAACTTCCACGGCTTCACGAGCCGCAGCGTGGCGCCGTACCACCAGGGTCTGAAGCGCCTGCCCGCCTACCTGCAGCAGCTCGAGATGGAGAGCAACGGCAAGCGCGTCGACCGCGACGGCGAGCCCGTGGGCTGCGCCACCAGCCCCGTCGTCTGGGGCGAGCCGGGCACCAACGGCCAGCACGCCTATTTCCAGATGCTGCACCAGGGCACCGACGTGATCCCGGTCGAGTTCATCCTCGTCCGCACGCCCGATCTCGCCCGTGCCGACGCCGCCATCGCCGCCTCGCTCGCGCGCCAGCACCGGATGCTGCTCGCCAACGGCCTGGCGCAGTCGCAGGCGCTGATGCAGGGCCGCAGCTCCGACGAGCCGCATCGGCACTTCCCGGGCAACCGGCCGAGCACGACCCTGCTTCTCGAGCAGCTGACGCCGCGCTCCCTCGGCGCCCTGATCGCGCTGTACGAGCACCGCGTCTTCACGTCGGGCGCGGTCTGGGGCATCGACAGCTTCGACCAGTGGGGGGTGGAGCTCGGCAAGGTGCTCGGCAACGAGCTCTTGCCGATGCTCGAGGGCGCCCTCGAGCCGGCGAAGCTGCAGACGCTGGACGGGTCGACAGCCGGCTTGCTCGCGCGCATCCGCGGATCGGGCGTCTAGCAGCCGCCAGCCGTTCGCGCTGCACGACCCTGCCCCTTCCAAGGTCTCTCCCGTGGGCGCCGGCCGAGGTGCTGCGGGGGGCCGCACCATCGGACGCTCACGACCTGGAGGAGACATGAGGAAGACCACGACTTCATGGGGGCTGGCGCTCTCGCTGCCCCTGTTGCTGCTCGGCTGCGGCGGCAACAACAACGACGACGACGGCAACGGCACGGCCGCGACTGCGGAATGCCAGGCGATCACCGACACCGGCTCGGTCGTGGTCGGCTCGGGCCTCCCGGGCGATCCCGCCGCGCCGGAGCCCGCTTCCGGCTACCGCACCGGCAAGAAGGTCGTGACGGCGCGAACCTACATGGTCGTCACCGCCAACCCGCTCGCCAGCAAGGCCGGCTGCGACATCCTCCGGGCCGGCGGCAACGCCGTCGACGCGGCGGTGACGGTGCAGGCCGTGCTCGGCCTGGTCGAGCCGCAGTCGAGCGGCCTCGGCGGCGGCGCCTTCATGCTGCACTACAACGCGGCTTCCAAAGCCGTCCAGGCGTACGACGGGCGCGAGACGGCACCCGCCGCGGCGACCGAGAACCACCTGCGCTGGATCGACGACGTCAGCAACCAAACCTCGCCGCGGCCCAGCGCCCGCGCCAGCGGTCGCTCGATCGGCACCCCGGGCGCGGTGCGGATGCTCGATCTCGCCTACAAGGATCACGGCAAGCTGCCGTGGCGCGACCTGTTCCAGCCGGCGATCGCGCTCGCCACGAACGGCTTCCCGATCAGCGGACGCATGGCGTCGGCGATCGAGGGCTCGCGCACCAGCCTGCTCGCGGACGCGGAAGCGGCGAGCACGTATTTCAATGCCGACCAGACCTCGAAGACGCTCGGCACGGTGCTGACGATCCCGGCCTACGCGGCGACGCTGACAGCGATCGCCAACAACGGCGCCGATGCGTTCTACACCGGCCCCATCGCCCAGGCAATCGTCGACAAGATCAACATCACCGCGCACGCGCAGACGGGAGCCGCGATCACCCCGGGCAAGACGACGATGGCCGACCTCGCCAACTACCAGGCGAAGAAGCGCGAGCCGGTCTGCACGACGTATCGCGCGTACTGGGTCTGCGGCATGTCGCCGCCGTCCTCGGGCGGCCTGGCGGTCGCGCAGACGCTCGGCATCCTCGAGAACTTCAACCTGAACCTGTTCCCGCCGACCGCGCTCGACATCGAGGGCGGCAAGCCGCAGGTGCAAGCCGTGCACCTCGTCAGCGAGGCCGAGCGCCTGGCCTACGCCGACCGCAACAAGTACGTGGCCGACACCGACTTCGTGCCGCTGCCGGGCGGCAGCTACGAGGCGATGACGAACAAGCCGTATCTCCGGAGCCGCGCCGACCTGATCAGCTTCTCGACCTCCATGGGCACGGCGCAGCCGGGCAACCTCGGTCCGGTGACGATGGGCGTCAGCGCCGCGACGACGGGCGCCGGCACGACCCACTTCACGATCGTCGACAAGGCAGGCAACGTCGTCTCGATGACGACCACCGTGGAGAGCGGCTTCGGCTCCTTCCACATGACGCAGGGCTTCATCCTCAACAACCAGCTGACCGACTTCGATGCGACGCCGACGGATGCGCAGGGCAACCTGATCGCCAACCGGGTCGCGCCGCTGAAGCGCCCGCGCAGCTCGATGGCGCCGACCCTGGTGTTCAAGATGAACGCCGACGGCAGCCGCGGCGACTTCCACATGGGCACGGGCTCGCCGGGCGGCGCGACCATCATCCAGTACGTGGTGAAGACGCTGGTCGGCGCGCTCGACTGGGGCCTCGACGCCCAGCAGGCGACCTCGATGGTCGACTTCGGCGCCGCGAACAGCCCGACCACCAGTGTCGGAGGTGAGCACCCGAACGTCGACGAGACGCAGCCCACGGGCGGTCTCGCCGGGGCGAACGACCCGCTGGTCGCCGGGCTGCGCGCGCTCGGTCACACGGTCTCGGTGGCGTCGCAGTCGAGCGGCATCAGCACCATCATCCGGATGCAGGCGAACGGCTCGCCGGCGCTGCAGGGCGGTGCCGATCCGCGTCGCGAGGGCCTCGTCCTCGGCGACGCGATCGTGCCCTAGGCGGCCGGGGCCGAGAGGCCGCGGATCGCACCCCGGGCCGCATCGACGGCCTGGGTCACGATCTGCTCCTTCCACGCGTCGGTGTCGGTGTAGAAGGCGTCGCGCACCTGCTGCTTGATGGCACGGTGCGTCGCCTCGTCGGCATCCGGGTGGTTCTGCAGCCACTGGTCGGCGCGCAGCGCGAGCATCACGTCGGCCTGCGGCAGGGTTCCGTACTCCAGGGCGATGCCCGTGTACTCGGCCTGCGGGCACTCGTCGTAGGCGGCGTTGAACATCATCCCGGTCAGCAGCGCCGAGCTCGAGGAGCCGTCGTAGATCGAGGTGACGTCGCCCCACCACGCACGGGCCCGCGCGATCGCCTCGGCGTCGTCGCGGCCGGCGAAGATGCGCTCGCCGTGGCCGCTCGGGCCGAGGCCGGTGTGCAGGTCGATCCAGCCGAGGCGGCGGCAGCGCGTGCCGTGCTTGCGCAGCACCTGCCGCAGCGTCTCGTGGCTCCAGGTCGGCGACATCCCGCCGAAGAAGAGCCCGTCCGGGTGGCGGTACTGGCCGCCCGAGATGACCTTCTGCAAGCTCTTCTCGCCGTGCGCTGCGACGTGCGCCGCGAGCCGGGCCTGCGCCGCTTCGTCGGGTGGCCAGGTCGGCGGGACGACGGCGTCGGCCAGCTCGTCGTAGGCGGCGTTCGCGGGCGCATCGGCGGCGAAGTCGCGGAAGTTTCGGTTCAGGTCGACGTTCTCGTGCGTCGTCCGCCGCCACCACGAGAAGCCCCACGGGTTGAGGCCGTGGATGTAGAGCACGGCGACGCCTGCCGCCTGCGCGGCCTCGTGCCAGCCCGAGTCGCCGAGCAGGGCGACCTGCACGCCCGAGCCGCAGAAGCCCTCGAGGCCGTGGCAGGCGCTGCTGATGACGAGCACGGCCTGCGCTTCCTTCGGGCCGTGCCGGGCGACGTCCATCGCCAGCATGTCGCCCTCGCTGCCGAGCAGCGGATGGACATGGGTGTCGACGCCCAGCCCGCGCGAGCGCGCCGCGGCGAAGAACTTGTCGCGCGCCTCGGCATAGGTCTGCGCGAAATGCGCGGCGAAGCCCGTCCCCTCCGCCGGCACGCGCGCCGGCCGCGGAACCGCCCGGCGCTCGCCCGGCGTGTCGCTCACCGGGGCGCCGCCAGCCAGGCCTCGGCCAGCCGGACCCAGAGCGTGCCGCCGAGCGGGATCAGCTCGTCGTTGAAGTCGTAGCTCGGGTTGTGCAGCATGCACGGGCCCATGCCGTGGCCGCTCTCGCGGTGCGTGCCGTCGCCGTTGCCGATCAGGAAGTAGCAGCCGGGCTTTTCCTGCAGGTAGTAGCTGAAGTCCTCGGCGCCCATGGTGGGCTCGAACTCGATCACGTTCGCGGCGCCGACCATGTCGATCATCACGCGGCGCGCGAACTCGGTCTCGGCCGGGTGGTTGATGGTCGGCGGGTAGTTGCGCTTGAACTCGAATTCGCAGCTCGCGCCGAAGGCGGCGCAGGTGTGCTCGGCGACTTCCTGCATGCGCTGCTCGATGAGGTCGAGCACCTCGAGCGTGAAGGTGCGCACCGTGCCCTGCATCTCGCAGCTGTCGGGAACGACGTTGGTCGCCTCCCCGGTGTGGATCATCGTCACCGAGATCACGCCGGCGTCGATCGGCCGCTTGTTGCGGCTGATGATGGTCTGGAACGCGTTGACGATCTGGCAGGCGACCGGCACCGGGTCGATGCCGTTGTGCGGCATCGCGGCGTGCGATCCCTTGCCGTGGATGACGATCCTGAACTCGTTGCTCGAAGCGAACGCCGGCCCGGACTTGAGCGCGAACTGCCCCGCCTGCAGGCCGGGCCAGTTGTGCGCGCCGAACACGGCTTCCATCGGGAAGCGCTCGAACAGCCCGTCGCGCATCATCTCGCGCGCGCCGCCCCCGCCTTCTTCGGCCGGCTGGAAGATGAGGTGCACGGTGCCGTCGAAGTTGCGGTGCTTGGACAGGTGCTTGGCGGCGGCGAGCAGCATCGCCGTGTGCCCGTCGTGGCCGCAGGCGTGCATCTTGCCGGGATGGGTGCTCTTGTGGGCGAAGGTGTTGAACTCCGTGATCGGCAGCGCGTCCATGTCGGCGCGAAGGCCGACGGCGCGCGTGCTCGTTCCGTTCCTGATGCTGGCGACGATGCCGGTCCTGCCGAGCCCGCGGTGGACGGGGATGCCCCAGGCGGTGAGCTGCTCGGCGACGACGTCCGACGTGCGCTGCTCCTGGAAGCAGAGCTCGGGGTGGGCATGGATGTCGCGGCGGATCGCGGTGATCTGCGCGGCGTCGGCGAGGATGGATTCGATGACTTGCATGAGGCTCTCCGATCTCGGCCGAGTTTATCGCCTGGCCCCGCTCCACGCAGGTGCTGTGCCATAGTTTGCGGATGAGCTCGAAGCTAATCCGCGCCGCCTGTCCGCACGACTGTCCCGACACCTGCGCGATGTGGGTCACCGTCGAGGACGGCCGCGCGGTCAAGGTGCACGGCGATCCCGATCACCCCACGACCCACGGCGCGCTCTGCACCAAGGTCTCGCGCTACCCCGAGCGCACCTATCACCCGGAGCGCGTGCTCCACCCGCTGCGCCGGACCGGACGCAAAGGAAGCGGCCGCTTCGAGCGCGTGAGCTGGGACGCGGCGCTGACGGAGATCGCGTCTCGCCTGAGGGCGATCGCCGGTGCCGACGGCCGCAACGCCGAGGCCATCGTGCCCTACAGCTACGCCGGCACCATGGGCCTGGTGCAGGGCGAGAGCATGGCCGCCCGCTTCTTCCACCGCCTGGGCGCGTCGCTGCTCGACCGCACCATCTGCTCGTCGGCCGGGGGAGAAGCGGTCGCTGCGACCTACGGCGCGAAGGTCGGCATGCACGTCGAGCACTATGCCGAGAGCCGCCTCATCGTCATCTGGGGCAGCAACTCGATCACCTCGAACCTGCACTTCTGGACCTACGCGCAGGCCGCGAAACGCGCCGGCGCCAAGCTCGTCTGCATCGACCCGCGCCGCACCGACACCGCCGACAAGTGCCACGAGCACATCGCCCTGCTGCCGGGCACCGACGGCGCGCTGGCCCTCGGCCTGATGCACGAGCTGATCGCGAACGACGCGCTCGACCACGACTACATCGATCGTCATACCGAAGGGTGGCCGGCGCTGCGTGAGCGGGCGCTGCAGTGGCCGCCGGAGCGCGTCGCCGCGGTGTGCGGCATCGACCCGGCCCAGGTGCGTGCGCTGGCGCGCGACTACGGCTCGATCGAGCCGGCCGCCATCCGCCTCAACTACGGCATGCAGCGCGTGCGCGGCGGCGGCAATGCGGCCAGGCTCGTCGCCATCCTGCCGTGCCTCGTCGGCGCATGGCGGCACCGCGCCGGCGGCATGCTGCTGTCGAGCTCGGGCTGGTTCGGCCGGGCCCGCAACGACGCGGCGCTGCGTCGCCCCGACCTGCTGGCCGGGCGGCGGCCGCGCACGATCAACATGAGCACCATCGGCGACGACCTGCTGCGGGAAAGCGGCGAGGTCCTCGCCGACGGCGGGCCGTTCGGGCCGAAGATCGAGGCCCTCGTCGTCTACAACGCCAACCCGGTCGCCGTGGCCCCCGCGTCGCCCCGCGTCGTGCGGGGCTTCGCGCGCGAGGACCTCTTCACCGTCGTCCTCGAGCACTTCCTGACCGACACCGCCGATCACGCCGACATCGTCCTGCCGGCGACGACGCAGCTCGAGCACCTCGACGTGCACGCGGCCTACGGGCACACCTATGCCCTCGTCAACGAGGGCGCGGTCGCGCCGCTGGGCGAAGCGAAGCCGAACACGCAGATCTTCCGCGAGCTGGCGGCCAGGATGGGCTTCGACGATCCCTGCTTCGCCGACAGCGACGAGACGCTGGCGCGCCAGGCCTACCGGCCGAAGGCAGATGGCGGCGTCGACTTCGACGCGCTGCGTGCCCACGGCTGGGTGAAGCTCGACCTGCCCGAGGCACCGTTCGCCGATGGCGGCTTCCTCACGCCGAGCGGCAAGTGCCTGATCGACGCGCCGGGCCTCGGCGTGCCCGACCACGTGCCCAACTACGAGTCGCCGGTCGACACGCCGGCGCTCGCCGCCCGCTACCCGCTGGCCATGATCTCGCCGCCAGCGCGCAACTTCCTCAACTCGACCTTCGTCAACGTCCGCAGCCTGCGCGACATCGAGGGCGAGCCGGTGCTGGAGATGTCCGAGCCCGACGCAGCGGCGCGGCGCATCGCGTCCGGCCAGCGCGTCCGCATCTTCAACGACCGCGGCAGCATCGTCTGCAAGGCCATGGTCGGGGGCCGGGCGCGGCCGGGCGTCGTCAACGGACTCGGCGTCTGGTGGCGCAAGCTCGGCGAGGACGGCCGCAACGTCAACGAGCTGACGCACCAGCGCCTCACCGACATCGGCCGGGCCCCCAGCTTCTACGACTGCCTCGTCGAGGTCGAGCCGGCGACCCAGCCCGCCCCGACGTGAAGCGGGTGCTGCGGATGGCGATCTTCGCAAGCGGCGGCCTCGCCGCGACCGTCGTCGCCGCCACCGCAGCGGTCTGTCTGACATCCGGCTGCGGCACGGTCCGCTATTACGCGCAGGCGGCGGCCGGGCACCTCGAGATCGTCAACGCCGCGCGGCCCGTCGCCGAATGGCTTGCCGACCCGGCGACGCCCCCGGCCGTGAAGCAGCGACTCGAGCTGTCGCAGCGCATCCGCGACTTCGCGGTGCACGAGCTGGGCCAGCCCGACAACGCGAGCTATCGCCGCTATGCCGACCTAAACCGTGCGGCCGCGGTCTGGAACGTCGTCGCCGCGCCGGAGCTGAGCCTGACCCTCAAGACGTGGTGCTTCGTCGTCGTGGGCTGCGTCGGCTACCGCGGCTACTACAGCGAGGCCGCGGCGCGGGCCGAAGCCGAGAGCCTGCGCGACGCCGGCCTCGAGTCGCTGGTCTATCCGGTGCCGGCGTATTCGACGCTGGGCCGGCTGCCGGGCGCATGGCTCGCCGACCCCCTGCTCAACACCTTCCTGCACTACCCGGAGCCGGACCTCGCCCGGCTCGTCTTCCACGAGCTCGCGCACCAGGTCGTCTACGTGCCCGGCGACACCTCGTTCAACGAGTCCTTCGCCACGGCGGTCGAGCAGATCGGCAGTGCCCGCTGGCTGGCGGCGCACGGCAGCGACGCCATGCGAAAGGAGCAGGCGAGCACGCAGGCGCGGCGCGCCGACTTCCGCGCCCTGACGCGGCGCTATCGCGGCGAGCTGCAGGCGCTCTATGCCAGCGGCCTCAGCGACGCCGAGAAGCGCGAGCGGAAGGCCTCGCTGTTCGCGGCCATGCGTGCCGAGCACGAGGCGATGAAGGCGGAGCGCTGGGGCGGCTACGTCGGATACGACCGCTGGTTCGCGCGCGCCAACAACGCCGCGCTCGGCGTTCTCGCCGCGTACAACGACCTCGTGCCGCAGTTCGAGGCGCTGTTCCGGCGCGAGGGCAGCGACTTCGCGCGCTTCTACGCCGAGGCGCGCCGGCTCGCCGCGCTGCCGCCGGGCCCGCGGCGTGCCCACCTGGCCGCGGCTGCAGCGTCGTCACCCACACCCTGAGGACCTCCCATGGCCGACATCCACATCCATCGCGCGCACGCGCTCGGCCTGGCCAAGGCCCGCAAGATGGCGTGGAAGTGGGCCGAGGCCGTCGAGGAGAAGTTCGACATGGAGTGCACGGTGATCGAAGGCGAGGACAGCGACGTCGTCGAGTTCAGGCGCGCCGGCGTCGACGGACGGCTGGTCGTCGAGGCCGCGTCGTTCGACCTCACCGCCAGGCTCGGCTTCCTGCTCGGCGCGTTCAGCGGCAGGATCGAGAGCGAGATCGAGGCCCAGCTCGATGCGCTGCTGCGGCCCCCCGGGGCCAAGGGTGCCGCCGCCCGACCGGCCAGGGCGCCGCGCCCGGCCGCCGCGAAGTCGGCGCCGGCGCGCGCCACGCCCGCCAAGCGCCGCTAGAACCTCCGTCACTCACGCCCAAGCACGATGGCCACCAGCCTGCTCGCCCTGCTCGACGACGTCGCCACGATCCTCGACGACGTGTCGGTGATGACCAAGGTCGCCGCCAAGAAGACCGCCGGCGTCCTCGGCGATGACCTGGCCCTGAACGCGCAGCAGGTGTCGGGCGTTCGCGCCGAGCGCGAGCTGCCGGTGGTCTGGGCGGTGGCCAAGGGCTCGATGCTCAACAAGGTCATCCTGGTCCCGGCGGCGCTCGGCATCAGCGCGCTCGCGCCCTGGCTCGTGACCCCGCTGCTGATGGTCGGCGGCGCCTTCCTGTGCTACGAAGGCTTCGAGAAGCTCGCCCATCGCGTCCTGCACAGCCGCGAGGAGGACGAGGCGCACCGCGAAGAGCTCGCGAAGGCGCTCGTCGATCCGACGGTTGACCTGGTCGAGGTCGAGAAGGACAAGATCAAGGGCGCGGTGCGAACGGACTTCGTCCTCTCGGCCGAGATCATCGTCATCAGCCTCGGGACCGTCTCGACGCAGCCGCTCGGGACGCAGTTCGCCGTGCTGGCGAGCATCGCCGTCCTGATGACCGTCGGCGTCTACGGCTTCGTCGCCGGCATCGTCAAGCTCGACGACGGCGGGCTCGCGCTCAGCCGCCGGCCGGGCGCCGTCGCGCAGAAGCTCGGCCGGGCGATCCTGGCCGGCGCGCCGATCCTGATGAAGACGCTGGCGGTGGTCGGCACGGCCGCGATGTTCCTCGTCGGCGGCGGCATCCTCGAGCACGGCATTCCGCCCCTGCACCACGCGGCCGAGGCGGTGGCGAATGCGGCGGGCGCCGTCGGCGGCATCGGGCCGCTCCTGAAGGTGCTGACGCCGCTGCTGGTCGACGGCCTGATCGGCATCGTTGCCGGTGCCATCGTCCTCGGCGTCGTCATGCTCGGCAAGCGCTTGTTCGGCCGCAAGCAGGTCGCCCCCGCCTGAGCCGCGCGCCGCTTCAGTGGCGCCGCCTTCTCCCCGACGTGCGCGGCGCGGCGCCGGCGGTCACTTCAGCGACTCGACGAGGTCGACGTACTCCTGCATCGCCTCGTCGCCGGACTTGCCGCGCAGGCCGTCCCAGGCCTCCCACTTGGCGCGCCCAACCATGTCGCCGAAGCCGGGCCGCTTGCCCTCGGCATCGCCGCTCGATGCCTGCTTGTAGAGCGCATAGAGCTTCAGCAGCGTCATGTTGTCGGGCTTTTCCGGCAGGCTCTTCGAGTCGGCGACGGCCTGTTCGAACTGCGCCTTGAGGTCGGCCATGGATCTCTCCTTGCACGAGGGTCGTAGTGGAAGCCGCGATTGACGGGCCGCATGTTACCCAGCATCTTCACGGCCCCATGAGCAGCCCCGCGCCCCTCGTCGCCGCGACGAAGCCGAGAAGGCCGCGCGCGGCGATCCCGCCGGGGCTGCGCGAGCGCATGTCGCGGGTCGACACCGCGTGGCTGCGCATGGACAACGACGTCAACCTGATGATGATCGTCGGCGTCTGGCTGATCCAGCCGGGCATCGACTACCGCACGCTCTGCGAGCGGATCGAGGCCAGGCTCCTGAAGTACCCGCGCTTTCGCCAGCTCGTCACCCACGACGCGGCCGGTGCGCACTGGTGCGACGACTCCTCCTTCGACATCCGTCGTCACGTCGTTCGCGGCAAGCTGCCGCGCCGGCGCGGCCAGGGCGAGCGCGCCGCGCTGCAGGAGCGCGTCGGCATGCTGGCGACCACGCGCCTCGACGCCGGCCGGCCGCTCTGGAAGTTCGAGCTGATGGACGGCTACGAAGGCGGCAGCGCCCTGGTCGCCCGCGTCCACCACTGCATCGGCGACGGCATCGCGCTGATCTCGGTGATGATGTCCATCACCGACGGCGGCGCCGATCCGCCGGCACGCAAGGCACGCGGGGACGACGGCGACAGCGGTGACTGGCTCGCCCAGGCCGTGCTGAAGCCCCTCGGCGGGCTCTCGGCCAAGGCCGCCGGCCTGCTCGAGACGTCGATGGCGCGCTCGCTCGAGCTGCTCGCGAATCCGCAGCAGGGCCTCGCCGGCACGTTCGACAGCGCCCGCCTCGCGGCCCAGGTCATGGGCGACATCACGGCGATGGCGCTGATGCCCGACGACTCGCCGACGCGGCTCAAGGGCAAGCCCTCGGGCGTCAAGCGCGTCGCCTGGGGCGAGCCGATCCCGCTCGACCGCGTCAAGTGCATCGGCAAGGCGCTCGGCTGCTCGATCAACGACGTCCTGCTCGCGGGTGTCGCCGGCGCCATCGGTGCCTGGCTGCGCGAGCAGGGCGACGACCCGAGGGGCAAGGAGATCCGCGCCATGGTGCCGGTCAACCTGCGCCCGCTCGACGAGGCCTGGAAGCTCGGCAACCGCTTCGGCCTGGCGCCGCTCGTGCTGCCGATCGGGATCGAGAACCCGGTGTCGCGCGTGTACGCGGTGCGCGCGCGCATGACGCTGCTGAAGGCGAGCTACCAGCCGCTGCTCGCCTTCGCCGTGCTCGCCGTCGCCGGCCAGATGGCCAAGCCGGTGCAGGACATGATCCTCGGCCTGTTCGCGAAGAAGTCGACCGCGGTCATGACCAACGTGCCCGGACCGGGTGCGCCGCTTTCCTTCTGCGGCTCGACGCTGCGCCAGACGATGTTCTGGGTGCCGGCCTCGGGCGATATCGGCGTCGGCGTCAGCATCCTGTCGTACGGCGGCGGCGTGCAGTTCGGCCTCATCACCGATGCCGCGCTCTGCGCCGAGCCGCAGGCCATCATCGACCGCTTCGAGCCCGAGTTCGAGAAGCTCGTGCTGACGACGATGATGCTGCCCTGGGCCGGCCTCGGCTGACGCTCGCGGGGCGTCGCTCAGAACGTCGGCACATGCTGGGCGGTCTGCGTTCGCATGCGCATGTTCGACGCCGCCGGAACCGACCGGGCGCCGTCAGTCCTCGAGCTCGGCCTTTGCCATCTCGACGTCGAGGCGCTCCGTGGCGTCCAGGGGTTCGCAGGCGGCGGCTTCCTCGTACAGCGTCGTCGCTTCCTTCATGCGCTTCTCGCCTTCGAGCATGACCAGGCCGTTCGCGTACTCGACCCGCGCGATCGCCGAGCCCGGGTTCAGCTTCAGCGCCGTCTTGTAGCTGGCGAGCCCCGCTTCCTTGCTCGCGCCCTGCGTGCGGCCGAGCAGGGAACCGACCTTGTCGATGACCTCGGCATGGAAGGCACCGAGCGCGATGTGCGCATCGGCGTGCCGCGGCGCCATGCGGATCGTCGTCTCGAGGGCGTTCTTCACCTTGGTCCCGAGGCCCTGCGCCAGCGCCTTGCCGATGCTGATGCCCTGGCTGTAGCGGCCGAGCGCGTAGGCCATGCAGTACCAGGCGTTCGCTTCTTCGGGCGCTTCGTGCGTCCGCTTCTCGGCCCGCTCGGCGACCTCGAGCAGGAGCGCGAGGCGCGTCTTCTCGCTCGCTTCGAGATAAGTCGCATAGATGGCCTGAGCCTTGTTGGCGACCGTCATCCCCGCGCCGGCCCCGGCCGCATGCGCCTTCAGGCCGGCCTCCGTGGCCTTCTGGAACTGGCCGGCATGGAACAGGGCCCAGGCGGCGAGGACGCGGTCGTCGGTCGGCAGGGGCTCGGCATCGCCGGCATGGAGGCGGGCCCACTTCTTCTTCAGCGCCGCGGGCTCGTAGGTGTACGGGCCGGCGTCGTGCGGAAAGGCGATCCATCGGGCCATCGTCAGTCTCCTGAGGCGTCGTAGTGGGTGGCGAGACCATGCAGGTGGTCGCGCTGGGCCGGGTCGAGGTACGGCAGCAGCAGGCTGAGCACGTGGAAGGCGCCGCGCAGGAGGGCGGCGCCGGCACCTTCGGGCTCGAGCGCCTTGCGCGGATTGCGCACGTACTCGAAGCTCAGCCAGTAGGTCAGCACGACGACCATCGAGGTGGCCACCGGCTCGGCGTCGCGCGCATCGATGCACATGCCGCTGCCTGCCGTGATGCCGTCGAGGACCGACTGCACCGCACGCGCCTTGCGCTGGAGCACGAACTGGAAGTGCATCTCGAGCTTGCGGTTGTTGGAGAGCAGGTCGTTCAGGTCGCGGTACAGGAAGCGATGCCGCCAGATCAGCTCGAACAGCATGTGGAAGAAGAGCCACGCGTCCTCGACGTTGCGGACGTCGTCGGCGGCGCGCAGCAGCTCGGTGAGCGCCGCGTCGTAGCGCTCGAAGAGGCGCGTGATCAGCTCTTCCTTCGCGGGGTAGTGGTAGTACAGGTTGCCGGGGCTGATGCCGAGCTCGTTCGAGATCAGCGTCGTCGACACGTTGGGCTCGCCGAAGCGGTTGAACAGCTCGAGCGTCGTGTCGAGGATGCGCTCTGCGGTGCGTCGCGGTCTCTTCGTCTGCGTGGCCATGGCGGGCGTCGGGTCGGCGCAATCTAGGGTCTCGCATCCGGGCTGTCCATCCGGCCGCTCCCTACAATGCCGCGCTCCACCATGCCGGCCGTCTCCTTCGCGCACGTCGCCAAGACCTACCCTTCGGCCCGTGGCGAGATCCGGGCGCTCGACGATGTCAGCTTCGACATCGAGCAGGGCGAGTTCTTCGGCCTGCTCGGGCCGAACGGCGCCGGCAAGACGACGCTGATCAGCATCCTCGCGGGCCTGGCGCGCGCCACGAGCGGCAAGGTCTCGGTGCTCGGGCATGACGTCGTGGCCGACTACGCGCAGGCGCGTCGCCGCCTCGGGGTCGTTCCTCAGGAGCTGGTGTTCGACCCCTTCTTCAGCGTCCGCGAGGCGCTGCGCCTGCAGAGCGGCTACTTCGGCGTGCGTGACAACGACGACTGGATCGACGAGCTGCTTGCCAACCTCGGCTTGGCCGACAAGGCGGAGGCCAACATGCGCCAGCTCTCCGGCGGCATGAAGCGGCGCGTGCTGGTGGCGCAGGCGCTCGTCCATCGCCCGCCGGTGATCGTGCTCGACGAGCCGACCGCCGGCGTCGACGTCGAGCTGAGGCAGACGCTCTGGCAGTTCGTGTCGCGCCTGAACCGCGAGGGCCACACCGTCCTGCTGACGACGCACTACCTGGAGGAAGCGGAAGCGCTGTGCGGCCGCATCGCGATGCTGAAGCAGGGCCGCGTCGTCGCCCTCGACCGCACGACGGCGCTGCTGGCGGGAACGGCGAGCACGATGCTCAGCTTCAAGCTCGACCGCCCTTTGCCGCCGGCCCTGACCGCCAACGCCCGCGTCACCGGGCGCACCGTGCAGATCACCGCGCACGACGCGCGCGAGGTCCAGTCGATCCTCTCGGTGCTGCATGCGGCCGGCTGCGATCCGGAGGATCTCGAGATCGGCCGGGCCGACCTCGAGGACGTGTTCATCGAGATCATGCGCGGCGAGACGCCGATGCGCGTGGCCGCCTCGTGAAGGAGGAGACCGGCCTTCTCGCCGGGACGCGGCCCCTGCTCTACAAGGAAGTGCTGCGCTTCTGGAAGGTGAGCTTCCAGACCGTCGCCGCGCCGGTGCTGACGGCCGTCCTGTACCTCCTCATCTTCGGCCACGTGCTCGAGGGGCGGATCACCGTCTTCGGCTCCGTCGGCTACACCAGCTTCCTCATCCCGGGCCTGGTGATGATGAGCGTGCTGCAGAACGCGTTCGCCAATTCGAGCTCGTCGCTGATCCAGAGCAAGATCACCGGCAACCTCGTCTTCGTGCTCGTCACGCCGCTGTCGCACTGGGCCTGGTTCCTCGCCTACGTCGGTGCGTCGGTGGTGCGCGGCGTCGCGGTCGGCGCCGGCGTCCTTCTGGTGACGATCTGGTTCGCGCCGCTGCAGGTCGCCAACCCGCTCTGGATCGTCTTCTTCACCGTCGCCGGCGCGGCCCTGATGGGTGCCCTGGGGCTCATCGCCGGCCTGTGGGCGGAGAAGTTCGACCAGATCGCGGCCTTCCAGAACTTCATCATCATGCCGATGACGTTCCTGTCGGGCGTGTTCTATTCCGTCGCCTCGCTGCCGCCGGTCTGGCGCGAGGTCAGCCACCTCAATCCCTTCTTCTACATGATCGACGGCTTCCGGCACGGCTTCTTCGGCCGGAGCGACGTGTCGCCGTGGCTGAGCCTCGGGGTCGTCGGGTTCAGCCTCGCGGCGGTGTGCGCGGTCTGTCTGCACCTGCTGCGGATCGGCTACAAGATCCGCCACTAGGCGAGGGCGGCCGCATGACCGCAGCGCCCGTGCAGCGGGAAGGCGCGCGCTAACATCGGAGCATGGCCGAGCCCACCCCTGCCGAGATCGAGCGATTCATCGCCGACGGCCTTGCCTGCGAGCACCTGGAAGTCGAGGGCGACGGCCGGCACTTCTTCGCCACCATCGTCTCGGCCGAGTTCGAAGGCGCCAGCCGCATCGCCCGCCACCAGCGGGTCTACCGGGCCCTCGGCGATAGAATGCGCGAGCAGATTCATGCGCTCTCGATGAAGACGCTGACGCCCGAGGAATGGGCCGCCGAGCGCGCCTCTTCCCCTTCCTCTTCCCACCCGCACTGACACCGGCCGTTCGGCGCCGGGCGCCGCCCGGACCGATCACGGAACCGATCGATGGACAAACTGCGCATCCGTGGCGGCCGCCGGCTCGAGGGCGAAGTCGTCATCTCCGGCGCCAAGAACGCAGCCCTGCCGGAGCTGTGTGCGGCGCTCCTCACGCGCGACCGCATCCAGCTCTCGAACGTGCCGCGGCTGCAGGACGTGGCCACGATGCTCAAGCTGCTGCGCAACCTCGGCGTCGGCGTGGAGCGCGGCGAGGGCGCCGACGCCACGGTGAGCCTCGACGCCAGCGAGGTCACTTCGCACGAAGCGGCCTACGAGCTCGTCAAGACGATGCGGGCGTCGATTCTGGTGCTCGGCCCGCTGCTCGCGCGCTTCGGCCAGGCGCGCGTCTCGCTCCCGGGCGGCTGCGCGATCGGCACGCGCCCGGTCGACCAGCACATCAAGGGGCTGCAGGCGATGGGCGCCGACATCGTCGTCGAGCACGGCTACATCGTCGCCCGCGCCGACCGCCTGAAGGGTGCGCGCATCACCACGGACATGGTCACGGTCACCGGCACCGAGAACCTGCTGATGGCGGCGACGCTCGCGCAGGGCGAGACGGTGCTCGAGAACGCGGCCCAGGAGCCGGAGATCCCCGATCTCGCCGAGATGCTGATCGCGATGGGCGCGCGCATCGAGGGGCACGGGACCAGCCGGATCCGCATCGAGGGCGTCGACCGCCTGCATGGCGCCTCGCACCGCATCGTTCCCGACCGCATCGAGGCCGGGACCTTCCTCTGCGCCGTGGCGGCGACCGGCGGCGACGTCGTCCTGCGCCAGGCGCGCGCCGACCACCTCCAGGCGATCATCGACAAGCTGCGCGAGGCCGGCGCGACGATCGAGGCGGGCGACGGCTGGGTGCGGGTGCGCGCCGACGCGCGCCTGCGCGCGGTGAGCTTTCGCACCAGCGAGTACCCGGCGTTCCCGACCGACATGCAGGCCCAGCTGATGGCGCTCGACTGCATCGCCGACGGCGCGGCCACCATCACCGAGACCATCTTCGAGAACCGGTTCATGCACGTCAACGAGCTGCTGCGCCTCGGCGCGCACGTCGACGTCGACGGCCGCATCGCCGTCGTCCAGGGCGTGCCCAGGCTCTCCGGCGCGGCGGTCATGGCGACCGACCTGCGCGCCTCGGCCGGCCTCGTGATCGCCGGGCTGGTCGCCGAGGGCGAGACGGTGATCGACCGCATCTACCACCTCGACCGCGGCTACGACCGCATGGAAGCCAAGCTGATGGGCATCGGCGCCGCCATCGAGCGCGTGTCGTGAGCCGGTCGCCTGCCCCGTGATGCCAGCCGCGATCACGCTGGCCCTGTCCAAGGGCCGCATCCTCGACGAGGCGCTGCCGCTCCTGGCGGCCGCCGGCGTTCGCCTGGCGGAGGACCCGGAGACCAGCCGCAAGCTCATCGTCGCCACCTCGCGCGCCGACGTTCGCGTCGTCCTCGTGCGCGCCAGCGACGTGCCGACCTACGTGCAGCACGGCGGCGCCGACCTGGGCGTCGTCGGGCTCGACACCCTGATCGAGCACGGCGGCGAGGGCCTGTACCGGCCGCTCGACCTCGGCATCGCCCGCTGCCGGATGAGCGTCGCCGCGGCGCGCGACTTCGACTACGCCGCCGCTGCCCAGCAGGGCTCGCGCATCCGGGTAGCGACCAAGTTCACGCGTATCGCCCGCGATCACTTCGCCGACAAGGGCGTCCACGTCGACCTCATCAAGCTCTACGGCTCGATGGAGCTGGCGCCGCTCACGGGCCTCGCCGACGCCATCGTCGACCTCGTCGCCTCGGGCAACACCTTGAAGGCCAACGCGCTGGTCGAGGTCGAGGAGATCATGCCGATCTCGGCCCGGCTGGTCGTCAACAAGGCCGCGCTGAAGCTGAAGCGCGAGCCGATCCGCGCCATCGTCGACGCCCTCGCCGCCGCCGTGGCGGGCGCGGGCGGAGAGCGGACATGAGCGTGCGGCTGCGCCGTCTGCGCAGCAGCGACGGCGACTTCGCCGCGCAGCTGACGGCGCTCCTCTCATACAGCGCGGACGCCGACGCGGCGATCGAGTCGGCCGCGGCCGACATCCTCGCCGACGTTCGCCGTCGCGGCGACGCGGCGCTGCTCGAGTACACGCGCCGCTTCGACGGCATCGATGCCTCGTCCGTCGCCGAGCTCGAGATTGGCGCCGACGAGCTCGCCGCCGCGCGAGACGCGCTGCCGGCCGTGCAGCGAGGCGCGCTCGAGGCCGCCGCCGCGCGGGTGCGCGACTTCCACCAGCGCCAGCTGGAGGCCACCGGCCGCAGCTGGAGCTATCGCGACGGGGACGGCACGCTGCTCGGCCAGAAGGTCACGCCGATCGAGCACGTCGGCATCTACGTGCCCGGCGGCAAGGCGGCCTATCCATCGAGCGTGCTCATGAACGCGATCCCGGCGCGGGTCGCCGGCGTGGCGCGGATCGTCATGGTGGTGCCGACGCCGCGCGGCGAACGCAACCCGCTCGTGCTCGCCGCAGCGGCGATCGCCGGGGTCCACCGCGTCTTCGCCGTCGGCGGGGCGCAGGCGATCGGCGCCCTGGCCTACGGCACGGCGACCATCCCCGCGGTGCACAAGATCACCGGCCCGGGCAACGCCTACGTCGCGAGCGCCAAGCGGCGCGTCTTCGGCACGGTCGGCATCGACATGATCGCCGGGCCGAGCGAGATCCTCGTCCTCGCCGACGGCACGACCCCGGCCGACTGGGTCGCGATGGACCTCTTCAGCCAGGCCGAGCACGACGAGCTGGCGCAAAGCATCCTGCTCAGCCCCGATGCCGCGTACCTCGAGCAGGTCGCGACGGCGATCGAGCGGCTGCTGCCGCAGATGCCGCGCCGCGACGTCATCCGCGCCTCGCTGGAAGGACGCGGCGCCCTGATCCACACGCGCTCGATGGAGGAGGCGTGCCACATCAGCAACCGCATCGCCCCCGAGCACCTGGAGGTCAGCACGCGCGAGCCGGGCCGCTGGGAACCGCTGCTGCGCCAGGCCGGAGCGATCTTCCTGGGCGCCTACACGAGCGAGAGCCTGGGCGACTACTGCGCCGGCCCCAACCACGTGCTGCCGACCGCGGGGACGGCGCGCTTCTCCTCGCCGCTCGGGGTCTACGATTTCCAGAAGCGCACCAGCCTCATCCAGGTGAGCGAGCAGGGCGCGGCAGCGCTGGGGCGCATCGCCTCGGAGCTGGCGCGCGGCGAAGGATTGCAGGCGCACGCGCTCGCCGCCGAGATGCGGGTGCCCGCCGAGGCGCCGCAGAAGGCGCACGGGTCATGAGCGATCGCTACGCGAAGGTGCTGCGCCAGGACGTGCAATCGATGCACGCCTACGCCATCCAACCGAGCAGCGGGCTGGTCAAGCTCGACGCCATGGAGAACCCGTTCCGCCTGCCGGAGCCGCTGCAGCGCGAGCTCGGCGAGCGGCTGGGGCGGGTCCCGATCAACCGCTATCCCGCGACCTGCATCGCCGACGTGGTCGCCGCCGTGAGCGGGTTCGTGGACCTGCCGGCCGGCTGCAAGCTGATGCTGGGCAACGGTTCCGACGAGCTGATCTCGCTCCTGACGATGGCCTGCGACATCCCCGGCGCGAAGGTGCTCGCTCCGGTGCCCGGCTTCGTGATGTACGCCATGTCGGCGAAGCTGCAGGGGCTCGATTTCGTCGGCGTGCCGCTGACGTCCCGCTTCGAGCTCGACGAGGCGGCGATGCTGGCGGCGATAAAGACGCATCGTCCGGCGCTCACTTGGCTCGCCTGCCCGAACAACCCGACCGCCAACCTTTTCGACGCCGAGGTCGTCGACCGCCTGATCGACGCCATCGGCGCGCAGGACGGTCTGGTCGTGATCGACGAGGCCTACCAGCCGTTCTCGTCGCGCACCTGGATGGGCCGCGTCGGCACGGCGCCGCACCTGCTCGTGATGCGAACGCTCAGCAAGTTCGGCCTCGCCGGCGTGCGCCTCGGCTACCTGGCCGGGCCGGCGGCGCTCATCGACGAGATCGACAAGGTCCGCCCGCCCTACAACATCAGCGCCCTCAACGCCGAGGCCACGCTGTTCGCGCTGGCGCACGCCGACGAGTTCGCGCGCCAGGCGGCGCTGCTGCGCGACGAGCGGGCGCGGCTGCAGCGCGAGCTCGGGGCCCTGCCGGGCGTGGAGGCCTTCCCGAGCGAGGCGAACATGATCCTGGTCCGCGTCGCCGACGCGGCCGCGGTGTTCGCCGGCATGAAGCAACGCGGCGTGCTGGTCAAGAACGTCGCCGGGCTGCACCCGCTGCTCGCCGACTGCCTGCGCCTGACGGTCGGCACGCCGGAGGAAAATACGCTCATGATCGACGCCCTGCGCGCCTCCCTGCGATGAACGCCCCCGCTCCCGCCACCCTGGCCGTCCCCGACGTGCCCGCCGCGCCGCCGCGGCGCGCCAGCATCCGCCGCGACACCAAGGAAACCAGGATCCGCGTCAGCGTCGATCTGGACGGCAGCGGCAGCGCCCGGCTCGCCACCGGCATCGGCTTCTTCGACCACATGCTCGAGCAGATCGCCCGGCACGGCATGATCGACCTCGAGATCGAGGCCCAGGGCGACCTGCACATCGACGGCCACCACACCGTCGAGGACGTCGGCATCACGCTCGGCATGGCAGTCGCCGAGGCGGTCGGCGACAAGCGCGGCCTGACCCGCTACGGCCATGCCTACGTGCCGCTCGACGAGGCGCTCTCGCGGGTGGTGATCGACTTCTCCGGCCGGCCCGGCCTGACGATGAACGTGCCTTTCAAGGCCGGCATGATCGGCGGCTTCGACGCGCAGCTGACGCACGAGTTCTTCCAGGGCTTCGCCAACCACGCGCTGGCCACGCTGCACATCGACAACCTGCGCGGCGAGAACGCGCACCACCAGTGCGAGACGGTGTTCAAGGCCTTCGCGCGTGCCCTGCGCGTCGCCGTCACGGTCGACCAGCGCCTGGGCGACGTCGTACCCTCGACGAAGGGCAGCCTCTAGCCAGGATCCGTGGTGAAGCGAACGGTCGCCGTGGTGGACTACGGCATGGGCAACCTGCGCTCGGTGGCGCAGGCCGTGAGCCGGGTCGCCCGCGAAGCATCGCGGTCCGGCGACGCCTTCGACGTGGTCGTCACCGGGCGGCCGGAGGAGGTGGCGGCCGCCGAGCGCGTCGTCCTCCCGGGCCAGGGCGCCATGCCCGACTGCATGCGCGAGCTGCGCGACTCGGGGCTCGAGGAGGCGGTCCGCGAGGCCGCCGCGCACAAGCCGCTGCTGGGCGTCTGCATCGGCATGCAGATGCTCCTCGATCGCAGCGAGGAGGGGCCGCCGGGACGCGGCACGCCGGGCCTGGGCCTGATCGGGGGCGAGGTGGTGCGCTTCCGGCTCGAGGGCCGCAGGCAGCCGGACGGCAGCCGCTACAAGGTGCCGCAGATGGGCTGGAACGAGGTCCTCCAGTCGCGGCCCCACCCTCTCTGGCAAGGCATTCCGGACGCCAGCTACTTCTACTTCGTGCACAGCTTCTTCGCCCGCCCGTCGGACCCGCGCCACAGCGTAGGCGAAACCGAGTACGGCGCCCGCTTTACCTGCGTCCTGGGTCGCGATAATATTTTCGCGACGCAGTTCCACCCCGAGAAGAGCGCCGAACACGGCCTCGCGCTGTACCGCAACTTCCTGCACTGGACCCCTTGACGCCTGGCATCGAGGCGCGGCAGCGCTTCCACCCTGTCCGGTTCCCCGTCCGACTCGGCCCATGCTGCTGATCCCTGCGATCGACCTGAAAGACGGTCATTGCGTGCGCCTGAAGCAGGGCGACATGCGCGAGTCCACGCTCTTCAGCGAAGACCCGGCGGCGATGGCGCGGCGCTGGCTCGATGCGGGTGCGCGTCGCCTGCATCTCGTCGACCTGAACGGCGCCTTCGCCGGCAAGCCGGTGAACGAGAGCGCGGTGAAGTCGATCCTTGCGGAGGTCGGCGACGAGATCCCGGTGCAGCTGGGCGGCGGCATCCGCGACCTCGACACCATCGAGCGCTACCTGGACGACGGGCTCAGCTACATCATCATCGGCACCGCCGCGGTGAAGAACCCGGGCTTCCTGCGCGACGCCTGCAGCGCCTTCGGCGGCCACATCATCGTCGGCCTCGACGCCAGGGACGGCAAGGTCGCCACCGACGGCTGGAGCAAGCTGACCGGCCACGAGGTCGCCGACCTGGCGCGCAAGTTCCAGGACTACGGCGTCGACGGCCTGGTCTACACCGACATCGGCCGCGACGGCATGCTGACCGGCGTCAACGTCGATGCCACCGTCAAGCTGGCGCAGGTGCTGACGATCCCGGTCATCGCATCGGGCGGGCTGGCGTCGATGCAGGACATCGAGAAGCTCTGCGCTGTAGAAGAGGTCGGCATCGAGGGCGTCATCTGCGGCCGAGCCATCTACACCGGCGACCTCGACTTCGCCGCGGCGCAGGCACGGGCCGACGAGCTCGCGGACGCCTGAAGCGCCGCACCGGTAGGCCGGATCGCCGGCGCCGTTCCGCCTTCGCCGACACTCGCCGCCATGCTCGCGAAACGAATCATCCCCTGCCTCGACGTCACGGCCGGCCGCGTCGTCAAGGGCGTCAACTTCGTCGCCCTGCGCGACGCCGGCGACCCCGTCGAGATCGCGGCCCGCTACAACGAGCAGGGCGCCGACGAGCTGACCTTCCTCGACATCACGGCCACGAGCGACGACCGCGACCTGATCCTGCACATCATCGAGGCGGTCGCCTCCGAGGTCTTCATCCCCCTCACCGTCGGGGGCGGCGTGCGAACGGTCGCCGACGTGCGGCGGCTCCTGAACGCGGGCGCCGACAAGGTCAGCTTCAACTCGGCGGCGGTGGCCGACCCGTCGGTGATCCGCGCGGCGTCCGACAAGTACGGCGCGCAATGCATCGTCGTCGCCATCGACGCCAAGCGGCGCGAGGGCGGGGCGCCCGGCTGGGAGGTCTACACCCATGGCGGGCGGCGCAACACGGGGCTCGACGCTGTCGCCTGGGCGCAGCGCATGGCAGCCGAGGGCGCCGGCGAGATCCTCCTCACCAGCATGGACCGCGACGGCACCAAGAGCGGCTTCGATCTCGGCCTGACGCGCAGCGTCGCCGACGCCGTCGAGGTCCCGGTGATCGCCTCGGGCGGCGTCGGCACGCTCGAGCACCTGTCGGAAGGGATCCGCATCGGCGGCGCCGACGCGGTGCTGGCGGCCAGCATCTTCCACTTCGGCGAGTTCACGGTGCGCGACGCCAAGGCGCTGCTCGCCCGCGACGGCATCGCGGTGCGGCCGTGAAGGCCGGCCGGCGGCCGGCCACGACGTCCGGGGCCGCGCTGCCGCGCGAGGTCCGGATCGTCGGCGGCGCCTGGAAGCGCACCCGGCTGCCGGTGATCGACCGGTCCGGGCTGCGGCCCACGCCGGACCGCGTCCGGGAGACGCTGTTCAACTGGCTGGGTCAGTCCGTGCCGGGCTGGCGCTGCCTGGACGCCTTCGCCGGCTCGGGCGCGCTCGGCTTCGAGGCGGCGTCGCGCGGCGCCGCAGCGGTTGTCCTGCTCGACCGCGATCCGGCCGTCGTCGCCAGCCTGCGCGCCGTGAAGGCTCGGCTGGACGCGACAACCGTCGAGATCGAGCGTGCCGACGCCTTGCCGTGGATGGCCCGGGTTCCGGCGGCCTCGATGGACCTCGTCTTCCTGGACCCGCCCTTTGAGTCGGCGCTGCTGGGCCCTGCCCTGCCTGCCGCCGCACGCATCGTCCGGGAAGGCGGCTACCTCTACGTGGAGGCGGCGGCGCCGGTCGACCCGGCCGGCGCCGGCCCGGAGATCGAGGTCTTCCGGAGCGGCCGTGCCGGCGCCGTGCACTTCCAGCTCCTGCGCCGGCTGCCGGCGGGGCAGTCGCTACACTCGGCCAACATGGAACGGAGCCCAGCGACGTGACGTCCGTAACCCGTCTGACCGCCGTCTACCCCGGCACGTTCGACCCGATGACGCTCGGCCACGAGGACCTCGTCCGGCGGGCGAGCCGGCTGTTCGAGCGGCTGCTCATCGCCGTCGCGGCGGGGCACCACAAGCGGACGATGTTCTCGATCGCCGAGCGGCTCGAGATCGCCGCCGAGCTGGTCGCGCGCTACCCGAACGTCGAGGTGATGTCCTTCCGCGGCCTGCTCCGGGACTTCGTGGTCGAGCAGGGCGGCAAGGTCGTCGTCCGCGGCCTGCGCGCGGTCAGCGACTTCGACTACGAGTTCCAGATGGCCGGCATGAACCGGCAGCTGATGCCCGAGGTCGAGACGGTGTTCATGACGCCGAGCGACCAGTTCCAGTTCGTGTCCGGGACCTTCGTCCGCGAGATCGCCAGCCTCGCCGGCGATGTCTCCAAGTTCGTGTCACCCTCGGTGCTCGATCGCCTGCGCGAGCGGGTGAAGCGGGCCGAAGCCTAGAAGCCCTCCATCGCTCCGCCGATCCGAACCCATGTCGCTGCTCATCACCGACGAGTGCATCAACTGCGATGTCTGCGAGCCCGAGTGCCCGAACCAGGCGATCTCGATGGGCGAGGAGATCTACGTCATCGACGCGCGCCGCTGCACGGAATGCGTCGGCCACTTCGACGAGCCGCAGTGCGTGCAAGTCTGTCCGGTGGCGTGCATCCCGGTGGACACGGCGCTGGCGGAGTCGCGCGAGACCCTGTGGGCCAAGTACCGCCGCCTGCAGGCCGAAGCGGCGGCGGCCGCGGCGGCCGCCGCCTAGCGCGCCTTGGCCTTGGGCACGTCGGCGACGAAGTCCTTCTCGTCGACGACGCGGATCTTGCCCTTGGCCTTCTTCTTCGGCTTGAGCGTCGCCGAGGCCGCGGGTCCCTGATCGGCGGCGGCCTTGGACGGGCCGATCGAAGTCGCCGGCGCCGGCCGGAGCGTGGCCTCGCGGGCGCGGCGATCTCGCACCATCTCGTCGGCCAGGCGCTTCTCGCGCGCAGCGATCACGCGACCTTGCTCCAGCTGATCGGCCGAGGACGCGAGATCGTCCGTCGGCACGACCTTGCCGCCGGGGCAGGGCGCGGTGCGGTACTCGTTGCCGCAGCGGTAGACCGCTTCGGCGGCGACGTCCGCGGCGGCCCAGGCGACGATCGCCGAGACGATGATGCGGGGCACGGCGTTCATGGCGACTCTCCTCGAGGATCGGGTGACGCGGCGGAAGTCTCGGCGGCAGGCGCGAGCGACGCGTCCGGTCCGGGGGCCGCGGCGGCCGGCGGCTTTTCGGGCCGAGGCGGCTTGGGTCTGGGCGGGCGGGCGTTGATCGTCATCGTCGCGCGCTCCATGTCGCCGGCGATCAGGAGATCGAGGCCGCGGCAGGCCTGCTCGATGCTCTTCTCGATCTCGGCTCGCTCGGCGGCGGGGGGACGGCGCAGCACGTAGTCGATGACTTCGGCCTTCACGCCCGGGTGGCCGATGCCGAGACGAAGGCGCCAGAAGTCGGCGCTGCCGAGCTGCGCCTGGATGTCCTTGAGCCCGTTGTGGCCGGCGGGCGAGCCGCCTTGCTTCAGGCGCACCTGCCCGGGCTGCAGGTCGAGCTCGTCGTGCGCGACCAGGATCTCGGCGGCCTCGATCTTGAAGAAGCGCGCCAGCGCCGCCACCGACTTGCCGGAGAGATTCATGTACGTCGTCGGCTCCAGCAGCCAGAGCGGGCGCCCCGCGACGTTCACCCGCGCCGCGAGGCCGAAGTAGCTGCGTTCCGGCGCGAGCCGCGCCGAGAGCCTGGCCGCGACCTCGTCGACGAACCAGAAGCCGGCGTTGTGGCGCGTGGCCTCGTACTCCGGGCCGGGGTTGCCCAGGCCGACGATCAAGCGAATCATGCGGCGATTATCGAGGCCGCGTGCTGGCCGACGCGACCGCTAAGATGACGTGGCTCGTTCGAGGGGAGACGCCGTGGCGACCGAACAGGCGAGGCAGCCGAATCATCCCAATCAGCCGAACCAGGATCCGATCCGACGAAGGGTGAGAGCGAAGACGATCGAGGGCCTGAACGCGGCCCGCATGCGCCCGGCCCGACCCACGTACTTCATGCTGTGCATCGGCAACAAGAGCTGTCTCGCCTACATGGGTCCCAAGGTCGCGGCTTCGCACAAGATGATGCTGCGCGGGCTGATGGGGGGCGACACGGGACTCAAGTACCACAAGGGCCAATGCGTGTTCGAGAAGGGCTGCTACACCTTCATCGGGCCGACGGTGGCGCTCGGCATGCGCAAGAAGCTCGAGCTCGGCCTGGTGGAGCTGACCGGCCGCCGCTGGCGGGCGATGCTCCGGCGCGAGGCCGTCGCCGAGCCGAAGCAGGGCAGCGTGGCCGAGCTTCCCACCTAGGGACGTCGATGGGCCGTCACGGGTGACGAACAAGACGGCGGCGGTCCTTGCGCTCGGCGTGGCGCAGACGCTGGCCTGGGCGTCGTCGTATTACCTTCCAGCCGTGCTCGTGGCGCCCATGGCGCGCGACCTCGGCGTCAGCCAGCCGACGGTCTTCGCCGCCTTCTCCGCCGCGCTCCTGGTCTCGGCGCTGCTCGGACCGCAGGCGGGCAAGGCCATCGATCGCTACGGCGGCCGTCCGGTGCTGATCGGCTCGAACGTCCTGTTCGCGGCGGGTCTCGCGGGCCTGGCCTCGGCCCAGGGTCCGGTCACGCTGTTCGCCGCCTGGGCGGTGCTCGGGCTGGCCATGGGCAGCGGCCTCTACGAAGCGGCCTTCTCCGCGCTCGTGCGCCTCTATGGCCGCGACTCGCGCAGCTCGATCACCGGCATCACCTTGCTGGCCGGCTTCGCGAGCACCGTCGGCTGGCCGCTCTCCACCTGGCTGGAGACAGAGGTGGGCTGGCGCGGCGCCTGCTTCGCCTGGGCGGCGCTGCACCTCGTCCTCGGGGCACCGCTGAACGCGTCGCTGCCGCGCGCTCCGGCGGCACCCGCCCCGGCGGTGCCGACGGCGGCCGACCCGAGCCCGCCGGAAGCACTCGACGGGACGGGATTGCGGACCACGGTCCTGCTCTCCTACGCCTTCGCGGCGACCTGGTTCGTGAGCACCGCCATGGCGGCGCACCTGCCCGGCATCCTGCAGGCGGGCGGCGCGAGCCTGGCCGCCGCCGTCGCCATCGGCGCTCTCGTCGGTCCGGCCCAGGTGGCCGGCCGCTTGCTCGAGTTCGGCTTCCTGCGCCACGTCCACCCCTTGCTGTCGGCGCGGCTTGCGGCGTTGCTGCATCCGGTCGGGGCCGCGGTCTGGCTGGTGCTCGGCGCACCGGCCAGCGCCGTGTTCGCGGTGCTGCACGGCGCCGGCAACGGCATCCTGACGATCGCCAAGGGAACGCTTCCGCTCGTCTATTTCGGACCGCTGGGCTACGGCTACCGGCAGGGCCTGCTCACGGTGCCCACGCGCTTCGCGCAGGCGCTGGCACCGTGGCTGTTCGGCCTCTGCCTGGCCCGCTGGGGCACCGGCGCGATGCTGGTTTCGGCCGGCCTCGGCCTGACGGCGCTCGGCGCCTTGCTGCTGCTGCCGAGGCCGCCCAGCAGCTGAGCGCACGAGACAAGAAAAAGCCCCGCCGAAGCGGGGCTCAGTTCCCTGTGTGACAGGGCCTTACTTCTTGTTCTGCTTTTCCGTCTTCTTGGCCTTCGTGGGTGCGGGCGCGGCCACGGCGACGACCGGGGCCGGAGCGGCTTCCTCTTCCTCGGCCGCCTGGACGTTCGCGGAGACGATCACCGGATTGGGCTTGCCGTGGGTCACGACCTTGGTGCCGGGCGGCAGCTTGATGTCGCTCACGTGCAGCGACTGGCCCTTGGTCAGGTCACCGAGATCGACGGTGATGAACTCCGGAAGCTGCGACGCGAGGCACTGGATGTTGAGCTCGTTGACGACGTGGTTGACGACGCAGGCGTCGGTCTTCACCGCCGGCGAGCTCTCCTCGTTGACGTAGTGCAGCGGCACCTTCTTCGAGATCTTCGTCGTCGCGTCGACGCGCTGGAAGTCGATGTGCAGCACGATCGGGCGGAACGGGTGCATCTGGTAGTCGCGCAGCAGCACCTGCTGGGTGTTGCCGCCGAGCTCCATGTCGAGCAGCGACGAGTGGAATGCCTCCTTCTTGAGCGCGAAGAAGAGGGCGTTGTGGTCGAGCTCGATCAGGGCCGGCGCGCCGGCTCCATAGACGATCCCCGGAACCTTTTGCGCGTTGCGCAGGCGGCGGCTCGCTCCGGTCCCCTGCAGCGTGCGCTCGTAAGCGACGAATTTCATGTTCACTCCAAAAGTAGAGGCCCGCGACCAGGCTCTCCGTGCAAAGGCGGGGCGACTGCCCCGCCAACCTTGAGGGCTTCGCGAAGCGAAGCCCGCTGTCCTGTTGACGTCAGAAGTTGCTGTTCTGCTCGGCGAAGAGGGACGTGACCGACTCGCCGTCCGAGATGCGCCGGATGGTCTCGGCGAACAGGAAGGCCACCGAGAGCTGCCTGACCTTGCCGCAGCGCTTGCCGTCGTCGCCGAGCGGAATGGTGTCGGTGACGACCACCTCGTCGAGCTTCGAGGCCTGGATGCGCTCGATCGCCGGGCCGGAGAAGACGGCGTGCGTGCAGTAGGCATAGACCTTCTTCGCACCGCGCTCCTTCAGCACGTCGGCCGCCTTCACCAGCGTGCCGGCCGTGTCGATCATGTCGTCCATGATCACGCAGTTGCGGCCCTCGACCTCGCCGATGACGTGCATCACCTCGGACACGTTGGCCTTCGGCCGCCGCTTGTCGATGATCGCCAGGTCGCAGCCGGCCTGCTTGGCGAGCGCCCGCGCCCGCACCACGCCGCCGACGTCGGGCGAGACGACCACCAGGTCGTCGTAGCGCTTGCTCTGCAGGTCCGAGAGCAGCACCGGCGACGCATAGATGTTGTCGACGGGGATGTTGAAGAAGCCCTGGATCTGGTCGGCGTGCAGGTCCATGGTCAGCAGCCGCTCGACGCCGACCGCCTCGAGCATGTTGGCGACGACCTTGGCGCTGATCGGCACGCGTGTCGAGCGCGGCCGCCGGTCCTGCCGGGCATAGCCGAAATAGGGGATCACCGCCGTCACCCTGCGCGCCGACGCGCGCTTCAGCGCGTCGACCATGATGCAGAGCTCCATCAGGTTCTCGTTGGTCGGCGAGCACGTCGACTGCACGACGAAGATGTCGCGGGCACGGACGTTCTGCTCGATCTCGACGTCGACCTCGCCGTCGGAGAAGCGCCCGACCTTGGCCTTGCCCAGGCCGATGCTCAGCTGTGCCGCGATGTCCTGCGCGAGCGCCGGGTTGGCATTGCCGGTGAACAGGACGGTGTTGAACAGCAAGACGACTCCGAGGCACTAGGCCGCTGGGATCTGGCAGGGGAGGAAGGACTCGAACCCTCGCATGTCGGAATCAAAATCCGATGCCTTAACCAACTTGGCGACTCCCCTACACCGGTTCGCGGCTCGCGCCGCGCACCTCAACTCATCCTCCGTGCCGCGCCCAGTCGGCGAGCGGATGACGCTCCAGCGAGCGGCACATCCTGCCCGACCAGCCTAAAGGCGCGTCGTCCGGCATCTCAGCCGGCGGCATCGACCCCTTGCTCGCCTGGCCGACGCGCGCGAAGACCGCGCTTCCCGAGCCCGTCATCCGGCTGTTGCCGAACGCCTCGCGAAGCAGGGCCGCCGCACGTGCGACGTCGGGGCAGAGATCCTCGGCCGCGGCCTGGAGGTCGTTGCGCCCGGCGCCCAGGGCGAGGTCCGGATCGTCTTCCCGGGGCACCTGCGGCGCGCCGTGGGGCGCTCCGAACGATGCTTCCGAAAAGCCCGCGATTCTAGCAGCCTCGACCGCCTCGGCGACCCTGGCGCTGGCGAACACCGAGCGTGTGTCGAGGCTCGCCGCGGGCTTGAGCACCGCGTACCAGGCGGAGGCGACGCGCAGGGGCGCCAGCCGTTCGCCGATGCCGCCCACGCGGGCATTCGCGCCGGCCAGGAAGAAGGGCACGTCGGCGCCGAGGCCCAGGCCGATCCGCAAGAGCCGCTCAAGCGGCCAGTCGAGCCTCCAGAGCCGGTTCAGGGCGAGCAGGGTCGAGGCCGCGTCCGAACTGCCGCCGCCGAGGCCCGCACCCCAGGGAACACGCTTGTCGATGCTGAGGTCGACACCCAGCGAGGATCCCGATGCCTGCTGCAAGGCGCGCGCGGCGCGCAGCGACAGGTCGTCGTCGGGCAGCGCGGCGCCGAGGTCGTGCCGCAGCAGGCGGGCGTCCGAGCGAGCCTCGAAGTGCAGGGTGTCGGCCCAGTCGATCAGGACCATCGTGGAGTCGAGCAGGTGGTAGCCGTCGGCACGCCGGCCGACCACGTGCAGGTGCAGGTTCAGCTTGGCCGGCGCCGGGACCTCGTACAGGGCGCGGATGCTCACGCGCCGCTCACGACTCGTCGAGCTGGATGCGGACCGTCACCTGCGGGCGAGGCTGCTCGCGCAGGGCGGACACCCGACCTTCCGGCAGGCGCGCCACGTCGACCGACCAGCCGAGCTGCTCGAAGCCGTCGCCCGCTCGGGGAACGCTCGGCGCAGCCGGCCAGGGGCGGCCGCGCAGCCAGTCAAACCACGCTTCGACCGGCACGCTCTCGCCGAGGACCTCGCGCGTCAGGCCGTCGAGGTCGGCGAACGCCCGCGTGCCCTGTGGCGTCGTCAAGGTGACCTCCGCCGCCGACCAGCGCGCCTCGGCGAGCAGGTTGCCCAGCGGCGTCGAGAGGCCGAGGGTGCCGGACCGCGCGTCGCCGCGCAGATCGAAGGCAGCGCTGAACGACCGTGCCGGCTCGCTGCCGATGGCCTCGACACGCAGCGACAGGCGGCCGGAGATCACCGCGTCTTCGGCGTTCCTCGGCGCTGGCATCACGGTGGCGCAAGCGGTGAAGAAGAGCACGGTCGCGGCAGCGAGCCACCGCCAGGCGCCGTGTCCCCGTGCCGGCCGCCCGGCACGGCCGGCGGCGGTCACAGGTCGACGCGGAGCCGCGCCAGGGTCTCGCGCAGGACGTCGTTCTGCGCGTCGCGCAGGCGGCCCTCGCGCCAGACCTTGCGGGCCTCGTCGCGCTGACCGGAGGCCCACAGGACCTCGCCGAGATGGGCCGCGATCTCGGGGTCGGGACGTGCCTGGTAGGCCTTTCGCAGCAGCCGAATGGCCTCTTCGTGGTTGCCCAGCCGGTACTCGACCCAGCCGAGGCTGTCGGTGATCGACGGCTCGCCCGGGCTCAGCTCGAGCGCCTTCTGGATCAGGGCACGCGCCTCGGGCAGGCGGAGCTTGCGATCGGCAAGCGAGTAGCCGAGGGCGTTGTAGGCATGCGGGTGATCGGGCTTCAGCTCGATGACTCGGCGCAGCAGTCGCTCCATCTCGTCGATGCGGTCGAGCTTCTCGTGCAGCATCGCCTCTTCGTAGAGCAGGTCGGTGTCGTTCGGGAAGGTGCGGCTGGCCTGGGCGAGCACCTGGCTCGCGTCCGTCCACATCTTCCGCTCGCGCAGGATCTCGGTCTCGGCCAGGAGCTTCGCGCGTGCATCGCCCGGCGACTGCTCCGGGACGCGGCGGATCAGCTCGCGCGCCTCGCTCACCTTGCCTTGCCGCGCCAGCAGCGAGGCGCGGCGCGCCTGCACCTCGAGCGCCCGACGCGGGTTGTCGATGCGCGCGAGCCAGCCCTCGGCGGCAACGAAATCCTGCTGCTGCTCGGCTGCCTGGGCGAGCAGCAGCCAGGCTTGCGTGAGGGCGGCGCTGGCGCTCGAGGGCGTGTCCTCGTCGTCGTCGCCGGACGAGCCCTGCGGTCCGGCCGCACCAAGGGTCACGGGTGCGCCGCCCTGCACCAGGCGGACGTAGTTCTGCAGCGCGGCCGTGGCTTCCTTCGGGCGGCGAAGCTCGAGCTCGAGGGCGCCGAGCGTCAGCCAGGGCGGGGCGAGCTCCGGAGCGCTCTGGGTCAAGATGGCGAGCTGCGCGGAGGCGTCGACGAGGCGCTGCGATGCCGCCAGCGTGCGCACGTAGAGCAGGCGGACGTTCGGACTGGCCGGCTTGCTCGCCAGGTGCGCGGTCACGATCTCCTCGGCCGCGGGCGTCGCCGGCAGCATGTCGAGGGCCAGGAAGGCAGGCGCCTCGGCGGCGGGGTCGGCCGCACCGGCGGCGCGTGCCAGCTCCAGCGCCTTGTTCGTGTCACCGGCGGTCAGCCAGCCACGGGCGATGGCGGTCAGCGCCGACGCCTTCGTCTCGGGAGCTTCGGTGTAAGGCCGAAGCACCCGCTCGCTCAACGTCGCCACCGCGCTGCGGTCGGCCGAGCGTGCCAGGAAGCGCGGCATCGTCTCGATCATCCCCGGCAGTGCGGGCCGGGGCGTGACGCGCAGCAGGGCCGACAGCGGCTCCTCCGTGTCCGCGACGCGGTTCAGGGCCAGCAGCAGCTGCACCTGGTAGCGCATCGCGTCCTGCGACTCGGGCAACGCCTCGCGCCAGGCGGTCGCGGCGGCCAGGGCCTGTTCGCCGGCGCGGGCAGTCAGGGCGATGTCCGTCGCACGCCGGAACAGCGCCTCGTCGCGCGTGCGCCGGGCTGCGTCGAGCATGAGCTGGTAGGCGTTGCCGGCCTGGCCCTGACGCAGCTCGATTTCGCCAAGCAGCAGCTGGTAGAAGAGGCGTGCGTCGAGGCTCGAGTTGCGGACACCCGGAGCCGATGCCGCGGCAGCCGGCGCCTCGGCGGCGAGGCAGGACGGCGCGAAGCCCACGCCGGCGAGTGCCAGCACGAGGGCGGCCACCTGTCGCGGCTCGGAAGGATTGCGAAACGCCGGCATCGAAAGATCCTCGGGGGAAAGAATTCTAGTGTGACGCTCCTCGCCCGCCGCCGTACGCGGCCGCGGGAAGACCGCTTCGTCGGGTTTGGTGCCGGCGGGGTCGTGATAATTCCACGCTCGCGAGCGCCGCCAGCCATTCGCATGCCCGAGCTGCCCGAAGTCGAAGTCACGCGCCAGAGCTTTTCCGATCGGATCCGCGGCGCGCGCGTCACCGCCGTCCGCGTCGGCAAGCCGCTGCGCTGGGGACTCGGCTGCGAGCCCGCCAGCATCGTGGCGCAGACCGTCGGCGATGTCACCCGTCGCGGCAAGTACCTGTGGCTGGAACTCGATCGCGGCGGCCTGCTCATGCACCTGGGCATGTCCGGCTCGCTCGCCTTCAGCGCCACGACCGACGCGCCCGGTCCCCACGATCATTTCGACCTCGTCACCGCCAACGGGACGCTGCGGCTGACCGACCCCCGCCGGTTCGGCGCCGTCGTGTGGTCGCCGTCGGCCGACTCCGGGGTCGCCGCGAAGCTGCTCGGCCGGCTCGGCCTCGAGCCCTTCGACGCCCGCTTCGACGGCGCCCATCTGCATGCCGCGCTGAAGCGCCGGCGGGTCGCGGTGAAGACGGCGCTCCTCGGCGGCGACATCGTGGTCGGCGCCGGCAACATCTATGCATGCGAGGCGCTGTTCGAGGCCGGCATCGACCCGCGCGTCCGCAGCGATCGCATCAGTCGGCCGCGTGCCGAGCGGCTGGCCGTCGCCATCCGCACGACGCTGGCCCGCGCCGTCCAGCTCGGCGGCTCGACCCTGCGCAACTTCCGCGACTCGCACGGTGCCGCCGGTGCGTTCCAGGCCCAGGCGCGGGTGTACGGCCGGGCGGGCGCGGCGTGCGCACGCTGCGGAGGGACGATCCGCCGCATCGTCCAGGGCGGCCGCGCGACGTTCTTCTGTGCCGGCTGCCAGAAGCGCTGACTGCGGCGTCCAGGCGACGCCGGTGTGCGAAACCGCCGCGCCCGGGCGCGAGCGGAAGCGTTTCGATACCACTCCGCCCTCAAGCCGTGGGATACCATGATTCGAACGCTGCGCGCCCGCTCGATGACACCCTCGTTCGCCACCAGTCTGGACGCCCTCGGCGGCTGGCGCGCCGCCCTCAGCGAGCGTCTCGAGGACCTCGCCCGATTCCTCGCCGAGCACGACCTGGCCCATGGCGCCGCCGCCGACCAGCTCGCCGCCTTGCGCGAGCGGCTCGGCAACGAGAAGCTGGTGGTCGCCTTCGTCGCCGAGTTCTCGCGCGGCAAGTCGGAGCTGATCAACGCCATCTTCTTCGCCGACACGGGCCGGCGCATCCTGCCGGCCACGCCCGGCCGGACGACGATGTGCCCGGTCGAGCTCGGCTGGCGCGGCGACGAGCCCGCCTCGCTCCTGCTGCTGCCGATCGAGACGCGTCTCGAGGGCCTCTCGCTCGCCGAGATGCGGACGCAGCCGCGCGCCTGGCGGCGTCTCGCTCTCGAGGTCAACGATGCCGACCAGCTCGCGCAATCGTTGCTCGAGGTGACGCGCACCGAGTGGGTGACGCAGGACCGGGCCCGCGACCTCGGCTTCTGGGACGACGCGACGCCCGAGGACAACCCGCCGCGCGACGAGTCGGGCAAGGTCGAGGTGCCGGCGTGGCGACACGCCCTCATCAACTATCCGCATCCGCTCCTGAAACAGGGCCTGGTCGTGCTCGACACGCCGGGCCTGAACGCCATCGGCGCCGAGCCGGAGCTGACGCTCAGCCTGCTGCCGACGGCGCACGCGACGGTGTTCATCCTCGGCGCCGACAGCGGCGTCACCAAATCCGACATGGCGATCTGGCGCGACCACCTCGGTGCGCACGCGCCGACGCGCTTCGTCGTGCTGAACAAGATCGATGCGCTTGCCGACCCTCTCGCCACAGTGGAAGAGGTCGAGGCGCAGATCGCGCTGCAGCAGCGCGACACGGCGCGCACACTGGGCCTCACGCCCGACCGCGTCTTTCCGCTCTCGGCGCGGCAGGCGCTCGCCGCGCGCGTGAGCGGCGACGCCGTGTCCCTCAACGAAAGCCGGTTGCCGGCCCTCGAGGCCGCCCTCGGCGCGCAGCTGCTGCCGCAGCGTCGGCACGTGCTCGAGCAGGTGGTGCAGGAGGGCGCGCTGCAGATCGAGAGCTACGTCAATCGCCACATCGGCGACGCGCGGCGCCAGCTTGCCGAGCAGACCCTGGAGCTGCGCGGCCTGCGCGGCAAGAACAACGCCAAGGTCCGGCTGATGCTGAAGCGGGTCGATGCCGAGACCGCCGAGTTCGAGCAGTGCACGACGCTGCTGCAGGCGATGCGCTCGGTGCACGCCCGCATGCTGAAGGACATGCTCGTCGAGCTCTCGTCGGACCGCCTGCGCGACGAGGTGGCGGTGATGCAGTCCTCCATGGGCTCCTCGATTCTCAACCTCGGTGCGAAGAAGGCCTTCCTCGCGCTTTGCGACCGCCTGCGAGCACTGCTCGCGTCGGCGCAGCGGCGCAACGGCGAGATCCGAGAAATGCTCGGTGCGTCCTTCACCCGGCTCAACGCCGAGTTCGGCTTCAGCCTGTCGCTCGGCAAGCCGCTCGACTTCGACCGCTTCACGAGCGAGCTGCAGCTGATCGAGAGCAATTACGTCCAGTACCTCGGCCTGACGCTGGCACTGCGCCTGGCGCAGCCGAAGTTCATGGAGCAGTTCCGCCGCATGCTGGTGTCCAAGCTGCGCGTGGTCTTCGAGAACGCGAGCAGCGAGCTCGAGCTCTGGAACAAGGCCGTGTCCGCCCAGGTCGACGCGCAGCTGCGCGAGCGGCGCAAGGGCTTCAAGCGGCGCCGCGAGACGCTCGAGAAGATCCAGACGGCGGCCGGCGAGCTCGAGTCGCGCATCGGCGAGATCGACACGCAGGACGAGCGCCTGCAGCAGTTCCACGCGCGCGTGGCCCAGCTGACGGAGGCCTTGCGCGAGCACGCCTTCGCCGCGCCGATGGCCACCGACGCCTCGATGGTGAAGGTGGATCTGCCGCTGTTCGAGGATGCCGTGCCAGTCGAAGCGGAGATGCAGCGCCGGGCGTGAGGTCGCAGTCGGTGGGCAGCCGCCGTTGAAACGCAGGGCCGTCCTGCCCGCCGCCTTCGCCGAGCGCGTCATCGCCTGGCAGAAGGATCACGGGCGCCACGCCTTGCCGTGGCAGAACACGCGCGACCCCTATCGCGTGTGGCTCTCAGAGATCATGCTGCAGCAGACGCAGGTCGCGACCGTGCTCGGCTACTACGAACGCTTCCTGTCCCGCTTTCCGGACGTGCATGCGCTGGCCGATGCAGCCCAGGGCGACGTGCTCGCGGCCTGGAGCGGGCTCGGCTACTACGGGCGCGCGCGCAACCTGCACCGTTGCGCCCGGGTCGTGGCGGGCGAGCACGGTGGCGTGTTCCCAGGCACCAGCGACGGCCTCGCCGCACTGCCGGGGATCGGTCGATCGACCGCGGCAGCGATCGCCGCCTTCTGCTTCGGCGAGCGCGTCGCCATCCTCGACGGCAACGTCAAGCGCGTGCTGACCCGCCTGCTGGCGTTCGATGCCGACCTCGCCGAAGCCCGCTCGGAGCGCGCGCTCTGGGACGCGGCGACGGCGCTGCTCCCTGCGCACCACATCGATCGCTACACGCAGGGCCTCATGGATCTCGGCGCCACCGTGTGCCTCGCCCGCTCGCCGCTCTGCCTGCTCTGCCCGGCGCGCGAGCTCTGCCGGGCCGCTGCCGAGGGGACGCAGGAGCGCTATCCGGTGAAGTCGAAGCGTCTGCTGCGCAAGCGCCGCGACGACGTGTGGCTCGAGCTGCGCCGGGGCGACGGGATCTGGCTCGTGCAGCGGCCGCAGCGAGGCGTCTGGGCCGGCTTGTGGAGCCTCCCTGAGCTCGCTTCCATGGAGGCCCTGGCCGAGCTCGCCGCCGAGTGGCCGGGGGCGGCCGAGCGCTTGCCGCCGTTCACGCACGTGCTGACGCATCTCGACTGGACGCTGCGGCCGGTGCGCTGGAGATTGCCGGAGCGCACCTCGCCCGCCCGGCTCGCTGCGATCGTCGCCGCATGGCCCGAGGGCCGCTGGTTCAGCCCGGCGGAAGCGCTGGCCCTCGGCCTGCCCGCCCCCCTGCGCAAGCGCCTGGGCGACGCCGGCTGACGTTCAGTGCGCAGGCGCGCCGCTGTTCAGGAAGGCATCGACGACCTGCAGCCGCTCGAGCGGCCCCGTGAACGCCATCAGCCGCACCTTCGTCGCGAGCGGCAAGGGCAGGATCTCGCACCAGCGGTCGGCGACCCAGCCGGCGCTGTCGAGGCGGTGCGGCTTCGTGAACGGATCGGCGCCCTGTTTGGCCAGCGTCGCGATCGCATCCGCGAGGCCGCGGACGGCGCCGCCGTGGGCCGCCTCCGGCGGGACGATCTCGTCTTCGGGGAGCTCGCGGGCGCGGCCCACCCACAGGCCGCCGGGCCGCTGCTCGGCGGACTCGAGAAGGAAGCGCCGCGTGCCGCGCGCACGGACGAGAAGGATGCCCGCGCGTGCGCTGTCGACCTCCATCAGTTCGGCGAGCGTCCCCGCCTCGTGCAGGGCCACCGGCTCGGTCGACACCTGCGCCTCGCTGCCGCTCTTGAGGGCCACGACGCCGAACGGGCGCTGCTCGCGCATGCACGTGGACATCAGGTCCAGGTAGCGCGCCTCGAAGATCTTCAGCTCGAGCAGTCCGCCCGGAAAGAGCACCGTCCGCAGCGGAAACAGCGCCAGCTCGGGGTGGACCGCGGCCGTCATGGGGCGAGGTCGAGCTCGCGGTGGCGGATGACGGTGGCGGTGCTCGCGGCGAAGCGCTGGGCCAGCAGTTCGGTGAGCCACACCGAGCGATGCTGCCCGCCGGTGCAGCCGATCGCGACGGTCAGGTAGCTGCGCTGGTCCGCTTCGAAGGCCGGCAGCCACCGGCGCAGGAAGGCCTCGATCTGATCCACCATCTCGCGCGCCTCGGGCTGGGCTTGGAGGTACGCGGCCACGCTCGGGTCGCGGCCGGTGAGAGGCCGCAGCTCGCGGACGTAGTGCGGGTTCGGCAGCACGCGGACGTCGAACACGTAGTCGGCGTCGAGCGGCACGCCGTTGCGGAACGCGAAGCTCTCGAACACCAGCGTGAGGCGGCTGTCCGTCGCCCCCACCAGGTCACGCATCCAGGCCCGCAGCTGCGTGGGGCGGAGCAGGCTGGTGTCGATCACCGTCGAGACCTCGCGCAGTTCGGCCAGCAGCTCGCGCTCGAGCTCGATGGCGTCGACGAGGACGCCACGGTCGGCGAGCGGATGTGCCCGTCGCGTCTCGGAGAAGCGGCGCACGAGAGCCGGCGTGGTCGCATCGAGGAAGACGGCGTGGATCGACAGGCCCTCGGCCTGCAGCTGGATCAGCATCGGCAGCAGGTGCGGCAGCGAGCCGGCGCTGCGCACGTCGACGGCAACGGCGATGCGGCGGTCCTGCCGCTCCTGCTCGAGCCGGATGAAGTCGCGCAGCAGCTCCGGGGGCAGGTTGTCGACGCAGAAGAAGCCGGCGTCCTCGAGGGCGTGCAGAGCCACCGATTTGCCGGAGCCGGAGATGCCGGTGACCAGGACGATCTCGCGCAGACGCGTGCCGTGCACGAGGGAGGCGCCGGTCCCTTCGGGATCGCTCATCGCGCGGCCCTTCGCGGTGCGGCGCGTGCCGGGCGTTCCTCGGCGCTCGACTTGAGCATTTCCTGGGCGTGCGCGAGGCTGGTCGACGAGAGCTTCTCGCCGCCGAGCATGCGCGCGATCTCGGCGACGCGCGACTCGCCGGCGACCGTCGCGACGGTGCTCCGGGCCTGCCCGCCGGACGCGTCCTTGGCGACGACGAAGTGGCGATCGGCGCAGGCGGCGACCTGCGGCAGGTGCGTGACCGCGAGCACCTGCCGACCGCGCCCGAGCTGCTTCATCAGTCGCCCGACCGTCTCGGCCACGGCGCCGCCGATGCCGGCATCGACTTCGTCGAAGATGAGCGTCGACGGCGTCTCCTCGCCCGCATCGAGCTCGGCGGTGACGACCGCCACCGACAGGGCGATGCGCGACAGCTCGCCGCCGGAGGCGACCTTGCCGAGCGGCCGAGGCGTGCTGCCGGCGTGGCCAGCGACCAGGAATTCCGCCGACTCGAGGCCGAACGATTGCGGCCCCTCGGTGCCGGCCAGCGCGACCTCGAAGCGGCCGCCCGCCATCCCGAGCTGCTGCATCGAGCGCGTCACGGCCGCGGCCAGCTTCGGTGCCGCCACGCGACGCGCTGCCGACACGCGTCGCGCTTCGGCGTCGTAGGCGGCGCGGGCCTGCTCGCTCGCGGCCTGCAGTGCGTCGAGGTCGGCTGCCGCGTCGAGCGCCTTCAGTTCGCCCTTCCACTGCGCAAGCAGCGCGGGCAGCTCGGCCGGCAGGCGGCGATGCCGGCGGGCCAGGCCGATCCAGGCCGACAGGCGCTCGTCGAGTGCACGCAGGCGCTCGGGATCGAGCTCGGCGCGGTCGAGGTAGCTGGCCAGGGTGTGCGCAGCATCCTGCAACTGCGCCTGCGCGCCGCGCAGCGACTCCAAGGGGCCTTCCAGACGGGCATCGAATTCGGTGACGCCCTCGAGCGCATCGATGGCCCGCCCGGCGAGCGCATCGGCAGCGACGTCGGCCTCGCCGATCGCGTCGAGCGCCGCACGCGCCGCGTCGATCAGCGACTGCGCATGGGCGAGCCGCGTGTGCTCGGAATCGAGCTCATCCCACTCGTCGGCGCCGGGCCCGAGCCGCTCGACTTCGCCGATCTGCCAAGCGAGCCGCTCGCGTTCGCGCTCGAGGCTGCCCTGCTGCTCGCGCGCTGCCGCGAGCGCCTGCGTGCGGTCGCGCAGCGCAGACCAGCGTCCGGCGAGCGGCCGGGCGTCGATGCGGGCGTAGGCGTCGAGGATGGCACGGACCGACGCCGGACGGGTCAGGCTCTGCCAGGCGTGCTGGCCGTGGATGTCGAGCAGGCGCTCGCCGGCTTCGCGAAGCTGCGCGACGGTCGCGCCGCCGCCGTTGATCCAGGCCCGGCTCTTCCCCTGCGCGTCGATGCTGCGGCGGATCAGGATGCGACCGGCATCGCCGGCATCGGTCTCGAAGCCGGACTCGGCGAGCCAGGCAGCGAAGCCGGGCGGCGTGTCGAACTCGGCCGCGATCTCGGCCCGGGACGCACCTTCGCGCACCACGCCGGCATCGCCGCGGCCGCCGAGCGCGAGCTGCAGCGCGTCGACGAGGATCGACTTGCCGGCACCGGTCTCGCCCGTGAGCACGGTGAGGCCGGCGTCGAACTCGATCTCGAGCCGATCGACGATGACGAAGTCGCGGATGGCAAGCCGGTGCAGCATGACGTGCGCTCAGGCGGTTCCGGCAGCCCAGTGCAGCTTGCCGCGCAGGGTCGCGTAGTAGCTCCAGCCGCGCGGGTGCAGGAAGCGGACGCGATGCGGCGAGCGGCGCACGCTGATTCGATCGCCGTGCACCAGGCTCGTCAGCGACTGCATGTCGAAGTTCACGCTCGCATCGCGCCCGGCGACGATCTCGATGCAGACCTCGCCGGAGTCCGGCACGACGATGGGACGGTTCGAGAGGTCGTGGGGCGCGATCGGCACGAGCACCCAGCCGGCGATGCCCGGGTGGAGGATGGGGCCGCCCGCCGACAGCGCGTACGCGGTCGAGCCTGTCGGCGAGCCGACGATGAGGCCGTCGGCGCGAAAGTTCGCGACGAAGTCGCCGTCAATCGCGATGCGCAGCTCGACCATGCCGGCCGTGGCGCCGCGGGAGACGATCACGTCGTTCAGCGCGAAGCTCTCGAAGATCGTGTCGCCGTCACGGCGCACGCCGCCTTCGAGCATCGTCCGCTGCTCTTCCTCGAACTCGCCGGCGAGGATGGGTGACAAGGCGCCCTCGAACTCGTCCAGCGCGATGTCGGTGATGAATCCGAGCCGGCCCTGGTTGATGCCGACGAGCGGCGTGCCGTGCCGCGCCAACTGTCGCGCGATGCCGAGCATCGTTCCGTCGCCGCCGAGAACGACGGCGATGTCGCAATGCGCGCCGAGGGCATTCGCGTCGAGGCGGGGATAGTCGACGATGCCGGTGTTGGCGGCCGTCTCCTCCTCGACCGCCACGGCGAGCCCCTGGCCGACGAGAAAGGCAGCGACCTTTTCCAGCTCTTTGCGAATGCCGCCGGCGTTGAACTTGCCGACGATCGCAGCGTGCCAAAAGCGGGTCGCCATTCGCGGGATTACACCACAGCGACCTCTTTTCACGCAGGCGAAAATCCTTCCGACAGCCTGCTGCAACGATGCTCGACGAGCGCGCCAAGACCCTCCTCAAGACACTGGTCGAACGCTACATCGCGGACGGCCATCCGGTCGGTTCGCGCACGCTCTCGCGAGCCAGCGGCCTCGAGCTGTCGCCGGCCACGATCCGCAACGTCATGGCCGATCTCGAGGAGCTGGGTCTCATCACCAGCCCGCACACGAGTGCCGGCCGCATCCCCACGCCGAAGGGCTACCGGCTCTTCGTCGACGCGATGCTCACCGCTCAGCCGCAGACGCTGAGCCCGCCGGCGGGCGAGCCGCCCATCGAGGCGCAGCTTCAGCCCGATCAGCCGCAGCGCGTGATCGCCAATGCCGCGCAGCTGCTCTCGAGCCTGTCGAGCTTCGTCGGCGTGATCACCGCGCCCAAGAAGGCGAGCATCGTTCACCACATCGAGTTCATGCGGCTCTCCGAGCGTCGTGTCCTGGTGATCCTGGTCGCGCCCGACGGTGACGTGCAGAACCGGGTGATCTTCACGGCGCAGGACTACACCGCGGGGCAGCTTCTCGAGGCCAGCAACTACCTCACGGCCCACTACAGCGGGCTGACCCTCGACGAGGTGCGCGAGCGCCTGCGGACCGAGGTGGATGCGCTGCGCAGCGAGATCTCGGCGCTGATGCAGGCGGCCGTGCAGGCCGGCAGCGAGGCCATGGCCGAGCGCCACGAGCAGGTGGTCGTCGCGGGCGAGCGGAACCTGCTGGCGGTGCAGGACCTGTCGAGCGATCTCGGGAGCCTGCGCAAGCTGTTCGACCTCTTCGAGCAGAAGACGCAACTCATCCGGCTTCTCGAGGTCTCGAGCCGTGCCGAGGGCGTGCGCATCTACATCGGCGGCGAGAGCATGGTCGTTCCCTACGAGGAGCTGTCGGTGGTGTCGGCGCCGTACGAAGTCGATGGTCGCGTCGTCGGCACGCTCGGCGTGATCGGTCCCACGCGCATGGCCTACAACCGGATGATCCAGATCGTCGACATCACCTCGCGGCTGGTGAGCAACGCGTTGAGCCTCAAGTAGCCGCTTGAGCGGGCCATGCGAAGATTCCGCGGGGGCCGTTAGCTCAGTCGGTTAGAGCAGAGGACTCATAATCCTTTGGTCACAGGTTCAAATCCTGTACGGCCTACCAATGAAGATTGGCGCTGTTTTCGCGGCGCAAGATTTACCGACCCGCCATGTAGCCACCATGTAGCCACCGTCCAGGCTTGAAGTGCTGGTCGGCAGCTGCTACACTGTGAATAACACCAGTGCCCCAGTAGCCCGAGGTGCGACCCCGATTTCTTCGTGATCAGTAGCGCTGCGTCGGGGACTTCGGCCGCCGCCATTCGTCAGCAGTCAAGCGGCGAGGTGTGAGTGCAGCGACTTTGTCGCTCCACGCCTTCACGTCCTTCTTGCGCCAGCGGAGAACTCGTGCCGGAGCACGGAACGGCGGAGGGAGCGGTTCGAGACTGCGAAATCGTGATGCGCCTCAATCCCTCCGACCTTGAAGCACCACGCACGCCGTCGGAATTGCGCGAGTTTGTCGAGCGCGTGCGCGCCGACGTACGAGCGAATCGAGATGAGTTTGCGCTGGGCATGACAAAGCGTGGTCTATACAAGGAGTTCCTCGACGAAGTACTGGCCTTGTGCGACTTCGCCGAGGCGGAGTACCCACCTGACCACACGGTTCGACTGGTGCTGGGGAACCAGGGATATGACGCGCTCGTCTACGATCTGAATGTAAACGAGGTAGATCGACTTGAGTTTGCTCGCCCCCACGATGGCCAATTCACCAGCGAATCAGCCAAGCGTGTTGTGGCGGTCGGCGTTGGGTTGATGCAAGCCCCTGACCACGACGATCCACTTGGCAGCCTCTATCCCTCTATAGACCGCACGGCGCAGTCGAAGTCGCAGAAGGACTATGGTGGCGTAACGGTCGTCTTCTCGCTGCCAGTGCCTCCGCCACTCGCCTCTATCGCCAAGCACTTCAATCGCCAGGTGGAAGAGATCAGGGCTCTCATCGCGCGCAATCGTTTTAAGGCGAAGCGAGTAGTGCTCTTCGTGCCACCCGGACGGGTGATCACGGTTCAAGATCTCTGACGCGGTCAGCTACTTTCATTCGGTGCCAAGCGCGACTCGCAAAGCGTAAGCGCGCGCGCGGACATTGTCAGAACGCGCGCCCGCCGCGCTTGGGGAGCAGTGACGACCGGCCTTGTTTCTCTTCGGCAGGGGACTTGCCAGGGCCGGAGAACCTCGCCTCGTCGATGCTCGACGTGAGCTCGCGAAGCGAAGCATCGGGCTTGACACTGCGTAGCGACTCCATCCCGTCGTTCCATGCGTGCACCATGTTCTTGGCTACGCCGCGCCACTCGGGGCGCTCATCGCTCCGGGCGATCACTTCTTTTCCCGTATCGACGGCTGCATCGCATAGCGCCTCCACCATGCGCGCGTACTCCTTGGCGGGGATGTTCAACCTTGTGCCGAAGAAGCGGCTCAGCGTGCTCCCTGCCGCCCACGTTCGGCGGCCGTCGATCGTCAGCGCTGGAGGGTTCTTGGCGTACTGGGGGTACGCTTGGGTAGTTACCATGTCATAGACGGGCGTGAACTCGACGTCATCCGCGTCCGTGTAGGTGAGGGCGATGTTCTTCGCGTGGCAATCGGCGTTGCGCACAACATAGGTCGCGAGGATCAGCCAAGCCAGCCGGCGAGCGTTGTCGCTCCATCGATCGCTCGCGAAATATGCGCGAGCCGCCTTAACGACTTGCTCGGTGCTGGGTGAGTACTTCTCATTAGGTGGAAGGCCGAGAAGCCCGCACAAGTCCTCGACGCCGCGGACGGGCACGCCGTTCTGATCCACGTCGAAGCGCTCCACCAACAGCACCCGCCCGTCGTCTGACATGATCGTCTTCGCCACCGGGACGGCGCCGATGCGCTCAATGAGGCGCATCGAGTAGAACTCGTTGAAGCCAAGGTAGGGCGTCTTATCGTCGGACCCCTTCACGATGTAGCGGCCCGTGCGCATCGAGGGCTTGCCGAGGCCAGCGGCCTCGGCTTGAGGCAGGGCGTCGACCTCGGCCGCGGCTAGTGCTTCGGGGGCAAGGAACTTGGGGACTGCGCCGGAGATCGCCGCGCGCGCATGGTGGCGCACGAGCTCGGCGAAGTGCTCGTGTGTGTTATCCCCGTGAAGGACTGTGCCTACGTCGAACTCGTCCAGCGGTGTCGTCGCAGCCTGCCCCTGCAAAGTCAGGGTGACACGGCCGATGGAGGCGGACCCGACGACGGCGAGCACCGAAAGATCCGTGCCGTCCAGCAGCCGCCCGAAGTCCTCTTGGATTACGGAGAGCAGGAACCCTTCGGGCAGGTTCTGCCGGAAGTAAGGGTGAAGGTCGCGCGGCCAAGTCCAAGGCTGCATACGCACCGGCATAGCAAGAGACACGAACTGCTCGGGCGCGACGCCGGGGTCATATTGAAAGACGTACTCGTCGCCGACCCGGCGCAGCGTCCCTACCTTACGGCCCAGCACGTTCACGTCCAGCACCAGCACCATGCCGACCTTGACCGTGGGAGCCTGGCCCGTCAGCGTCAACGCGCCGCTTCCGGGCTGAACGGGGCGGCTCATTTCTCGGTCTTCCCGCCTTTGCGCTGCTCGGCGAGGATGTCCTCGAGCGTTCGCGAATGTCCGGCGTGGCGCTTGAATGCCATCTCGTGACCGGCGGCCCCGAGTAGGCGCAGCAGCGTGGCCACGCTCATGTCGCCCCGGCTGGCGGTCTCCATACGCGCCAGCGTCACACGCGGCACGGAGGCACGCTTTGCCAACTGCTCCTGCGTGAGCCCAGTTTCCGCGCGGAGCGCGCGCAAGGCTTCGGCGACTTCGGCTAAAGTCTCCATGAGGTATCATCAGAGATACTTGGTAGAAATATTATAGCACCTGAGATACGCTGTCCATATCCGTAGTGATACAGAGAGGAAAATTTGTAGCTCTGGAGATATCGATGGGCATTCAACCGTCCGACGAAGCGCCGCGGCCTGCGTTCGCGCGATGCTTCCGCAGGCTGTGGGTGGCACGGCAAACAGGCGAGCGAAGCAATCAAGCCAGAGGACGCCGAGCTTGCCGTCGTGCCCACGCCGAGCGGGCCGCACCATGATCATCATGATGATGATGATGATCATCATCGGCGTCAGCATGATCAGCACCACGAGCGCTGATGATGAGGTGATGCTCATGATGGGCGCTGCAGCAGCACTATCAACTTCCATCAAGTAGCGGTCGCTGGGCAGCATGACCTGCCTTAGGCGCGACATGTCGATGGATCGCAAACACTCCTTGAGCATGTCGGCTTTCGGCCACTCGGCTTGCGACCAGTCTTAGTTGATGCAGAAGGACGCCTACATGCCGACGGATGCGGCGCAGAATCACAGCGCGCGAATCGCCGATTTGATGAACCGGCGCGGGATCACCTGAGCAAGGGCGGCCACGACAGCCTTGGCGTAGGGACCCGCGTCCAGCTTGCTTGTGGCCTTCACCGCCTTGAGCGTACGCTTGACCGACGCCGTGGCGCGCTCACCCTGGAGATTCGGGTCGGCGGCTCGCCGGAGGGTCTTGAGCTTCGTGTGGCCATCCTCCCGTCTATTCAGCTTCTCGCCCCAGGCCGGACGACTCCAGACCTCGGTGCGGATACCCGTTTCGGGTTCGACGATGAACTCGCGAAAGGCCGTCTTCAACTCCTCCACGTCCTCGAAATTGGACTTTGTCGTGGGCAGCTTCCTCATGTCCACCGTCACGCGAAGGGCGGTGGTGATCCGACCGGTACGGCTCCGCACGATGACGCACTCGTTGAGAAACGGGAAGTCGAGCAGATGTGCGTTGAAGCGTCGTGCGGCTTCGTCAGCGGTCATGGTCTCTAAGCGTGCGGGCATGGTGAACTCCTACTGTTGATAAGCGACGGGGAACTCAGGGTCGGCACGCGACGACTACCATCGACGATCGAGGTGGTGAGTCGGAGCCGTTGAAGAACTCGGTGCTCGCGCTGACCACTAGGTCGCGGTGGCGACCCCCCAAGTGGCGAATCTCACGCGACAGGCTGCTGAGCGAGCGCATGGTCGCGTCGGGCCACAGCGGCGCAACGAACGCGCGCGACGACGCCTGCAGGGCAGCCGCGTCGGAAGGCTCGACGTGGAGCTGTTGCGACTCCGCGTTCCAGTCGGCGATGACCAGTCGGCCCGGCGCACCTGCGTCGCCCAGGCAGGCGTCGATGTCCTCGTAGTCCGTGCATGTAAGCAGGACTTGCGAATGCAGCGAGGCACAGGCGAGGAACATGGCGTTTGCCGCCACCTCGAGCTGCCCAGGCCCGTCACCCGAATGCACGATGCGTATCACCGAAGGAGCCACAGCGAGCAGGTCGCCCCAGCTCGAGGGATCGCGCGCCACCACGGCGAGAAGCGCCACCCTGCGCCAGGTGTTCTCGAGCAGAGCCATTAGCGTGACCTTGACACGCTCGAACGACTCGGGATCGCGGTCGGGAACGAGCAGGACCAGCGACATCGCCGGGGCGGCGCCAGCCATCATCCAGCGCCGGAACTCGCCCAGGCCGTCGGCATCGCTGCAGGCGTGCGCGCGCTCGCGCACCTGCTTCATCCGGCCTCGCAGATCAGCCGCCGGGTTCGGGCGATCGCCCCAGCGCAGATCGACCAGACTGGTCTGCATCCAGAACATGTCGGCGTCGGGGTCCGACTTCAGGCAGGACTCGACGGTGAACGCGAGGCTGCCCCGCACCCGCGCCGGCGTGGGCCTTTCGGCGACCTTGGGCATGTGGACGCGTATTGCATGCCGACCCATCACTCGCCCGCGACCTCTGCCTGCGCCTCGCAATAGTCGAGCAGAACGCGGAGTTCGGCGGGGCTGACGTCGGCCGGCAAGACCACGTTGGCGAATCGCTTCTTTGACAGCTCCACGATCCAAAGGCAAGCGTTCTTCGCGCGCAGCACTTCGCCACCTGCTGGGGAGAACTGATCTGCCGGATCTGGTTCAGACGCCTGGCGAGCGGGCAGGACGTTCTGTGCAACCGCCCACTCGAACCGCGTCGGGTGGCCTTTGCGTCCCACCACAAGGCGTCCCATCCCGTAGCTCTCGAGCGTCGAGAGCACGGCGCGAACCTGCGGAGCCCTAAGCGCGCTCAGCTCCTTATGACTTGCGAACACGCGCGGGTTAGCGCCGCTCTCGAGGTCCCATAGGCGCAGCATGCGGTCGTGGCACCACGACAGCGCGCGGCGGCCGTCGGGCAGCAGCACCGCACCGATCACCTGGCTCTTATGCCTGACGAGTACGCGGGGCTTAGCGCCGCTCTCGAGGTCCCACAGGCGCAGCGTGCGATCGCCGGACCACGAGAGGGCGCGGCCGCCGTCCGGCGTTAGCAGCGCGCCGTTCACACACTCCCGATGCCCGGTGAGCACGCGGGGCTCGGCCGCGCCCTCGAGGTCCCACAGCCGCAGTGTGCCGTCGTCGGACCACGACAGCACGCCGCGGCCGTCGGGCAACAGCAGCGCGCCGTTCACACAGTCCTCGTGCCCGACGAACATGCGGGGCACGGCGTCGCCCTCCAGGTCCCACAGGCGCAGCGTACGGTCGCGGGACCATGACAGAGCCCGGCGGCGGTCAGGCAGCGGCACCGCGCCGTTGATCCAGCTCTCATGTCCGGCGAAAACCCGGGGCTCAGCGCCACTCTCGAGGTCCCACAGGCGCAGTGTGCGGTCGCGGGACCACGACAGCGCGCGGCCGTCGGGCAGCAGCAGCCCTCCGTTCACCCGGCTCTCATGTCCGGCGAGTACGCGGGGCTTGGCAGCGTACTCGAGGTCCCACAGGCGCAGCGTGCGGTCATCGGACCACGACAGCGCGCGACGGCCGTCGGGCAACAGCACCGTGCCGATCACCGAGCGCTCATGCCCGGCAAGGACGCGGGGCTGGGTGACGCTCTCAAGGTCCCACAGGCGCAGCTTGCGGTCCTCGGACCACGACAGCGCGCGGCGGCCGTCGAGCAGCCGCAGCGCGCCTTTCACCGAGTCCTCCCGCCCGACGACGAGCACGCGGGGCGTGGCAACTCCCTCGAGGTCCCACAGGCGCAGCGTGCGGTCGTCGGACCACGACAGCGCGCGGCGGCCGTCGGGCAACAGCAGCGCGCCATTCACCGGGCCCTCGTGCCCAGCAAGCACGCGAGGCTTGGCAGTACCCTCGATCTCCCACAGGCGCAGCGTGCGGTCGTCGGACCACGACAGCCCGCGGCAGCCGTCGGGCAGCAACAGTGCGCCGTTCACACAATCTTCGTGCCCAGCGAACACGCGGGGCTCGGCGTCCCCCTCGATCTCCCACAGGCGCAGCGTGTGGTCGCGGGACCAGGACAGAGCCCGGCGGTGGTCAGGCAGCAGCACCACGCCGTTGACCCTGTCCTCATGGCCGGCGAACACCTGGGGTTCGGCGCCGCCCTCGAGGTCCCACAGGCACAGCGTGCGGTCGGACCACGACAGGGCGTGGCGGCCGTCGGGCAGGAGCAGTGCGCCGTTCACGCGGTCCGGATGTCCGGCGAGCACGCGCAGCTCGGCGGCGCTCTCGAGGTCCCACAGGCGCAGCGTGTGGTCGCGCGACCACGACAGCACTCGGCGGCCGTCGCGCAGCAGCAGCGCGCCTCTCACCGGGCTTTCATGGCCGGTGAGCACGCGGGGCTCGGCGGCGCCCTCGAGGTCCCACAGGCGCAGCGTGCGTCGTCGGACCACGAGAGGGCGCGGCGGCCGTCGGGCAGCAACAGCGCGCCATCGACGGCGCTCCCGTGACCCGACAGGGCGGCTCCCGTCGCTCCGGGTGCCGCGAGCCCCGGACGACCAAGCGTCCAGGGGCCCCGCGCGTGAAGTTCCGCCACGCACGCGGCGGCTAGACGACCGAGGCGTCCCTGATCGCGCGCCAGCCGGCCATGCAGATGCTGATCCAGTCCATCAGGATGCCGGATCAGGCGGTGTGCCGACACTTGCAGGGCCCGTTTCAGCCGCCGCACCTCGGGCGACGCCGACCCGTGTTCGAGATCACGCAACAGCGCGGCGACGTCGGCAACGCGCTGGCCGCCTTGGACCTTGTCGCGACGGCCATTCGCGCGCGGATCCAGTCGGCATCGAGCAGCATGTCCTCCAGTTCGCTCTCTAGACCGGCGGCGGATAGATGCATCGCCAATTGCGGCCAGAGATGGGGGGTGTCTGGAGACAACAAGGACCACCGGCTGCCTTCCGGCGTGGCTCTTTCGGCGGGCCGGTAGGCGTCGAGCAACGCCCGATGGAGCGCGGCTGGATCGACGCCCGCCAACGCACGAAGTCCAGCTGCAGGTCGTGCAGCGCCACGGTCCGTCCCGCACCGTTGTCCGTCAGCGTCAGCAGCGCCTTCCGGTCCAGCCGCACAAGCAGCTGCTCGGTCTGCGCCGCCGACAGGTTGCCTCGGAGCTGCCACAGCGGCGCGACCACGGTCATCGGCACCGCTTCATCCTCGGGGAGCACCGCCAAGTCAAGGTAACGCTCGCAATGGCGCGTGCCCAGCGCATTGACGCTGCGGCCCAGCGACGCGTAGATGCTTCCGTAGGCGTGATCCAGGAAGTCAACGTGCCCCTGCCGCAGTTCGTCCACGAGCGTCGTCCAGCTCACGCCGTCAGCGACTTGTGCGCCGGCTAGCGCCAGTGCAAGGGGGAGGCCGCGAGTGTGCTCGATGATCTCGTCCGCTTCGGGCGGCAGTTCGCGCACTCCGCAGCGCGCGCGCAGCGCAATCAGGTCGCGCGCCAGGGCCTGCGGCAAGCGCTGGAGGCTATAGATCCGCGCGCCGGCCAGCGAGAGCACGGTGGCATCGCGTGTGGTCATCAGCAGCCGGCTGCGGCCTTGCCCCACGTCCAGCCCCAGCGCGTGCTCGGCATCCCAGACGTCGTCGACAACAAGCAGCGCGCGGCGATCCTGCAGCGTCTGGCGCAGACGCATGCTGGCCTCGGCCAGCGTCTCGGCAGGCTGCGTTTGTGAATCCAGTAGCCGGAGCAGGCGGTTTTGCACGGCTAGCAGGTCCGGCGTCTGACCGAGCGCGACCCAGGCAATGCCGTCGGTAAAGGTGCGGCGGACCGCATCGTCGTGGCAAAGCGCCAGCGCCAGGACGCTCTTGCGCATGCCGCCCATGCCATGCAGGCCTAGGCCGGGTCCGGCCGAGGTAACACCAAGCGCCAGCTCTGTGCCTCGGACCAAGATTTCGCGCAGCACAGCAATGTCGTCCGGCCTCGCGACGAAGCGCGTGCCGTCGTACTGGGGCACACCGAGCAGCGGTCCTGGCGCTGTTTCAAACGGCAGTAGTGCCGGCGCGTCGCCACGCCGCAGGGCGTGCGCCATCGGAGCCGCCACGGTCCCCCGTTCGCACACGGCGACATAGGCTTCGCGCACCTTGATGGCGGCCGCAACTAAGGCCTTGTCGAGGTTGCTGCCCCGCAGCCCGTTCATGGGCCGATCCGGCGAGTCGGTGGCCTGGAAGGCCGAGAGTCCGTGTGCGTCCATCAGCCCGCGATCTACAAAGCCGACAACGACGACGACCAGCGTGAGATGCCCGGCTCGGGCGTCTTCGACCAAGCGAGGCAGCTCATGCTGCCGGATGTACGTGGAGCCGAAGAATGCCTGGTTGACCAGCAGCACCGCGACGCGCGTGCGCTCGATAGCCGACTGGATGCGACCGTGCCACTGCTCGCCGGTGCGGATGTCGTGGTCAGACCAAGTGATCAGTTGCTGATCCAGCACGTACGGCTCCAGCATGCTGCGCAATGCTTTGAGCCAGCGCTCGCCATCCTTGTCGTGGCGGTAGCTAAAGAAGACTAGGTCACGTTCCGACATGCCCATCGATGATGTTGGGTGCGCCAATGCTACGGGAGGGTTTCACGCGCCGCCGCGGCGTGCTTGCAATGGTCAAGCAGCCGCGATTCGACACGCGTGGCCACGCGAATGAACACCTACGTGGCGCAAGCGATCGCGCAATATCGCTTGACCGTCGCTGGCGAGCATCCAAAGTGTTCAGCGGTGGCGCTGATGCTCGCTGACTCCTCAAGGCGCCACTGAGCGATCTCAAAAGGATCGTGATCTTTGGGGCGACCCATTGAGGCTTTGCCTCGGTGGGTCTTCCCTGTCTCGATAAGAGCGGCCCGTGCCTTCGCCCGGCCCGCCTCGGTCCGTTCTTGGATGCGGAGACGCTCCATGTCGGCAACCTGGGCGAGCACCGCGAGGATGAGCTCGCCAACGCCGCGTGAAATGCGTCCTAGTCCGTGGACCTCTACGGCAACGCCTTTCTCAAGAAGCGTGCGTACGGTGGCTTGCACGTCGAGCGCATCGCGTCCGAGGCGATCAACCGCATAGACGTGGATCACGTCTCCTTTGCGGGAATAGGCGAGCAGACGAGCGAAGCCAGGGCGCTTTGCAGCTGGAACTGCCCCGCTCACTCCCTCGTCTGTGAACTCCTCGTTGAATTGCTCCGCACCTGATTTCGTGAGCATCGCATGGCGCTGCGATTCGATCGACTGTTCCGGACCAGAGCAGCGGAAGTACGCCAAGTGAGACATGAAGGCTCCGGCTCATTAGATAGGCCGTGAATTCTGCGCCGGCTCACATCAAAGCTCATCAGACAACTGAGCCAGCTTCGACCGTCTATCAATGTGGGCGCACAACGTACACCTTTTGAGCCATGTCTGACCTGGCAGGATCTTCCCGTACGTGATGACGTCGGCGAGTGGGAACGAGACGACGCGATAGCACCAGGTCGAACGCGCGACGGTCTCTCTACCAGCGCGCTCTCAATGCGCTCGGGCCCCAGAATCGGCAAATTCCGCCAGCCGTTCCGGAGGAGGACGCACTTGACCCCAGCACACCCTCTCGGTGCGATCCGGGCGGGTCGGTAAACCCCTCGCTAACTTGCGCGCAGTTGCACATCGAATTTGCGAAGCGCAAGGCGTGCGGCGTGATCTATCGTCGTGCCCAAGGAATAGTTCGAAATCCGTGGAGTCCGAGAATCTTGGTGCTCATCGCTTCGACTACGGTCTGTGAGCGGGTTCGCCTCGCAGCGCATCGGGTCCCGCATGTGTGCCGAGGTCAAGTGTCACGCGAGTGCGCAACCGCTGAGCGCATCAAACATGTGGCGCGCCTACTGGCAGTACCCGTTCCAATAGGCGGCGAAGCGCACGGATTCGTCTGTCGGCTCGCGGTCGACCGAGTCAAAGTATGCTTGTCCAACTCGGCCAACTGCGGATCTACATGTAGCTCAACCACGTAGCGCCGGTATCCGCTCATGCCTCCCATCCGATTCTTACCGTTCACTTCACCACACCAGAAATCGGCTCGTGTAGCCGACACCCGCTCGTCGCGAAATGCTGCAGCAATTTCCTTGGTTCCGAGGTTCGTTGTCAGGTCTCGAACTCGGTACGTACCAGGTCGTGGAAAGACGCCCAACCGAGAACGGACTTGATCAGGTCTTGTACCCGACCGCGCGGATCTGAACGGCCATCCCGCATCTGCACTGTCGCGCCTTTGCGCAGTAGATAGGGAAGGAGTTCTAGTTCGTCGTCGGAGCGGCTGGCATCCGAGTAACCGGGATTGAGCCACTGCACGTGAACTTCATATCCGTTACTGAAGAAAAACTCGTATGTGTCCCTCACAGAGGACGTGTATTGCGTTGAACACAACACCAAATTCGGCTTTTCAACCGTAATGATGTCCCCAACGTATTCGTCCCGCTCCTGGGGAGAGCCGCTAACCAAAAAAGCTTGTACGTACTGCGCCTTGTTCAGATAGAGCTTGCGCTCAAGCTTTCCGGTCTTGACTGTCGCGCCGAAGAGCGTGTTCCACGTCCGGGACTTCCCAGAGTTCCTATTCCCAAGTGTCGTAACGGCAAGGTATGGCATCGAACGTCGCTCCCGATCGCGAAAGTGGTCAAAAGCCAATGGTGCCTTTATCGGAGCGCTCGGCGGCCTTCCAACCGTGACCGATGGACGGTTATCCGCAATGAAGCAGATAGTTGCATCGGCTGGACAGGAGAACGGTGGAACGCACCCGGACAACGCAGCTATGGCGGCCCGTCGAGGGTCGCGCCAGTCAGGGAAAGCAGGCCGTTTCTGCATAACTGATTCGAGCAGGGCCGAGCCTGTCACAACAACTCCGCGAGGCGGCTGAGACGCGCCGCGGCCCCGCCGCAGTTCGCCCGTGTCGTTCAGCTCATGTCGAAGCCGGACCTACTGTCGAAAAACGGGGTTTAGATGCCTTGGCCAACCCGCTCAAGCACTGGGCTCTAGCAGGCTACGCCGATCGACACTATCACCGCTTGGCCGTGATGCCTTTATAAGCGGCTACTTTATGACCAAACCTTAGCTCCTTGCGGAAGCTTTCTTTGCGCCGGTTCACAAACCGTAGCAGAGGAGTTGGAAGTCCGATTTATAGATCGACTGTTGCCAGCAATAGTCGAAGTGAGGTACGAGACTTTACCCAAGCGCGTGCTCAGAGAACCTTAGTGGGCACTTGTCCAGTGATCCAGTCTTCACGCTCCGGCCATCGTCTCGACACCTCAGCCAATGTCTCGGGTGGCAGCATCTCAACGCAATCATTCAAAGCACGCTTGAACAGGGCGCTACGTAACCAATCATGCTGGTCCCGCACGTTTGGCACGTAGGCATGGGTGTCGCGGGCCCACATTGCTTTTGGCCCTTACGAGAACTCTGCGGCTGTCATCTTCGACTTCACCGGCGGCCTTCGCCGCACACAAGACGACGCGCGCTACCGCAGTGAACGCGACGCTTCCGGTGACTCTCTCCGTCGTGTCTCTGCCAGCTGTGCCCTTGCTGAAATGAGAGATGCCAAGCACGGAAGCATTCATCTGGGCCGCTAAGTCGACCACGGGTTGCAAGCCCTTTCTCATTTCAGCGTTCTTGTGGCTGTCGCCCTCTACAACCGAGACCACCGGGTCCAGGAGCAGGAGCGAAGCCGAGCCGATGGCCTCAGCAGCCTCTAGTAAATGCAGCAAGTCTTGGGCAGGGTTGAAAGTCGCCGTTTGCTCGTCATCGTGTCGGACGCCGCAGATGACGTAGAACTTCGAGGCGTCGCCGCCCATGGCCAGCAGTCGAGGGATCAATGTATCGCTCGGATCGTCCTCGCCCGACCACATGATCACGTTTCCTGCGTCAGCGCGAGTTCCGTCGGGCCACACACCACCGCTCGTCACAGTGGCAGCGAACTTCAGGGCCAGGGTTGTCTTTCCTTGCCCAGGTTGTCCCGCCAAGATGTGGAACTTGCCGGCGGCAAGCCAGTGACGCCAGAGCCAGGTCACAACAGTCGGGAGGATTTCGGAGCCGCGTTTCAACATGACGCGCCCCCGTGGCCGGGATGAGGCACCCTGCAGGGGTAGCGAGAGTGCCAAGGAATGGGACACAGGGGTCGCCAGCTTCACGTCGGGTACCTCAGGATGCTCCTCCCTGACCCAACGCTGCATGGCTTGTTCGCTTGGTAGAGCCGAAAAGTCCAACGCTGCGATGTCTTCCTTCCCGTGGTCCAAATGACCGAATTTGTGCAGGCGGATGAAGTCCCAGAGGTTCACAGCACCGCTTGTGGGAGCTGAGTTGTGCTGGTTCCAAAGGTGAGTCTCTATGTCGCAGATAACGACGCCGTTAGGAGATCCAGCGCCTTCCAGCCAAGTCATGTTGCGATCCGAACGGCCGGGTGAAAAGAGGTCGGGGCAGAGCTCGCACAGGTCAGCCGGCCTATACATCCTGCAAAAAGCCCCGATGAGGCCGGGCTTAGTCGTAGGATCCACGAACGCGCGGCGATCGGGCCTAGGTGACTTCGCGGCGGCCTCCGTCTCGGCGCTGACTTGCAGAGCGACTGCGTCCCCAAGGATGCCGCCGTAAAAGCCCGATCGGCGAGGCACAGGATCAGGTACCCCCTTGAATACCGGCTTCGCCGTGTAGTGCACCTGCACTGGTTGCATGAGCGTCTTGTCAACCCCACCATGCTGCGATGCCCATACGTGCAGTTGCGCGCAGGTGCGCGGCTGGTCCAGCCAGAACCAAACGTGGGCTTTGAGGACGCCGACGTTCTTGGCCGATCCGGCACTGGCTGACAGCTGCCAGTGATAGGAGATCTCAAAAAAACCATCGGGAAGATGTGCGGCCACGAACTCTCCAATGGCGCCCTCCGGGTCGGCAAGGGCGTCCACAGACGGCGTGAATGCATCGATATCGATGAGCAACATGCTCAATGGACGATCCGGGAACAGCGCCGTGCGTCGTAGCGTCGTGCCCGCCGGCGGCTCGCTGCCCCGTTTTCCGCTTCGCCGCTCTTCGGCAAGCAACTCGGGTAGCAGCTTCTTAGCTTGTTCGTCCCCGACGTACCCGCCTCGAATGATGCACGTGAGAGCGTCGCCCTCGATCTCGAAAAGTAGCGCCGATAGCTCAGAGATGTTGGCTACTTCGCGTTGCTCGACACGAAAAGTGCGAGCGTCCTGATACGGCTCGATGCCTTCCGGCGTCCACACCTTGGTCATGAGCGGGCCCTGGCTGTGCAGCAGCGTGATGTGTTCGTTCACTGCACAACTCCCGCACGGCGCTCGCGGCGATGCTGCCCTTCGTTCCCGTCGTCGCGCTCTGGGCGGCGGTGGCGGCCTCGGGCCTCTTCCCGCCGGTGTTCCTGCCCGGCCCGGTCGAGGTGGTGCAGAAGTTCGTCACCCTGATGGGCAACGGCATCCTGCCCGCCTACCTCGAGGACAGCGTCCTGCGCCTGGCCGCCGGCACCGCGGTCGGCGTCGCCATCGGCATCCCGCTCGGGCTGCTCGTCGGCTTGAGCGACCGTGCGCATCGGCTGCTCTGGCCGGTGCTGCTCTTCTTCCAGGCGATCGGCGACATCGCCTGGCTGCCCATCCTCCTGATCTGGTTCGGCTTCGGCCTGACGACGATGATCTTCGTCATCGTCTACACGGTGCTGTTCCCGGTGGTGCTGAACACGGTGCTCGGCGTCCGCTCGGTGCCGATCGAGCTGCACCGGGCGGCGCTCTCGCTCGGGGCGTCGAAGGCGCGCGTGGTCTGGGAGGTGGTGCTGCCCGGCGCGCTGCCGAACATCATGACCGGGCTGCGCAACGGGCTCGGCTTCGGCTGGCGCGCGCTGATCGCCGCCGAGATCATCGTCGGCACGAGCGGCGTCGGCTTCCTGATGTTCGACGCGCGCCGTGCCGGCTCCGTCGTCGAGATCCTGCTCGGCATGGTGGTGCTCGGCGTGCTCTGGTACATCGTCGACAGCTGGGTGCTGGCGCCGATCGAGCGCGCCACGGGCGAACGCTGGGGGCTGGTGACGCGATGAAGGGCCTGACGATCGATCGCCTGCAGAAGACCTACTTCGATCCGTTCGCCGACAAGCAGGTGACGGCGATCCGCGACATCTCCCTGAGCGTCGAGGCCGGCGATTTCGTCTCGGTCGTCGGCCCCTCGGGCTGCGGCAAGACGACGATGCTGAACGTCATCGCCGGCTTCCTGCCGCCGACCGCCGGCGCGATCCGCGTCGACGGCCGCGCCGTGCACGGGCCGGGGCCCGACCGCGGCGTTGTCTTCCAGTCGTTCGCGCTGTTCCCGTGGCGGACGGTGCTCGACAACGTCGCCTTCGGGCCGAAGATGCGCGGCATCCCCAAGGCGAAGCGGCACGAGATCGCGCGCGAGTACCTGGCGCTCGCCGGTCTGGCGCACGCCGCCGAGCGCTATCCGAACGAGCTGTCGGGGGGCATGCAGCAGCGGGTGGGCGTCGTGCGGGCGCTCGCCAACGAGCCCGACGTGCTGCTGATGGACGAGCCCTTCGCCAGCGTCGACGCGCAGACGCGGATGACGCTGCAGGAGGAGCTGACGCGCATCTGGGCCGAGCGCCGGCCGACGGTGCTCTTCATCACCCACGACGTCAACGAGGCGGTGTTCCTGGCCAACCGCGTCGTCGTCCTCTCGCAAGGCTCGGTGCTCGATGACGTCGCCATCGACCTGCCGCGGCCGCGATCCTGGGACGCGCTGATGGAAGACGCCGGCTTCAAGGCGCTGTCGGCGCACGTCCTGCAGCAGGTGCGCGCGGCATGACTCGCCACCGCGGGCGGCCATGGGCATGATTCGCGACGCCGCGCGGTCGACGCGCGGCCGCATCGTCGTCGGCGCAGTGGTCGCCTTCCTCCTGTGGAAGCTCGCCCTCGTGCTCCTGGCTCCGGCCAAGGTGATGCCCGGCTTCACGCCCAACGCGCGCGGCCAGGTCAACGTGCTCGTCACCCTGCGCTGCACGCCGGAGCGCTTCCACGTCCTGGAGTTCCAGAAGCACGGCCGCGTCTCGGGCACCGAGAACGATACGATCGAAGTGCGCGGCGTCGCCCATGCCGGGCTGAACGCCCTGGCGCAGCCCTACTGGGTGAAGAGCGTGGCGCCGCTGCGCACCGAGTGACACCGACCACACGAAGGAGACAGCGATGAAGACATCGAAGCGGCCCGCGCCCTGGCGCATCGTCGCCGCCCCGTTCCTGGCGCTCGCGGCACTGGTGGCACTCGCCGTCGCCTCGTCCCCGGCCTCGGCGCAGGCGCTGGTCAAGATGAAGGCGGGCATGGTGACCGGCATCGACCAGGTCGGCCTGCCGATCGCGCTCGAGCGCGGCTTCTTCGAGAAGCACGGCCTCGACGTCACCATCGCGCGGCCGTACGCGACCGGCGTCGACGCGCTCAACGCCCTGCAGGCGGGCGAGAGCGAGATCGTCCAGGTCGGCGTGCCGATGATCGGCGCCGTGCTGCGCGGCATGGACCTGGTCGCCCTCGGCAACTACAGCGGCAGCGCGACCAAGCTCGGCTCCGATGCGACGATGGCGCTGGTCGCGCGCGACGGCTCGGGCATCGACAGGAACAACCTGGCGACGCTGAAGGGCAAGAAGATCGCCGCCTCCTTCGGCACGATCAACCACCTGTACGCGCTGGCGCTGATCGAGAAGGCGGGGCTGAAGCCGGAGGACGTGACGCTCGTCAACACACCGCCGCCCGACATGACGGTGGCGTTGCTGGCCAAGGGCATCGACGCCTTCTCCGGCTGGGACCCGTGGCCCATCGTCGCCACCAAGGACGTTCCCGGCGCCTACGTCGTCGTGCGCGGCGGCGACGTGATCTCCTACCTCGGCTTCAACGTCGCGACCCGCCCCTGGGTCGAACAGAACGGCGAGACGATCGAGAAGTTCCTCGCCGCCGTCGCCGAGGCCGACAAGTGGATGCGCGCCAACCCGAAGCAGGCGGCGCAGGTGGCGACGCGCTGGATCCCCGGGCTCAAGCAGGACGTCGCCGAGGCGGCGATGCAGTTCAACATCCAGCAGAACGACCGCCGCCTCTCGGCCAACAACTACCGCGCCCTCTGGGCCGCCGAAGACCGCCTGAGCCGGCTGGGCATCATCAAGTCGACCTTCGACGTCAACAAGCACATCGAGCCGAAGCACATCCTGAAGGTGATGCGCGACAAGCCCGAGCTGTTCTCCGACCTGCCGCCGATCCCGGCGAACGTGGCGATCACGCCGGGGTACGTCTTCAAGCCCTGACGCTGCCGGCCTGGTCTCCTCGGCGTCGCAGTCATCGTCGTCGCAGCCAACCACCGAAAGGAGGCGAGATCATGCGAATCGCAGTGATGGGTTCCGGCGGCCTGGGCGGCTACTTCGGGGCGCGCCTGGCCGCGGGCGGTGCGGACGTGCACTTCATCGCCCGCGGCAAGCACCTGCAGGCGATGCGCGGCGAGGGCCTGAGCGTCGAAGGGCCGGAGCCGATCCACATCGCCCGGGTCAGCGCCACCGACGATCCCGGCGAGGTCGGCGTCGTCGACCTGGTGATGTTCTGCGTCAAGCTCTGGGACACGGAGACGGCGCTGCAGCAGATCCGCCCGCTGGTCGGGCCCGGGACGGCGATCGTCTCGTTCCAGAACGGCGTCCTGAAGGACCAGTACCTTCGGGCGGCCTACGACGCCGCGCAGATCATGGGCGGTGTCGGATACGTCGCGACCACCATCGACCGGCCGGGCGTCATCCGCCAGACCGGCCCGATGCAGCGGCTGCTGTTCGGCGAGTTCGACGGGTCGCGCTCGCCGCGAGGCGTGGCCTTCCTCGAGGCCTGCCTCGCCGGCGGGATCAAGGCCGAGCTCTCCGCGAACATCCTGCGCGAGATCTGGCAGAAGTACGTGTTCCTGGTCGGACTGTCCGGAACCACAACGACGATGCGCACGACGATCGGCCCGATCCGCGCGCATCCGCAGACGCGCGCCTTCCTGCTCGACCTCATGCGCGAGGTGGTCGCCGTGGGCCGCGCGCAAGGCGTCGACCTCGGCGAGGACTACGCCGAGGTGCGCCTGCAACTGGCCGACGACGTCGCCTACGACATGACCTCGTCGATGCACCACGACCTCGAGCGCGGCAACCGGCTCGAGGTGCGCTGGCTGGCCGGCGGGGTGGTCGAGCTCGGCCGCGCCAAGGGCGTTCCGACGCCGCTGAACCGGGCCGTCGCCGACATCCTCGCCTTGCACGCTGCAGGGAGGGCCTCGTGAGCACGATGCCGGCGCCGCTGCCGCCGCTGACCCTGCGCGGCGTGCGCACCGTCGCGGTGGAGGTGCCGCTGCGCTATGTGCTCGGCACCAGCGCCGCCACCGTGCGCGCGGCGCCGCTCCTCCTCGTCGACGTGGAAACCGAGCAGGGCATCGTCGGGCGAACCTACATCTTCTGCTATCGCCGGAGCGGCGCGGGCTCGATCGCGCAGGTGCTCCAGGAGGCGGCCGAGCTGGTGCGCGGCGAGGCGGTCGAACCGCTGCCGATGGCGGCGACGCTGCAGCGCCGGTACGCGCTGCTCGGGGTGACCGGCATCGTGCGCATGGCCTTGTCGGCGCTCGACGCCGCGATGTGGGACGCCGTCGCCGTCGCTGCCGGCGTGCCGCTCGCCACGCTGCTCGGCGCCGCGCCGCGGCCGATCCGCGCCTACAACTCGTGCGGGCTCGGGCTGATGAGCCCGCCGGCGGCCGCCGACGAGGCCGAGCGCCTTCTCGAGGGCGGCTTCGAGGCGGTCAAGCTGCGCCTCGGCTACGCCACGCTCGACGAGGACCTCGCGGTCACGCGCGCGGTGCGGCGACGCCTTCCCGACGCCGTCGAGCTGATGGTCGACTACAACCAGGCGCTGTCGCTCGACGAAGCCCTGAGGCGCGGTCGCGCGCTGCAGTCCGAGGCCGTCGCCTGGCTGGAGGAGCCGATCCGCCACGACGACCATCGGGGCAATGCGGCGATCGCCCGGGCGCTCGACCTGCCGCTGCAGATCGGCGAGAACTTCAACGGCCCGCACGACCTGGAGCGGGCGCTCGATGCCGGAGCCTGCGACCTCGTGATGCCGGATGTCGCGCGCATCGGCGGCGTCAGCGGATGGATGCAGGCCGCGGGCGTGGCGGCGACGCGCGGCACGCCGATGAGCTCGCACCTGATGCCGGAGATCAGCGCCCATCTGCTGGCGGCGACGCCGACATGCCACTGGCTCGAGTACGTCGACTGGGCCGATGTCCTGGTGCAGGAACCGCTGCGCATCGTCGGCGGTCGTGCGCTCGTGCCCGATCGTCCGGGTGCGGGAATGGCGTGGGACGAAGGGGCGGTCGCGCACCACCGGTTGCCATGATGCGCTGACGGCTCGTGTCGGCGTCACGCGGTCGTCGCGCGACACTAGCGGCATGGCCCGGCCAGAGATCCGCTTCGGGCGCTTCGAGCTGCGTCCCGAGACCCGCGAGCTGTGCGAGCGCGGGCGGCCGCTGCGCATCGGCGAGCGGGCCTTCGACATCCTGCTGGCGCTCGTCGAGGCCGGCGGCCGCCCGCTCTCCCGCGACGCCTTGTTCGATCGCGCCTGGCCGGGCCGCGCCGTCCTCGACGACAACCTGAAGGTGCAGGTGATGGCGTTGCGCCGCCTGCTCGGCCAGGACGCGATCGTGACCGTGCCGGGCCAGGGCTATCGCCTGGGCCTGCCGGTGCAGGATGACGACGCGGCCGCGGCGGCCGGCGTGCCGGCGCTGTTCGGCCGCGAGGACGACCTGACCCGGATCGCCGCGCAGCTGCTGCCCGGGCGCGTCCTCAGCGTCGTTGGCCCCGGAGGCATCGGCAAGACGCGGCTGGCGCAGGCCGCCGCGGCGGCCGCCGCCGCGAGCGGCGCGTTCGCCGACGGCAGCGCCTTCGTCGAGCTCGCGCCGCTGCCCGAGGCGCGCCTGCTGCCGGGCACCGTCGCCCGCGCGCTCGGCATGCCGCCGGGATCCGGCGAGTCGGCGCTGCTCGCGGCGCTGCGACCGTTGTCGCTGCTGCTCGTGCTCGACAACGCCGAGCACCTGCTCGACGCCGTCGCGTCGTTCGTCGGCTCGCTGCGCGAGGCCGCGCCGGGCGTCGCCGTGCTCGTCACCAGCCAGGAGCCGCTCGGCCTCGCCCCGGAAGCCGTCGTGCGCCTCGACGGCCTGTCGCCCGACGCCTCGGCGGCCCTGTTCGAGGCGCGCGCCCGCGCCGCCGATCCCGGCTTCGCGTCTTCCGGCGACGACGCCGAGGCGCTCGCCCGCATCTGCCGCCGCCTCGACGGCATCCCGCTCGCCCTCGAGCTCGCGGCGGCGCGGGTGCCCCTGCTCGGCGTGCAGGGCGTCGAGCGCAAGCTGGGCGAGGCGCTGGCGCTGCTGTCGCGCGGTGCGCGCGGCGCGCCGCCGCGCCAGCAGACGCTGCGCGCGGCGCTGCAATGGAGCCATGCGCTGCTCGACGACGCGCAGAAGACGGTGTTCCGCCGGCTCGCCGTCTTCTCCGGCAGCTTCGCGCCCGAGACGGCCGAGCAGGTCGCTGTCGACGGCGCGCTCGACCGGTGGGCGGTGCTCGACGCGCTGCAGTCGCTGGCCGAGAAGTCGCTGCTGCAGCGGCTGGCCGACGCGGCAGCGCCGGGGCCGCGCCTGCGCCTGCTCGAGACGGCGCGCCTCTTCGCCGCCGAGCGGCTCGACGAGTCCGGCGAGACGCAGGCACGGCGGCGTCGGCACGCCGAGGCGATCGCGGCGCTGTTCGAGGCCGCCGACGAGCGCTACACCGCGACGCCGGCGCTGGCGTGGCTGGACGCGCTGCTGCCGGAGCTGCCGAACCTGCGCGCGGCCGTCGAGTGGGCGCTCGGCGTCGACGGCGACGAAGTGCTCGCCATTCGCCTGTGCGGCGCCGCCGGCGGCTTCTGGGCGATGACCGGGCAGCACGCCGAGTCGGGCCCGCCGCTGAAGCGGCTGGCGGCGCGCGTCGACGCCGACGAGCGCGTGCCGCTGCGCGCGCGGGCGCTGTTCTGGCTCGCCATCGCCAACCGCGGCGCCGACTACTCGTTCAGCTGGGCCGAGACGGCGGACGCCTGCGAGCGCGCCGTCGCACTCGCGCGCGAAGGCGGCTTCGCCGTGCTGCTGCATCGCGCGCTCGGCCACAGCGTCTCGCTCGCGCACCGGCTCGGCCGGCCGATCGATCCGGCCGCGGTCGCCGACGAGATGCGCTCGATCGAAGGCGACGACTGGTTGACGCTGCAGCGGCGCAGCCGCCGCACGACCGAGTCGTTTGCCGTGATGCTGCGCGGCGACTGGGAGCGCTACGGCGAGCTCGAGCGGCAGGAGCTGAAGCTGCTGCGCCACGCCGGCGACGAGTACCGCTCGTGGTTCGCCGCGCACCGGGTGGCCCTCTCGGAGATGGCGCAGGGCCGCGCCGAGGCTGCGGTCGCCACGATGCAGCCCGCCGTCGAGGGGATCCGGCGCGCCGGCCTGCTGCGCCACTGCTGGCAGCAGGTGGCGCTGCTGGCCGTCGCGATGATCGAGGCGGGGCACGCGCCCGCCGCACCCGTGCGGGAAGCGGTGCGGCTGATGCGCGGCGCCGGCGCGATGACGTGGAGCGCCTGCCACCTCGGCGAGTGGCTGGCGCAGCAGGGCCGCCACGCCGACGCCGCGCGCCTGATCGGCTGGGCGACACGCCGCCTCGCCGAGCGCGGCGAGGCGGCGACCGAGCAGGGCGAGCGGGCGCGCGCGCGGGCCCTGGCCGCGATCACCGCCGTCGCCGGCGACCTGCGCTCGGCCGAGTGGCAGGCCGAGGGCGAGCGCTGGAACGACGACGACGCGGCGCAGGCCCTGCTCAGCTGACGACGGCCGTCTCGGTGTCCAGCGCGTGCACGAAGCGGCGCAGCACGGCGGCGAAGCCGTCCGGCTGCTCCCAGTGCAGGGCATGGCCGGCGCCGCCGAACACCGAGCGCGTCGCCCGCGGCAGCGCCCGCTGCAGGCGGCGCTGGTCCTCCTCGGGAACGAAGCTGTCGGCGTCGCCCCAGGGCAGCAGCACCGGCACGTCGATGCGTCCCAGCTCGGCGCCGAAGTCGTCCTCGAGCAGCCCGGCGAAGGCGCCCTTCCAGGTCGCCGCCGGCGTGCGCAGGCACTCGTCGACCATGGTCTCGATCAACCCTGGCGCCACCGGGCCGGCGATGGTGTCGCGCTGGAACGCGTCGGCGAGCTCGCGCGGCACGGTGTCGCCGATCGTCAGCACGTCCTGCTCGACGAAGTCGATCAGGGCGGCCTTGTCGCCGAAGCTCGCGAAGGCCCCAGCGGCGACGACGCCGCGCACGCATGCGGGATGGTCGATGGCGAGGCGCAGCGCGTTGGCCGCGCCCATCGAGTGGCCGACGACGACGGCCGGCGCCATGTCGAGCGCCTGCAGGACGGCCGCCGCGTCGGCGGCGAAGTCGCGCGTGCGGTAGCCCGGCGCGGCGTCGCTGCCGCCGTGGCCGCGCTGCGTCAGCGCGACGACGTGCCACTCGCCCGGCAGGAAGGGCAGCACCGGCTCGAACGAGCGCCAGGTGTCGGTGATGCCGTGCAGCAGCAGCAGCGCCGTGCCGCCGCGGCGGCCCTGCTCGACGACCTCGAAGCGGCGCCCGTCGGGCAGTCTCAGGATGCGGGGTGTCATGTCGATCTCCTCTTGCAGGGGGTCCATCAATGGCGCACGAACGCGCGCTCGCGCTTCAGCGCATCGGCGAGCGACCGGTCGCCGGCGCGCGTCGCCGCCTCGATCAGCGTCAGATCGATCAGGTCGCGCTGGGCATGGCTGCCGCCGAACTGATGGGCGACGGGGCGCACCTGGCGCAGCCGCTCGGCGGCGTCGGCGAAGGCGCCGACCGCGAAGTCGTGGATCGCCTGCGTCGCCGGCGCACCGACCTCGCGCAGGAAGATCCGGTTGTCGTCGTCGCGCTGCAGCGCTTCGCGCTGCGCCGCGAGCAACCGGTGCGCGTCGCCCATCCGGTCGGCGCCGACGAACGCCATCATCGCGTGCATGTCGTTGAAGGCGTAGGTGCTGTCGGCGCTCACCGCGAGCCAGCGCTCGGCGAGGGCGCTCCAGCGCTCGCCCACCGGCACGCCGCGCAGCTGCAGCCGCCAGAGCATGGCCGAGGCGTCGATCATGTCGAGCACCACCGGCGACGCCGTGCCCATCACCCGCTGGTCGAGCAGCGCCAGTGCCTCGTCGACGTGATCGAGGCCGAGATGGAAGAGCGCCAGGTGCCACCAGTTGTGGACCGCGAAGAAGCTGCCCTCGCTCCAGGTCGGGGCGTTCGGCGCCAGCCAGGCGATGCCGTCCGCGCGCCGGTTCTGCATCTCCATCACGTGCGCCACCGCGTGCCAGCCCCAGCCGTCGCTCGGCTCGATCTCGACCGCGCGGCGGCCGATCTTCTCGGCGCGCGCGTAGTCGGCGTTCTCCTCCAGCCCGAAGGCGAGCATCGACAGCACCGCGTGGCGGCCGGGCATGCCGTCGTGCCAGTGCGACTCGGCACGGGCGATGCGGTCGCGCAGCATGCGCGAGCGGCCGGTGAAGAAGTCGATCGCATGGCCCATCTGCAGCGCCAGCAGGTCGCGCGGGAAGCGCGCCGACAGGTCCTCGAGGATGCGGCCGGCCTCGAACCAGCGGCCTTGGCACCAGCGGCCGAGGGCGGCGACGTGCATCGCCTCGCGCTCGTCGGCCGGCAGCGCGGCGGCACGCGCGTGGGCGGCGCGCGCCTCGGCGTGCCCGGCCGGCTCGGTGCCGGCCAGCATCAGGTAGCCGACGAGGACGTGCGCCATCGTCATCGCGGGCGCGGCGGCGAGCGCCGCCTGGACGGCGCCGAGCGGGTCGCCGACGTAGCAGCGGAGCTGCTCGAGCGACTGCTCGTAGGGTTCGACGGCGTCGACGCTGGCGCCGGAGAGTGCGTGGCCGTGAAGATCTTTGACAGTCATGGGAATCTCGCTGAAATGAAGGTGGAAGAAGCAGCCATCTCCGAAGGAGTTCGCAGCGGCAGGCCGGCATCGTCGGCGGGGCCGGCCCCGGCGTCGGTGAGACGCGGTAAATCGGCGGTGAGAATCGGCCGGGCCGAGGCAGGACCCGGGCAAGATCGCGCAAGATCCCCACGAGTACCGGACCCATGGGCACCCTCGAACACACGCTGGCCGAGTTCGTCACGGCCCTCGGCCTGCGCTCCGTTCCGCCCGAGCCGCAGCGCGTCGTGCGGCGCGTGCTGCTGGCGGTCGCGGGCACCGGTTTCGCCGGCGCCGCCGAGGACGGCGTGTTGGCCCTGCGCGAGCTGCTCGTCGACGCCGGCGGTGCGGCGCAGGCCACCGTCCTGGTCTACGGCGACCGGCTGCCGGCCACCGCCGCGGCGCAGCTGAACGGCACCGTGTGCCGGGCGCTCGATTTCTGCGACGCGATGGCGCCCGGCCCGCACATCGGCGCCGCCCTGTTCCCTGCCGCGCTGGCCGCGGCCGAGCTCGCCGGCGGCTGCTCCGGCGAGGAGTTCCTGGCCGCGCTGGTGGCGGGCGCCGAGATCAGCTCGCGCTTCAACCTCAGCGAGGCGCAGTACGACGGGTTCGACCCGACCGGCATCGTCGTCGCCTTCGCGGCCGCGGCCGCCGCGTCGCGGATCCTCGGCCTCACGACCGAGCAGACGCTGCACGCGCTGGCGCTGGCCTTCAACCGCTGCGGCGGCAGCTTCCAGAGCCACGTCGACGGCTCGCTCGGCGTGCGCGTCGTCCAGGGCTGGGTCGCGCAAGCCGGCGTGCAGTGCGCGCAGATGGCGCAGCGCGGCATCACCGGGCCCGACAACTTCCTGGGCGGCCACTACGGCTTCGCCCACCTCTACGGTCGCGGCACCCTCGACCCCGCGTCGGTGACGCGCGGCCTCGGCGCGACCTGGAAGCTCGAGAACGTCGTCTTCAAGAAGTACCCGAGCTGCGGCGTCACCCAGGGCGTGACCGAGCTGGCGCTCGGCCTCGTCGGTGAGCTCGGCCTCGTCCCGGCCGACGTCCGCAGCGCCGAGGTGCGCCTGCCGCCGTATGCGCACCGGCTCGTGGGGCACGCGTTCCGGATCGGCGCCAACCCGCGCGTCGATGCGCAGTTCAACGCCGGCTACTGCGTCGCCAGCGCGATCGTCCGCGGCTCGTCGCAGCTGCGGCATTTCGCGCCCGCGCAGGTCGATGACCCGGCGGTCCGGGCCATGATCGGTCGGGTCCGCGTGGTCGCCGACGAGGCGCTCGACGCACGCGGCCACGCCGCCGTCGACCTCGCCGTGACGACGAGCGACGGGCGCACGCACGTCCGCCGGCTCGACATCCCGCCCGGATTTCCGGGCAACGCCCTCGACGACGCGCAGCACCTGGCGCGCTTCAGGGACTGCCTGGCGTATGCGCCGCAGCCGCCCTCGGCGGCGCAGGCCGAGCAACTGCTGCAGGCACTCGACGGCCTCGCCGCGCTGCCGGACGTCCGTGCGCTGCTGCCGCTGCTGGTCGTGGACCCTGCTACGACTCGGGCTCGGGAGGGGCAGGGTAGGTGAGGGTCTCGCCGTGCACGCAGGCGAACGGCGCGAGGCGGTGCTTCTGCAGCCGTGTCGCGCTGGCGATCTCGCACGGCGTCACGCCGTGCACGGCCAGCGCGTCGGCGATCAGCGAGCGGTGGCAGCGCCAGGGCACGGCCTCGGCGCACATGAGCGCGACGCGATCGGTGCGCGCGAGCTCGATGACGTTCGTCAGCTCGGCCTCGAAGTCAGGCGTCTGCATGTAGTCGGCGTAGCCGCGGAACGACAGGTTGCGCCAGCCCGCGTTCGGCGAGTCGGGCGAGGGCCGCCTGAAGCCGCCGAGGCCCGGCGCATGGGCGTAGCCGATGTTCGCGGCGGCCAGCGCGGCCTGCAGCGCCTCCTGGCCGTACTGCGGGTTGTGGCGCGAGCGCGGCACCGTGCGGACGTCGACGAGCTGGGTCACGCCGTGGGCGCGCAGCAGATCGATGAAGCCCTCGATCGGCCGCGTCGAGTGGCCGACGGTGAGCACCGTGCATGGGTCTTCCGCGTCGTCGGTCCGGGGGGCCATGGGTTGCTGGATGAAAGCGTGCAGCGGCAGAGGGAGCGGTGGATCGCTGCGCCTTCAGCGATGGTCCACCGCAGCAAACGATGGGCCGCCTTGCCCGAAATTTGCAGCTTCGTCACGGTCAATCGTGGCGGGGTCGGCGGCGCTGCCCAACTCCCCGTATGGTTGCGACTCCCAACACCCTGCGAGCCGATCCTGCCTTCCTCGTCCTCGACTCTCGACGCCTCCGTGTCGCTGGCCCGGGAGCACCTGTCCCGCTGGGACTCCGAGGCCAAGTACAAGACCCTCTTCGATTCCATCGACGAGGGCTTTTGCGTGATCAAGGTCCTGCGCGGCGAGAGCGGCGAGAGCGGCGAGAGCGGCGAGAGCGGCGAGGGCACGGACTACGTCTTCCTCGAGGCCAACCCTAGCTTCGAACGCCAGACGGGGCTCGTCGGCGCGATCGGCCAGTCCATGCGTGCTCTCGCGCCGGCGCACGAAGCGCACTGGTTCCAGACCTACGGCGAGGTCGCGCGCACCGGCGTGCCGACGCGCTTCGAGGCGCCTGCGCATGCGCTGGCTCGCTGGTACGACGTCTACGCGTTCCGGGTCGGCGACGCCGGGCAGGACCTGGTCGGCGTCCTGTTCAACGACATCAGCCGGCGCGAGGACCTCGAGAGGGCGATCGAGCTCCAGAACGAGATGCTGCGCAAGGCCGACGTCCGCAAGGATCAGTTCCTGGCAACGCTGTCGCACGAGCTGCGCAATCCGCTCGCGCCGATCCGCAACGGCCTTCGCATCATCGAGCTGCTCGGCGGCCACGACGAGCGGCTCCAGCAGACGCTGCAGATGATGGAGCGGCAGACCCGCCACCTGGTCCGGCTCGTCGACGACCTGATGGAGGTCAGCCGCATCACGCGAGGCAAGATCGAGCTCCGCAGCGAGCGGGTGCTGCTCGGGTCGGCGCTGTCGGCCGCCGTCGAGGCGGTCTGGCCGCAAATGGAGGCCAAGCGCATCGAGCTGCTCCAGGATGCCGCGGCGGTGGTGCCGGTCGAAGGCGATCGGGACCGGCTGACGCAGGTGTTCTCCAACCTGCTGAGCAACGCCACGAAATTCACCGATCCCGGCGGCCGCATCTCGATCGATCTGCGCCGCGAGGGCGACGAGGCGGTGGTCACCGTCTCCGACACCGGCTGCGGCATCGAGGCCGACGCCGTCGATGCGGTCTTCGACATGTTCTGGCAGGGAGCGTCGCATGGAATGGGCGGCGGGCTCGGCATCGGCCTGGCGCTGGTGCGCGAGATCGTGCAGATGCATGGCGGCAGCGTGAGGTGCAGAGCGGGGGAAGGGACCTCGGCAGCCGGTTCACGGTTCGCCTTCCCGTCTCGCGCGCGGTCGAGACGGGGCTGGGCGGCGATGGCCGGCCGGGCGACGTCGCCGAGGCGGCAGCGGGCGCGCGCAGGACGATCCTGGTCGTCGACGACAACATCGACGCCGCAGATTCGCTCGCCCTCAGCCTGCGCATGCAGGGGCATGCCGTGCACGTCGCCTACGACGGCGGCTCCGCGCTCGAGACGTCGGAGCGTCTGGCGCCGGACGTCGTCGTTCTCGACATCGGCATGCCGGGCATGGACGGCTACGAGGTCGCCCGCCAGCTGCGCCGCCGGCGGCCGCAGACGCGCCTGATCGCGCTCACCGGCTGGCGCCAGGAGGACGACAAGCTGCGCGCCCGGGAAGCCGGCTTCGACCGGCACCTCACCAAGCCGGCCGACCTCGAGGCCCTGCAAGCCATCGTGCTCGGCTGAGCGGAGGTCCGCGCTTGCGTCGCGCGCGCGGTTCGGCGAGCGGGGCCGTGGCGCCATGTCCCTGGCCTGTTGTCGTCGTGGCGTGCGGGCGTGAGAATGCCCGCGCCACTGCGGATCGCCGTTCATGCCACCCCTCTGGACTCCCTATTGCGGCACGGCCCCGTCGCCGGGCGACTGGCTCGGGCGCTGGAACGTCGATCCCAACGTGCTGCTCGTCGGCGCGGGCTTGGCCTGGACGTGGTTTCGCCTGCGTGCCGAGCCCGGCGCGCGGCCGGGTGCGGCGGCGGCGGCGCTCGCCGGCTTCGTCCTGCTGTTCGTCTCGCCGTTCTGCGCGCTCACCTCCGCGTTGTTCTCGGCCCGGGTCGCGCACCACGTCCTCCTCACCGCCGCGCTTGCGCCGCTGCTCGTCGCCGCGCTGCCGGCGCGCCCGCTCCGCGGCGGGATGGCGGGCACGTGGCCGATGCGCGGCTCGCTCGCCGCCTGGACCGCGGTGCAGGCGGTCGTCTTCTGGGCCTGGCATGCGCCGCCGCTGTACGCCGTCGCGCTCGGCCACGACGCCGTGTACTGGCTCATGCAGGCGAGCCTCGTCGGCGTCGCGCTGGGGTTCTGGAGCGCGGTCCGCCGCGCCTCGCCCGTGGCGGCTGCCGCGGCGCTGCTGGCGACGATGGTGCAGATGGGACTGCTGGGCGCCCTGCTGACCTTCAGTGCCGGCGCGCTCTACGCGCCGCACCTGGCGAGCACCTTCGCCTGGGGCCTGACGCCGCTCGAAGACCAGCAGCTCGGCGGGCTCGTCATGTGGGCGCCCGCCAGCGGCTTCTATCTCGTGGCCGCCCTCGTCGTCCTCGGCCGCTGGCTCGCCCGCCAGGCGCGCCCGGCGCCCCTGTCCGCATGATCGAGCGCGTGCGCGCCTGGGCGCGCACGTACACGGACGAAGGCCGCTACACGCCGGTGGGCGTCGCCTTCCACTGGGTCATGGCGGCGCTGGTCGTCTTCCAGCTCGCCTGGGGCGTCTACGCCAGCTGGACCTTCGCCGGCGGCGACAAGGTTTATGCGCTGCAGGTGCACAGCGCCGTCGGACTGCCGATCCTCGTCCTGGCGGCGCTGCGCCTCCTCTGGCGCATGCTCATCCCCGCGCCCGTGAACGACGCCGACCGCCTCGGCTGGTGGCAGATCGGGGTGGCCCGCGTCACCGTCGTCGTGTTCTACGTCTGCTTCTTCGGCCTGCCTCTCAGCGGCTGGGCGATGTGGTCGGCGGAAGCGGAACCGGGCCCGCTCCAGCTCGCGGGCGTCGTGCCGTGGCCGCGGATGCCGTTCGACGAGCTGCCGCTCGAGACGCGCTGGCTCATCCTGGACGTGGCGAACGACGTCCACGACGTCCTCGTCATCGCCCTGCTCCTGCTCGTTCCGCTGCATGTGGGAGCGGCGCTGAAGCATCACTTCTGGGAACGGAACGACGTCCTTCGGGCGATGCTGCCGGAGATCCCGGACGAGGAGACGAACCCGCCGGCGAACCCGCCAGCCCCGACGCATACGCGGAAAGGGCCGCCGCTTCGCGGGGCGTCAGGCGCTGGCTGATCCGCAGCATGACGTGCTCGGGGTCGGTGCGCCGCTCCGACCGTCGCCAGCTCTCCAGCTGCTGCGCCTGGTAGGCCGCCGGCTGGCCGGCCAGCGGCGGGCTGGCGAAGCCTTCGCCTTCGCCGTGCAGGCCGTGGCACGAGGCGCAGGCGGGAAGTCCGCGAGCCGGGTCGCCGTCGACCCAGAGCCCGGGCGGCGGCGAGGCCGCCGGCGCGCGCGGGGACGCTTCCCAGGGCAGGCCGTCGTAGTAGGCCGAGACCGCCCGGCGATCGTTCGCGGTCAGCCGCCGCGCGATCCACGCCATCTGCGGATGCCGTCGCCGGCCGTCGCCGTACGCCTCGAGCTGGCGGTCGAGGTAGCCGATGCCGAGGCCCGCGAGGCGCGGTGCGCCGGCGCCGTTGCCGCGTCCGTCCAGGCCGTGACAGGTGAAGCAGGCATTGGCTGCGCCGGCGTCGCCGCCGCTCCAGGCGATGAGCTCTCCCGAGGCCCGGAAGCGCTCGGCCGACGTCGTTCGCACGGGCCCGCAGGATGCCAGCGCGGTCACGAGGACGGCCGCGCAAACACGCCACACTAGCTGCCGCCGACCGCCCCTGCCCTTGCTCACCATCCGCTCCGTTCTCCCGCTGCTGCCGCTCCTCCTGGCAGGCTGCGCGCCGCCGCCGGAGTGGACGCACGCCATGCCCGAGGCCGATCCGGCGCGCGGCCTGGAGGCGATGGCGCGCGTCGGCTGCGGCAGCTGCCATGCGATCCCGGGCCTGCGCTGGCCGCAGGGCTCGGTCGGCCCGTCGCTGCGCGGGTTCGGCAAGGCTAACCTCGTCGCCGGGCACTTGCCCAATCGGCCGGACCTGCTGGCCGCCTATGTCCGCAACGCCCCCGAGGTGCTGCCCGGAACGACCATGCCCGCCATGCCGCTGACGGAACAGGAATCGCGCGATGTCGCTGCGTACCTTTACACGATCGCCGACCGTTGACCTCGGCGGCGGCTCGCCGCCGGCGGTGCTCGATCCGGCGGGGCCGTACGCCGGCTCGATCACCACCCTGGCCTGGGCGCTGTTCGCGATCGGGCTCGGCGTCACGCTCATCGTGCTCGCGGCGCTGTGGATCGCGCTCTTCGGCAAGCCGGCGCTGAAGGCACGGCTCGGCGGCGTCGCGACGATCTGGATCGCCGGCATCGCCTTCCCGGCGCTGGTGCTGACCGCGCTGCTCGTCTGGGGCCTGTCGCTGACGCGCGAGCTGTCGGCGCCGATCCGCGGCGACGAGATGCGGATCCGGGTCACCGGGCTGATGTGGTGGTGGCGCGTCGACTACCTCGACGCGCAGCAGCGCACGGTGCTCGTCGATGCCAACGAGCTGCACATCCCGGCTGGCCGGCCGGTGGTGCTGGAGCTCACCTCCGAGGACGTCATCCACAACTTCTGGGTGCCGCGCCTGTCGGGCAAGCTCGACATGATCCCGGGCCGCACGAACCTGCTCCGCCTGCAGGCCGACCGGCCCGGCGTCTTCGGCGGCCTCTGTGCCGAGTACTGCGGCGGCCCGCACGCGCTCATGGGCCTGCAGGTCGTGGCGCACGAGCCGGGCGAGTTCCAGCGCTGGCTCGCCGAACGGCAGGCCCGCGCCGCCGCGCCGCTCTCGGCCGGCGCGCAGCGCGGCGAACGGCTGTTCGCCTCGGTCGGCTGCGCCGCCTGCCATCGCATCGCCGGCACGCCGTACGACGGCGCGGCGGGGCCCGACCTCAGCCACGTCGGGCAGCGGCGCACGCTGGGCGCCGGCATCCTGCCCAACAACCGCGGCACCCTGATGGGCTGGATCGGCAACGCGCAGGCGATCAAGCCAGGCAACCGCATGCCGGCCTACGCGAATCTCGCCGGCGAGGACCTGCGGGCGCTCGCCGAGTACCTCGAAGCACAGCGGTGAGCTCCGAGACCGGTTTCGATGCGGCGCTCTACGACCGCTTTCCGACGCAGGGCGAGCGGCCGCCGGGCGAGTTCGAGGAGCTGAAGCGGATCTGGCGCGCGCCGGGCGGCTGGCGACGGCTCACGGTCGTCAACAACAACTACATCGGCACCTGGTACGTCGGCGCCGCCTTCCTCTTCTTCCTGCTCGCCGGCGTGCTGGCCCTCGTCATGCGGACGCAGCTGGCGCTGCCGCTGAACGGCGTGCTCGGCCAGGAGACGTACAACCAGTTCTTCACCATGCACGGCACGGTGATGATGTTCCTGTTCGCCGTGCCGGCCGTCGAGGCGATGGGGGTCCTGCTGCTGCCGCAGATGCTCGCCGCGCGCGACCTGCCGTTCCCGCGCCTGTCGGCCTATGCCTTCTGGGCCTACCTGGTCGGCGGCCTGTGCTTCTTCGCCTCTCTCTTCGTCGGCCTGGCGCCGGACGGCGGCTGGTTCATGTACCCGCCGCTGACGTCGACGACCTACTCGCCGGGCATCAACGCCGACTTCTGGCTGCTCGGCATCGGCTTCATCGAGATCTCCGCCATCGCCGGCGCGATCGAGATCATCGTCGGCGTGCTGCGCACGCGCGCCCCCGGCATGTCGCTCGACAGGATGCCGCTCTTCGCCTGGGCGATGCTGGTCTTCGCGGTGATGATCATCCTGGCTTTCCCGGCGGTGATCCTGTGCACGCTGCTGCTCGAGCTCGAGCGCGCGCTCAACTGGCCGTTCTTCGACGCGACGCGCGGCGGCGACCCGCTCCTCTGGCAGCACCTGTTCTGGTTCTTCGGCCACCCGGAGGTCTACATCATCTTCCTGCCCGCGGCCGGGCTGATGTCGATGATGGTCGCGACGCTGGCGCGGGTGCCGATCGTCGGCTACCAGCTGCTCGTGCTGGCGCTGGTCGGCACCGGCTTCATCAGCTTCGGCGTGTGGTCACACCACATGTTCGCGACCGGCATGCCGACGCTCTCGATCAGCTTCTTCTCGGCGGCGAGCATGGCGGTCAGCGTGCCCGCGGGCATCCAGGTGTTCGCCTGGATCGCGACCTTCGCGCAGGGGCGCGCACGCTTCAACGTGCCGACGCTCTTCCTGCTCGGCGCGCTCGTCACCTTCACGATCGGCGGGCTGACCGGCGTCATGGTCGCGCTGGTGCCGTTCGACTGGCAGGCGCACGACACCTACTTCATCGTCGCCCACCTTCATTACGTGCTGTTCGGCGGCATGGTGTTCCCGCTCTTCGCCGCGTTCTACTACTGGCTGCCGATGATGAGCCGGCGCGCGCTCTCGGAGCGGCTCGGCAAGTGGGTGTTCTGGCTGATGTTCGGCGGCTTCCAGGTGACCTTCCTGCCGATGCACCTGACGGGCCTCATGGGCATGCCGCGGCGCGTCTACACCTACCTGCCGGGCTCGGACCTCGCCCTCGTCAACCTCGTCTCGACCGCCGGCGCCTTCATCCTCGGCGCCGGCGTGCTGCTGTTCCTGTTCGACCTCGCGCGCAACTTCCGCTTCGCGACCGAGGACAACGCCGGCAACGTCTATGGCGGCGGCACGCTCGAGTGGCTGCCGACCGGCCTCTACTCGACGCGCAGCATCCCGGTCGTCAGGAGCCGGGATCCGCTCTGGGACGACGCGAAGCTGGGCGAGGACGTCGAGGCCGGGCGCTATTTCCTTCCCGGCGCGCCCACCGGGCACCGCGAGACCCTCATCACCAGCCCGCTGCGCGCCGAGCCGGAGTACCTGCAGATCATGCCGGGGCCGTCGGCATGGCCGCTCTTCGCCGCCGTCTTCACGGCCGGGTTCTTCCTCCTCCTGACCGTCCAGGCGTCCGGCGTGGCGATGGCGAGCGGCGTGCTCGCGATCGTGTGCGTCGTGCGCTGGATGTGGGACACCGACCGGCCGGTGGCCGTCGGGCAGGCCGACGTCGGCGCGGGCATCGTCCTGCCGACCTACGTGGTCGGCTCGCGCACCCACGGCTGGTGGGCCATGACCATCCTGCTGGTCGTGGTCGGGATGGTCTGGGTGATGACGGTGTTCAGCTGGTTCTTCCTGCACGGCGTCAAGCCGGCGTTCTGGCGTCCGGCGCCGGACTCGGGATGGGTGTGGGCGATCGCCGCCGGCTATGCCGCGGCGGCCGCTCTCGCGCTCCTGTCGCGCCGGCTCATGGCACGCCCGAAGAGCACGCTGTGGGGCTCGCCCGCGATGCTCGTGTCGGCAGCGCTGGTGCTCGCTGCCGCCTACGGGTGCGATGCGTGGAGCTGGCGCGGCTTCGGCCTCGAGCCCCAGCTCAGCGCACAGGCGGCGCTCATCGCTGCCTTCCTGGCGCAAGGCGGCTTCCTGACGAGCGTGGCGGTGCTGATGGCGCTCTACATGGCCGCGCGAACGAGCCGGGGGCTCGTCACCCGGCCGCACAACAACAGCTTCGACCTCACCGTGATGTTCATCGCCTACACGGCCGCGCAGGCAGGCGTGTCGGCGCTCCTCGTGCGCCTCTTCCCGGCCGGGGGCTGAATGCCGATATGGCTTCTGTCGCTGGGTGGCCTGCTCGTCTGGACGGTCCACTTCTTCGGCCTGTACCTGATCGCCAGCATCTGGCTGACGACCCCCACCGCCAGCGTCGTGGCCGGGGTCTTCACCGTCGCCTGTCTCGGCGCCGACGCCTGGCTCCTCTGGCGCACCGCGCCGGCGCGCCGGGGCGGCGCGATCGACCCGTTCGACCAGTGGCTGCTCCTCCTCGCCTTCCTCGGCGCCGCGCTGTCCGCGCTCGCCGTGCTGTGGCAGGGCTTGCCGGCACTGATCGTCTGAGGCCGGCCGCACCCCGCGGCGCGGCGCCGAACCGGAGCGTTGCGCAAGCGGCTACTGCGGAAAGGCTTCGATCGCCGCCTCTCCGCCCGCCTGGGCGGGCGTGCGGGCGACGTTCATCAGCCACGAGACCATCGCGAAGTAGCCCACCAGCTTCGTGAGCTCGACGATGCCGCGCTCGCCCCAGCGCCCGAGCGCGGCCCCGTACGTGGGGTCGCTGACGCCGTGCGTCGCCAGGATCTCGCGCACGAAGTCGAAGGCGGCCTGCTCGTCGGCGGCGAGCCGGGGCGGCGCCGCACCTTGCCGGATCGCGTCGATGGCCTCGGCGGCGACCCCCGCCCGGACCGCCAGCGGTGCGTGCATCGCCCACTCGAAGCGGTTGCTGACGTGCCGGGCGACGACGCAGGTCGCCAGCTCGCGCACGCGCGGCTCGAGCACGCTCTCGAAGCGGAGGAACTCGCCGAGTCCGGCCACGCGCTCGAGCAGCACGGGGCTGCGCAGCAGCGGCAGGAAGGGCCCGTAGACGCCTTTGCGCGGGCCGTCGACGAGCGCCTGCGCGGCGGCGCGCTGCGCCGCGTCGAGCGAGCTCAGCGGCGGCATCGGCAGGCGCTCGGTGGCGCCGCGGGCATGGCCCTGGGCGAGCGGAGCGGGGTCAGGCATCGAACGTCTCCTTCGAATGGGCTCGCGGCCGGCCCGATCGCCAGAGCCACGCAGCGGTCGCGAACAGTGCACAGGCTCCACTCGCGAGGGCGAGCGCCAGCCCCTCGGGCCCGAGCTGCAGCAGGAAGGAAGATACGACGGGGCCCGCGATCTGGCCCAGCGCGAACGCTGCCGTGATGCGGCCCACGAGGGATGCCGCCTGGCCCGCGCTGGCGGCGCGGGCACGCATCTCCTGCACGCCGGCGAGCGTGATGGTCATGAAGGTGCCGCCGACCAGAAGTGCCGAGGCGGCGATGGTCCAGGCGCTGGTCCGGAGCGCCGGCAGCAGCACGCCGATGCCCATGAGCAGCTGGCAGGCGGCCCACGCGCGCAGGCGCGTCGGGCCGTGCAGCAGCCTGGCGGCGACGAGCGTGGAGAGCGCGGCGGTCGCGCCGAAGAGCGGCCAGGCGAGGCCGAACAGGCGTGGATCGTCGACGACGCCGCGCGCCAGCACGGGCAGGAAGGTTGCCGGCAGGATGTAGCCGTAGCCCATCACGCCGTAGCAGACGACGAGGCCGCGCGTGCTCCTCGCGTCCGCCGGCGCCGCTTCAGCGGGGCCGGGCGGACCCGCGCGATCCTCGCTCCACCCGAGGCGAGCGATCGCCCAGAAGACCGGCAGCGAGAGGAGCAGCGCCAGCCCGCCCAGCTGCAGCCAGAGCGGCTGCGACGCGACGCCGGCCGCCGCAGCGAACAGGCAGTGCAGGCCGGCCGTCGCGATGCCGAAGCCGACCCCGGCATAGACCCAGCCGCTGGCCCGAGTCGCGCCGCGCCGGGCCAGTGCGCCGAGGCACCAGACGCTGGTCGCGACGAACACCCATGCCGATGCCGCACCGGCGACGAAGCGCAGCGGCAGCCAGAGCGCCGGGCTCGGCAGCGCCATCGCCGCCGTCGAGGCGGCGGTCGCGATCAGGGCCAGGGCGGCGAGGGCACCGGCGCGCAGCGGCAGGCGCGACGCGCTGAGCGCGCCGGCGAGGTAGCCGGCGTAGTTGGCGGCGGCCAGCCAGCCGGCCTGCGCGAGGTCGAGCAGGCCCTCGCCCAGCATCAGCGGCAGGACCGGCGTGAAGGCGAAGCGGCCGATGCCCATCGCTGCCGCCAGCGAGAGCAGGCCTGCCAGCGGTATCAGGGCGCCGTGGGCGACGAGGCCGGTGCCGACGGGATGCGCTCGCGTTGTCATGGGGCACCGATTGCACGGAAAATCCGGCTTGGGCACAAATGAATAAACGTGGAGCACCGTTCTCGGGATGAGAAGCATCGACCTCGACAGCCTGGAGATCTTCCGCGCCGTCGCCACCGAGGGCGGCGTGATCCGCGCCGCCCGCAAGCTCAACCGGGTGCAGTCGAACGTCACGACGCGCATCAAGCAGATGGAACAGCGCCTCGGCCGTGCGCTGTTCCGCAAGCAGGGCCGCGGGCTGGTGCTGTCGCCCGAGGGCGAGCTGCTGCTGACGTACGCGCAGCGGCTCTTCAGGATCGCCGACGAGGCGGAGAACGAGCTGCGCTCGGGCCGGCCCATGGGCGTGCTGCGCATCGGCTCGCTGGAGAGCACGGCCGGCAGCCGGCTCGCCCCCGTCCTGTCCCGCTACCACCGGGAGCATCCGGGCGTGGTGGTGGAGCTGGTCACCGGCACCACGGGCGCGCTGCTGCAGCGCGTGTCGCAGTTCGAGATCGAGGCGGCGTTCGTGTCCGAGCCGTTCACCGCCGACGGGCTGTCCACCTTCAAGGCCTTCGAGGAGGAGCTGGTGCTGATCACCGCGCGCGGCGTCGCGCCGGTGCGCGCCGCGGCCGACCTGGCCGGCATGAGCATGGTGGCGTTCGCCGCGGGCTGCTCGTACCGCAAGCGGCTCGAGGACTGGCTCGGCGCCTCGGCGCTGCTGCCGGAGCGCACGCTCGAGCTGGCTTCCTACCAGGCGATGATCGCCTGCGTCGCCGCGGGCACCGGCTTCGCGGTCGTGCCGCGCTCGCTGCTGCTGGCCCTGAAGGCCGCGAAGGAGGTGCGCCAGCACGAGCTGCCGGCACGCGTGCGGCGCAACCGCACCCACCTGGTCTGGAAGGGCGCACCCTCGGCCGCCCTGCTGCGCCTGCAGGAGATGCTGGCCGGGCCGGCCGCACGCTGAGCGGTCTGCGGCGACGACCGTGCAGCGCGACGAGGGTCGGGTCCCCGTGCTCGACCTGGTGATCGACACCAACGTCGTCCTCGACTGGCTCGCCTTCCGCCACCCGATCGGCGCGCCGCTCGAGGAAGCGCTGACGTCGCGCCGATGCCGCTGGCTCTGCACCGGCGCGATGCGCGACGAGCTCGCCCGCGTCGTCGTGCGCGAGTCGCTGGCGCGATGGGCGATCGATGCGCCGGCCGCCCTGGCCGTTGTCGATGCCCTGAGGGTGGACCCGGGCGAGCCGCCGCCGCTCGGCGTCGCCGAGCGCCTGCGCTGCAGCGATCCGGACGACCAGATGTTCATCGACCTCGCCGTCGCCCGGCGCGCGCATGCCCTGCTGACGCGCGATCGCGCCGTGCTTCGCCTCGCCGCGCGGGCGCGTCGCTTCGACGTGCTGATCGCGACGCCGGAGGCGTGGCTGCGGCGGCCCTAGACGTCGCCCCTCGCGCTCTCGCTCGCGCAGGCGTGCCGCGCCTGCCTAGCCGGTCGCGGTCGTCTTCAGCGCCTGCGTGTCGTAGTAGCCGCGAAAGCCGGTGATCGAGCCGGTAGCGTCGTGCTCGATGAGCGTGGCGCCGTCGTAGCCGAGCGGCTCCTGGCCCGGGCCGGCGGATCCGCCCGCGGTGGTCCAGAACAGGCCGATCGCGTGCTCGCCGATCGTCACATGGTTGAACTCCGTCCTCGCGCCCGTGAAGGTGTCGGCGTATGCGTTCCAGAACGCGCGCGCGCCGTCGCGACCGTCGCGCCTGCTGCCGGTCTGCTGGAGCGCCGGGTTGGTGAGCGTCGCCCCTGCCGCGAAGAGCGCGGCCATCGACTCGACCGCGCCATGCCCTTCGCTCTCGATGCTGCGCAGGGCCGCGATGAAGCGCTGCGCCAGGTCCTTGCCGGTCTCGTCTGCCATGTTCACCTCATTGCCGCGGGCCGAACGGCATCGGCCCGTGTTTCGACCAAAGCCACGCGGCGGCCCCGAGCGCCAGCAGGCCGAGCCCTGCGGGGCCGGCCCGCCGCCGGCGATGGCCGGCGTCGATGGCGGTTCCGCGCGACGCCTCGAACAGGTTTCCGGTGGTCACGGGCGCCGGGTCGGCGCGCGCCAGCGCGGCCTCCATGAGCTTCGCGGTGACCGTGCCGACGAGGTTCGGCGCCAGCGCGTGCGCGAGCCGCGCCGGCCAGGCGATGCTGCCGACCATGGTCGTGGCTCGCGGCGCATGCGCCAGGGCGACGACGACGCGCGCCGCCACCGTGCGCGGGTCGACGAGCGGCGGCGGCGGCTTGAGGCGCCGGCCGGTGTAGTTCGCACCGTGCGACAGGCCCGGCGTGTCGACGAAGGTCGGATAGACGTTGCACACGCGCACGTCCGGCAGCGCCGTCAGCTCGGCGCGGAGCGACTCGGCGAAGCCGCGCAGCGCGAACTTGGTGGCCGCGTACGAGGCGGCGTAGGGCGCGGGCGCGAAGCTGCCGATCGAGACCATGTTGATCAGCGTGCCGCGACGGCGCGAGCGGAAGTGGCCGAGGACGGCATGCGCGCCGTTCATCTGGCCGACGAGGCTGGTCTCGACGACGCGCCGATGCACCTCCATCGGCACGTCCTCGAAGCGGCCGACCGCGCCGACGCCGACGAGGTTGGCCCACACGTCGATGGCGCCGAAGCGGGCGATCGCCGCCTCGGCGAGCGCCTTCACCGCGTCGGCGTCGGTGACGTCGACCGGGTGCACGAGCACGTCGGCGCCAATGGCGCGACAGGCGGCGGCGACGGCCTCGAGCGCCGGCACGCCGCGGGCCGCGAGGACGAGGTCGGCGCCGTCGCGCGCGAAGGCGATCGCCGTCGCGTGGCCGATGCCGCTCGAGGCGCCGGTCAGGACCACGGTGCGCCGCGCGGATGATCGAATGGACGAGGAAGAAGCAGGAGAAGAAGAAGGAGAAGGAGAAGGAGAAGCCATGCGCCGCTTCGGCAATGGCCGTGCCGTGCGCGCTTTGGTCGGCCTGTGCCGCTGGCCTGACGGCCTAGCCCGGCCCGGCCGCGTCGCCGGCCGTGACGCGAAACGCCGGCACCGGCCGATGGAAGCCCTTCAGCGCGAGCTCGCCCGCCGGCTCGCACGAGAACTCGCCGGCGTCGAGCAGCGCGTGCACGCGCTGCGAGACCAGGATCTCGCCGCCGCGCGCTTCGCCGCAGAGCCGCGCCGCCAGGTTGGTGACGGTGCCGATCGCGCCGTAGTCGATGCGGCCCGGAAAGCCGATGCCGCCGATCGTCGCGAAGCCCTGCGCGATGCCGACGCCCATCGTCAGCTCGTGGCCCCGGCGCTTCCACGCGTCGGCCAGGCGACCGATCGCGCGCTGCATCGCCAGCGCCATGCGCGCGGCGCGCGGCGACGGGTCGGCGATGGGCACCGGGTCGTTGAAGAAGACCATGATGCCGTCGCCGGTGAAGCGCTCGAGCGTGCCCTCGTGCTGCAGGACCAGCGCGCCGATCTCGGCGTGGTACTCGCCGAGGACGCCCATCACGTCCTCGGGATCGGCGGTCTCGGTGAAGGCGGTGAAGCCGCGCAGGTCGAGGAAGACGACGGTGATCTCGCGCCGGTGGCTGCGCAGCGGATCGTCGGCGCCGCCGGCGACGATCAGCTCGGCGAGCTGCGGCGAGAAGAAGCGCTTCAGGCGGCTCACCTTCTCGAGCTGCTCGACGCCGGCGGCGACCCGTGCCTCGAGGGTGCGGTTCAGCTCCGCGAGCTCGGCGCGCTGCTGCAGGACCTGGTCGTACAGCGACTTGATGCGCAGCAGCGAGCGGACGCGGGCCAGCAGCTCGGCCTGGTTGACGGGCTTGCTGAGGAAGTCGTCGGCGCCGGCGTCGAGACCCTTGGCGCGCTCCTGCGACGGATCGAGCGCGGTGAGCAGGACGATCGGCAGCATGGCGTGCGCCGGGTCGGCGCGGATCGAGCGGCAGACGTCGTAGCCGCTGAGGCCCGGCATCATCACGTCGAGCAGGACGAGGTCGGGCGGCTCCGCGGCCAGCGAGGCGAGGGCCTCGGCGCCGGAGCTCGCCGTGCTCGTGCGGTAGCCCTTGACGGCCAGCAGGTCGGCGATCAGCTTGACGTTCAGCGCGACGTCGTCGACGACCAGGATGCGCGCTGCGTTCATGTGCGGCCGCTGTCGAGGTGCCGCTGCACGGTGTCGATGAACGCCTTCAGGTTGATCGGCTTGGTGACGAAGGCCTCGAAGCCGGAGGCGACGATCTTCTGCTGGTCGTCCGGCATGACCGACGCCGAGACCGCGATCACCGCGACGCGGTCGAGCGCGTGGTCTTGGCGGATCCGGGCCAGCGCCTCGATGCCGTTCATGTCGGGCAGCTGGATGTCCATGAGGATCAGGTCGGGCCGGCGCTCGCGCGCCAGGCGGACGCCGTCGCCGCCGGTCGTCGCCTCGATCGTGGCGTAGCCCTTGTGGCGCAGGATGTCGCGCACCAGCTTCATGTTCTTCTCGTTGTCCTCGACGATGAGGATGGTCTTCGAACCGTCGTTCATACCGCCTCCAGGACGCGCTCGGGAAGGACGAACGCGAAGGTCGAGCCGCGGCCGGGCTCGCTTTCGACGCGGATCGTGCCGCCGTGCAGCTCGACGAAGCGCCGGGCCAGCGACAGGCCGAGGCCGGTGCCTTCGGACTTGCGCTGGTAGTCGCCGTGCGCCTGCCGGAACTCCTCGAACACCAGCGCCTGCTGGTCCGCCGGGATGCCGACGCCGGTGTCCACCACCGCGATCTCGACGGCGTGCTCCAGCCGCCGCGCCCGCAGCGTCACGCGGCCGCCGGCGGGCGTGAACTTCACCGCGTTGGAAAGCAGGTTGATGACGATCTGCTTGAGCTTGCGGACGTCGGCAACCCAGTCGCCGAGGCCTTCCTCGACGTCGAGCGCGAGCACCAGTCCCTGCCGGCTCGCCCGCTCGCGGACCAGCGTCGTGCAGTTGTCGAGCAGGCTCGGCAGGTGCGTGCCGGCCAGCTCGAGCTCCATCCGGCCGGCCTCGATCTTCGAGAGATCCAGGATGTCGTTGATCAGCGAGAGCAGGTGATGCCCCGAGGAGTGGATGTCGAGCAGGTACTCGAGCTGCTTGTCGTTGAGCTCGCCGAAGAGCCTCTCGCTCAGCACTTCCGAGAAGCCGATGATGGCGTTGAGGGGCGTGCGCAGCTCGTGCGACATGTTGGCGAGGAACTCCGACTTGTGCTTGTTCGCCATCTCGAGCTGGCGGCTGGTGGCCTTGATCTCGTTGAACAGGCGGACGTTCTCGATCGCGATCACGGCCTGGTCGGCGAAGGTCTTGAGCAGCGCCAGCTCCTTGTCGGTGAAGGGTTGCGCCGGGTCGCGGGACACCTGGATCGCGCCCACCCCGCGGCCCTCCCAGAGCATGGGGGCGAAGGCGATCGCCAGGTTGCCGTGCGTCGCCGCGATCCTGACCAGGGGTCGCGGTGCCTCGGGATCGGCGAGAACGTCCGGATAGTGCACGACGCGCCGCTCCCGGATGGCGATCTCGGTGGCCGTTCCCTCGAGCGGGCGCGGAAACTCGCCCCTCGCGGCGCGCACGATCGACCCCGAGCTCTCGTTGGCGACGCGAAAGCCGCCGGAGGTCAACTGGCCGGCGTCGTCGAGCAGGTAGATGCCGAGGCCGTTCGCCGCGAACAGCCGCTGGCAGCTGTCGAGGATCTTGTCGAAGACCGGCTGCGTGTCCGACACCGAGCTGCTGATGACCTGCAGCACCTCGGCCGTCGCGGTCTGCTGCTCGAGGGCCTCGCGGGTCTCGTTGAACAGGCGCGAGTTCTGGATGGCGATCACCGCCTGGTCGGCGAAGGTCCGCAGCAGGCCGATCTCCTTGTCGCTGAAGCCGGTCGGCGGCTGGCGGATCACGTACAGGCTGCCGATCGACTCGCCCTCCCAGATCATGGGCGCGATCACCTGCGAGAAGGCGCCGACGCCGATCCGCTCGGCGATCGCACGCATGCCCGGCGGCACGTCCGGGTCGTGCAGGACATCCTTGAAATGGACCGGCCGGGGGTCGCGCGCGAGCGCGTCGGTGCCGACATCGCGCTGCACCGGAAACAGCTCCGCCACGCGGGCGCTGGCCTTGCCGTGGTGCGCGCCCAGGTGGATGCGGCCGTCGTCGCCCGAGAGCAGGATTCCCTGCTCGGTGCTCGCGAACAGGCGCTGGCAGCTCTCGAGGATCTTCTCGAACACCGGCGCGCTGTCGGCGACCGAGCCGCTGATGACGCGCAGCACTTCGGCCGTCGCCGTCTGCTGCTCGAGCGCCTCGGTCAGCTCGGCGGTGCGCTGCTCCACCTTGCGCTCGAGCCCGGCGTAGGACTCGCGCAGCTGCGCCGTCATGCGGTTGAACTGCTCGGCGAGCTTTTCGAGCTCGTCGCCGGTGCGGACGTCGATCGGGTGCGCCAGATCGCCGGCGCCGATGCGGCCGGCGCCTTCCTGCAAGGCGCGCAGCGGCCGCACCAGCGCGCGGGCCAGGAAGAAGCTCGCGGCGATCGAGATCAGCAGCGCGGCGAGGAGGATGAGCGAGTTCCGCTGCAGGGTGGCGTAGAGCGGCTGGAACGCCTCGGCGCGCGGCGACTCGACGAACACGGTCCAGCGCAGCGTCGGGATCGGCGCGTGGGCGGAGAACACTTCCTCGCCCTTCAGGTCGCGGGCGAGCCGGCGCGCGCTGGGGCCCCCCGGCTCCGCCAGCGCGGCGACCTGCGGCAGCGCGCTGAGGTCGGACTTGCGCAGGACCAGGCTGATGTCGGGGTGGGCGATGAGGGTGCCGGTGGCGTCGACCACGTAGGCGAGGCCGGCCTCGCCGATCTTGATGCGCGAGACCACGTCCCAGACGAACTTGAGGTTGACCTCGGCAGCGGTGACGCCGCCGTCGCCCGCCGCGCGGGCGATCGTCATGTACGGCTCGGAGCCCTTGCGGAAGTACACCGGCCCGTAGTGGATGCGGCCGGCAGCGGCGTCGCGGAACTGCGCCTGCCCGGAGAGGTCGGTGCCCCCGTGGACCACGTCCATCGCCAGGCGCGAGATGCGCAGCTGCTCGCGGCCCCGCGCATCGAGCCAGGCGACCTCGGTGATCGCCGGCACCTGGCGCAGCAGCTTCAGGTATTCGGTGCGCCGATCCTCCAGCCCGGCGCCGTCGACCTTGGCGCGCGGCAGCGCCGTCCAGCCGAGCTGGTGCGCGATGTCGAGGATGTACTGCTCGATGCGCGTCGCCGCGCTCTGCGCCTTCTCGGCCTGCAGCGCGGCGAGGTGCGCCTCGGTCTCGCGCCACGAGAAGTAAACGCCGATGGCGCCGCTCGCGACGAGCATGCCGCCGACCAGCGTGATGATCAGCAGCGCGTACTTCGGAAACAGTCGCCAGCGACGGGTCATGCGGCAGCGCTCGGTTGCGCCGCGACTCAGTTCTTCCGGAACAGGTCCTGCGGGACTCCAGCCTTCGCGAACACGTAGTCGCGCGAGTCCTCGAGCTGCCGGCGCAGCCGCGCCACGTTGGCGCCGAGCAGGCGCCCCTTCCACTTGCGCAGCTTGCCGGCGACGATCACCGTCTCGACGTTGGACCGCTCCATCAGCGACACCACGGCGCCGGGCACGTGGTTGAGCGGCGCGACGTTGATCGCGGTGGCGTCGAGGATGATGATGTCGGCCTCCTTGCCCGGCGTGAGCGAGCCGGTCTTGTGGTCGAGGCGCAGCGCCTTGGCGCCATTGATGGTGGCGTAGCGAAGCACGTCGGTCGTGTTGAGCAGGGGCGGCGTGCCGGGTGCCGGCGTCGGCCACTGGGTGGGCGGATAGAAGTTGCCCTGCTCGAGGACCATCTGGTTCACCAGGGCGCGCTGCACGTTCATGGTCGAGCGCATCTGCGTGAAGAAGTCGGCGGTCAGGGTGCACTCCACGTCGGTGCTCAGCGACGGCTCGATGCCGAGGCTCTGCATCTTCAGGATCGGCGGCATGCCGTGCCGCATGTTCATCTCGATCGGGACCGCCAGCGACACCTGCGCGCCGACGTCCCGGACCTTCTGCCAGGCGGCGTCGGCCATGCCCGTCATGTGGATGAAGAGGTTGTCCGGGCCGATGCCGAGGCTGCCGTTGCCGCCCATGCCGGCGGCGAGCCTGTCGAAGATCGGACGGATGCCGAAGGGCGACAGGATGTGCGCCGCGATCTGCAGGCCGAGCTGCCGTCCGATCTTCCACGACAGGTCGGTCGTCGCGTCGCCGAGATAGACCTCGCCGCCCATGATCATGTGGACGAGCTGGTCGCTCGACGAGAACCACTGCTGCTTGATGCGCGGCGCATCGGTCGGGTACTGGTTGCCCGGGTTGGTGCCGAGGATGCCGGCGCCGGCGCTCTCGAAGTAGCCGAAGGCAGCGCGGCGGCCGGTGTCGAAGAGCGCCTGGATCGCCGCGTCCGAGTGCTGCGGCGTGTGGTGGATCTGCGAGACGTCGTGAACGGTCGTCACGCCGGCGTCGAGCTGGCTCAGGCCGCCGAACAGCTCGTTGATGTAGACGTCCTGCGGCCGGTAGACGGGCGCGAACTTGAGCAGGATGTACTCGAAGTAGGTCGTGTTGCCGCTCCGCGTGGCCGAGCCGTCGTTGATCAGGACGCCGTCGGCGAGGAAGCTGCGGAGCGCCGTCTCGAACTGGTGATGATGGGTGTCGATGAAGCCCGGCATGACGATGCGACCGCGCGCGTCGATGACCGCGGCGCCGCCCGCGTGCAGGTGCCGGCCGATGGCGACGATCTTGCGGCCTTCGACCAGCACGTCCGCCTGCTCGAAGTCGCCGATCTTCGGGTCCATCGTCATGACCGCGCCACCACGGATGAGGTAGCGGCGGCCGTGCGCGCCGGTGTCGTCGGGCGCCCTGTCGTCGTCCGCCGCAGCCGGGCGCGGCGCCAGCACGCCGAGACCCGCGGCGGCGATGCCTGCCGCGGTCGTCGCCTTCAGGAACTTGCGGCGGGAGCCGGCGTGGTCTTGCGGGAGTCCCGCGTCGCAGAGCGTGCACATGGTGTCTCCTCGTGGGCGGGTCGATCCGCCGTCGCCCGGCGTCGGGCCATTCTGCGGCGGTTCGGGGGACGTGTAAATCGCGCGCCGGGAGCCACTGGGCCGGAGCCGTCGTCGACGCGCGGGTCGCCGATCGCCTCACGTCGATCTCCGCAAGGCGAGGGCGACGCCGGCGAGCGTCAGCGTCAGCGCCAGCAGCTCCCTCGTGCCCAGCGCTTCGCCGAGAACGAACGCCGCCGAGACGACGCCGATCACCGGCGTGAGCAGCGTCGCCAGCGACGCCGTCGTCGGTGGCAGCCGGCGCAGGGCCGCGAACCAGGTCATGTAGCACAGGCCCATGGGCACGGCGGTCATGTAGAGCATCAGGGCCCAGCCGGTCGGACTGACCTGCGCCACCTGCGGGTGCTCGAAGGCCCAGCCCATCGCGACCATCGGGATGCAGCCGATGCCGAGCTGCCAGGCCAGCGACGCCACCGGCGCCAGCTCGACGAGCGGCCGCAGCGCGACGGTGCTCAGCGCGAAGAGCACGGCCGAGCTCAGGGCCAGCGCCGCCCCGATCGTCTGGTCGCGGTCGAGGTCGAAGCCCTGGCTGCCGAAGAGCTGCCACAGGCCGGCCATGCAGAGCACCAACCCCGCGCACGCGCGCAGCGACGGCCGCTCGCCGCGGATCGGCCAGGCGAGCAGGGTGGCCCACACCGGCATCGTGTAGACGAGCAGGGCGCACTGGCCGACGCTGAGCCAGCGCATGGCCACCGTCGCCAGGCCCATCCAGGCGAAGACGTTGAGTGCCGAGGCCGCGACCAGGCGGCCGATCAGGGGACGCGGCACGACCAGCGACTGGCCGAGCAGCAGCGCCGCGAGCGCGCAGGCGACGCCGGCGACCGAGCCTGCCGCACCGCGCGCGAACAGCGGCGGCAGCTCGAGCAGCAGGACCTTCATCGCCGGCCAGTTCAGGCCCCAACCGAGGGAGGTCACCAGCAGACAGGCGAAGCCGACGGTCCGGGCGCTCTGGAGGTTGAAGACGGACACGGTGTGTGGCAGGGTCGGGCTGGCGCCGGCGGAGTATCGGCCTCCCGCAGTCCCGCAACAGCAAAGGAACGAGCCCATGCTCAGCAAGAACACGATCTGTCTCTGGTACGACGGCACCGCGCTCGATGCCGCGACGTTCTACGCCGAGACCTTCCCCGACAGCGCCGTCGGAAGGGTCCTGCGCGCGCCCGGCGACTACCCGTCCGGCAAGCAGGGCGACGTGCTGACCGTGGAGTTCACCGTCCTCGGCATCCCCTGCCTCGGCCTCAACGGCGGCCCGCAGTTCAGGCACAGCGAGGCCTTCTCGTTCCAGGTCGCCACGGACGACCAGGCCGAGACCGACCGCCTGTGGAACGCGATCGTCGGCAACGGCGGCGAGGAGAGCGCCTGCGGCTGGTGCAAGGACAAGTGGGGCCTGTCGTGGCAGATCACGCCGCGCGCCATGACGGAGGCGATCGCCGATCCCGACCCCGCGGCCGCCAGGCGCGCGTTCGCGGCGATGATGGAGATGCGCAAGATCGACATCGCCGCCATCGAGGCGGCACGCCGCGGCTGAGTCGCCTCGAGCGGGCCGGACGCGCCGTCAGTTGCGCGTGAGCGGCACGAAGCGCACGGGCAGCACGCTGCGCGTGACGACGCGGCCGTCCGGATCCTTGCGCAGCAGCAGCAGATCCTGCGCGCCGCCCTGCGGCCCGATCGGCGCGATCAGCCGCCCGCCGGGCGCGAGCTGATCGATCAGAGGCTGCGGCATCCGGTCGGGCGCTGCGGTCACGACGATGGCGTCGAACGGCGCCGCCTCGGGCCAGCCGCGGTAGCCGTCGCCGATCCGCACCTCGACGTTCGCATGGCCGAGCTCGCGCAGCAGCTCGGCGGCGCGCTCGCCCAGCGGCCGCACGATCTCGATGGTGTGCACGCGGGCGACGAGCTTCGCCAGCACCGCCGCCTGGTAGCCGGAGCCGGTGCCGATCTCGAGCACGCGATCCGTGGGCTTCGGGTCGATGAGCTGCGTCATGAGGGCGACGATGAACGGCTGCGAGATCGTCTGCCCGTGGCCGATGGCCAGGGGACGGTTGACGTAGGCGAGCGGCGCCAGCGGCGGCGGCACGAAGCGGTGACGGGGCACGCTGGCCATCGCCGCCAGCACGGCGGGATCGAACTCGCGCCGACCGGTCGACGACGCGGTGTCGCGCAGGTCGCCCTGGATTTCGGCGAGCAGCTTCGACCGCGCGTCGGCATACGGGTCCGCGGCCGGGGCGAGCTCGCCGAGACAGAGCCCGGCGGCCCCGGCAAGAAAGCTGCGCTTCGAAAGCATCGTCGTCTCGACTCCCGCCGGCGCAGCGTACCTCGGCGCCGCGGCAGCGTCATGCATGCGCCCTTGTCCGACAGCGGACGTCGGTCAAGGCGGACGAGCCGGGCCGCTGCTTCTCGATAGCGTCGCGTTGTTCCCACTTCTCCTCGACGTGATGCATCGCTACTACATGACTCCGGAAACGCGCCAGGCGCTGATCGCCGAATCCAATCGCCAGATCGCCAGCCGATCCGCGAGCCGGCACGGGGCCCTGGACTCCGAGCCCGGCGCGGACAGCGACGCATCCGGCGACGACAGCGCCTTCGCGAGGCTGGTCGCGGATCTGCAATCCGTCTCCTCGGGGTCGCGGAGCCAGTGATCGGTCAGCCAGCGGCGTCCTGACGAGGGGCCGGGTCGGCCCGTCCCGCGCCGCGCCGCCAGGCGTGCCAGCGCTCGACCCAGGCCAGGAGCCGGGCCGGCGCGTGGGCCCGCCGCCATTCGCCGGCGACGTGCTTGTTCGCTTCGGCGAGCGTCGGGTAGGCGTGGACGGTGGCGAGGATCTTCTTCAGGCCGAGGCCGTGCCTCATCGCCAGCACGAACTCGGCGATGAGCTCGCCGGCGTGCTCGCCGACGATGGTGACGCCGAGGATGCGGTCCTTGCCCGGCGCGGTCAGCACCTTCACGAAGCCCTCTGCCGCGCCCTCGGTGATCGCCCGGTCGAGCGCGTCGAGGCCGTAGGTCGTGACCTCGAACGGCACGTTCTGCTCTCTCGCATCGGTCTCGTTCAGGCCGACGCGGGCGACCTCCGGATCGACGAAGGTGGTCCACGGGATCACGCGGTAGTCAGCGCGCATCCGGATCGGATCGAACAGCGCGTTGACGGCGGCGTACCAGGCCTGGTGCGAAGCGGTGTGCGTGAACTGGTATGGCCCGGCGACGTCGCCGGCGGCGTAGATGTTCGGGAAGTTGGTCCGCAGGTAGCCGTCGACCTCGACCGTGCGGCCGGTCTTCAGCCCCAGCGCTTCGAGCCCGTAGCCGGCGAGGTTCGCCGTGCGCCCGACGGCGACGAGGATCTCGTCGAAGGCGATGCGCCGCGGCACGCCGTCGCTTTCGGCGACGAGCACCTTCTCCGTGCCGTCGCGCTCGATCCGCACTGCCTTGTGGTTCACGAGCACGTCGATGCCCTCGGCGCGGAAGCGCTCGCTCACCCGCGCCGAGACCTCCGGGTCCTCGCGCGTCAGCAGGCGAGGCAGCATCTCCACCTGCGTCACCGTCGACCCGAGCCGGGCGAAGGCCTGCGCCAGCTCGCAGCCGATCGGGCCGCCGCCGAGGACCAGCAGGCGAGCCGGCAGCTCGCGCACGTCCCACAGGTTCTCGGAGGTCAGCGCGTCGACGGACTCGATGCCGGGAATCGGCGGGATGTGCGGGCGCGCGCCGGCGGCGATGACGATGCTGCGCGTGCTGAGGCGGTCGACGCTGCCGTCGCCCCGCCGGATCTCCACTTCCCAGGGCGTGACGATGCGGGCCTCGCCGCGCACGACGTCGACGCCGAGGCCGCGGTAGCGCTCGACCGAATCGTGCGGCTCGATCTGCCTGATGACCCGCTGCACGCGCGCCATGACCTCGGCGAAATCGAAGCTGGCCTCGGCCGACCGGATGCCGAACTCGCGGGCCCGCTTGACGTCGGCGAGGAACTTCGCCGAGCGGATGAGCGCCTTGGAGGGGACGCAGCCGGTGTTCAGGCAATCGCCGCCCATCGCGTCCTTTTCCACCAGCGTGACCTTCGCTTTCAGCGCCGCGGCGATGTAGGCGGTGACGAGCCCGGCCGAGCCGGCGCCGATCACGACCAGGTTGCGGTCGAAGCGCCGCGGACGACGGTAGCGCGCGGCGACCGTGCGGCGGGCTTGCACGGCATCGACGATCTTGCGCGCCGCGAGCGGAAAGACGCCGAGAAGCGCGAGCGACGCGAGCAGGCCGGGCGAGGCGATGCCCGAGAGCGAATCGATGCGCGCGAGCTGCGTGCCGGCGTTGACGTAGATCAGCGTGCCGGCCAGCATGCCAAGCTGGCTGACCCAGTAGAAGGTCCACGGCCGGATGCTCGTCAGTCCCATCGCCAGGTTGATGAGGACGAAGGGCAGCACCGGCACCAGGCGCAGCGTGAAGAGGTAGAAGCCGCCGTCCCGCTCCATGCCGGCGTTCAGGGTGGCCAGGCGCTCGCCGAAGCGCGCCCGAACCCAGTCACCGAGGAGCCAGCGCGCCGAGAGCATGGCGAGGGTCGCGCCGATCGCCGCCGCGAACGAGACGATCACCGTGCCCTGGACCAGGCCGAAGAGCGCGCCAGCGGCGACCGTCGCCACCGCGGCGCCGGGCACCGACAGCGCGGTAAGCGCGACGTAGGCGAGGAAGAACAGCAGCGCGGCGGTGAGCGGTCGTTCGCCGCGCCAGGCCTCGAGCTGGGCATGGCCGGCCTTCACGGCGGCGAGGCTCAGGAAGCGGCCGAGGTCGAGGGCGACGAAGGCGACGATCGCTGCCGACAGCGCCAGGACGAGCCACCAGCGCTTGTCGAGGCGCATCACCGAACCGGCACGCCGATCGTGATGCCGGCCTGCGGCACGCCGGTGCAGCGCGTGCCGTGCAGGAGGTCCCAGACAGCGAGGCCTGCCGACAGGTTGGTGCGCTGGTGCGCGGCGACGTCGGAATGATGGATGCCGTGCAGGCGCGGCGTGACGACGAAGGCACTCAGCACGCGCTCGGCGGCAGGCGGCAGGCGCACATCGGCATGGTGGAACATCACCTCGGCGAGGGTCAGGCGACCCCACAGCGCCATCGTCGAGTGCGGCACGCCGATCAGCACCGCCTGCGCCGCGCGCCACGGCACCGACCACAGCATCTCCATGGCGTGGAAGCGCAGCCCCGTCGAGGCGTCGAGGTCGGGGTCGGCATGGTGGGCGCGGTGCCATCGCCAGAGCGCCGGCACCCGATGCATCAGCGCATGCCAGAGGTAGAGCGTGTAGTCGAGCAGCAGCAGGGACACGACGCGCTGCGCCGGTTTCCCGATGCCGAGCTGCCGGACGAGGCCGAGCTGTCGGCGTTCGGCGATGTCGGCGACCCTGCGCGTGACCGGCGCTTCGATCGCGGCGACGACGAGCGCGCCGCCGGCGCCGACCGCCAGGTTCCGCAGCAGCCGCCCGGCGCGTGGCCGGGTCGGGCCGCGCAAGGGCTGCCGCGTCTCCCAGCACAGGAGCGCGATGAAGCCGGCGGCGAGGAGCAGCGGTGCGGCGGTGCGCAGGCGCTGCCCCATGTCAGCAGGCGGCGAGCCGCTCGAGGTCGGCCGGCACGTCGATGTCGAACAGGGTCTCGAGCTCGCGGAGGCGCAGGCCGATGGCCATCGAGCGGCTTCGCGTCTGCGCCATCACCTCGGGCGTGCTCCAGGTCATGCCGCGGAAGAGGCTCGCCTGCGGCCGGCGCAGCCCGATGAGCACGTAGCCGCCGTCTTCGGCCGGCTGGAGGACGACGTCGCCGCCCGCGAGCAGGGCGCCGGCGGCCTCGCGCAGGTGCGCCGTCGTCAGGGCCGGGCAGTCGGTGCCGATCAGCAGCAGCGGGCCTTGCTCGCAATGCAGCAAAAACGCCTGGTGCATGCGCTCGCCCAGATCGCCGCCCGGCTGTACGCGCAGCGCGATCGGCACGCTCGCTTGCAGCGCGCGAAAGAAGGGATGCCGCGCGTCAGGCGTGCACCACAGGGTCACCGGGCCCAGCCCGGCGTCGAGCGCGGTGCGCACGGCCCGTCGCGTGAGCCGGCGCTGCAGCCGCGCCGCGCCGCTCGCGCCGAGGGCCGGGATGAGCCGGGTCTTGGCGAGGCCCGGGATCGGCGCCTTCGCCAGCACCGCGACGGCCACCCGGCGCAGATCCGGCGGGCCGCTATCGGGGCGCGCTGCCATATCGCTTCGCCAGGCGGGCCGGGTCGGCCCCGATCGCATACGCGGCGCGCAGGCGCCACATCAGCCAGATCGTCCGCCAGGCGCCGTGCCGCTCCCAGCGGCGCGCCGACGTGCGGACGCGTTCGCGCAGGCGCGCCGGCGGCCCGAGGCGCTTCAGGCGGCGCGACAGGGCGATGTCTTCCATCAGCGCGATGTCCGGGTAGCCGCCGGCGGCGACGAACACGTCGCGCCGCGCGAACAGCGCCTGGTCGCCGGTGGCGATGCCGGTCAGGCGCGAGCGCAGGTTCATGGCCGCGGCGACCACGCGCAGCAGCGGGCGCGGGCTGTCGAGCTGCACGTCGAAGCGGCCCCAGGCATGCGTGGCCGTCGCGCGCGCGACGATCGCATCGGCATCTTCGGGCAGCCGGGTGTCGGCATGCAGGAACAGCAGCACGCGCGATGCGCACGCCTGCGCGCCGGCGTTCATCTGCGAGGCGCGGCCGCGCGGCGCGCTCACGGCGACGTCCGCTGCGCCACGCGCGATCGCGAGGCTGTCGTCGCTGCTGCCGCCGTCGACGACCACGACGATGGCGCCGCGCCGGCGCAGCGGCTGCAGCGCCCGCAGCGCGTCGGCGAGGCGCTCGGCCTCGTCGAGCACGGGCATGACGATGCAGAGCTCGGCCGTCACGGGCGACAGCACACTAGCGCTGCAGCACCTGCAGCCATGCCTGCTGCGGAGCGGCGAGGCCCTCGACGGGCGTCATCAGCGCCGAGCGCAGGGCGGTGCGGATCTCCGGCTCTTCCGCAGGAGGCGGCAGCCGCAGCAGCGCCTCGAGGAGCTTGCCTGCTTCGGAGAGGCTTTCGCGGTACAGCGCCAGCATCGACGACACGGTGACGTGCCGGCTCGGGTCCTCCATCCAGCAGTCGTAGTCGGTGACGATGCCGATCGTCGCGTAGCAGATCTGCGCTTCGCGGGCGAGGAACACCTCGGGCACGTTGGTCATGCCGACGATGTGGCACCCTGCCCGTTGCAGGAACAGGCTCTCGGCCCGGGTGCCGAGGCGCGGGCCCTCGACGCAGGCGTACGTGACGTCGCGATGCAGCGGTATGCCGCGCGCGGCGGCGGCCGCGGCGATCCAGTCGACCATGTTCGCGCTCACCGGCAGTGCGGTGGACACGTGCGCCGCCACGCCGGCACCGAAGAACGTCCGCTCGCGGCCGCCCTTGGTCCAGTCGAGGTACTGGCTCGCGACGGCGAAGTGGCCGGGGGCGATGCGCTCGTCGAGGCTGCCGACCGCCGAGAAGCCGAGCAGCTGCGTCGCGCCGGCCTGCTTCAGCGCGAAGACGTTGGCGCGGTAGTTGATCTCGTGCGGCAGGAGCCGGTGGCCGTCGCCGTGGCGGGCGAGGAAGAGCAGCGGCCTGCCGTCGAGGCGGCCGCGCAGCACCGCGCCCGACGGCATGCCGAACGGGGTCGGGACGAGGATGCGCTCCTCGACCTCCATGCCCGGCAGCTCGTACAGACCGGTGCCGCCGACGATCGCCAGCAGGCTCACGGCTCGAGCGCCCCGCCGCAGCTCGATCCCTGGCCCGCCGTGCAGCCGAAGCAGTGGTCGGCGACGCGGATCGGTCGGCGCTCGATCTGCTGCGCGCGCACCTCGCTCAGGTGGACCTTCGACGAGCCGGCACCCGCGAGCGGCAGGCCGAGCTGCTGGTTGAAGTCGCAGTCGTACAGGAAGCCCTGCCAGTCGACGCTGACGACGCTGCGGCACATCACGTGCTCGAGGTTGCTGTCGCGGTGCGCAGTCCGCAGCAGCGCCATGTAGCTGTTGAACTGCCCCTTGGAGACGAGCATCGAGCCGAAGCGCTGGATCGGCATGTTGGCCAGGGTGAACAGCCGGTCGAAGACGACGCCGAAGTGCTCGGCCAGGTGCGTCCTGTAGTCGCGCTCCAGCCCTTCCTGGCCGGGCGGGAGGCTCGGGCCCTGCGGGTTGTAGACGAGGTTCAGCACGAGACCCGATCCCGGCCTCGCGTAGCCCAGCCGGTTCAGCGTCTGCAGGCCGCGGATGCTCGCGTCGAAGGTGCCCTTGCCGCGCTGTCGATCGACGTTGTCCTCGAGGTAGCAGGGCATCGAGGCGACGACTTCCACGCCGTGCCCGGCCAGGAACTCGGCGAGGCCGTCCTGGCCGGGCTCCTCGAGGATGGTCAGGTTGCAGCGATCGATGACGCGCACGCCGAGCCCGCGCGCGGCGGCCACCAGCGACCGGAAGTGCGGGTTGAGCTCGGGCGCGCCGCCGGTCAGGTCAAGCGTCCGCACGCCCGGGTTGGCGTGGAGGAAGGCGAGAACGTCGTCGACCGTCTCGCGCGACATCTCCTCCGTCCGGTTCGGGCCCGCGTTCACGTGGCAGTGCACGCAGCTCTGGTTGCAGCGGTAGCCGAGATTCACCTGGAGCGTCTCGAGCGCGCTGCGCCGCAGCGGCGGGAACTCGGTGCGGACGAGGAGGGGAAGGGTCGCGTGCATCGGTTCGAAGTCTGTGGCTGGACAGGGTCATTGGACCTGAAAGAGAGAACCATGGCCGCCGGTACTGCGCATGGCGGCCGATGGCGCACCCGTGCAGGCGACACACACGCTAGTTCGGAGGCGCGCCGCGATCGGTTACAGCGGCGGTCGCACTTCCTGGCGGAAGGCGCAGGCGCCGGTGAGCGCCCGCGATGCGGCAGAAGCCGCTGGCGAGGACGCCGGTGACCAGCAGCATCGCCGCAATGTGAACGGCCACGGCCGCGCCGGCTGCGGCCAGTGCGGCGCAGCCTTCGATGCCCGGCGCCGGCGCCGCGCCCGCCACGCACAGCGGCACCAGAGCGGGGACGAGCATCAGCCCGGCGCCCTGCGCCGAGGCGATCAGGAACGACCACAGCGCGATGCCTGCATGGCCGATGCGGCCACCGAGGCGCGTCCGCGCGCTCCCGCGCCGCAGGGCGCGCCACGCCGCTGCGGCCGCTGCGGCCGCGAGCAGCGCGACGGCGAGCTCGCCCATCAGCGCCCGGTTCAGCGACAGCCGCAGCGACAACGCGCCGGCCAGCACCACGACGGACGCGAGCTGGCCGAGCGCGATCGGCCACAGCGCGCGACGTGCCTGCGCCGCGTCGCGGGCGTGCACGCCGCACGCCGCCGCGAAGACCCAGCCGTTCGCCGGGCTCAGCCCGTGCAGGGCGCCGAGGCCGGCGATCGCCAGCCAGACCCATATCGGCCATCGCGCCCTCCGTCTGCCGGGGCGGCGAGCCTCAGGCCTGCCCGTGACAGCACGCGCCCGCGACCGGCGCCGGCTTCGCGGCCCGCGCCTCGTAGCGGTCGTGGTGGCGCACCCAGTCCATCTTGTAGAACCCGTCGTGCTCGTCGCGGCCACGGGGCACGAGATCGAGCATGCGGTAGGTCCCCATCATCGCTTCGACGCCGCGCTCGAAGGTCGAGTACGTGTGGAAGATCTCGCCGGCATCGTTGCGGTGGAAGACGCTGATGCCCGGCGCTTCCGTGTTCGGGAACGGGTTCATCCGGTAGTTGTAGTAGACGGCGTCCTCGATGCGATCTTCCGGGTCGAAGCTGACGTGGAAGTCCTTGTTGAAGTCGTTCGCCGCCGACGACACCCAGCGGAACTGCCAGCCCATGCGCGCCCGGAAGCGCTCGATCTCGGCGATCGAAGCGCGCGAGACGGCGACGAAGGAAACGTCGCGCTGCCTCAGGTGGACGGTCATGCCGTCGGTGTGGTCGGCCATGTACGAGCAGCTCGGGCAGCCCTGCTGCCAGCCGGGGCCGAACATGAAGTGCTGCACGATCAGCTGGCTGCGGCCGTCGAACAGGTCGGCGAGCGAGCGCCGGCCCTCGGGCGCATCGAAGACGTAGTCCTTCTCGACCTGCTCCCAGGGCAGGGCGCGGCGGGCGCGGGCGATCTCGTCGCCGAGGCGGACGAGCTCCTTCTCGCGCGCCAGCAGGGCCTGGCGCTCGGCCAGCCAGCGGTCGGCAGAAACGACCGGATGGTCGGTGGCCGCGGCGGTTGCGGTGGCGGTGGCACTGGAGGACGAGGACGTCCGCTGGGCTTCGGTGGTGGCGGTGTTCATGGTGAGTGGCTCCTGAAGTGCTGTCGGTCGGTCACGCGCGGGCGGCGCGCGGGCGACGCACGGCGCGGACGGTGCCGCTGCCGCCGCCGCCGGCATAGAAGAGGTCGGCGCCGTCGGACTCGAGCCCGCTGACGCCGGTGCCTGCGGGCATCTCGAGCAGCTCGAGCACGGCGCCGCTCGCCGGGTCGATGCGGCGGATGTCGCTGTCGTCGCCTTCCCAGGTGCCGTGCCAGAGCTCGCCGTCGACCCACGTCACGCCGGTCACGAAGGCGTTCGATTCGATGCTGCGCAGCACCGCGCCGGTCGCCGGGTCGATGCGGTGGATCCTGCGGTCGCGGTACTGGCCGACCCACAGGCTGCCTTCGGCCCAGGCCAGGCCCGAGTCGCTGCCGCTGCCCGGTGCCGGGATCGACGCCACGACCTCGCCGCTGGCCGGATCGATCTTGTCGATGCGCGTCTCGACGATCTGCCACAGGTGCGTGCCGTCGAAGGCGGTGCCGGCGTCGCCGGCGCGCGGCAGGGTGCGCGCGAGCTCGCCGCTCTTCGGATCGAAGGCGATCAACTGCGCGCCGGCGGCGAACCACACGTGGCTGCCGTCGTGGGTCACGCCGCTCACCTTGTCGGCGCCGGGGAAGGGGCCGTACTCGCGCACGATCTCGGCCGGTCGTGCCGCTGCGGCGGGCGTGTTCTTGCGGGTCTTGCTGGCGGTGGTGCTCGTCATTCGTCTGCTCCGTTCGGCACTCGTTGCGGTGCCGGCAGAGCAAATCTACGCGTCGGGCAGCGCCGCGGGGAGTAACAAGATCGTCGTGAATCGGGCGAGCGGCGGTGCGAGCCAGCGCTGCGCCCGCGCCCGCCCGATCGAGCGCACGCGGCCGGCGGCCTCGAGCTCGACGAGCGCGCGCTGCACCGTGCGCTGGCTGTCGCCGAGGGCGAGCGCGAGCGCCGACGTGGACCAGGCGACGCCGTCGGCGAGCAGCGCCAGCAGCGAGGCCTGCTCGCCGTCAATCGGCGGCACCAGCACGACCACCTCGCGCTCATCGTGCGGCTTCAGCGCGAAGCCACGCGCGTCGGCGTCGATGCGCCCGAGCGGCGCGGCGAGCTTGCGCAGGCGGCCGATCTCGACGCGCAGCCGGGCGCGATGCGTCTCGTCGGGCTCGCGCATGCGGAAGGCGCGTTCGATGAGCGTGTCGCGGTCGACGCCGGCGGGCCACGCCTCGGCAAGCGCGCGCGCCAGCGCGAACAGGATCGGCCGGCGCGCCAGCGGAATCGAGGCGATGCCGGCGCGCAGGCCGCGACGGCAGGCGTCGAGCACGAGCGCGCCCGAGGCGAGCAGGGCCTCGACCTCGGGGAGGCGGAGCGGCTGCTCGAGGCCCGCCTGGATGCGTCTTGCCGCCGGCCGCTCCAGCGCCGCGCGCGCTTCGGCCACTTGGGCGAGCAGCGCCGGCACCTGCGTCAGCTCGGCGGCGGCGTGGGCGCGCCGCAGCGCCGCCGCCGCCTCGGTCGTTCGGAGCGAGCGCAGAGCCACCTCGGCCGCGGCCAGCTCGGCCACGGCGCGCAGCGAGGGCGGCAGGCCGCGCGCGTCGAGCTCGGCCAGCGCTGCCGCGGCCTCGCCGACGCGACCGAGCAGGAGCAGTCGCCGCACGGCGATGAGGCGCGCGTGCATCGCGTTGCTTCGGTCGGCGCGCGCCTCGAGCGTGGCCGAGGCGGCGGCCAGCGTGCGCGGCGAGCCGCCGAGGTCGCGCATGGCGAGCGCCACCTCGGCTTCGGCGACGATGCAGCGGGCGCGCGCCAGCTCCTCGTGCGTGCCGAAGGCGCGCGCGGCGCGCCGGATGAGCTCGCGTGCGCGCGGATGCTCGCCGAGCTGCGCCATGGCGATGCCACGCAAGGCGAGCGCCGGCGCGTCGTCGCGCAGGCTCACGCGCTGGAGGGCGCCGAGCGCGTCGCCGGCGGCGAGGGCGCGCGCGGCGGCCGCGATCAGGGAGTCCATCGCGGCAGGTTACTGCGCCAGGCGGCAGCCGTCCGCGCGTCGTCGCTGGCTACACTCGGCGCGCCATGCTGCCCCGCCGCTGACGTTCGCACCCGCCGTGGGCCCCTCCGTGCCTCTCGCGATCCGCCAGCCGACGGGCAAGTTCGTGTTCGGGGCCTGGCTGATCACGGCGACGCTCCTCCTGCTGGTGCTGCGCTTCGACCTGCTTGCGGCGCTGCTCGCGGGCATGCTGGTCTTCGAGCTGGTGCACGTTCTGACCTTGCGCATGACCTTCGTGCGCGAGCGGCGGGCGAGGCTCATCGCGGTGGCGTTCATCGCCACGGTCGTGGTGGCCTTGCTCAGCCTGGCCACATTCGCCTCGGTGCTGTTCTTCCGCAGCGAGACCGGCGGCTACGTGTCGCTGCTGAACAAGTCGGCCGAAGTGATCCAGAGCTGGCGCGCCCTGCTCCCCGCCTGGGTCGTGCAGTCGCTGCCCACCGACGCCGACGGGCTGGAGAGCAGCATCCTCGCCTGGCTGAAGATGCACATGGCCGAGGTCCGCAGCTTCGGTCAGGAAGGCACGCGGATCGTCGTCCGCATCGTCATCGGCATGGTCATCGGTGCGCTGGTCGCCCTGCGGCAGGCCGATGCGCGGCCGGACTATCGGCCGCTCGCGCAGGCCCTCGCCGACCGGGGCACGCGCTTCGGCGAGGCTTTCCGCCGCGTCGTCTTCGCCCAGGTGCGGATCGCCGCGCTCAACGCCGCGCTGACCGCGCTGTACCTCGTCGTCGTGCTGCCGCTGCTGGGCATCCAGCTGCCGCTCCTGAAGACGATGATCGTCGTCACCTTCGTCGCCGGGCTGATCCCGGTCTTCGGCAACCTGATCTCGAACGTCGTCGTCGTGATCGTCAGCCTCAGCGTGTCGCCGTTCGTCGCGCTCGGCTCGCTGCTCTACCTCGTGGCCATCCACAAGCTCGAGTACTTCCTGAATGCGCGAATCGTCGGCACGCAGATTCGGGCGAAGGCGTGGGAGCTGCTGCTGGCGATGCTGCTGATGGAAGCGGTGTTCGGCATCGCCGGGCTGATCGCCGCGCCGATCTACTACGCCTACCTGAAGGACGAGCTGTCGTCCGCGCGCTGGATCTGACCGGGTCTCGTGGCCGGCACCGGCTCAGGCCCCGAGCCCTGCCTGCGCGCTGCGCAGTCGTTCGAGGAGGAGCGGCAGGTCGATGGGCTTGACGAAGTAGTCGCTGAAGCCGGCGCGCTCGGCGCGGGCCCTGATCTGCGGGCTGGAGTAGCCGCTGATCGCGATGATCGGCAGGCCCTCGCCACGCAGCCGGCGCAGCGCTTCGACGACGCCGAATCCGTCGAGCAGCGGCAGGCCGATGTCGACGATGGCGATGTCGGGCGGATGCATGGTGGCCGCCTGCACCGCCGCGACGCCGTCGCTCGCCACGACGCAGGCGTAGCCGCTCAGCTCGAGCATCTCCCGCACGGCCGCCGCCGCATCCTCGTTGTCGTCGGCGAGGAGCACCCGCAGCGACGAAGCGGCGTGCGCGGCAGCCGCCTGCGGCTCGGCGACAGGTGCCGGCGCCGGCGCGGTGGCGAGCGTCACGACGAATTCGCTCCCCTGCGCCGGCCCTGCACTGCTGGCCGTCACCGTGCCGCCGTGATCGAGGACCAGGCGCTGCACGATGGTCAGGCCGATGCCGAGGCCGGTGCCTTGCCGGGCCAGGCCGTTCGCGCCCTGGGCGAAGAGATCGAAGACGCGCGGCAGCATGTCGCTCTCGATGCCGATGCCGTAGTCCTTGACGGCGATCGAGACGGCCGGCCCGCTCGAGGTCACGTTGACTTCGACGAGCCCGCCCTCGGGCGAGTAGCGGGCAGAGTTGTGGATCAGGTTGCTGAGGACCTGCTTCATCCGCACCACGTCGACGTCGACGTGCACCTTGCCGGGCGTGGACGAGAGCGTCAGGCGCTGGTTCTTGGCATCGAGAAAGGCGCGTGTCATCTCGATGGCCTGGGCGACCAGCACGTCGACCTCGACGACTTCCCGCTCCAGCTGGACCTTGCCGCGCGAGACGCGCGAGACGTCCATCAGGTCGTTGACCAGCTTGGTGAGCTGCGACGCCTGGCGGCCGATCGCATTGCCGTACTTCTGCAGCTCCTCCGGGCCCACGTCCTTCTTGAGCCGGAGCACGGCCAGCGTCATGGTGATCGCCCCGAGCGGGTTGCGCAGCTCGTGCGCCAGCATGGCGACGAACTCGTTCTTGCGCGTGTCGGCCTGCTCGAGCTCGACCTGGCGCTGCCGCAGTTCCTCGAGCGTGTGCAGCATCTCGCGGTTCTGGTGCTCCAGTTCCTCCCGCGGGCTCCGCGGCTTCCTGCGGATCAGCTCGTCGACCCGGTCCTGGATCGACTGGGTGCTCATGTAGGCCGCCTCGCGGCGCAGATGCATCTCGAGGAAGACGCTGGTCCCCTTTCCCGCCGCCGTCTCGATCCAGAAGCCGTCGACGAGCCGCTGGCTGCCGTGCAGGCCGCGGGTCTGCAGGCCAGGAACCAGGGCGCCGTCCCGCCACACGGACGTCGCGATGCCGGCGCCCTTGTCGGTGACGCGGACCAGGACGGCCTGGACCGCCGGCCGCGACGCATCGCCGACGAGGAAGTGCACCACGGCGCCGCCGGCATGCTGCAGCGCGTTGCGGCCGATCTCGGAGACGGCGGTCGTCAGTCGGGTCCGCTGCAGGGTCTCGAGTCCGAACAGCTCGCCGACCTGCCGGCAGCGGTCGCGCAGCATGACCAGGCTGTGGTCGCTCTGCAGGCTGACGGTGAGGACCGGGGCCAGCATCAGGCGGCCTGCCTGACGACCACGACGGTCGCGTCGTCGGTGTTGCGGGAGAAGTCCCGGTGCAGGACCGAGGCGATCAGCAGCGGGTGACGGCTGAGCAGTCCCGGGTGTCCCGACAGGTTCCAGCGGGAGCTGAGGCCATCGCTGTTGATGATCAGGATCGAGCGCTTCTCCCAGGCGTGGGTCGATTCGCGCGGCGTTCGCATGCCGTAGCCGACCGTGCCGTCGCTCGACGGCAGGCGGGCCACGGCGTCGCCGGTGTGAATCACCGCGGCGACGTTGCCGATCCCGGAGAAGCGCAGGGTCCCGGTCTTCGGATCGATGACGATGGCGATCATGACGGCCCCTCGCGTCGACAGCAGCGCCTGGTGCGCCAGCCTGATCGCCTGCGAAGGGCCGACGCTGGCGATGCAGCCCTTGAACGCGGCGAGGGCGGCTTGCGCGGCCGCGGCCGCCTTCGGCCCGTGCCCGAGGCCATCGACGACGGAGATCGCCAGCGACGGCCCGACCGGCACTTGCGCCCACCCATCCCCCGACACCCGCTCGTTGCGCATGGGAACCAATCGTGCGCCGACGTCGAAGGCGGCACTGGGCGCCGTCGCCTTCTTCTCGGTGAGGCGCACGAAGACGCCGGTGCCCACGGCGGGCATGCTGTAGGTGTCGAAGAGCGAGGCCGCTCGCCGGATGGTGCCCAGGCCCAGGCCCAGGCTGCCGCCGGTCGAGTGGCCGTCTCGGGACGATGCCTCGACGTTGGCGATGCCCGGGCCCTTGTCCAGCGCGACGATGTCGAGGCCGCTTGGGGCACCGCCCGGCTCGTGCGTGCTGAGGGTGATCGTCCCCCGCGAGGCGTACTTGAGGATGTTCGTGCACAGCTCGGTCGTGACCAGCGAGGCCTGACCGACGAAGTCCTCGCTCAACCCGTGCGAGTGGCCGATCACGGCCACTGCCCGGCGCACTTCGGCGACCCGGCTGGGGTCGCCCACTTCTATCGTCGTTTCCATTGGACGATCCGGACGTGGGTTCCGGCCCCCGGCGTCGAGCTGATCTCGAACTCGCTGACGAGGCGCCTCGCGCCGCCGAGCCCGAGGCCGAGGCTTCGGGCAGTGGTGAATCCGTCCTGGAGGGCGAGGGAGACATCGGCGATGCCGGGGCCCTGGTCCTCGAAGTCGACCTGCAGGCCGAGCCGGCCCTTGGCCGTGACTTCGGTGAGCGTCATGGTCCCGCCGCCGCCATGGACCAGCGTGTTGCGCGCCAGCTCGCTCACGGCCGTCACGAACTTCGTCCGCTCGAGCGTGCCGAATCCGAGCGCCACCGCGCGGTCCTGGACCACCTTGCGCGCCGCGTTGACCTGCTCGGGAGTCGAGATCGGTACGAGCTGGGATGTCAGCTGGTCGATTCCGGCACTCCCGATTCATCCAAGGAGTCGCGGAGCAGGGCCAGGCCCTTATCGACGTTCAGGGCGGTGCGGACGCCGGCCATGGTCATGCCGAGCTCGACCAGGGTGATGGCGACCGCCGGCCGCATGCCGACGAGCACCATCGTGGCGTCCATCACCCTCACGATGGACGAGATCTGGGCCAGCATCCGGCCGATGAATGAATCGACGATCTCGAGCGCCGAGATGTCGATCAGGACGCCGCGGGCTCCGGTCTTCGCCAGGCGCTGCGTCAGGTCGTCCTGGAGGGTCATCGCCAGCTCGTCGTGGAGCTCGATCTGGATCGTGACGAGGAGAAAGCTGCCGACCTTCAGAACCGGGATGTGGTCCATGTCGGTCGCCTAGTCGGGGGTCTTCGCGAGATCGACCTTCTGCACGGCCTGCCCGGTCTTGCGCAGCGCGATCTTCAGGGCCCCGGCCAGCGTCGCCTTGGTGATCACGCCGCCGAGGTCGACGCCGAGATGGACGATGGTCTGCGCGATCTGCGGCCGGATGCCGCTGATGATGCATTCGGCGCCCATCAGCCGCGCCGCGGCGACGGTCTTCATCAGGTGCTGCGCGACCAGCGTGTCGACCGTCGGCACGCCCGTGATGTCGAGGATCGCGACGGTCGCCTCCTTTTCGACGATGGCTTCGAGCAGGCTTTCCATGACGATCTGCGTGCGCTCGCTGTCCAGCGTGCCGATGAGCGGCAGGGCCAGGATGCCGTCCCACAGCTGCACCACCGGGGTCGAGAGATCGAGCAGCTCCTGCTGCTGGCGCTCGATGACCTCTTCGCGGCTGCGCTGGTACGCCTCGATCGTGAACAAGCCCAGCTTGTCGAGCAGCATCGAGGTGGCCCAGATCTCGTCGCTGAAGCGGCGCGGCTCGTCGGCGAGAGCGTCCCGGAGCACGACGAAGATCGGCTGCTTCAGCGAGAACACGAAGGTGGCGGTCTCGGCCGGGCTGAAGCCGGCGAGCGCCCGGTCGCGCGAGATGTCGGCGAGCAGGGCGCGCACGTCGTCCCATTCGCGGCCGGCGAGCTCTCCGTCGGTCGAGTGTCGGGTGGCCGTCACGAGAGCGGCCAGGAAGCCCTTGGACTGGCTGCGAAGGTCGTCGCCGCTCGAGCCGCCGCGCGTGGAGGCGCTTTCCTCCAGGGCTCCGGTCCAGTCCTGCAGGACCTTCTGCTCGTGCTGTCGCAGGACAGCAGCGAGTCCTTTGTCGTTCGTCATGGGTGGTCGCTCCGTAGGGGCGGGTAACAGAGGCCCTTCGGCGCGCCCTGGCCGATTATGTTCTTGCGATCCGTGCGATGCCGACGAATCACGGCCGGGTCGTCCTTCCGGCGTGTCGGAGGAAGCGCCGTCCTTCGAAGGTCGACCGCCGCAGCGACGAGAGGCTCGCCTGGGTCAGGCCGCGGCCAGCAGCACGCGGCGGACCGCTCTCACTCGACCTTGATGTTCGCCGTCTGCGCGACCTTCGCCCACTTGCCGGTCTCGAAGGCGATGTACTTCTCGAACTCCTCGGGCGTGCCGCCCGCCACTTCGGAGCCGGTCTTGGCGAGCGACTCGCGCACGTCGGGCATCTCGAGGATGCGATTGATCTCGGCATTGAGCTTGGCGATCACCGGCTTCGGCGTGGCCGCCGGCACCAGCACGCCGCCCCAGGACACGGCCTCGAAGCCGGGCATGCCGAGCTCGGCCACGGTGGGAACGTTGGGAAGGCTCGGCAGCCGCGCCTTGGTCGCTACCGCGAGGACCTTCAGGCGGCCGGACTGCACATGCTGCAGCGACGATGCTCCGGTCGTGAACATGGCGTGGATGTGGCCGCCGATCATGTCGGTGAGGGCCAGGCCGTCGCCCTTGTAGCTGACGCGCTCCATGCGGATGCCGGCGTTCATCATGAACAGCTCCATCGCGAAGTGGCCGGCCGTGCCGGTGCCGCCGGTGCCGTAGGAGAACCGCGACGGGTTCGCCTTCGCCTTGGCGATCAGGTCCTGCACCGAGCTCACGTCCGACGCCGCGTTGACGACGAGCATCAGCGGCACGAGGTTGGTCAGCACCACCGGCGCGAACTCCTTCGCCGGGTCGATCGGCATCTTGTAGATGCTGGCGTTGATGGCGTTCGGCCCGACGTTGCCCATCAGCAGCGTGTGTCCGTCGGCCGGCGCCTTGGCGACGTGCTGCATGGCGATGATCCCGTTGGCGCCGGGCCGGTTCTCCACCACGACGGACTGCTTCCAGGCCGCGCCGAGCTTCTGCGCCAGGACGCGTGCCACCACGTCGGAGGCGCCGCCGGGCGGGTACATGACGACGAAGGCGATCGGCTTGCTCGGATAGTCCTGGGCCTGGCCCACGGCGGAGCCGATCGCGGCGGCGCAGAGCAGCGTCGCGGCGACGGCGCGGAGCCCGACGGAAGTGAACATGGATCCGAGCGTCATGGTGTTCTCCTCGGCGCGAGCGCCACGGCAAAGAAGGAAAGCAGGGTGAGCGAAAACGGGACCGATCAGACGAACTGATTCCTGAGCGCGGTCTCGCCGCGCCACACGCGGTCGAGGTTCTCGAGAAGCAGGTCCAGCACGTTGTCCTCGTACTTCTGCGTCTCGCCCGCGGTGTGCGGGGTGATGAAGACGTTGGGCGCCGTCCACAGCGGCGAGGACGGCGGCAGCGGCTCCTCCCAGGCGCAGTCGAGCGCGGCGGCGGCGATGGTTCCGGCCTGCAGGGCGTCGAGCAGCGACGGCTCGTGCACCACCTTGCCGCGGGCCACGTTGATCAGGCAGGCCGCGCGCTTCATGGCGCCGAGCGTGCGCGCATCGATGATGTTCTCCGTCCCCGGGTTGAGCGGGCAGGTGAGGGCGACGAAATCCGCCTCGGGCAGGACCGTGGTCAGCTCTTCCTGCGCCACGACCCGGTCGGCCGCGTCGGCACCCCGGGACGGATCGCGCTTGACGCCGATCACCCGCATGTCGAAGGCCCTGGCCAGCGTGGCGAGGCGCGAACCGATGCGGCCCATGCCGACGATCACCAGCGTCTTGCCGCCGAGCTCGTCCTCGCGCTGCGGAATCTCGGAGATCAGGCCGCGCCACTTGCGCTGGGCCTGGTGGTCGCGCGCCATCGGCAGCTTGCGCGCCAAGGCCAGCATCAGCGCCACCGCATGCTCGGCGACGGCGCGCTCGTTCGAGCCCTGGGCGCTGGCGACGCGGATCCCTGCCTGGCCGAGGAGCTCGCGCGAGTACTGGTCGGTTCCGGCGCTGATCGACTGGATGAAGACGAGGCGGGGCGCTCGCTCGATGAGCTCGTTGCGCCACAGGCCGGAGACCGACAGCACGTCGGCGTCGCCGATGCGCTCCTTCAGCTCGTCGAGGCTGCGCACCTCGAACGAGCGAATGCCGGTGTCGCGCAGCAGGAAGCGCTCCTGCATGCGGTAGGCGGGGTGGGCGAAGCAGACGGTGAGGTCTTCGCGTTTGGGGAGGGTCCGGGTCATGGCGTGTCCTGGGTGCTCGTGCCGGGCCTGGGGCCTCGTGCCGCCTGGCCAAATCATAGGTGCGGCGCGGCGGTGTAGTCTGCCCGCCGTGCACGACCACTACGACCATAACCAGACGCTCGTCCCCGAGTCCTTCCTCGCGCTTCACTCGCGTCATGGCAGGCCGCTGCGGCCGCGTGCCGAGATCGAGGCCCGGCACGAGCTCTGCGAGGACGTCGCCCTGCACGCCGCGGCCTTCCTGGCCGGCCGGCACCAGGAAGGCGACGACACCGGCGAGGCGCTGAAGCGTTGCCACGACGGCCTGCGCGCCGACGCCGACGCCTTCGCCGCCGCCGAAGCCGTCTGGGTCGTCCGGCGCGTCGCCGAGCTGCAGGACTGGCCGCAGCCCGCCTGGCTGTCGGCGGTCGAGACCGGCAGCGGGTCGTGAAGGCACCGCCGCGGCTGCGCCCGCTGCTCGAGGAAGGCCTGATCGACGCCGTCGTGCGCCAGCTCATGAGCGGCAAGGAAGCGACCGTCTACGTCGTGCGCTGCGGCGACGAGACGCGCTGCGCCAAGGTCTACAAGGAAGCGACCGAGCGCAGCTTCCGCCAGGCCGTCGACTACACCGAGAACCGCAAGGTCAAGAACAGCCGGCAAGCCCGGGCGATGGCCAAGGGCACGCGCTTCGGGCGCGAGGCGCAGGAAGCGGCCTGGCAGAGCGCCGAGGTCGACGCGCTGCATCGCCTGGCCGCCGCCGGCGTGCGCGTGCCGCGGCCGTTCAACTTCCACGACGGCGTGCTGCTGATGGAGCTGGTCGTCGATGCCGAAGGCGGCGCGGCGCCGCGCCTCAACGACGTCGCCTTCAGCGCCGAGGAGGCGCGTGCGCACCACGCCACCTTGCTGCGCGAGGTGGTGCGCATGCTCTGCGCCGGCGTGATCCACGGCGACCTGTCGGAGTTCAACATCCTGCTCGCCGCCGATGGCCCGGTAATCATCGACCTGCCCCAGGCCGTCGACGCCGCCGGCAACAACCACGCGCAGCGGATGCTGCTGCGCGACGTCGACAATCTGCGCGGTTTCTTCGGCCGCTTCGCCCCGGAGCTGCTCGCGACCCAGTTCGGCGCCGAGATCTGGGCCCTCTACACGCGCGGCGTGCTGCAGCCGGGGACGCCGCTCAGCGGCCGTTTCGAGGCGCGCCAGGCGCCGGTCGATGTGCAGGGCGTGCTGCGCGTCGTCGGCGACGCGCGGGCCGAGGAAGAGGCCCGGCTGCTGCGCATGCGAAACGCCGGCTGAGCGTCTCGGCTCAGGCGGCGACGATCTCGATCCGGCGCTCCTCGCCGCGCTCATGCCGCGCCCTCAGCTGCCCGCATCCCGCCTGCACGTCCTGCCCTGCCGACTGGCGCAGCTTGGTCAGCACGCCGCGCCGGTGCAGCTCGCGGGCCATGCCTCGCGAGCGCTCGTCGGGCGGCCGCGCGAAGGCAGGGCCGTCGATGGTGTTGTACGGGATGAGGTTCAGCACCGCGAGCTTGCCGGCGAGCAGGCGCACCAGGCCCTCGATCTCGCCGGCGTGGTCGTTGATGCCGTCGAGCAGCGTCCACTGCACCTGCATCGGGTAGCCGGTGGCGCGCGCGTAGGCGTCGCCGAGCGCGACCAGCTCGTCGGGTGCAATGGCCGGAGCGCGCGGCAGCAGGCGCGCACGCACGGCGGGGTCCGTGCTGTGCAGCGACAGCGCCAACGCCGGCTTCACGCGCCCGCGGGGCAGGCGCTCGAACGCGCGCCGGTCGCCCACGGTCGAGAACACCAGCTGCTTGTGGCCGAGGCCGCCGCCGGTGCCGAGCAGGTCGATGGCCTCCAGCACCGCCTCGAGGTTGTGCGCCGGCTCGCCCATGCCCATGAAAACGACCTTCGTCACCGGGCGCAGGCTGCGGGCGAGCGCGACCTGGGCGACGATCTCGGCGCTGCCGAGCTGCCGCTCGAGGCCGCCGACGCCGGTCATGCAGAACACGCAGCCGACGGCGCAGCCGACCTGGCTCGACACGCAGAGGCCGCGGCGCGGCAGCAGCACCGCCTCGACCGTGCGGCCGTCGGCGAGGCCGACGAGGAGGCGGCGCGAGCCGTCGGCCCCGGCGTGCTCGGCACGCAGCACGGCGAGGCCGCGCAGATCGGCTTCGAGCGCCGGCAGGGCGGCGCGCAGCGCGAGCGGCAGGAAGTCGTCGGGTCGCCGCCGTCCGTGCGCCTGAGGCTCGGCGCGCGCCCACTGGCGCAGCACGCGCTCCTCGTGGACCGGCCGTGCGCCGAGCGCGCGCAAGCGGTGACGAACCGTTTCGACGCGCACGGCGCTCACGCCGGGCCGGCGGCCGCGGGCAGGGTGCGCCGGAGCGCCTCGAAGAACAGCTCCGACTGCAGGCGCTCGCCGAGGGTCTGGTCGCGCACCCGCTCCGCGATCGAGGCCTCGACCGGGAGCAGGCGCCGCCCGGTCGACTCCGCCATGACCTGCGCCATGCAGGCGCGCTCGAGGTAGTAGAGGTCGTCGTAGGCCCAGTCCATGCGCTCCCCGCAGACGACGACGCCGTGGTTGCCTAGGAAGGCGAAGTCGGCCCTGCCCATCGCCGCGGCGATCCGTTCGCCCTCGCTCGCGTCCAGCGCCACGCCGTTGTAGTGCGCATCGACCGCGATCCGTCCGTGGAAGCGCATGGCGTTCTGCGACAGCGTGGTGTCGAGGCACCGGTCGGCGGTGAGGGTCAAGGCAGTCGCGTAAGGCATGTGCGTGTGCAGGACGCACGCTTTGCCGCCCAGGCGGTGGACCGCGGCGTGGATGAACATCGCCGTCGGCTCGACCGCGTGCCGGCCGGCCAGCCGGCGGCCCTCGCCGTCGACCATCACGATGTCGTCGGCGCCGACCTCGCTCCAGAGCAGGCCGCGCGGGTTGAGGAGGAAGCGGCCGGAGCGGTCGGGCAGCTCGATGCTGAAGTGGTTGCACACGCCTTCGCCGAGGCCGTGGTGCGCCGCGGCCCGCAGCGCCAGGGCCAGGTCGTCGCGCAGGCGGCGAACCGCGTCGGAATCGAAGTCGGAGGCGCTGGGCGGGGTCGGCATGGTCGCGGCAGTATGCCTCGCGTGCGCGGCGAGGCGGAGCGCTGCGGGCGCGGCGTGCAGCATGTCCCACGCGACGGGTTTTGTTGCAACCTGCCCGGTGCGAAGACGACGCGGCGCCGTATCGTTGCCGCATGAGCGAATTTCCGGAATCCACCCTTCCGCGCGCCGACGACGGCCCGAGCTTCCTGTCGCGCGTCGGCCTCGCGTTCGTCCTGCTGACGGCAGGCATCGGCGTCGCTCTCGCCCTCGCCGCGGCGTAGGGCCGCTCGCGCGCGCCGCCACGGCGGCTCGTCCTTTGCAGGGATGGTCGCGCCGATCCTTCGTGCTATATCTCGCGCTCCCGAAAACGAGGAGGGCGTGACGATGGCTGGCGGACTGCTCGAGGCGCTGGGTCTTCCGAAGAGCACGGCGCTGCCGAACGCGAAGGGCGCGCCGCCGCCCGCCGGCACCATGCCGTCACCCGTGTCCGTCGGCAGCGGCGGCGCGCCGGTGCTGTCGCCGGACGAGTACACGCCGCGCGCGCCTCGGGTCAACCCCTTCATGGATCCCAACGTGCTCGGCAAGGTGCTCGAGGAGACGAGGCAGAAGGACAAGAAGGCCGCCGAGCTGGCGCTCGTGAAGGTCAACAAGGCGCTCGCCGACGTCGAGGCGTACATCGCGCGCATGCCCGGCGAGGAGATCAGCCGCTCGGGCTACGCGCAGATCATGGGCGACGTGCGCAAGCGCTTCCCGGAGGCGGCCGGCCTGTCGCAGTGGGTCCAGGACACCGCGATCAAGGTGCCCGAGATGAAAGGCAAGCTGCCGTCGCCCAGGGCGCTGATGACGGTGGTGGAGAAGGCGGTGATGGCCCGCGGCGCCCAGCACGGCTGGGCCGCGTCGACGAGCAAGAATCCGATGACGGTGAACACCGACCGCCTGCTCGCCGCCTACATGTCGGAGCTGCCGGCGGGCGTCACCGTCAAGATCGAAGGCGGCGTCGTGAAGCTCTCGCTGGCGGGCGCGGCGCTCGCGGTGCAGACGCCGGCGGGCGACGTCGATGCCACGGCCGGCAAGGGCGGCACGTCGGTGGCGCTGAAGAACGACAACTTCCACATCCAGGTCGAGAACGACGGCTGGAAGGAATTCGATCCGCAGCTGCGCGGCGAGTGGAAGAAGATCAGCGACGGCGCCAGCATCGTCCTGAAGCTGAAGGCGGAGCGCGACAAGCTCAAGCTCGACATCGAGCAGAAGAAGAAGAGCGGCGAGCAGATCACGGCCGAGCTGGCGGCGGACTACGAGAAGCGCGAGGCGGTCTTCAACGCGGCCTGGAAGAAGCTCCAGGAGAAGATCACCATCACCGCCAAGGCGTCCGAGGAGAAGATCGCCGCCAGCGTCGCCTACCTCAAGAAGGACAAGAACGACAAGGACGCGGTCAAGGCCGGCGTCGAGGCCGAGGTCGACCTCAAGGAGCTGCAGGGCAAGCTGAAGGCGTACTTCGCGAACCCGACGCTCGAGGGGGCACTCCAGGTCACGGCGGCCGGCGACAAGGTCACCGCCAAGCTCGAGCTCACCGCCGTCAAGACCGGCGTCGTCGTCACCGCCAGCTTCGAGAAGGCGCTCGACGAGACCAAGGCGGCGATCGAGGTCATGCTCCGCGAAGGCAAGACGAAGGTCGCGGCCGAGCTGAAGCAGAAGGCCGACGACCTCTCGGCCAAGCTCAAGGTCGTGCACCAGACCAAGGACCTGAAGCTCGCGGCCGAGCTCGAGAAGACGCTCAAGGACGTCCGCGGCAAGATCGAGCTCGAGTACAAGAACGGCAACACCACGCTCAAGGGCGGCGCCAGCGGCTCGACCAGCGGCGAGGTCGGCGGCACGGTGCAGATCGACATCGCCCTGAAGGCCGGCCGCAGCTTCGTGAACGAGGGCGACAAGCTCTCCTTCGCCGCCAACGTCTCCACCTCCGGCTACAAGTTCGAGGTGTCCTTCTCGATGGGCGAGCCGGTCGAGACGGCCAGCCTGCAGGATCTCTTCACGAGCGCCGACCGGCAGATCCAGGAGCTCTACAAGCTCGCCGGCGACAAGGGCGTGCGCAGCATCGAGGACGCCGCGGCGCTGAACAAGAAGCTGCAGGAGGTCATGGCGCCGGTCAAGGATTCCGCGAAGAAGGCGAAGACGCTGAAGACGAAGTCCGAGATCTCGGCCAAGTTCGGCTTCAGCATCCAGGGCGACTGGCCGGCCGCCGGCAAGGCGTCGGCGCCGGCGGCGATGTTCGGGGTGACGATCGCCTTCTGACGCGCCGGGCGGCGCTGGCCGTCAGGCGGCCTTCCGTCCGGGCACCAGCTCGCGCTTGAGGTCGACGAACAGGGCGTCGTCGAAGCCGGCGCGAAACGCGGCCCAGCCGCCGCCGCTGTCGGCGGCGATCTGGTCGTGCAGCGCGCGCGGCGCCGACAGCACGTCGCCGGCGGCGCCGTCGTAGCTGCGTTGCCAGGCGAGCAGCAGCCCGTCGCCGTCGGCGGCGATCAGGCGCAGCTCGGCGACGGCCCGGCCCGGGATCGATCCCGACGCACGCAGCACGGTGGCCTTGACCGCTTCGAGCGCGACGTCGTCGAGCCCGAGATCTGCGGCGACCAGCTTCTCGCGCAAGGCCGGCCAGCCGAACACGATGCGCGGCTTCAGCGTGCGGCCGATCTCGCGGGCGATGGGAGGCGCTTCTTCGCCGTAGGCGCGGGCGAAGGTCGCGCGGGCGGCGGCCTCGCGCGCCTCCCACTCGGCGATGGCCGCCACCGGCGCGGCGACGATCCACTGGCCGCGCTTCACGTCGAGGAGCGTGAAGTCGCAGTCGAGCCGGAAGCCGGCGCCGCAATGCGGGCACTGCATGCGCTGGAAGCTGCCGTCGACGATGGCCTGGCGCAGGTCGGGCCGACGGTCGGCGTTGAGGCTGTGCACGGTCTCGAACGACAGCGGCCGCTGGCACGCCGGGCAGTCGAGTTCGGTGGTCTAGAAGAGCGACATCGGAGGTCTCCCGCGGTCAGGACGTCTGCGACTGCGCCTTGAGCGTCGCCAGCCACTTCGACGCGGGGTGCGCTGGGTTGAGCTTCTGCATGTGGTAGGCCGCGTACAGCTCGGCGAACCATTCGGCCGGGGCGCGGAACTGGTAGCCGGTGATGCCCTGGGCTCGCGCCGAGTAGCGATAGCCCACCCAGTAGCCTTCATAGCCCTCGTGGTAGACCATGCCGTCGGCCGTGGCGCGCTTCTTCGCCACCGCCGCGTTGCCCCACGGCTTCTTGCCGACCCGGATGTCCCTCACCCAGGCCTCGGCCTCGGCCCGCGCCTTGTCCCAGTCGGCCTGCTTCGTGCCCTCGGGCGGCTTCGGCACCTTCTTCGGCGGACTGCTCGCCTTGTCGTCGAGCATGTTCTCGATGTACTTCTTGTCGTAGCCGACGGTGGCGGCGATCTTCTCGGCGATCGTCCCGGTGCCCGGCGTCGACCAGCCGGCGTCCTTGCCGCGGTCGCCGCCCATGATGTTGCGGGCGTCGTCGACCGCATGGCCCACCTCGTGCAGCACGGTGAAGTCGAACCACGGCGCATCGGCAGCGCCGGCCGGCGGCTCGCAGCCGGCCTGCACCGACTCGCCGGGCGGGACGACCTCGCCCGGCGCGTTGAAGTCCGTCGTCTCGGCCTGCAGCGACCCGGGCCGGCCGCAGTGCAGCTCGATGGTGTCGTTCAGGATGCCGCCGTCGTAGATGGCAGCCACCTTGTCCTTCGTGACGCGCTTGATCTTCTCGACGTACTGCACGTCCTGGTTCGGCACCTTGCCGAGCACCGAATACAGGCCTTCCAGGTCGACCTCCTGGTCTGGATCGGGCTTCGTCGGGTCGAGCTTGGTGCTCGTGTCGATGTCCCAGCTCGGCTTGCCGTCCTTGTCCTTCTTCATGTTCGAGTACTGCGTGATCTCGACGCCGTAGCGCGCCTTCAGCGCGGCGTAGAGCACCTTCGGCGTGGTCGTCGGCGGCAGGTCGGCGACGAGCTGGTCGAGCACCTTGTCGCCGCCCGGCAGCCGGGCCAGGTCCTCGAGCTTGCCGACGTCGGGCGACTTGCTGTGCAGGTTGTCGTAGGCCGCCTGCGCCTGGCCCCAAGCGTCGGCTTGCCGGACCCAGATGTCGATCTGGCGCAGCGCCGGGTCGAACACGCCTTTCCCCGTCGATGCCTCGATCTCGTTCTCGCGGTCCTGCAGCTGCTTGTCGCGCGAGGCCGCGAAGTCGGCCGGCTTCAGCTTCAGCGCCCGCGCTTTCTTCACCGCGCCGTCGCGCGCCGCCTCGAACTTGCGCCGGTACTCGGCGTGCCGATCCTTCATGCCCTCCATGTCGCCGAGCGACAACGTGAGCAGGCCCAGCGTCTTCAGCACCGCGGCCTTGTTCTTCGCCGCCATCTGCTCCTCGATGGTCTTTGCGAAGTTGCGCACGTTGGACTGGCGCAGCTCGATGTACGGCGGCACGGGGGTGTCGTCGGCGCGGGCGATGCGCGCCTTCAGCTCGTCGAGGCGCTTGCGCACGATCGCCAGCTCGCGCTCGTCCTGGAGCCCGGTCGCCAGTGCCCGGCCCTCGGTCTGCAGCGCCCTGGCTTCGGCGAGCAGGCCGTCGAGGGAGGCGGCGACCTCGTCCAAGGTGGCGCCCGCCGGCCAGCCGCTGGCCTTCGCGTTCTGCAGGGCGGCGAGCCGCACCAGGAGCTCGCTGGCGCGCGCCTTGTCGAGCGCCAGCAGCACCTTCGCGGCGGCAGCGATACCGGCGTCGATCTCGGTCGATCGCTTCGGCAGCGTCGTCGCCAGCTCGTGCAGCTTCACGAGCTTCGGCTGGACGGTCGACTGCAGCGCCGTGCTGTCGCCGGCACGCGCGGCGCGGATCGCGTCGGCCTCCAGGCCGGAGAGCGTGGTCTCGAGCACCGCCTTCGCCGCGCCGCCCACCTTGCCAATCGCGGCGCGGGCCGGCGCGACGAGCGCCTTGCCGTTGCCGTCCCACAGGCCGAAGGCGTAGCGGATGCCGTCCGCGCGCGTGCGCAGCGCCTGGGCCGGCGCGAGGATGGCCTGCCAGGCGGCCACCTTCGCCTTCGTCGAGCCGAGCTTGTCGGCCTTGTCGAAGGCGGTCTTCAGCTTGAGGTACTCGGCGTTGACCGCCTTGCGCGCGTCGTCGTCCGAAATGCCGCCGAGCACGAGGTCGAGCACCTCCTGCAGCACCGCGCCGACGTCGGCCTTGACGTCGAGCGGGCCTTCGCCGCCACCAGTCGGCGGCGCGGTGTTCGCCGCGGCCACGGACGGCGCTGTCAGTCCGAGCGCTTGGAGCAAGCCCATCGCGATCCCCTCCCCCGCGCGGAGGATAGTCCCGCGATCGCGGGCGGGCCACCCCCAGGGAAGCGCCGGCCGCGGGCGCTCCGCGGCGGCGGCTTACCGCGGCGCCTGGAGCGCGGCGATCCGCTGCTCGATGGGCGGGTGGCTCGAGAACAGCGCCATCCAGCCGGGGCGGTCGTTGATGCCGAAGGCGCGCAGCGATTCGGGCAGCGGCGCCGGCTCCTTGCCGCCGAGGCGCGCCAGCGCGCTCACCATCGGCCGCGGCGTGCCGAGGTAGTCGGCCGAGCCCCGGTCGGCGCGGAACTCGCGCTGGCGCGAGAACCAGGCGACGATCAGCGAAGCGAGCACCGCGAACAGCATCTCGCAGACGAACACCGTGATGTAGTAGCCCGGACCGACGCCGCGCTCGGTGCGGAAGATGGCCCGGTCGACCATCGTGCCGACGACGCGGGCCAGGAAGATGACGAAGGTGTTAAGCACCCCCTGGATCAGCGTCAGGGTCACCATGTCGCCGTTGGCCACGTGCGCGACCTCGTGGCCGAGGACCGCCTCCACTTCCTCGCGGTTCATCGACTGCAGGAGCCCCGTGGAGACGGCGACCAGCGCCGAGTTCTTGAAGGCGCCTGTGGCGAAGGCGTTCGGCGCGCCTTCGAAGATGGCCACCTCGGGCATGCCGATGTTCGCCTTCTGCGCCAGCCGCCGCACCGACTCGACCAGCCATGCCTGCGTGGTGCCCTCGGTGCCGTCGATGACCTTCGCGCCGGTGGACCACTTCGCGACCGGCTTCGAGATCAGCAGCGAGACGATCGCGCCGCCGAAGCCGAGCACGGCCGAGAAGGCGAGCAGCGAGCCGAAGTCGATCCCCTCCTGCGCCATCGCCCGGTCGATGCCGAACAGCTTCAGCACGACCGAGAGGACCAGCATCACCGCGAGGTTGGTCATGACGAAGAGCACGACACGCTTCATACCGGGACTCCTGATGTTGTTGTCGTCGACCCCCGAGGGCCGGGGAAGTTCACGCCTCGGGAATGCGGTCCACGTCCTCGAGCCAGACCGTCGCTTCCGAGTCGCTCGGCGCGCGCCAGTCGCCGCGCGGCGAGAGCGACCCGCCCGAGCCCACCTTGGGCGCGTTCGGCACCGCCGAGCGCTTGAACTGGCTGGTCTTGAAGAAGCGCCAGCAGAAAGTGCGCAGGTGCTTCTTGATCTCGGCCAGCGTGTAGGCGTTGTGCTGCACGTCGGGGGCATCGGGCCAGGTGCCCCTGGAAGCGTCGTGCCACGCCGTCCAGGCGAGGAACGCGACCTTGGTCGGCGCGAAGCCGTAGCGCAGGATTTGGTAGAGGTGGAAGTCCTGAAGTTCGTAGGGGCCGACGCTCGCCTCGCTGCTCTGCTCCGGCTGCCCCTTGGCATCGCCCGGCACCAGCTCGGGGCTGATCTGCGTCGACAGGATTTCGTCGAGCACCGGGTCGTCGCCGCGCTCGACCGAGCCGCTCGCCGCGACCCAGCGCACCAGGTGCCGGATCAGCGTCTTCGGCACGCTGGCGTTGACGTTGTAGTGCGACATGTGGTCGCCGACGCCGTAGGTGCTCCAGCCGAGCGCCAGCTCGGAGAGGTCGCCGGTGCCGACGACGAAGCCGCCGTGGAAGTTGGCGAGGCGGAACAGGTGGCTGGTGCGCTCGCCGGCCTGCACGTTCTCGAAGGCGATGTCGTAGACCTTCTCGCCGCGCGCGTACGGGTGCCCGATGTCCTTCAGCATCTGCAGGCAGCTCGGCTTGATGTCGATCTCCTGCGCGGTGCAGCGCACCGAGGCCATCAGTCGCTTGGCCTGGTCGAGCGTGCGCGCGCCGGTGGCGAAGCCCGGCATCGTGAAGGCGAGGATGTCGCTCCGCGGCAGGCCGGCGCGGTCCATCGCCGCGGCGCAGACGAGCAGGGCGTGCGTCGAGTCCAGCCCGCCCGAGATGCCGATCACCAGCTTCTTGCCGCCGACGGCGTTCAGCCGCTGCAGCAGCGCGTTGACCTGGATGTTGTAGACCTCCATGCAGCGCTCGTCGAGCGTCGCCGGATCGGAAGGCACGTAGGGGAAGCGCTCGAGCCGGCGCTGCAGGTCGAGCGGGAAGGACGTCGGCAGCGTCAGCTCGAAGCTCACGCGGCGGAACGCGCACAGGCGCTCGGCGTGCTTCTCGACCGAGTAGCCGAACGAGTTCATGCGCATGCGCTCGCGCGACACGCGCTCGAGGTCGACGTCGGCGCTGATGTAGTGCGAGCCGGTGACGAAGCGCTCTGATTCGGCGAGCAGGTCGCCGCTCTCGTAGATCAGCGCCTGGCCGTCCCAGCCGAGGTCGGTGGTCGACTCGCCCAGCCCGGCCGACGAGTACAGGTAGGCGGCCAGGCAGCGCGACGACTGCAGGCTGACGAGCCGGTGCCGGTAGTCCGACTTGCCGATCGTGATGTTCGACGCCGAGAGGTTGACGAGCACCGTCGCGCCGGCCAGCGCCGCGTAGCTCGACGGCGGGATCGGCACCCACACGTCCTCGCAGATCTCGCAGGCGATCTTCAGCAGCGGCAGGTCCTCGCACTCGAAGATCAGGTCGGCGCCGAAGGGCACGTCGTCCCCGAGCAGGCGGATCTCGGTCGAGAGCGCCGTGTCGCCCGGCTGGAACTGGCGCGCCTCGTAGAACTCGCCGTAGTTCGGCAGGTAGGTCTTCGGCACGACGCCGAGGACGCGGCCGTTGCCGACGACGGCGGCGCAGTTGAAGAGGCGATGGTCGACGCGCAGCGGCAGGCCGACGATGGCGATCGCGCCGAGCCTCGTCGTCGCCTCGGCGACCTTCGCCAGCGCCGCCTCGCAGGCGTCGAGCAGGGCGCGCTGATGGAACAGGTCGTCGCAGGTGTAGGCCGAGAGGCCCAGCTCGGGAAAGGCGACGACCACGGCCCCCTGGGCCGCCGCCTGCTCGAGCATGGCGACCGTCTCGGCCGCGTTGAACGCCGGGTCGGCGACGCGGATCCGCGGCACCGCGACCGCGACGCGGGCGAAGCCGTGGCGATAGGGATTGAAGAAGTCGAGAGCCTGTGGGTCCACGCGATCACCTCTGCCGGACATCATGGCACGGGTGTGCGGATCGGGCCGGCGGGCCGGCGCCCCGGCCGCATGGGCTAGATTGCGCCCGACCCGCCCCTGCTGGAGACCGCTATGCCACGCCGAACCTTCGTTCTCCGCGCCCTGGCACTGACCCTCGCCCACGTCGTTGGCCTGAGCGCGGCAACGGCGCAGACCGCGAGCACGGCCTCCTGGCCGGAGCGGCCGATCCGCGTCGTCCTGCCGTTCCCGCCCGGCGGCCCGAGCGACATCGTGCTGCGCCTCGCCGCCGAGAAGATGCAGGCGGTGCTGAAGCAGCCGATCCTCATCGACAACAAGCCCGGTGCGGGGGGCAATCTCGGCAGCGCGGAGGTCGCGCGCGCCGTGCCCGACGGCTACACCTGGGCCTTCGGCCCCGACTCGCTGATCACCGTCAACCCGCACGTCTACAAGACGATGCCGTTCAAGCCGGAGGACCTGGTGCCGGTGTCCATCGGCACGCAGTTCAACCAGACGCTCGTCTGCAACCCGGCGCTCGGCGTGAAGACGGTGCGCGAGCTGATCGCCAGGGCGAAGGCCGAGTCGCTGAGCTACGCGTCGGGCGGCGCCGGCGTGCCCGGCCACCTGTCGATGGAGCTGCTGCAGTCGATGGCCGGCTTCCAGATGCGCCACATCCCGTACAAGGGCCCGGCCCCGGCGACGCAGGACGTGCTGGGCAACCAGGTGCCGTGCCGCCTGCTCGCCGGCCCGACCGTGCTGCCGCACATCCGTGCCGGCAAGCTCGTCGCGCTCGGCGTCTCGGGCAGCCGCCGCTCCCCGACGCTGCCCGACGTGCCGACGCTCGCCGAGGCCGGCGTCGCCGGCTACCAGGCCGACTTCACGCTCGTGATGTTCGCGCCCAAGGGCGTCCCCGAGCCGATCATGGCGAAGTTCCGCCAGGCCTTCGTCGACGCGCTCACTGCACCCGACGTCGTCGAGAAGCTCAAGGCCGGCGACCAGACGGCGGTCGGCAGCACGCCGGCCGAGGCGGCCGCGATGCTGGCGGCGGAGTCGAGGAAGTGGGGCGCGGTGGCGCGGCGGATCCAGCTCGGGCTGGACTGAGCCCGACGCCCGCTGCCGTGGTCCGCCCCCGCTGCGTCTAGCCGCTGGCCGTGCCGCGCCGCTCGGCTATCCGCCGCGCGTACACGCCCATCACCTCGCGGTAGAGCGCAGGGCCGAGGACCTGGTCCTCGTTGCCGGCGTCGATGTTCGGGTTGTCGTTGACCTCGATCAGGTAGCAGCGGTCGTCGACCTGCTTCAGGTCGACGCCGTAGAGGCCGCGGCCGATCAGGTTGGCGGCGCGCACCGCCGTGTCGACGACGATCTCCGGCGCTTCGCCGACCGAGACCGCGACGGTCTCGCCCTCGACCACCTCCTGCCCCGGCTCGATCCTGTTCACCTTCCAGTGCCCGGGCGCCATGAAGTACTTGCAGACGAAGAGCGGGCGCCGGTCGTAGACGCCGACGCGCCAGTCGAAGCCGGTCGGCAGCCACTGCTGCGCGATCAGCAGCTCCGAGATCCGGAAGAAGCGCTCGGCCTGGCTGGCGAGCTGGTCCTCGGCCTCGATCTTCAGCACGTCGAGGCCGAAGCCGCTGTCGGGCAGCTTCAGCACGCAGGGCAGTCCGAGCGTCGGCACCACCTCGTGCAGGTTCTCGCGGTGCACGATCATCGTCTTGGCCTCAGGGATGCGGTGCCGCTGCATCAGCTCGCTCAGGAAGACCTTGTTCGTGCACTTGAGGATCGAGTCGGGGTCGTCGACCACCGGCATGGCGAGCGCCTCGGCCCGGCGCGCGAACTCGTAGCTGAAGCCGGCGACGTCGGTGCCGCAGCGGATGAGGAGGCCGTCGAACTCGGGCAGGCGCTCGAGTGCATCGGGGCCGATGACCTCGGCCTGCAGCCCGACCGCCGGCGCCGCGTCGACGAAGCGCTGGATCGCCTCGTCGTTCGACGGCTTGTGCTTCTCGGCCGGGTCCCGAAGGATCGCCACCTTCGGCCGGTCGGCGGCGGAGCCTCCGGTGCGCGGCCTGCGCGACGGCTCGCGTTCGGTGACGAAGGCCTTCGCCGCCTCGAGCAGGAAGGGGCGGTGCTGCACGGGCACGTCGGCGACGCCGACGGCGGCGATCTTCTCCAGCGTCCAGCGGCCGTCGGCGCGCCGGAAGCGGGTGCGCAGCAGCGGCGCGCGGACGTGCGCGAACAGCTGCTCGGCGAGCACGGGGTGGCGCTCGGCCGGGTCGCGGCCGAAGTAGGCGTCGAGCTCGAAGCGCTCGCTGGCGTCGTGGTGCAGGGTCTCGTCGACCAGGGCGTCGAGCTCGGCGCCGACGGCCTGGACCCGCTCCTCGGACTTCAGGTCCTCGATGGTCTTGACGTCGGGCAGCGGCCGGTGCCCGCGCGCCTCGGCGAGCAGCGAGACGTAGTAGCCGCGGCCCTGGTAGCGGTCGGAGCGGCAGAGGTTGATCACTTGCGCATCGCCGGCCGCACCCGTCGCGGCATCGGCGAGGTAGTTCCGGGCGGTCACGACGGTCGAGCCGGGGAGCTCGAACGGCCAGTCCTGGCTGCGGTCGGTGACGAAGACGGCTCTCATGGGGACGAGCAATGGACGACGGACACCGGCGGTGCCCGGCGCCATCGTGCATGGCGCGCCGGCGCCCGAGCGTCGGACCGGTCCGATGCGGGTGTCAGCCGATGGCGCCTCTCACGCCACCGGCGGCTCGCTCGGAACGGCGCTTGCCCCTTTCCGGGCATGACCCAGCACGTGGAGCAACCCGATCCGGCACCGCCGCCTGCGTCGCAGGAGTCGGTGACGACCTCCGACGACAGCGCCCGTCGCGGCGGCTCGACCGAGGGCCACGTGAGCTCCGGCGGACACGACGAGAGCTACGAGCCGGCCGACCCGCACCCCGACACGCCCGACGACTTCGAGGAGGACGCCATCCCCGGGCGGGAGAGCATCGAGGCCGTCACCGAAGACGTCGACGACGAGAGCGACGACTGAGCGGGCTCAGCGCTGCTTGCGGCCCGGAGGGCGCGCGGCGTCCTCGTTGGCCGAGAACAGCGCGTCGAAGGTTCGCGCGGGGATCTTGTCGGAGACGTCGCGCACGACGAGCCCGTTCAGGAGGTCCCACGACGACGCCCGCCAGCTGGTCGCGTACTCCGCGCTGGCCGCCGTCGACGACGCGGCGCGCGGTGCCGGCTGGGCGGCCGGCTCGACGCGCTGCGCCCCGGCCGGACCCTCCGGCAGGACGGGCGGCACCCTCGTCCAGACCACCTTGCGCGAGGACTTCCTGCCGCGCGAGGGCGCTTCCATCGGCACCAGCTCGAGCAGCTCGCCGAGCGGGTTCTCGGGAGTCACCCGCCACACCAGTTCGGGCTCGACCGAGCCCTTTCCCTTGTCACCCATGGCACCCATCCATCGTCAGCAGACACATCGCGGCCTGTCCGGAAAAAGTATGCGGGCGCCAAACCGGTCCGACGAAAACTGAAGGGCTTTTTTAGCCGGGCCGCGTGACGCAATGGAGGAAGTTCGCGCGCGTTACGGCTGGCAACACTCGGCCGTTCGTGACGCGGTTAGCGCCGACCCGTCCGCTACCGCGCCACCCAGCCGCCGCACACCGGAAACACCTGGCCGACGAAGCAGTCGGCCGCGTCGCTGCACAGGTAGGCCGCGAAGGCCGCGTCCTCGCGTGCCGACACCAGCCGCCCGAGCGGCACCTCGCGCTTCAGCCGCTCCTGGAAGCGCGGATTCGCCTGCACCTCGGCCGGGAAGTAGGTGGGGTTGTCGACGAAGTTCTGCGCGATGGCGTTCACCTGCACCCGGTGCGGCGCGACCTCGAGCCCGACCGCCTGCACCCAGGCGAGCTGCGCGCCGCGCGCGGCGCTGTAGGTCGAGGTGCGCTTCTGGCCGCGCAAGGCGGAGGCGCTGCCGATGACGAGCACCTTGCCCGAGCGGCGCGCCACCATCTGCGGCAGCACGGCGCGAGCGAGGCGCGGCAAGGGATCCACGAGGGCGGCGAAGACGCTTCTCCATTCGTCGTCGCCGACGTCGCCGGCCGGCGTGTCGGGTGCGCGCAGCGCCAGGTTGGCGACGAGGACGTCAATCGTTCCCGTGTCGCCGACGACCCGCGCAGCCGCCTCCGGATCGACCAGCGGCTCGGCGCTGGCGACGACCTCGGCGCCTTGCTCGGCAAACACCTCGCACAGCGTCGGCCCCATGAACTCGGCGGCCTGGGTGATCAGCACGCGCTTGCCCTGCAACAGGTTCTTCATGGCTCGAGCTTACGCCGGAGAAGAACACGCCATCCGGACTTGCATTGAAATTCCCGCATGAAGAGCCGGAATTTCAAGGTACCATCGCGACCATGATCGAGCGTGGTCGTCTGCTGGCCGCCGTCCGCGACGCACTCTTGCGCAGTCCGGCCGTCGCGCTGGTGGGCCCCCGCCAGGTCGGCAAGACCACGCTTGCCCGTGCCTTGCTCGGCAGCAGCTCGCCCCAGTGGTTCGATCTCGAGGACCCTCAGGCCGTGGCGCAGCTGGCCGAGCCGCTGCTGGCGCTGCGCGACCTTCGCGGCCTGGTCGTCATCGACGAGATTCAGCATGCACCGGATCTGTTCAAGGTGCTGCGCGTGCTGATCGATCGACCCGGCACGCCCGCACGCTTCCTGGTGCTGGGGAGCGCCTCGCCGGCGCTCCTGCGCCAGTCGAGCGAATCCCTCGCGGGGCGCGTCGAGGTCATCGAGGTCGGCGGCTTCACGATCGACGAAACCGGCACCGCCAGCGCGGGCGCCTTGTGGCTGCGCGGGGGCTTCCCGCGTTCGTTCATCGCTCCAGACGACTCCAGCAGCGTCACCTGGCGGCGCGAGTTCATCCGCGCGACGGTCGAGCGCGACCTGCCGCAGCTGGGCGTCAACGTCGCAGCCCCGGCGCTCTACCGGTTCTGGGCGATGCTCGCGCACTATCACGGCCAGGTGTGGAACGCCGCCGAGCCGGCGCGCTCGCTCGGCGTCAACGAGAGCACCGTGCGACGCTATCTCGACCTGCTCAGCCAAGCCTATCTCGTTCGCCAACTGCAACCCTGGTTCGCGAACCTCGGCAAGCGGCAGGTCAAGGCGCCCAAGATCTACTTCCGGGACTCGGGGCTGTTGCATTCGCTGCTCGGAATCGGCGATGGTGGGGCGTTGCTCAACCATCCGAAATCCGGCGCGTCGTGGGAGGGGTTCGCGCTCGACCAGGTGCTGCGGATCGCAAGTCCCGACGAAGCCTACTTCTGGGCCACGCATGCCGGCGCGGAGCTCGATCTGCTCATGATCAAGGGCGGTCGGCGTGTCGGAGTCGAGTTCAAGCGCGCCGATGCGCCGCAGCTGACGCCCTCGATGCGAATTGCGCTCGACGACCTGATGCTCGATGCGCTCTATGTGGTCTATCCGGGCGACCGGCGCTATCGGCTCGCCGCGCGGGTGGAAGCCGTTCCGCTCGCAGCGGTCCTGCCCTGAGGGGTCGTCGAGGCTCGGACGGCTTCATGCCGGGGATGAAGTCCGGCGACATCGTCGGCTGGTGGCGCTTGCTGCGGTTTTCATGATGGTGTCCCATCGAGTTAAGGGACCACGAACCTGCACCTTTGCGCCAACCACCAGCAACGCTGATACCGAACGTCGCTCAACGCGAAGATCCAGCGCAGCCGGCAGCTTCCCGGCACGCCGGCGAACCGGCGATTCCGGCCACGAGCTGTCCTTTGCAGCGTCTGCTTCCGGAATGCCGGGAGGGCCTATCAGTCAGTGTTTAAGCTGGCAGAACGAACGACGCGAGGCGCCGCAATCATCGCTTGGACCCGCTGCCTCGCCATCATTTCTTCACGCGTCCCGCCGCCATAGGGTCTTCATGCATGCGTCTACGGTGGTCTGCGCGTCGTTGGCCAGCGCCACCGCGGCTTCGATGGCTCGGCGCCTGCTTACATCCTGCGTCACCTTCGCGAAACACAGCAAGCGGCCTTCGGGATCGCGCAGCGCCGTGAGCGTGACGTGCGCCCAGAAGGTCGAGCCATCGCGTCGCACGCGCTGCCCTTCACCGACGTATTCGCCAGCGGTCGCCGCCTGGAACAGATGCTGTTCGGCGGTGCCGTCCTCGCTTCCGTTCTCGGGATAGAGGAGGCGCAGATGAGCCCCTTCAGCCTCCTCCGGCGTCCACCACTTCATCAGGTGCGAGCCCATGCCCCAGTAAACGATGATCCCTTCGGGATTCATGATGAAGATGGCGTAGTCACGGACCGATTCGCACAAGGCGGCGACGGTCATGTTGATGAGGTGAAGGTCCGCTCGCGCTAGCGGCACCCGCTTTTCGCCAGCACCCTTTGAGCGGATTGCGCGTCCGCGCGCGTCAGCAGCGATTCTTTCCAGCGTCTCGCTCTGATGCACGGCGGGGACGACGACCTCGCTCGACCTCGGCAGCTCGGGTTTGGGTGGGTGTTCTTGTTCCTGAGGAGTTAGGGGTCTCGGAATCTCCATGTATGCCTCGCTCAGATCGATGGCGACACGTGGGCGCGTGGGCGCGGTGCAGCATGCGGGTAGCCCTGCTCAAAGTCGTGCGGAGGCGTCGCTGTGAGTTCGACCGCTTGCGGGAGGCGCAGCGTCCATCCATCATCGGCCAGCCTGCGTTGGAGCTTTGGCTCGCCCACACGGGTGTCTGCCTCTGCGGCTCTCGGTGTCACTTCTCGGTGTCTTCAGTACCGATCTGGCCATCCTCTTCCTCGCGCTCCGAAAACGTCTGCACGTAGGCATCAAGCTCCGCGTCCAGAGAATTGCGTTCTGCCTGGTTGGCCATGAGGGCTGGGCGAAGAACGTTGGCGATGTGCTCTCGGGCGCCTCGGGCCTGCTCGCGGGCGAACTGAGCTGCTTCCTCGGCGCGTTGGCGAGCAGCCTCGGCGCGCAGGCGAGCTTCCTCGGCGCGCTCGCGAGCCGCGTGGGCTTCCCGGGCCATGGTCAACGCGGCTTCGCGGGTGGACTCGGCCTCGTTCGCCCAGGCCACCGCGGACTCAGTGGCGCGGCGCTTCGTGAGGTCCTGCGTGACCTTGGCGAAGCCGAGCAGCGTGCCATCTCTATCCCGCAAGGCCGTGAGTGTGACCTGGGCCCAGAACGTCGATCCACCGCGACGAACCCGCTGACCTTGGCCCGTGTATTCGCCAGTGGCCGCCGATTCGAAGAGATGCGCTTCAGCGGTTCCGTCCTCGCTGCCGCCTTCCGGGTACAGGAGTCGCAGATGGCCGCCCTCGGCCTCTTCCTTCGTCCACCATTTCATGAGGTGCGCGCCCATTCCCCAGTAGACGATGATCCCTTCGGGATTCATGATGAAGATGGCGTAGTCACGCACCGCCTCGCACAATGCAGCGACCGCTGGGTTGATCAATGCATGGTCCTGGCGCGCCTCTGGCAGTTGAGCGTTGGCGCCTGCGCGCTTCAACCTTCGCCGGCGTTGATCGGCAGCGATGCGCTCTTCGGTTTCACTGGCGCGCCGAGGCTGCTCATGCTCCGGCATCTCAAAGCCCGTAGATGGCTTGGCGTTCGGGTCGCTGGTGTCCATTCGAAGCCCCGAAATCACTTATAAGCAAATCGGCACGGCAAATCAAATGCCCACAATGGTGTCACCATGCTGATCACGGTCACACAAGAATATGTCGAAGCTGCCGTTTGAGAAGGTGGTTGTCATCGGCGCTTCCGCGGGAGGCGTGGAAAGCCTGTGCGATGTCGTCGGAGGATTCGATGGTGCCTTCGGTGGCGTCGTCCTGGTCGCGCTGCACACTTCGCCGCACCGTGAGAGCGCGCTACCTCGCATTCTTGAGCGTTGCGGCTCGATCCGGGCCAGCCACCCGGTCGATGGTCAGCGGCTCGAAGCTGGCCGTATCTATGTCGCGCCTCCGGGTCACGACCTGACCGTAGAAACCGGTACGGTCGCAGTGCGCAAGGGCGCGAAGGAAAATCGCTTCCAGCCGCTGATCGACGCGCTGTTTCATTCGGCGGCTCATCATTACCGGCAACATGCGATCGGCGTCGTCCTCTCAGGTGCGCTCGATGACGGTACGACCGGCCTGTGGAGCATCAAACAAGCCGGCGGCACGGCGATCGTCGAAGATCCGGAGCAGGCGCAGTTCAGCTCGATGCCCCTCAGTGCAAGCAGGGAGGTGCAAGTGGACTACAGGCTGCCGGCATCCCGCATCGGTCCCTTGCTTTCAATGCTAAGCGCCGCGAGAGGGCCCAGGGAAAGGCCGATCTTTGTTGAGGCAAACGGCGCTGTGCCTTTCGAACCCGCTGCCCAGGACGAGCTGCCTTTGTCGGACGAGTCACTGCTTGCCAGTCTCATGCCGTTCACATGCATGGAGTGCCGGCCTGCTTTCTCGAAGCTGGCAAGAACCGCTAAATCAAGTCGGCTGCCCGTTGGGAGTCCTTCTGTTTCGAGCGACCATCTGTCCGACCGTCTTCAGCAACTTGAACAAAGCATCATGCTGCTGCAGCATGTCACACGCCACATGGAGGCACGGGGTAGCGCACAGCGTGCCCGGCATTGGCGGCTCAGGACATACGAGTTGGAAGCGCGCGCGGATGCTCTGCGTCGGACCGTCGCCCACGACTTGCCCACCAGCACTGTCGGCAGTGCGCCGAAATGAAACTTCGTTTCGCGAGGGCGTCTCGCTTGGACGACCGCTATGTGCTGGAGACCGCCCGTTCGAACTCGCGGCCATCACCGTCCGCAACCGCTGCTTAGCCACCGTCGTTCCGCCACGGCGAACTACCGCAAGAGGCTCGAATGCAGGCGGCTAGCAGGTGCGACGATCTCTCAGTCGCGCTCTGCGCCACTCACCGCTGCGCCTTGTCCTTCGCGTTCTGCCTCTCGATCAGCTCCCTGGCCTGCCGCCACTCTCCCTCGCCCCACTTCCGCAGCTCGTAGAAGTTGCCCCCCGTCGCCAGGGCGTTCGCCCCGTCCATGAACAGGCTCTGCCCGGTCAGCCAGTCGCAGTGCCCGGGCGCCATCAGGAACGTCGCCAGGTTCTGCAGCTCGCTCATGCGGCCGGCGCGCGCCATCGGGTTGCTCTCGCGCGAGCGCGCGCCGGGGTCCTCGCCGGGGTTGAGGCGCTTGCTCATGCCTTCGGTCGGGATCTCGCCGGGGCCGACGGCGTTCAGCCGGATGCCGTAGCGCGCCCACTCGACGGCGAGCGACTTCGTCATCACCTCGATGCCGGCCTTGCTCATCGCCGAGGGCACGACGTAGGGCGAGCCGTTGTCGACCCAGGTCACGATGATGCTCATGACGCTGCGGTAGGGCTGCTCGCTGGTCCACTCGCCGGCCTTCGCCGCCGCGACCCAGCGCTTGCCGACGGCCTGGGTCACGTAGAACGTGCCGTGGAAGACGATGTTGGCGACGGCGTCGAAGGCGCGCGACGAGAGGCTCTCGGTCGGCGCCACGAAGTTGCCCGCGGCGTTGTTGACCAGGCCGGTGAGGCCGCCGTCCTCCTGCCACAGCGCCTCGACCATCGCCTCGACGGCGGCGGCATCGCGGATGTCGACGCCGAAGGTGTCGACGCGGCGTTCGGGAAACTGCGCGCGCCAGGCGTCCGCAGTGGCGTCGCACACCTGCTTGCGCCGGCCGCAGATGGCGACGTCGGCGCCGAGGCCGAGGAAACGCTCGGCCATCGCCTGGCCGAGGCCGGTGCCGCCGCCGGTGACGAGGATCCGCTGGCCGGCCATCAGGTGCGGGTCGAACATGGTCGTGCTCCTTGCTTGTCGAGTGGGGTCGAGTCGCCGCCGAGCATCGCACAGTCGCCGGCCCGAATTGCGGCGAACAGACGCTGCGTCAGCGGGGGACGCGGCCCTCGATCGCGTTGGCGAACGCGGCATAGGTGATGCGCCCGTCGGCATCGGCGGGGAAGCGCGCCTGCACCCGCTGCTTCAGCAGGGCCAGTTCGTCCACGGGCATCGTCGCGAAGCGCGGCGCCAGGCGCGGGCCGGTCTGGGCGATGCGCCAGAACGCCTCGAAGTCGGCGAACGTGCGCTGCACGGTGATCTCGCGCGTGCGCAGGTCGACGAGGCCGGCGTCGGCCCACAGCGTGCGCAGCACCTCCATGCGCGACGCCTGGGAGCTCGGCGGCCAGAGCGGCGGCGTGCCGAAGTGCGCCATCTCCTCCTGCAGCACGGTGTACGGGAAGCCGCCGCCGAGGATGTCCCACGAGTAGGAGGAGACGCTGCCGCCCGGCTTCACCACGCGCGCCATCTCCTGGATGCCCTTGGCGGGGTCGGGCACGAAGAAGATCACCAGGGCCATGACGGCGGCATCGAAGCGGTCGTCGGCCCACGGCAGCGCGGTCGCGTCGCCCAGCACGAACCGGGCCGGCCGATCGGCCAGGCGGGTGCGCGCGAAGTCGAGCTGGCCCTCGGACGGATCGATCCCCTCGACCTCGAACGGCGCGCAGCGATCGAACAGCAGCTCGGTGAAGGCGCCGTTGCCGCAGCCGACGTCAGCCCATCGCCATCCCGGCGGCGGCGCCAGCCAGCGCAGGAACTCCTCGCCGGCCAGGCGGCTCCACACGCCCATGAACTCCTCGTAGGCGGCGCCGTCGTCGAAGCGGATCGTGGGCTGGTTCATGCGCTGCCTTCCGGTGGTGACGGCGCCCTGCGCGCCGACTCGATGATGCGCCCGTCACGTCGGCCGGGGGCCGCGCCGCATCGGCCCTGCCGCCGTTCGGGCGCTCGCTGCTCGGTGCCGAAGCGCCGGCCGCGCAGGAGGTGTCAAATCGACTCGGGCGAGACCCGTTCCACCGACCGCGCTCCACCTGAACAGACCACCGAGAAGGCCGAGACCATCACCATGATCACCGTCAACCCCGGCGTCTTCCTGCGCCACGACCCCCTCGTCGACCCGGTTCCCGTGCTGGTCGACGTGTCGCGCAGCGGCCGCGAGTACCCGCCCGAGTTCCGCTCGCCGCTGCCGTTCAGCGAGGTGCACGACAACGTCTCCATGTACGTCGAGGACCTCTGTGCCGCTTCGCCCGGCCTCGGCGCGACCTTGCTGTACGCGTGCTTCCCGAACACCTTCATCGACACCAATCGCAGCGCCGCCGACGTCGACGAAGGCCTGATCGACGGCAAGTGGCCGGGCCCGATCACGCTGAGCGACTTCACGCAGAGAGGCCTGGGCCTCATCAAGCGCTACTCGCGCTACGGCACCGAGATGCAGGAGCGAAAGCTCACCGTCGCCGAGCTGCAGGAGCGGCTCGCCCGCTACCACGAGCCGTACCACCAGGAGCTCGGCCGCATCCTCGCGGCGATGCGCGCCTCGTCCGGTGGCGCCGTGCAGCTCAGCTTCCACTGCATGTCTGCGGTCGGGGCGCCGACCCACGCCGACCCGGGGCAGCCGCGCGCCGACTTCTGCATCGGCGACGTGAAGGGCACGACCTGCCGGCCGGAGCTCTTCGAGTTCGTGATCCAGACCCTGCAGGATCTCGGGCACAGCGTGAGCCGCAACTTCCCCTACTACGGCGGCGAGCTGACGAAGCGCCACTCCGACCCGGCGAACGGCACCGACAGCCTGTTCATCGAGATCAACAAGCGCCTGTTCATCGACACCAAGACGTTCAGGAAGACCGACGGCTTCGACGCGCTGAAGGCGTCGATCGACACGCTGCTGGCGAAGGTCGTCGAGCACACGCGGGCGCGGCAGGGCGGTCGTCCGCGCTGACCAGTGCGCCGCGGCGTGCTCGGCACGCCGCCGTCCAGGGTATTCCGCTTGTCGCCCTCGAGGCTTGGCGCTAGAGTGGGTTCTCGTAGAACGCCTTTCCAAATAGTCGAACAGCGGCGACGGCCGTCCCGCGGTCCGCCGACGGAGTGAGTTTCAGATGCCCCAAGCCAGAGGTCTCCGCGAGGTCTGCTACTTCGACATCACGGGCGGAGGGCAGGTCTACGTCAAGGGCAACTACTGCTACGTCGCCCACATGGACGCGCCGGCGGGGACCTCGATCCTCGACATCAGCGACCCCAAGCACCCGAAGCAGGTGGCGCACATCGCCATCCCCGACGGCGTGCACACGCACAAGGTGCGGGTCGAGAACGACCTGATGGTCGTCAACTGGGAGTGCCCGCCGCCCTACATCCACGACGACAACTTCCAGGGCGGCCTGCTCGTCTACGACGTGTCGAACCCGGCCAGGCCGAAGGAGCTGTGCTTCTGGAAGTCGGCCGGCGCCGGCGTGCACCGGTTCGACTTCGACGGCCGCTACGCCTACATCACGCCGACGGTGGCCGGCTACCACCTCAACATCGCCATGATCCTGGACCTGAAGGACCCGACGCGGCCTCAGGAGGTCGGGCGCTGGTGGATGCCGGGCCAGTGGGTCGCGGGCGGCGAGACGCCTGACCAGGGCTACCGCCTGACCTGGTGCCACCACGTGCTGCGGCGCGGCAACCGGCTCTACGTCGCCTACTGGCACGCCGGAATGGTGATCCTCGACATCGAGGACATGACCAAGCCGAAGTTCGTGTCGCGCCTGCAGTACAGCCCGGCGTTCAGCCACCCGACGCACACCGTGCTGCCGCTGCCGTTCGAGGTCGCCGGGCGGAAGATCGCCATCGTCGCCGACGAGGATGTTCGCAAGCTCCGCCCGTCGCCGCCGGCCTTCATGTGGCTGGTCGACATCACCGACGAGACGCAGCCCGTGCCGATCTCGACCTACCAGATCGAGGGTCTGGAGAACCGCAACATGCCCGAGTTCTCCGGCTGCCACGAGCCCGCCGAGCAGGTCTACGGCACCGAGATCCCGGTCGCCTGGTTCGAGTTCGGCCTGCGCCTGGTCGACGTGAAGAACCCGCATGCGCCGAAGGAGGTCGGCTACTTCGTCCCCGACACGCCGTCCGGCTTCGACCGGCCGCAGACCAACGACGTGTTCCTCACCGAGCAGGGACTGATGTACGTCATCGACCGCAACCGCGGCCTGCACATCCTCGAGCGGGCGTGAGCAAGCTCCCGGTGACGCTGCTGACCGGCTACCTCGGCGCCGGCAAGACGACGCTGCTCAACCGCATCCTCACCGGCGACCACGGCATGCGCTTCGCGGTCGTCGTCAACGAGTTCGGCGAGATCGGCATCGACAACGACCTGATCGTCGAGACCGAGGAAGAGATCTACGAGATGAACAACGGCTGCGTCTGCTGCACCGTGCGCGGGGACCTCATCGAGGTCCTCGAGCGCCTGCTGCGCCAGCCCGGGCGCTTCGACGCGATCGTCATCGAGACGACCGGCCTCGCCGACCCGGTGCCGGTGGCGCAGACCTTCCTCATGGACGAGGGCGCGCGGGCCCGCACGCGCCTCGACGCGGTCGTCACGGTCGTCGATGCCAAGCACCTGCCGCTGCGGATGAAGGACAGCCGCGAAGCGGAGGACCAGATCGCGTTCGCGGACGTCGTCCTCCTGAACAAGACCGATCTCGTCACGCCGGAGGCGCTGGCCGAGGTGGAGGCGGTGATCCGCGCCGTCAACCCGTGGGCCGAGATCCACCGCACCGAGCGCTCGGCGATCGGGCTCGACCGCATCCTCGACCGCGGCGTGTTCGACCTGCAGCGGGCGCTGGCGGCGAAGCCCGACTTGCTCGACGGCGGGCCGGAGGACGACCACGACCACGACCACGGCGCGTGCGACGAGCACTGCGAGCACCCGCACCACGATCATGGCCACGGCGCCGGCCCGGCCGACGGCCGGCCCTCGCCCGTGCACGACGTGACGGTCGCCTCGATCTCGCTGCGGACGGGCGAGCTCGACCAGCACAAGTTCTTCCCCTGGATCCACAAGCTGACGCAGGAGCAGGGGCCGAACATCCTGCGCATGAAGGGCATCCTCGCCTTTCGCGACGAGGCCCGGCGCTACGCGGTGCAGGGCGTGCACATGATCGTCGAGGGCGATCACCAGCGCTGCTGGAAGGAGGCCGAGAAGCGCGAGAGCCGGCTCGTCTTCATCGGCCGCGAGCTCGACCGCGACGAGATCGCGCGCGGGCTGGACGGCTGCCTCGCCGGAGCCGCGACGTGCTGAGCGACTTCGGCAGCCACTGCCTCGTCGCCGCCTTCATCGGCGAGCGCCCGGCGTTCGCGCTGATCGACGGCACGGTGCGCCGGATCGGCGTCGACGCCGCCTGCGTCCGCGTCCATGCCGCACCGTCGCTGGCGGCGGCCGCCGTGCCCGGCGAAGACGCCCTGCTCACCAGCGGCGAGGACGGCCGCGTGTGCCGCACCGAGGCCAGCGGCGAGTCGCGCGAGATCGGCTGCGTGCCGCGCAAGTGGGTCACGTCGGTGGTGCAGAGCCGGGGCCGGGTCGCGTACGCGTCGGGGAAGAGCGTCTGGCTGCAGTCGACGGACGGCGCGCGGCAGCTGCAGCATCGCCGCGCGGTGAAGGGCATGGCCTTCACCGACGACGGCGTGCGCCTCGCGGTCGCCCAGCAGGACGGCGTCACCGTCCACGACACCGGCGCGGCGGGCGAGCCGCTCGAGCTGGCGTCGAACGACATCCATCACGCCTCGACGTTCTCGCCTGACGGCCGCTTCCTCGTGGTCGCGTCGCAGAACAGCTTCCTGCACGGCTGGCGCCTGGCCGACCGCAAGCACTTCCGCATGCTCGGCTACGCAGCGAAGGTCGACGGCTGGGCCTGGTCCTCCGACGGCGCCCTGCTCGCGACCGCCGGCGCTGCCGCGGCGATCGTCTGGCCCTTCGACGGCGCCGACGGACCGATGAACCGCGACGCCATCGAGGTCGCGCCGCGGGCGCAGAGCCAGGTGACCGCGGTCGCCTGGCGGCCGCAGGCGGCGACGCTCGCGATCGGCTACCGCGACGGCGCCGTGCAGGTCGCCGGGGTGACCGACGCGTCCCCGCCGCGGCTGCTCCGCCCGGGCGGCCGTGCGCCGATCACCTCGGTCGCGTGGAACGCCGCCGGCGACAGCGTCGCCTTCGGCAGCGCCGCCGGCGAGTGCGGCGCCGTGGCGGCAGGCGCATGAGCGCGCTGCCCGCCGGGTCGAAGGCGGCCATGCCCGCCGGCATCGACAAGACGGTCGTTAAGAGCCTGGCGATGCTGGAGCACCTGGTCGACGTCGGCCGGCCGATGGGCATCACCCAGCTCGCGCTCGCCACCGGCCTGCAGAAGAGCAACGTGCACCGGATCCTCTCGACGCTGCGCTTCATGGGCTACGTGCGCAGCACGGCCGAGACGACGTACGAGCCGACGTTGCGGGCCTGGGAGCTGGGCCAGCGCATCCACTCGCGCATGGACCTGGCGGCGACGGCACGGCCGCATCTCCGCCGCCTCGTGCAGGAGACCGACGAGACATCGCACCTGGCGATCTTCGACGGCACCGAGATCGTCTACGTCGAGAAGCTCGAGACCGCGAACCCGGTTCGCGCTCACACGCCGCTGGGCGGCCGCGCGCCCGCCTACTGCACCGCCTCCGGCAAGGCCCTGCTCTGCGGGCAGCCGCTCGCGGTGATCGCGGAGGTCGCCCGCCGCAGCGTCCGCCACACCCCGTCGACCCTGACCGGGCAGGACGAGCTGGTGCAGGCGCTGAAGCAGGTGCGCGAACGCGGCTACGGCACCAACATCGGCGAGTTCAGGCCCAACGTCGCCGGCGTCGCCGCGCCCGTCACGAACCTGCGCGGCGAGGTCATCGCCGCCGTCGGCATCGCCGGCCCGCTCGACCGACTCAAGCCGGCGCGCATCCGCCAGCTGGCGCCGGTCGTGATGAGCGTCGCCGCCGACATCTCGGCCGCCGTCGGCGCCGGCGTCGGCCGCTAGGAGATCCGAACGTGTGCGGCTTCAGCACCATCGACAACATCTACCGCCCGTACGTCGAGCCGGCCGACGACGTCGTCCGGCGCACGCGCGAGGTCGAAGCGTCGATGGCCGGCGAGCCGGTGCCGGAGGGGGCGTGGGCGCTCTACTTCAGCGCCTCGTGCGAGCCCATCCCGCCCGACCAGTTCCGCCGCATGTTCACGGCGCGGCGCGCCGCCGTCACCTACCTCGCCGTGCAGTCGTCGACGCGGCTTCGCACCGCGGCGCCGACGTCGTTCCGCTGCATCCCCGATTGAACCTGTCCCTTGCCCGTCGAGTCTCTCGTGCCTAGGAGATCATCATCATGAAACTCACCCGGTTCCTGGTCCGCTCGGTCGCCATCGCCGGCTTCGCGCTGTGCGCCGTCGCCCCCGCAGCGGCGCAGACGAGCTTCCCGTCCAAGCCCGTGACGCTGGTCGTGGCCTTCCCTCCGGGCGGCGGCGCCGATCTGCTGGGCCGGCTCCTCGCGAGCAAGTACGAAGCCGCATGGGGCCAGCCGGTCGTCGTGACCAACCGGCCCGGGGCGGCCGGCACGATCGGCGCGAACGAAGTGGCACGCGCCGCACCCGACGGCCACACCCTGCTGGTGGGCGCGATCGGCGCGGTCGTGCCTTCGAACCAGGCCACCCTGGCGCCGGTCTCGCTGCTGAGCGCGCCGCCGTACATCGTCGCGGTCAATTCGTCGCTGCCGGTGAACAACCTGCGCGAGCTCGCCGCCTACGCGAAGGCGCGCCCGGACGGCTCGGTCTCGTACGGCTCCTCGGGCGCGGCGTCCGCCTCGCACCTCGCCGGCGAGCTGTTCCAGGGCCTGACGCAGACCAAGCTCACGCACGTGCCGTACAAGGGAATGGGGCAGGCCGTGAACGACCTCATCGGCGGGCAGGTCACCATCATGTTCGGGCCGCCGCCGGTGCTGCTGCCGCACATCAAGAGCGGCCGGCTGAAGGCGCTCGCGGTGACCGACACCAAGCGCTCGCCGCTCTTCCCCGACATCCCGACTGCCGTCGAGGCAGGGGTCCCGGGGCTCGAGGCGCGCGCCTGGTACGGCATCTTCGCCCCCGCAGGAACGCCTGCCGCGGTGATCAGCAAGATCAACGCCGACACCGCGAAGGCGCTCGCCGCACCCGACCTCGTCGAGACGCTGGCCGGGCAGGGCGCGACGCCGATCGGCGGCGACGTCGAGACGTTCACGCGCTATCTCAAGGAGGACATCGTCAAGTGGGACAACCTCCTGCGCAAGGCCGGACTGCCGTCGCAGTGAGCGGCGATTCTCGAACCCCGGAGACAGTCGATGCTGTATGAGCTGAGGACCTACCAGGCAGGCGGCGGGCGGATGGCGGAGATGGAGCGGCTCATGGCGCGCGACTGCACGGGCGTGCTCGAGCGGGCCAAGGTGCCGCGCCCGCTCGGCGCCTGGCATGCGATTGCCGGGCCGCGCCTTCCAGCCTTCGTGTGGATCCTCGGCTGGCCTTCGCTCGACGCCCGCAACGCCGCCTGGGCCGCGTTCGGCGCCGATGCCGAGTGGCAGCAGCTGCGGCGGACGGCGCACCAGCGGACCGAGCTCACGGTGCGCGTCGACACGCAGTTCATGACCGCGTGGCCCGACCCGGCACTGTCGGCCGACACCGACCTCGCGCCGCCCGGCGGCGTCTGCCAGCTGATCCTGCAGCGCGTGCACGCGGGGCAGGGCGGCGCGGCTCGCCAGGCGTTCCTGGGCGCCGACCGGCCGGCCCTCGAGGAATCCGGCGGCCAGGTCGCGGCCGCGTTCGACCTGCTGAGCGGCGAGGACCTTCCGGTGCTGGCGCTGATCGTGCGCTGGGCGGACGCTGGCGCATGCGCCAGGGGCATGTCGAGCTACGACTCGCATCCCAAGGTGGTCGCCGCGCGCGTCGCCGAACGCGAGAAGCTCGGCTTCGATCTGTTCCACGCCTCCGACCGCTACCTGATGGTGAGCTCCCCACCGTTCTTCCAGCGCTGACGCGCGTCGCAGGGCAGACACCCTGCTGGCGGGTCCGCGGCAGGCGGCCTTCTAGAATCGTCGTCCCTCGCCGCCGCTCCAGGAACCGCCATGCCCATCGTCTCCATGCGCCAGCTGCTCGACCATGCCGCCGAGAACGGCTACGGCATCCCCGCCTTCAACGTCAACAACCTCGAGCAGGTGCAGGCGGTCATGTCGGCCGCCAGCGAAGTCGGCGCGCCGGTCATCCTGCAGGCGAGCGCCGGCGCCCGCAAGTACGCCGGCGAGCCCTTCATCAAGCACCTCATCGAGGCGGCGATCGAGAGCTGGCCGAAGGTGCCGCTGGTCATGCACCAGGACCACGGGCAGAGCCCCGAGGTGTGCAAGAGCGCCATCGACCTCGGCTTCTCGTCGGTGATGATGGACGGCTCGCTCGAGGCCGACGGCAAGTCGATCGCCAGCTACGACTACAACGTCGACGTGACGAAGAAGGTCGTCGACATGGCGCATGCACGTGGCGTCACGGTCGAGGGCGAGCTCGGCTGCCTCGGCTCGCTCGAGACGATGCGCGGCGACAAGGAGGACGGCCACGGCACCGAGGCGACGATGACGCGCGAGCAGCTGCTGACCGATCCGGAGCAGGCCGCCGACTTCGTCAAGAAGACGCAGCTCGATGCGCTGGCGATCGCCATCGGCACCAGCCACGGCGCGTACAAGTTCACCCGCAAGCCCACCGGCGACATCCTGGCGATCGACCGCATCAAGGAGATCCATCGCCGGATCCCGAACACGCACCTCGTGATGCACGGCTCGTCGAGCGTGCCGCAGGACCTTCTCGCCGAGATCCGCAAGTACGGCGGCAGCCTGAAGGAGACATACGGCGTGCCCGTCGAGGAGATCCAGGAAGCGATCAAGCACGGCGTGCGCAAGATCAACATCGACACGGACATCCGCCTGGCGATGACGGCGGCGATCCGCAAGTACATGGCCGAGAACCCCGAGAAGTTCGACCCGCGCGACTACCTCAAGCCGGCGCGCGAGGCGGCCAAGGCAATCTGCAAGCAGCGCTACCAGCAGTTCGGCTGCGAAGGGCAGGCGGCGAAGATCTCGGCCCAGCCGCTGGCCGTGATCGCGAAGCGCTACGCGCAGGGCGAGCTGGCGCAGACGGTGGTCTGAGGCGCGTCGCGGCGCCCTCATGGAAGACGCTGCGTCCTCCTCGTCCCGCCCGGCCGCGTCGCCGCCGCTCTTCGAGAGCCGTCTCCGCTCGCTGCCGCTCGTCGCGCGCGGCAAGGTGCGCGACAACTACGCCGTCGGCAGCGACCGCCTGCTGATGGTGGCCAGCGACCGTCTCAGCGCCTTCGACGTCGTCATGGCCGAGCCGATCCCCGGCAAGGGCCGCGTCCTGACGCAGATGGCGCTGTTCTGGTTCGAGCGGCTGAAGCACATCGTCCCCAATCACCTCACCGGCGACGACCCGGAGAGCGTCGTCGCCGACGACGAGCGCGAGCAGGTGCGCGGCCGCTCGATGCTGGTGCGAAAGCTCGAGCCCCTGCCCGTCGAGGCGGTGGTGCGCGGCTACCTCGCCGGCAGCGGCTGGAAGGAATACGAGAGCACGGGCGCGGTCTGCGGCGTGATGTTGCCGCCCGGTCTGCGCATGGCCGCGAAGCTGCCGGCGCCGATCTTCACGCCGGCGACCAAGGCGGCGATGGGCGACCACGACGAGAACATCGACTTCGCGCGCATGGGCGACATCGTCGGCGCGGACCTCGCGGCCAAGGTGCGCGCGACCGCGATCCGCCTCTACCGCGAGGCCGCCGAGTACGCGCTGTCCAAGGGGATCATCGTCGCCGACACCAAGTTCGAGTTCGGGCTCGACGAGGCCGGCACGCTGACGCTGATGGACGAGGTGCTGACCGCCGACTCGTCGCGCTTCTGGCCGGCCGATCGCTACGTCGAGGGCGCCAATCCGCCGAGCTACGACAAGCAGTTCGTGCGCGACTGGCTCGAGGCGGTGCGCGTCGACGGCAAGCCGTGGCCGAAGAAGGCGCCGGCGCCGCCGCTCACGCCCGAGGTGATCGCCCGGACCGCCGAGCGCTACGAAGCGGCGCTCGCTGCGCTGACGCGCTGAGCCTCGCGGCTCAGAACAAGGCCATGCTCAGCTTGCGCCGGTAGGCGTCGACGACCGGATCGCTCGGCGTCGCGGCCATCCTGCCGGCGATCTCGAGCGCGCCCTGCTTCGGCGCCGCGGCGTCGCCCTTGCCGGGGGCGGGCGCCGGCTTCGTCATCTGCTGCAGGATGGCGACGTAGGTCTTGCGCGCGAGCTCGTCCTTCCAGGTCTTGTCGCGCATGATGATCTCGAGCAGCTCGTCCATCGCCTGCGTGAACTCGCCGCGCGCGAAGTGCAGCTGCGCCAGCTCGAAGCGGGCGTCGAAGTCGCGCTTGTCGGCGGCGATGGCGGCGGCGAGCGCTTCCGGCTTGCGCGCCGTCGGCGCCGCCTCGTGGGCCGCGATCCAGTGGCCGTCGGCGACCAGGCGGGCGTCGAGCACGGGGTTGTTCGCGACCGGGTCGAAGGCCTTGCGCGCCTCGGCGATGCGCCCGGCGAGGATGAGGGCGCGGATGTAGTCGTGCCGTGCCGTGTCGTTGGCCGGGTTCGTTGCGAGCGCGGCCTGCAGCTTGTCGATGGCGCTGTCGGTGTCGCCTTCCTCGAGCAGCTCCTCGGCCTCGGCCATGTCGCCGAGCGCCGCCACCTCGTCCTCGCTCGGCACGTGCTTGTCGAGGAAGCGCCTCAGCTCGGGTTCGGGCAGGGCGCCGACGAAGCCGTCGACGGGCTGGCCGCCCTTGAACATCACGCAGAAGGGAATGCTGCGCACGCCGAACATCTGCGAGAGCTGCTGCGCGATCTCCGGCTCCTCGTCGGCGTTCAGCTTGACGAGCTTGAAGCGGCCGGCATACGCCGTCTCGAGCTTCTCGAGGACGGGGCCGAGCGTCTTGCACGGGCCGCACCACGGCGCCCAGATGTCGAGGAGCACCGGCTGGGCGAGCGAGGCGTTGACGAGCTCGGCTTCGAAGTTCTTGTGGGTGATGTCTTGCATGGTGCCTGCGTCGCGACGATGAGGGTGCGGAGGGGCGGAGCCCGGGATCGAGGTGACGCCGCGCCGCCTACAATTCAAGGCTCATTCCGCCAACTGGGAAACGAGCCATCGTGAGCAGCGACCCCGCGGTGATCGGCGTGGTCATGGGCTCCAGCAGTGACTGGGAAACGCTCCGCGCCGCCACCGAGATTCTCGCCGAGTTCGGCATCGCGCACGAAGCGCGCGTCGTCTCGGCGCACCGCATGCCCGACGAGATGTTCGCCTACGCGGAAGGCGCGGTCGGGCGCGGCCTCAAGGCCATCATCGCCGGGGCCGGCGGCGCCGCCCACCTGCCCGGCATGCTGGCCGCGAAGACGACCGTGCCGGTGCTCGGCGTGCCGGTCGGCAGCCGCCAGCTGCACGGCCTCGACTCGCTCTATTCCATCGTCCAGATGCCGCGCGGCATCCCGGTGGCGACCTTCGCTATCGGCGAGGCCGGCGCCGTCAACGCAGCGCTGTTCTCGGTGGCCATGCTCGCGGTCACCGACGCCCGCCTGCGCAACAGGCTCGACGCCTATCGCGCCCGGCAGACGGCCGCCGCCAAGGCAATGAGCGCCGACCTTCGGTGAGCGCCGGCGAGGCGTTCATCGCCCCGGGGGCGACGCTTGGCGTCCTGGGCGGCGGCCAGCTCGGCCGCATGTTCGTGCACGCGGCGCAGCGGCTCGGCTATCGCACGGTGGTGCTCGACCCCGACCCGGCGAGCCCGGCCGGCCTCGTCGCGCACGAGCACATCCGCACCGGCTATTCCGACGTCGACGGCCTCGAGCGCCTGGCGTGCGCCTGCGCTGCGGTCACGACCGAGTTCGAGAACGTTCCCGCCGCCGCGCTCGACGTGCTGGCGCAGACGGTGCCGGTCGCGCCGACCGGTGCGTCGGTGGCCGTGTGCCAGGATCGCGCCGCCGAGAAGGCCGCCTTCGCGCGCAGCGGCGTCGCCTGCGCGCCGCACGCGCTGGTCGGATCGGAGCGCGACTTCGCCCGCGTCGATGCGAGCCTCTTCCCGGCGATCCTGAAGACCGCACGCCTGGGCTACGACGGCAAGGGCCAGGTCGGCGTCGCCGGCCGCGACGAGCTCGCCGACGCGTTCGCGACGCTCGGCCACGTTCCTTGCGTGCTCGAGAAGCGCCTGCCGCTGGCCGCCGAGCTGAGCGTAATCGTCGCGCGCAACGGCCAGGGCGAGGTCGTTCATCTGCCGGTGCAGGAAAACGTGCACGTCGACGGCATCCTCGCCATCAGCCGCGTGCCGGCGACGGCGTTCCCCGTTGCGCGACAGGCCGAGGCCGTGGCCCTGGCCGAGCGCCTCGCCGCCTCGCTCGCCTATGTCGGCGTGCTGTGCGTCGAGTTCTTCGTGCTGCACGACGGCTCGCTGGTCGCCAACGAGATGGCGCCGCGCCCGCACAACTCGGGCCACCACAGCATCGACGCCTGCGACGTGTCGCAGTTCGAGCTGCAGGTGCGGGCCATGACCGGCGCGCCGCTCGTCATGCCGCGCCAGCATTCGCCGACGGTGATGCTCAACCTGCTCGGCGACCTCTGGTTCCCGCGCGGCGCGGCGAGCGCCCGCGAGCCGCCGTGGCAGGCGGTGCTCGGCCTGGCCGGCGCGCACCTGCACCTCTACGGCAAGGCCGAGGCGCGGCGCGGCCGCAAGATGGGCCACCTGACGCTCACGGCGCCGACGGCCGAGTCCGCGGAGGCGCTCGCCCGCGAGGCTGCCGGCGCGCTCGGCCTGGCGCTGCCCGCTTCGAGCCGAGGCTAACCCGTGCGGCTCGACGGGCTCGATGCAGCGGCCATCGACACGGCGGCGTCCCGCCTCGCCGCCGGCGAGCTGGTCGCTTTTCCGACCGAGACCGTCTACGGGCTCGGCGCCCGCGCCGACGACGATGCCGCCGTCGCCAGGATCTTCGCCCTCAAGGGCCGGCCGCCCGGGCACCCGCTCATCGTCCACGTCGTCGACCGCGCCGCGGCCGAGCCCTTCGTGGCGACGATGCCGGCGATCGCCGAGCGGTTGATCGAGGCGTTCTGGCCCGGCCCGCTGACGGTGATCGTGCCGCGCGCGCCCGAGGTGGCGGCCGCCGCCGCCGCGGGGCAGCCCACCCTCGGCCTGCGCTGCCCGGCGCACCCGGTCGCGCACGCCTTGCTGCTGGCCGCGCAACGGGCCGGCGTGCCGGGCATCGCGGCGCCGAGCGCGAACCGCTTCGGCCGCGTCAGCCCGACCACCGCTGCCCACGTCGTCGAGGAATTCGGCGACGAGCTGCTCGTCCTCGACGGCGGCGCCGCGCGAGTCGGCATCGAGTCGGCGATCGTCGACTGCTCGAGCGAGACGCCGGCGCTGCTGCGGCCGGGGACGCTCACGCGCGAGCAGATCGAGGCGGCGGCCGGAGTGCCGCTCGCTTCGGCCGACGCGGCGTCGCCGCGCGCCCCGGGCACGCTCGAGTCGCACTACGCGCCGCGCGCGACCCTGCGCCTGATGGCGACGCCGATGCTGCAGACGGCCTTGCAGGTGCTCGGCTCGGAGCCGCTGAAGCTGGCGGTATATTCCCGGTCGGTGCCGTCGGGCGTGGCCACCGGTGTCGTGCACCGGCGCATGCCGGCGCGGCCCGAGCAGGCCGCGCACGAGCTGTTCTTCGTGCTGCGCGAACTGGACCAGCAAGGCGTGCATCTGATCTGGGTCGAGGAGCCGCCGCCCGGCCCCGCCTGGGAGGGCGTTCGCGATCGGCTCCGCCGCGCTGCCGCACCCTGACCCCTGAATCTGGAGTTCCTTTCGATGACCGTGAAGATGAGTAGTGGCTGCCGGCGTCTCGTCGGCGCCGGCCTGCTGGCCGCGGCGATGCTCGCCGCCTCGTGCGGCGGCGGCGACCAGGTCGAGACCTTCCGGGCCAGCCGCGTGATCGCGTTCGGCGACGAGATGAGCCTCATCGTCGACGTCAACAACGACGGCAACGGCCGCAAGTTCACCGTGAACCAGACGAGGTCGGACACCGATCCGACCCTCGAGTGCACCTCCAACAGGATCTGGATCCAGGACGTCGCCCGGCGCTACAACCTGAACTTCCCGCAGTGCAACCACGGCAGCTCGGCGGCCGCCTCGCCGGCCAGCCGCATCCGCGCCGGCGTCGGCGCGCGCACCACCGATCTCGCCGCGCAGATCGACGCGCAGATCGCCGAGAGCCCGTTCCGCGCCGGCGACCTGGCGACGGTGATGATCGGCCAGAACGACATCCTCGCGCTCTACGCGCAGTACCCCGGGGTCAGCGAGTCGGCGCTGAGCGCGCAGGCCGAGGCGGCGGGCGTGCGCGTCGGGGAGCAGGTGAACCGCCTCGCCGCGGCGGGCGTGAAGGTGCTGCTGGCGACGATCCCCGACACCGGCATCACGCCCTTCGCCACCAAGGAGAAGGCGGCGCACACCGACACCGACCGCGCTGCCCTGCTGACCCGACTGTCGAACCGCCTCAACGCCAGGATCCGCGCGACCATCCTCAACGACGGCCGCCAGATCGGCCTCATCCTGCTCGACGAGATGGTGTCGACCTTCCGCAAGTTCAGCGGCTTCGAAGGCTTCACCAACACCAGCACGGCGGCCTGCGATCCGACCAAGTCGGCGCTGACGCCGCCGTCGAGCCTCGACTGCAGCAACCTGACCCTGATCACCGGCGCCAACCCCAACAACTTCCTCTGGGCCGACGACTTCAATCTGAGCGCCGGCGGCCAGCGCGAGTTCGGCGAGCTGGCGACCCTGCGGGCCGAGAACAACCCGTTCTGACGCCGTCGCGCCCGCCCGCCGCGCGACAGGCCGGTGCCGCTCAGGGCGTGGTCGGCCCGGCGACGGGGCCCGCCGGCACGGCGTCGGCGGCGGCCCACTCGGTGAGGGCCTCGAGCGCCGGCCGGGCGACGTTCGGATTCGGGTGGTTGACGATGCCGACGACGACGTAGCGACGGCCCGAGTCGCCCAGCACGTAGCCGGCGACGCCGACCACGTCGCGCAGCGAGCCGGTCTTGAGATGGGCGCGGCCGGGCACCCCCTTCGAGCGCCGCATCGTGCCGTCGATGCCGGTCACCGGCAGCGAGCTCATCAGCTCCGGCATCACCGGGCTGGCCCAGGCGGCATGGAGCAGCCGGCCGAGCAGGGCGGCGCTAAGGCGCGACTCGCGCGACAGGCCCGAGCCGTTGACGATCACCGCGTCCTTGGCCGCGGCGCCGACGCGCCCGCGCAGCCAGGACTGGAGCAGGTCGCGTGCGACCTCCGGCGTGCCGGCGCCGCGTTGCGTCGCCGCCAGCGTCAGGAACAGCTGTTGCGCCATGACGTTGTTGCTGAGCTTGTTGATGTCCCGCACCACCTCGGCCAGCACCGGCGAGCGCAGCTCGAAGGTCGGCGGCGTCGCCGGCGCGATGCCTTCGCGCACGGTGCCGGTGAGGCGCCCGCCCAGCTCCTGCCACATGCCGGCGAGGACGCGCTCGTTGTAGCTGCGCGGATCGACATAGGCGATCGGCCAGACCTTCTCGCCGCACGAGGTCGCCAGCGCGCCGGCGAGGCGCAGCCGCGACGGGTCGGCGAAGTCGCTCTTCAGCGCGGCGCGCCAGTCTTCGCACGGACCGGGCGCGAGCGGCACGGTGGCGTCGGCGCGGACGCCGGCGAGCGGCGGATCGACGCTGACGACGCCGACACCGCGCGCCGGATCGGGCGCGATCGTGATCAGGACGGCGCGGTAGTTGAGCAGCAGCGCGTCGGCGCCGGCGTTGTACGGCCGCAGCGGCTCGCCGTCGAACTCGGCCGGGTTCGCGTCGGCCGCGGCGAAGGCGCTGCGGTCCATGACGATGTCGCCGCGGATCTCGCGCACGCCGGCCTGCTGGACGCGGCGCATGAGCAGCCACAGGCGCTCGAGAACCAGCTTCGGATCGCCGTTGCCCTTGATGACGAGGTTGCCCTGCAGCACGCCGTTCTCGATCGTCCCCTGCAGCCACACGGGAGTCGACCAGCTGAACGCCGGGCCGAGCAGCTCGAGGCCGGCGAAGGTCGTGACGAGCTTCATCAGCGAGGCCGGGTTGACGGGCTTGTCGCCCTGCCAGGCGAGGCGGGGTCGGGTCGCGGCGACCTCCTGGACCCAGGCGACCATCGCGTCGCGGGGCACGCCGGCGCGGGTCAGCGCCGCGTCCACCGCGGGCGGCAGGGCGCGCGTCTCGGCCGCGCCGCGCAGCGCCGGCTGCGCCGACGCCGGGACGGCCGGCACGACGAGCGCCGAGGCCACGGCGAGCACGCGCGCGAGACGGAAAGGAGCGCGTGAACGGCGCAGGAACAGGTGGCGAAACGCAGAGGCAACGACGAGCGGCATGGCGGAATGATCGCACGCAGGTCCGCCGCGAAGGCCGCCGCTAAACTCGTCCGATGCGGCCTTCTCCGATCGTCTTTTCACTGCTTGCACCATGGCCGCGCTGATCGCCTTCGACACCGCCACCGAGCGCATGACGATCGCCGTCAAGGGCCCGGACGAGCGGGTCTGGGGGCACGAAGGCGAGGGCGGCGCCCAGGCGTCGACGAGCCTGCTGCCGGCGATCCTCGCGCTGGTCCGCGAGGCCGGACTGCAGCTCGGCGACCTCGACGCGATCGCCTTCGGGCGCGGTCCGGGCGCCTTCACGGGCCTGCGCACCGCCTGCTCGGTGGCGCAGGGGCTCGCCTTCGGACTGGGCAAGCCGGTGCTGCCGATCGACAGCCTGCTGGCGGTCGCGGAGGAAGCGCGCCGGGAAGGGGCGGCGCGCCGGGAAGGGGCGGCCTGCCGCGTCTGGGCGGCCATCGACGCACGCATGCAGCAGATCTATGCGGCCGAGTACGAGCATGTCGACGGCCGCTGGCGAACCCTGACGCCGCCCCTGCTCACCGACTGCGAGGCGCTGGGGCGGCGGTGGCGCGACGCGCCGCCCGCTGCGATCGCCGGGGACGCGCTGCGCGTCTTCGGCGACGCCCTGCCGACGTTAGGCGCCGTGCTGTCGCCCGACGCGCGGCCCGGCGCGGTGGCCTTGCTCAGGCTCGCGGAAAGCGCGTGGGCGGCCGGTGCCGGCGTCGACGCCGCCGAGGCGCTGCCGCTCTACGTCCGCGACAAGGTGGCGCAGACGTCGGTGGAGCGCGAGGCGGCGCGCGCCGCGCGCGTCTGACGGGCGGGAGTCCGAGGCGATGAACGCCCGCGCCGACATGGCCACCGAGGTCCTCCGGCCGATGACCGTCGCCTCGCTCGATGGCGTCATGGCCCTCGAGGAGGAGGTCTATCCGTTCCCGTGGACGCGCGGCAACTTCCTCGATTCGCTCGCCGCCGGCTACGTCGCATGGACCCTGAACCGCATCGACGGCGATCTGATCGGCTACTGCGTCGCCATGTTCGGCGCCGACGAGATGCACCTGCTCAACATCACCGTCGCGCCGGCGTGGCGCAAGCGCGGCCATGCGCGCCGGCTGCTCGACGAGCTCGTCGCCGTCTGCCGGCAGCGGCCCGCCGATCGCCTCTGGCTCGAGGTGCGCGAAAGCAACCACGCGGCGCGCGAGGTGTATCGCCGCCTCGGCTTCGTGCCGGCGGGCATGCGTCGCGGCTACTACCCGGCCCCGGCGGGCACGCGCGAAGACGCCATCGTCATGACCCTCGACCTGCGAGGCCTCGGCCATGCGCTGGACTGAGCGGCAGCGCGCGATGCTGCGCGAGATGGGCATCGTGCTCTGGGAGCGCGACGCACCGGCGGGCGACAGCGGCCTCGAGACATCGATGCCGGGGACGACCGAGGCGCCGACCCGCGCCGCTGTGGCGGCCCATCCGGTCGCCGCGCATGGGACGGGTGGCCCGTCAGGCGCCGCGGCGACGACCGGCCCCGACGCGGCTCTGGCCCCCGCCGCGTGGCTCGTCGTCGGCGATGCCGTCGACGCGGCGGACCCGACCGCGGCCGACCAGGAGCGCCTGCTCGACAACATGCTGGCGGCGATCGGCGTGTCGCGGACGGCGCCGACGCGCGAGAGGCGCGCCGCCTTCGTCGGCCTGCCGGAAGGGAGCGCGGTCCGCGCAGGGGCCGCGGCGTCGCTCGATGCGGCGATCGCGGCCGTGCAGCCCGGCTGCATCCTCGCTCTCGGCCGCGCCGCCGCGCAGGCGGTCCTCGATACCGACGAGCCGCTCGGCGCCCTGCGCGGGCGGCGCGAGTCGCGCTCCGGCGTGCCGGTGATCGTGACCTTCGCGCCGGCCTTCCTGCTGCGACATCCGGTCGACAAGGCCAAGGCCTGGGCCGACCTCTGCCTGGCCGTGCGCAGCGTCGAAGAGACCGCCTGAGCGCGCGCCCCGGCGCGCCCTAGCGCTTGGCCTTGATCGGCCGCTTCCAGCCGGGCAGCGTCGCCTGCCGCGTGCGGGCGACCGTCAGCTGACCGGCCGGCGCGTTGCGCGAGATGGTCGAGCCGGCGCCGATGGTGGCGCCGGCGCCGATCTCGACCGGCGCCACGAGCACGCAGTTGCTGCCGATGTGCGCGTCGGCGCCGATGCCGGTGTGGTGCTTCGCGGCGCCGTCGTAGTTGGCGGTGATGCTGCCGGCGCCGAAGTTGACGCGCTCGCCGACGCTGGCGTCGCCGATGTAGGCCAGGTGGTTCGCCTTGGCGCCGGCGGCGAGCGTCGCGTTCTTCACCTCGACGAAGTTGCCGATGTGGACCTCGGCGCCGAGCACGGCGCCGCCGCGCAGCCTGGCGTACGGCCCGACGAGCGCGCCGGCGCCGATGCTCGCGCCCAGGGCTTCGCCGTCGATGTGCGAATACGGCCGGATCGATGCGCCGGCGCCGACGGTGGCGTTGCGCAGCATGCAGTAGGGCCCGACGCGGGCGCCGTCGCCGAGCTCGACCCGCCCTTCGAAGATGCAGCCGACGTCGATCTCGACGTCGCTGCCGCAGACGAGCTCGCCGCGGACGTCGATGCGTGCCGGGTCGGCCAGGCGCACGCCGGCCGCCAGCAGGCGCTCGGCGGCGGCGCGCTGGCAGCGGCGCTCGAGCTCGGCGAGCTGGGCCGGGCTGTTGACGCCCAGGACCTCGGTCTCGCCGGTCGCCTGGCGATCGACCACGGCGGTCCCTTCGCGGACGGCGAGGCCGACGACGTCGGTCAGGTAGTACTCGGCGGCGGCGTTGTCGTTGCGCAGTGCCGCCAGCCAGCGCCGCAGGGCCTGCGTCGGCGCCGCCATGACGCCGGTGTAGATCTCGTCGACGGCCCGCTGCGCGGCGGTGGCGTCCTTCTCCTCGACGATGCCGACGATCGGCCCGGCGCCGCCGTCGCGGACGATGCGGCCGTAGCCGTGCGGATCGGGAACCCGCACCGTCAGCAGCGCCAGGCGGGCGCCGCCGGCGGCATCGACGAGCGCGCGCAGGGTGGCCGTCTCGATCAGCGGCACGTCGCCATTGAGGACCAGCGTCGTGCCGTCGTCGTCGAGCAGCGGCGCCGCCTGCTGCAGGGCGTGCCCGGTGCCGAGCTGCGGCTCCTGGCGCACGAAGGCGAGCCCCTCGGCCGCGACCGCCTGCTCGACCGCGTCGGCGCCATAGCCCGTCACGACGATGGTCCGCGTCGCCCCCAGGCCGGCGGCGGCCTGCAGGA
>DATAGP010000061.1:0-5041 GCA_036263655.1 Caldimonas sp. | reverse complement strand
CGCGACCTGGACGCTCCGGGCCGGCATCGACAACCTCTTCGACCGGCGCGCCTGGCGCGAAAGCCCCTACCAGTTCAGCCACGCCTACCTGTTCCCCCTGGAGCCGCGCACCGTGCGCGTGTCGCTCCAGGTCGACCTCTGAGGAGGCAGCGAGGCGAACCCGCCCCGCTATAATTTGCGGCTGTTCCTCGATAGCTCAGTTGGTAGAGCGCCGGACTGTTAATCCGTAGGTCCCTGGTTCGAGCCCAGGTCGGGGAGCCAAGAAATCCAAGGGGTTGCGTCGCGAGGCGCAGCCCCTTTTTGCCTTGACGGCGAGACGGCTCGCCCCCGAACCCATGCGCATCGACGGCCCTGGCTCCCGACCGAAGTCGCCCATCGAGCCAGACACGTTCGTGGCATGTGAAGCAGAGAGTCGGCCGTGACCGAAGAGCAGCACGTCCAGGTCTGGCGCTTCCGCAGGTACGACGTTCGCGCCGGCCAGTACGTCATGTCGATCGGCAAGGCGACGGTGGAAGCGATCGAGCGCTTTCGTGCCGAAGCGATCCCGGGTTCGATGGAGCAGGTCCCACAGGACTCGCTTGATGTCAACGGGATCTACACGCCGCCGATCGTGCGCATGTCGCCCGCTGCCCGGCGCCGGCTCGAGAGGCTGAAGGCGCAGTACGAGGCCATCCTCGAGGACGAGGATCACGGCCGCCTCGAGGGCTGGTCAGACCGGGTGGACATGCTCTCGACGATCGTGCAGCAGTTGCAAGAGAAGCTGGCGCTTCCGACGGCCGGCGACAGCGCGTGACGACTCCGGCGCCGAGGTGCCGACAGCGCTCTCGAGTCAAGCAGCTGAGCGACGGTTACGCGATCGAAAAGCCGATCACGCCACGGCGTCGGCGAGTCGCTCACGAAGCTTCATGCGCAAACCGATGGGGCTCATCGTCAGTGTCAGGTGTTCCAGCGGCTCGTCCCTGTCCGGTGTTCGCACGTCCTCGACTTCGAAGCAACCGAGGAGCATGACCACGGCCATCTTCATCTCGAGCAAGGCCAGATAGCGCCCCGGGCAGATGCGAGGGCCGCCACCGAAGGGCATCGCCACGCGCTTGGCGGAGCTGAGGCCCCGCGCATCCGGATCGAGCCATCTGTCGGGCTTGAATGCTGCCGGGTCCGGGAAGAACTGCTCCTTCATCGTGTCATGCCGAAACGTGAGCCACACAACCGTTCCAGCAGGCACGAGGACGTCGCCGACGGTCGTGTCCCGCACTGCCTCGTTCATCATGGACGGCACCACCGGCCGCAAGCGCATGGCTTCGTTGATGCAGGCTTCGAGGTACTCAAGACAAGCCAGCGCTTCGGGGGTCATCAGCGTGTGGTCCGGCACCGCCGCGAGGATCTCGCTTCGACAACGCTGCATGCAAGCCGGATTGCGGTGCAGCAGCCAGATCAGCCAGCTCAGCGTATTCGCTGTCGTGTCTTCTCCGGCGAGAAGCATCGTCAGCACATTGCCTGCAATCTCCCTGTCACCGACACCGCTGCCCTCCTTGTCGGCTTCGAGAATCATCGCCTCCAGCAGGTTCGAGGGCTTCCTGGATGCCGCCTCGTCAGCCGCCATCCTGTTTCGAGCCGCGGCAATGAATCCATCGACAGCACGATTGACGGCCGACACGCTCCGATCCAGCTCACGATCCGACGGCAGCTTGACATAGCGCCAGTACGAGATCGGCGCAAGGAGGCGCTTGAAGAGTGCCGGGAATATCTTGTCGAGGTGCTTCTGGATCACGTCTTCCCCGCCCTCGACCGTGTTGACGTCGTGCCCGAAGGCAAGCCCCGCCACGCCGTCGACCGTGTAGCGCATCAGATCCGCTCGCAGGTCGATCCATCCACCGCTCGAAGCAGGCGCCTGCCATCGCCGGTGCAGGCGTTCGGTGACTCTCAGGAGCATGGGAAAGTACGCCTTCACGTGTGCCGGGTCGAAGGCAGCCATCACGATCCGCCGCTGCCTCCGCCAGGCCTCGCCGTTCGAGGCGAACACGCCCGAAGCGAGACCCATGTCCTTGTTCACTTCGTCCAGCCGGGAAGTTCTTCGGAAGCCCTCGGGCCTGTCGCGAAGAACGCTGATCAGCTCCTCGTGGTCGGAGACGGCGAGAAACCGCCGGCGCCCCAGCTTGAACTGGAACAGGGGACCGTAGAGCTCGGCCCACCTTTCCACGTCGCGGTGAATACGCCCGGAATGAACTTGGAGGAGGTTGCCGAGGACCGGCAGACCTCTCGGCCCGGGCAAGTCTTCGATGCGACGCGCCCATGGCTTCCCATCCGGTGGAGTGTCGTTGCTGTGGACGGCCGGCCTCATGCTGATCCTCCACCTCGAAGCTCAAATGCCCGGCAGGGGCACGAACGCTTATCGTGTGCCAAACGACGGGCGGAGACAAGAGCGAGGCTCAGTCGATCCGTCGCTTCACCCTGCGCACGCCCGATCGCGCCATCATGGCAACGAGGCCCATCAACACCGCGCCCACGCCGGCAGCGATCAGCATCGCCCTGACAGGATCCTTTTCGGTATAGCTCCCCACGGCCGCGGTCGTGCGGTCCCGCACCTTGCCGGTGGCGAACCGGAGCTTGTCCTGCGCCTTGTCGAGGGCCCGCTTCGCGGCATCGCCGATCGGGGAGCCCGTCGTCCTCGCGTACGCCTCTCGCGCGTTCTGCATCTGCCAGTCTTCGATCTGGCCCATCGAGTGCATTCGCTCGACTTCCAGAAACGTCCGGGCGAGAACGTCCGGCTGGGTGCCCGTCGGACTGGCCAATTGACGCATGAGGTCCGTGTAGGCCTGTTCCGGGGACTTTTCCATGATGGGCTCCTGTGGGAGCCCCAATCTACACGGGGTCCGTACGCCTCGCCGGCCCGCGCCGTGCGAACGGTTCGATCCCGAGCGCTCAGCCCACCCGCCCCGTCGGCGCCCGGATCGCTTCTACAGCGCTCATCGGCCCTTGCCCGGCTCGGCGCAGGGCCCCGGCGGCCATTGCGGCGTGCAGCGCTCCTGGGTTCCGCCGTCGCTGGCGGCGCAGGCGCCGAGGAGCGTCAGCAACGCGATCGAGAACAGGAGTCGGCTCATGGTCGGACTGTAGGCCCGGTCGCGCGCGTCGGCCCTCAGCGCGCGGCGCAATGCCCGAACTGGCACACGTAGCGTCGCTCGGGTCCGCCTTCGCAGGCCACGCCGTAAACCTCGGTGGCGGGCGCCTGCCCGATCAGGGTCGCGCGCGGCGCGACGCACGCCTCCGCCTGCGCGGCGCGGCGCACCTGGTACTCGTCCTGGCCCGTCCGCAGCGGGCTCGCCGCGACGCGCGGGAACGTGGCGGGCGGCGCTCGCGCAGGCGACGCGTCCGGTGCAGGCTCGCTGGTGACCGGCACCAGCAGGGCGCCGGGCCGGTAGACCGTCATGACGCGCGGCGTCACCCGCTCGATCTCCGAGATCCGTCGATCGTGCGTCGGGTGCGTGCGCAGGAACTCTGTCGCCCCGGCCGTCTCTTCCTCGCGCTGCAGCTTTCGCCACAGGCCCGGCGCCCGCCGCGGGTCGTAGCCTGCCCTGGCCATGAGCTCGATGCCCATGAGATCGGCCTCGAGCTCCATCTGGTGGGAGAACGGCATCCTCACCAGGTGGGTCGAGCCGAGGCTGGCGAGGATTGCGGCGGGCGCGGCGTAGGGCAGCCCGGAGTGGGCGATGAGCTCGACGATCGAATTGGACAGGCTGCGCTGCGACATCTGCTCGCGGGTGTGCTCGCGCAGCGCGTGCGCGATCTCGTGGCCGAGCACGGCCGCCAGCTCGTCGTCCGAGAGATCCAGCCGGTGGACGAGCCCGGTGAAGACGCCGATCTTGCCGCCGGGCACGCAGAAGGCATTGACCTGCGGCGAGTCGAACACGTTGACTTCCCAGCGCCAGCCGAGGGCGTCGGGCCGGAACACGCCCACCTCGGCGATGAGCCTTCGCGCGATGGTCCTGACCCGGGTCGTCAACGCCCCGTCGCTGTTCAGCCGGCCGCCGCTGCCGGCCGCACTGGAAAGCCTGCGGTAGCCGCTGGATGCCTGCGCGCTGACCTCCGTCGGCGCCACCGTCAGCAGCTGCGGCCGGCCGACGCCGACGGTGCCGGGAGCCGTGCTCGACGCGCAGCCCGCCAGCAGCGCGAGGCTGCCCAGGAGAAGCGTCCCCGGCGCAGCAAGCCGAGCCCGCATCGGCGCTTGCACTAGGCCTTGCGCCGGTTCGCCTCGAGCCAGCCGTCGACGAGCGCGACGGTCTCGTCGAGCACCTGCAGGCGCCTTCCACGCTGAGCCGCGATAAGCTGCACCAGCCGGTCGACGCGCTCGATGTCGCGGGCTCCCGCAGCCAGCGCCCGCGCCGCCGACGACGGGCTCTCCAGCGATCGCGCCGCCGCCGCGTACTTCTCGAAGGGCACCATGTCCGCCCTGTCGGCGCCGAGCTCGACGCAGAGGTCCGACACCCAGTCGTACACCGCGCGCGTCTGCTCGACATCGCCGTGCACCGCGTCCTTGATCGAGCGCATCCGATCCGCCTGCACGCAGCGGTAGTTGCCGGCCAGCAGCATGCTCCACTTGGCAAGCGGCACGAAGACCGATTCGTGCACCTTCAGCTTGACCGGCAGCTCGATCGGCGCGCCTGCGTCGCCGGCGTCGAAGCGCACCGCCTGGATGTCGGCCTCGAGATCGCGCAAGAGGGCGGTGTGCTCGTCCGACTCGAAGCGCGCCGCCTTGAAGTTGGTGGCCAGGCGCACCTGCAGGACGTTGAGCTGCTCCTGGGGCGGCCGGTAGGCCTGCGGGTCGGGGCTGCACAGCGTCAGCAGGGCCGGGTCGATCGGGTCCCACACGGCAGGGTCCGCGTAGGCTGGCCGGAGGGCGTCGACGTCCAGCCCCGGGATGCGCTTCAGGTACGGCAGCGGCGGCATGTTCATGATCGACATGCACGGCACCCGCGCCCGGCCGACGGCGGCCAGCAGCTCGCGCACGCCGGGCTGCCGGTACTGCGGCTCCTGCATGGCGAGGACG
>DATAGP010000060.1:0-65153 GCA_036263655.1 Caldimonas sp. | reverse complement strand
CGTCGGCTCGCGCTCGCCGTCTCGCGTCGTGGTCACCCATCGGTCGCCGTCCCATTCGGGGACGATGTTAGGAGGAAGTCCATGCCCGCGCCGTCGACCCTCGCGGACGGGGGCCTTGTCCTAAACTCGTGCGAATCCTTCCGCTTTTCCGGAGCCGGCCATGAAGCAGATCACCGCCATCGTCAAGCCCTTCAAGCTGGAGGAGGTGCGGGAGGCGCTCGCGGAGATCGGCGTCTCCGGGCTGACGGTCACCGAGGTCAAGGGATTCGGCCGGCAGAAAGGTCATACCGAGCTGTACCGGGGCGCCGAGTACGTCGTCGACTTCCTGCCCAAGGTGAAGATCGAGGTCGTCGTGAAGGACGCCGATGCCGAGCGCTGCATCGACGCCGTCATCAAGGCGGCCAAGACGGGCAAGATCGGCGACGGCAAGATCTTCGTGACCGACATCCAGCACGTCGTCCGGATCCGTACCGGCGAGCTCAACGAGGACGCGGTCTGAGGGGCTGGCGCAGCGGGCGGGGCGCGTCGACCAGGCGCGTCCGGCACAGCCGGTCGTGCCAGAACTGTCGGGTCGGCTCGGCCAGGGTCGAGAGCGCGTAGACGAGGATGCCGGCCGCCGCAACGCCCAGGCTGGGCCACGGCGGCAGCTGCCAGATCCGCGCGATGAGCGTTGCGGGCAGGAACCAGAAGGCGCAGCACGCGAGGTAGCGCGCGAGGGCACGGGCACGGGTCGGCGGCAGCCCATCGGGGCCGATGACACGGATCCGCCAGGTCTGCATCGCCAGCGTTTGGCCCCGCCTCGACCAGCACCAGACGAAGTACACGCCATAGAACGCGATGGCGAAGAGGCGGAGGGCGGTGTCGCTTTGCCAGCTCGCCTGACCGCTGCGCGCCACCCACATCGCGCCGAGCGCGCCGGGAATGAGGCCGAGCCCGAACAGCAGCAACGCTTCGTAGAGGAAGCTGGCCATGCGCCGCAGCAGGGATGGCGTCGATCCGGCGCCGTCGGGAGTCGCCACGGGCGCCATGCCGCCGGGCGGCGGCGCCGTCATTGCGATGCGGGAGGCGGCAGGACGAGCGGCTTGGTGATCGGGACGACCCGCACGCCGGGCGTGGACTGCACCGCGGTGGGCGTCACCGCCGCCGCCTGCGGGCCGCGCTTGGGCAACAGGGTGGAGCGGTTCACGAACTCCGGCGTCGCCGCGATCTTGGGCATGCCGGTCTGCTGGTGCGGCGGCGGCGACGCCCGGCGGGTGATGGGGGTGGTCGTCGCACCGGGGGCCGCCTGGACGAGCGCGGGGGAGACCTGCCGCGGCCGGGGCTGCACGGTCGCAGGGTTCGGGACCACGTTCGCCTTGGCCTCGCGCGGCAACGAGGAGCGGCTGGGCGGGGCGTCGCGCCGGGCCGTGTCGGCGCCGGCGCTGGGAGCCGACGCCGCCCGCTCCGCCAGACGCTGCCGGGCGTCGGCTGGCAGCGCCTGATACGCCTGCCACCGTGCATTGCGATCGGGCGCGGGCACTTCGCGCGCCGCCTCGAAGCGCAGCCGGGCCTGGCCGCGCTCGGCCGGGGTGAGACGCGCCCACTCCGACATGCGCGTCGTGATCCGCGCCTGCTCCGCCGGACCCAGCGACTTGAAGCGCGCCGCCAGGGCGATCCACTTCTGCTTGCGCAGCGAATCGATCGACGGCCACTCGCGCTCGAGCGGCGCCAGCGTCTGCCGCTGCTCCGGCGTGAGGCTCTGCCAGCGCACGCCTTCCTCGGTCTGCGGAGCCTGAAGGGAGCTGGGAGCCGGGGGCGTGCCGCCGGACCGCGAGGGCTGGGCAGCGACCAGAGCACCGCCGGCAGCCAGGAGGGCCGCCGCCGCGGCCCCTGCGATCCGGGACAGGTTCATTCGTTCGGCGGCGCTTTCAGGAACTCGGAAAAGCCGGGATCCCGGTAGGCGGTGATGGGCAGGTCGTCGCCCAGCAGTGCCTCGTCGACCTCGGCCGCGATCGAGACCTGCATCCGGGTCTGGCTGTCCTGGATCAGCATCAGCCCGGCCAGAAGGACGATCAGCGGAAGAATGGCGCCGAAGCGCAACCACCAGGGCGACTGGTTGAAGCCGGCGATGGCGGCACCCGAGGCCGTGGTGCCGAGGCGCTCCGCGGAGGCCTGCCGCGCCCGCTGGGCGGCCTGGAGCGCCTTGTCGCGCGCGAAACGCAGCCGCTCGTCCACGTCGGGTGATACCTTCCGCGCGCTTTCGCTGAGGCAGGCGGTGACGCGCCGCGCGAAGCGCAGTTCCATGGCGTCGCGAGCGCTTCCGCGGTAGGAGCTGTCGAGCTGGTTCATAGCGTGATTCCCTTCGCCTTGAGAGCCTTCGCCAAGGAGTGCACGGCCCGCGAGCAGTGCGTCTTGACGCTCCCTTCCGAACACCCCATGGAGGCGGCGGTCTCGGCGACATCGAGTTCCTCCCAGTAACGCAGGAGAAACGCCTCGCGTTGACGGGCCGGCAGCTGGGCGACCTCGACATCGATGATCTGCAAGATCTGCGCCCGCGAAACGGAGTCGGAGGCGCTTTCCGACTGGAGCGGCCCGCCGAGCGCCTCGAGGGTCTCGAGGATGTCGAAGTCGTCCTCGCCGCCGGCCTCGAATTCCGAGAAGTTCCGCACGACCTGCGAGCGCACCTTCTGGCGCCGGAACCAGTCCATGGTCGCATTCGAGAGGATGCGCTGGAAGAGGAGCGGCAACTCGGCCGGGGGCCGGTCGAAGTACTTCTCGGAGAGCCGGATCATCGCGTCCTGGACGATGTCGAGCGCGGCATCCTGGTCCCGGACGGCGTACACGGCGCGCTTCCATGCACGCTTCTCGACGCTCTTCAGAAAGTCGGAAAGTTCTTTGTCGGTCGCCAAGGAAGCGGGCCTTCGGCAGCAGCTCGGGCGACCGCAATTATCTCACCCGGGTTCACCAGCAAGCCTCGTCGTTCGTCGGACTCGTCCCACGGATGCGATAATCGACGGTTGCACGACAGTTTTCGATTGCTCGTGCCGCCCGACGCGCGGCGGCACGGCGATCGGCTCAGGCACCGCACCCGCCTCACGAGGGCGAGGAAAGGTGCACCGATGGTTTTTCGTCAGAGAAATTCACAGAGGTGAAGAACATGGAATCCTCAGCGTCCACGCTGAAGCGCGCCATCGCGGCGCCCGCGGCCACGGCTCCCGAAGCGGACCCGAACGGCTCCGAAATCCTCGTCCGCTGCCTGCAGGCCGAGAACGTCAAGTTCCTGTGGGGCTACCCGGGCGGCGCCGTCCTCTACATCTACGACGCGCTCTACAAGCAGGACACCATCCAGCACGTGCTCGTCCGGCACGAGCAGGCAGCGGTGCACGCCGCCGACGGCTATGCACGGGCGACCGGCGAGGTCGGTGTCGCGCTCGTGACCTCCGGGCCCGGAGTGACCAACGCCATCACGGGCATCGCCACGGCCTACATGGACTCGATCCCGATGGTGATCGTCACCGGCCAGGTGCCGACGCCGGCGATCGGCCTCGACGCCTTTCAGGAGTGCGACACGGTCGGCATCACCCGGCCGGTGGTCAAGCACAACTTCCTCGTGAAGGACGTCCGCGAGCTGGCGGCGACGATGAAGCGCGCCTTCCACATCGCCCGCACCGGGCGGCCGGGGCCCGTGGTCGTCGACGTGCCGAAGGACGTCTCCATGGCGACCGCGCCCTATCACTATCCCGCGTCCATCGAGATGCGCTCGTACAACCCCGTGCGCAAGGGGCACAGCGGCCAGATCCGCAAGGCGGCGCAGCTGCTTCTGTCCGCACGCCGGCCCTACATCTACACCGGAGGCGGCGTCATTCTCGGCAACGCGTCCGCCGAGCTGCGGGCGCTCGTCGACCTGCTGGGCTTTCCGTGCACGAACACGCTGATGGGCCTGGGCGCCTATCCCTCGAGCGACCCCAAGTTCCTGGGCATGCTCGGCATGCACGGGACGTACGAAGCCAACATGACGATGCAGAACTGCGATGTCCTGCTCGCCGTCGGGGCTCGCTTCGACGACCGCGTGATCGGCAACCCCAAGCACTTCGCCTCGGTCGAGCGCAAGATCATCCACGTCGACATCGACCCGTCGTCGATCTCGAAGCGTGTGCGTGTCGACATCCCCATCGTCGGCGACGTGAAGGACGTGCTGCACGAGCTCACGACGCAGATCCGGGAATCGACGTCGAAGCCGGACGTCAAGGGTCTGTCGCCCTGGTGGGCGCAGATCAACGAGTGGCGCAAGCGCGACTGCCTCGCCTATGCCAAGAGCGCCGACGTGATCAAGCCGCAGCAGGTCGTCGAGACCCTGTGGGAGCTGACCAGGGACATCGACACCTACGTGACCTCCGACGTGGGCCAGCACCAGATGTGGGCGGCCCAGTACTACGGGTTCGACGAGCCGAGGCGCTGGATCAACTCCGGCGGGCTCGGCACCATGGGCGTCGGCCTGCCGTACGCGATGGGCATCAAGCTGGCCAAGCCCGATGCGGAGGTGTTCTGCATCACCGGCGAGGGGTCGATCCAGATGTGCATCCAGGAGCTCTCCACCTGCCTGCAGTACAAGACGCCGGTCAAGATCATCTCGCTCAACAACCGCTACCTGGGCATGGTGCGGCAGTGGCAGCAGATCGACTACGGCTCGCGCTACTCGCACAGCTACATGGACGCGCTGCCGGATTTCGTCAAGCTGGCCGAGGCCTACGGCCACGTCGGCATCCGCATCGACAAGCCCTCCGAGGTCGAGCCGGCGCTTCGCGAGGCGTTGCGCCTGAAGGACCGGACCGTGTTCCTCGACGTGCGCACCGACCCGACCGAGAACGTCTGGCCGATGGTCAAGGCCGGCAAGGGCATCACCGAGATGCTGCTCGGATCGGAGGACCTGTGAAGCACATCATCGCCGTCCTCATCGAGAACGAGCCGGGGGCGCTGTCCCGCGTCGTCGGCCTCTTCTCGGCCCGCGGCTACAACATCGAGACGCTCACCGTCGCGCCGACCGAGGACCCGTCGCTGTCGCGCATGACGATCGTCACCACCGGCTCCGACGAGGTGATCGAGCAGATCACCAAGCATCTCAACCGGCTGATCGAGGTCGTGAAGGTGGTCGACCTGACCGAGGGCGCCTACACGGAGCGGGAGCTCATGCTGATCAAGGTGCGCGCCGTCGGCAAGGAGCGGGACGAGATGAAGCGGATGGCGGAGATCTTCCGCGGCCGCATCATCGACGTCACCGAGAAGAGCTACACGCTCGAGCTGACCGGCGACGCCGGCAAGCTCGACGCCTTTCTCGAAGCCATCGACCGCAGCGTCATCCTCGAGACGGTGCGCACCGGCTCGAGCGGAATCGGCCGCGGTGAACGCATTCTTCGCGTCTGACGCACCCCCATCTGGAGAGAACGATATGAAGGTTTACTACGACAAGGACGCGGACCTGAGCCTCGTCAAAGGCAAGAACGTCACCATCGTCGGCTACGGCTCGCAGGGGCACGCCCACGCGCAGAACCTGTCGGACAGCGGCGTCCGGGTCACCGTCGGCCTGCGCAAGGGCGGCGCGTCATGGGCCAAGGCCGAGGCGGCCAAGCTGAAGGTGGCCGAGGTCGGCGAGGCCGTCAAGAACGCCGACGTGGTCATGATGCTGCTGCCCGACGAGCAGATCGCCACCGTCTACAAGGACGACGTCGAGCCGAACATCAAGCAGGGCGCCTCGCTCGCCTTCGCGCACGGGTTCAACGTGCACTACGGGCAGGTGGTTCCACGCGCCGACCTGGACGTGTGGATGGTGGCGCCGAAGGCGCCAGGCCACACCGTGCGCTCGACCTACACCCAGGGCGGCGGCGTGCCGCACCTGATCGCCGTGCACGCCGACAAGTCGGGCAAGGCGCGCGACCTTGCCCTGAGCTATGCGGCCGCCAACGGAGGAGGCAAGGCGGGCGTCATCGAGACCAATTTCCGCGAGGAGACCGAAACCGACCTGTTCGGCGAGCAGGCCGTTCTCTGCGGCGGCACCGTCGAGCTGATCAAGGCCGGTTTCGACACGCTGGTGGAGGCAGGCTATGCGCCGGAGATGGCCTACTTCGAGTGTCTGCACGAGCTGAAGCTGATCGTCGACCTGATCTATGAAGGCGGTATCGCCAACATGAACTACTCGATCTCGAACAATGCCGAGTACGGGGAGTACGTCAGCGGGCCCAAGATCATCGACGAGCAGACACGCGCGAAGATGAAGACGATGCTGAAGGACATCCAGACCGGCGAGTACGCCAAGAGCTTCATCATCGAGAACCGGGCCGGGGCGCCCACCCTGATGAGCAAGCGCCGGCTGATGGCCGAGTCGCAGATCGAGGTGGTAGGCGAGAAGCTGCGGGCGATGATGCCGTGGATCAAGAAGAACCGGCTGGTCGACCAGTCGCGCAACTGATCCGCCCTTCGTCGCGATGGCAGAGATCGTGACCCCGTCGACGCCGGCCGAGCCACCGCCTCGGCCGCGTCGCAAGGGCGTCTACATCCTGCCGAACCTGTTCACGCTGGGGGCGCTGTTCGGCGGCTTCTATGCCGTCGTGATGGCGATGAACGGTCGATTCGAGCAGTCGGCCTACGGCGTCTTCGCCGCCATGGTGCTCGACAGCCTGGACGGGCGCGTCGCCCGCATGACGAAGACGCAGAGCGTGTTCGGCGAGCAGATGGACTCGCTCTCGGACATGGTCTCGTTCGGCGCGGCGCCGGCGCTGATCGCCTACGAATGGACGCTGCGCACGCTCGGCAAGCCGGGATGGATCGCCGCGTTCGTGTACTGCTCCTGCACGGCGCTGCGCCTGGCCCGGTTCAACACCAACATCGGCGTCGTCGACAGGCGGTTCTTCCAGGGCCTGCCCAGTCCGGCGGCGGCCGCCCTGGTGATGGGCTTCATCTGGCTGATGAACGATCAGGGCTTCGTCGGACAGACGGAGGGCCCGTGGCTGGCCTGGCTCACCTTCGGCCTGACGCTCTATGCCGGCCTCACGATGGTGACCAACGTCCCGTTCTACAGCTTCAAGGACCTCAGCCTGAAGCGCTCGGTCCCGTTCGTCGTCATCGTCCTGATCGCGCTCGGCATCGCCGTCATCAACATCCACGTCCCGGCGACGCTGTTCGCGCTGTTCGTCATCTACGGCGTGTCCGGCTACGGCGTCTACCTGTGGAAGCGCCTGAAGGGCAAGCCGGTGAGCGTGATTGCAACATCCACCGACGAGCCGGACGAACAAGGGCTCCATCGTTGAAACGCCCGTGCTATATTGATCCGGTGATTTCCGCGATTCGTTCGGCACTGCTTCTTCTTCTTCTTGGCCCGCCCAGGGCTCGCTGAACGACCACGTCCCCACCGTATCGTCCGACCGGCCCGCTTGCAGATGCAGCGGGCCGTTTTGTTTTGCAGAGGAGAAAGCCGTGACCGACCGCCTGTTCATCTTCGACACCACCTTGCGCGACGGCGAGCAGTCGCCCGGCGCATCGATGACCAAGGACGAGAAGCTTCGCATCGCCCGCCAGCTCGAGCGGCTGAAGGTCGACGTCATCGAAGCCGGCTTCGCGGCATCGTCGAACGGCGATTTCGAGGCCGTCCGCGCCATCGCCCAGGCGATCCGCGGCTCCACGGTGTGCTCGCTCGCCCGCGCCAACGACCGCGACATCTCGCGGGCCGCCGAAGCGCTGGCCGGCGGCGAGTCGACCCGCATCCACCTCTTCATCGCCACCAGTGCGCTGCACATGGAAAAGAAGCTGCGGATGACGCCCGACGAGGTCTACGAACAGGCACGGCTGTCGACCCGCTTCGCCCGCAACCTGGCGAGCGACGTCGAGTTCTCTCCCGAGGACGGCTATCGCTCGGATCCCGATTTCCTCTGCCGCGTCCTGGAGACGGTTATCGCCGAAGGGGCGACGACCATCAACATCCCCGATACGGTGGGCTACGCGGTGCCGGAGCTGTACGGGCAGTTCCTGCTCGACTTGCGCACGCGGATTCCGAACTCCGACAAGGCCGTGTGGTCGGTGCATTGCCACAACGACCTCGGCATGGCCGTCGCCAACTCGCTGGCGGGCGTCAAGATCGGCGGCGCCCGGCAGATCGAGTGCACCATCAACGGCCTTGGCGAAAGGGCAGGCAACTGCTCGCTCGAGGAGGTGGTGATGGCGCTGAAGACCCGGCGCGACTACTTCGGTCTCGAGATCGGCATCGATCCCTCACAGATCGTGCCGGCATCGCGGCTGGTGGCGCAGACCACCGGCTTCGTCGTCCAGCCCAACAAGGCGGTGGTCGGCGCCAACGCCTTCGCCCACGCGTCGGGCATCCACCAGGACGGCGTGCTCAAGGCGCGCGACACCTACGAGATCATGCGCGCCGAGGACGTCGGCTGGACAACCAACAAGATCGTTCTCGGCAAGCTGTCGGGTCGCAACGCCTTCAAGCAGCGGCTGAAGGATCTCGGCATCGACATGGACTCGGAGGGCGAGGTCAACGCCGCCTTCGCCAAGTTCAAGGAGCTCGCCGATCGCAAGAGCGACATCTTCGACGAGGACATCCTGGCCCTCGTCATGGACGAGGCCGTCACCTCCGAGCACGAGCACTACCGCCTCATCGGGCTGTCGCAGCATTCCGAGATGGGGGCCCGGCCGCACGCCAGCGTCGCCTTCGCCGCAGGAGACGTCGACCATCGTGCGTCGAGCGACGGCAACGGGCCGGTCGACGCCAGCCTCAAGGCGATCGAATCCAGGGTGGCAAGTGGCGCTGAAATGCTGCTCTATTCGGTCAATGCCATCACCTCGGGCAGCACAGAATCCCAGGGCGAGGTCACGGTCCGACTGCAGCGCGGCGGGCGGATCGTCAATGGGGTCGGTGCCGACCCGGACATCGTGGTGGCGTCCGCCAAGGCGTACCTGTCGGCGTTGAACAAGCTGCATCACAAGGACGAACGGGTGGCTGCGCAGGGTTGATCCGGCCGAGCGGTCTTGCCGGAAGGAGCCGATCCGTGTCTATAGTCTCACTTTAGGAAAAACACGCAAGTTTTTGATCTTGCGTGTTTTTATGGGCTCCCATAGACTCGCGCCGCTGCTCCCCGAGGACCATCTTGTCGACGACTCGCCAGCTCATTTCGTCCTTCCTCCTGATGGCCCTGCTGGCGACGAGCAGCGTGGCCCTGGCCAAGGCGACGACCGCCGCCGAGGCCGCCAAGAAGCGCTCGGCGTCCGCCCTCTCGAAGATCGTCAGCAAGGCGCGCGTCCGCCAGGTTCTGGTCGTCCGCACCAGCCGGCACGGCAGCAGCCGTCGTGTCGCCTCGCTGGCCCGCGTCGAGCCGGCGCGGCCGTCCTTTGGCCAGATGATCGGCTTGCACGAAGCCGCCGACTCGCTCGACCTGAAGTCCGGCGTTGCCCTGATCCTCGACCAGGACACCGACGAGATCCTGTTCAGCAAGAACTCGCAGGCGGTCCTGCCGATCGCCTCGCTGACCAAGCTCATGACGGCCTTCGTCGTCGTCGACGCCGGGCTGCCGCTGAGCGAGACGATCACCATCACCGATGAGGACATCGATACCGAGAAGGGGAGCCGCTCGCGCCTGAAGATCGGCACGCAGCTGAGCCGCGAGGACATGCTGCACCTCGCCCTGATGGCGTCCGAGAACCGCGCCGCGCACGCGCTCGGCCGCAGCTACCCGGGTGGACTGCGCGCCTTCGTGGCGGCCATGAACAGGAAGGCCCAAGAGCTCGGCATGAAGGACACGCGCTACGTGGAGCCGACCGGCCTGTCCAGTCGCAACCAGTCGAGCGCGCGCGATCTGGCGACCCTTGTCAAGGCGGCGCACGAAGTGCAGATCATCCGCGAGCTCTCCATCTCGCCCGAGTACCTGGTCGAGGTCGACAACCGTTCGATCCAGTTCCGCAACACCAACGGGCTGGTCAAGAACCCGGAGTGGGAGATCGGTCTGCAGAAGACCGGCTACATCTCGGAGGCGGGCCGCTGCCTGGTCATGCAGGCCAAGCTGGCGGGTCGTCACCTCATCATGGTGTTCCTCGACTCGGCCGGAAAGTACTCGCGGATCGGCGATGCCGAACGTGTCCGTCGCTGGCTCATGGAAAGCGCACCGGTGCTCCCGGTGCTCCCGGGGCTCCCGGTGGTGCTGACCGCCGACAAGCCGGCGATGTGAGGCTTCGGGCGGCTGCGCCAGCCGCCCTCGTCAGCCGCGGTGGCCAAGGGCCGCCGAAATCTGCGCCGCGGTGGCGCGCAGCCGCTCGAGCCAGCTCTCCTCCAGCCGATCGGCCGGCGCCGAGATCGACAGCCCCGCGACCAGCTTGCCCTGGTCGTCGAGAATGCCCGCCGCCATGCAGCGGACGCCGAGCTCCAGCTCTTCGTCGTCGCGCGCCGTGCCGTACTGGTGCACGCGCGCGAGCTCGCGCTCGAGCGCGCCAAGGTCGGTGATGCTGTTGCGGGTGTGGCCGGCGAGTCCCGTGCGGGCGGCGTAGGCGCGCACGCGCTGGGCATCGTCGTGGGCCAGGAAGAGCTTGCCCACAGACGTGAGGTGGAGGGGAGCTCGGCCGCCGATGGCGCGAACCACCTGCATCCCGGAGCGCTCGCTGTAGGTCCGCTCAACGTAGACGATCTCGTCGCCCTGTCGCATGGACAGGTTCACCGGCTGGTGCGTCAGCTTGTGCAGCTCTCGCATGGGCACCAGGGCGGCGTCGCGAACGTCGAGGCGAGCCTTGACGAGGTTGCCGAGCTCCAGGAGGCGCATGCCGAGCCGGTAGCTGCCGGGCTCCGGACGGTCGACGTAGCGGCCGATCGTCAGATCGTTGAGGATCCGGTGCGCGGTCGAGGGGTGAAGCCCGCTCTGCTCGCTGATCAACTTGAGCGACACCGGTTCCTGATGGGATGCCAGGATGTCCAGGAGGCCGAAGGCGCGCTCCAGCACCTGGATCGTGATGCTTCGATCTTCGCTCTTGCGCATCGCCGAATTCTCGCCGAGTCAGGCCGTGGCGGCCCGCGCGGCGGCGAGCCCGCTGCGTATCGCGCCCTCGAGCGTCGCGGGGTAGGGCCCGTCGACGTAGTCGCCGCAGGCGAAGAGACCGGCCGCGACGGCCGTCGGCGGTCGAACCAGCTGCGGCGTGCAGGCGAACGTGGCGCGCTTCTCGATGAGCGTCCGCACACCTTCGAGCGGGGAGCGGAGATGCGGGCGCAGCTCGGCCGTGGCCTGCACCAGCGTCGCATGCTCGGTGGCGGCTGCGCCGCGCGCCAGCCACTCCCCGGCGCCGCTGACGACAAACGCGAGCAGGCCCTCGGGTCCGCCGAGCTGGCCGCGGTCGAAGACGAACTGCGCCGGCAGCCTGGGGCCGGAGCGGAGCGCCAGCATCGGCTCGGGCAGGCGGCAGCCGGCGCTCCGCGCGTACACGGTGACGATCGGCTGGTACTCGAAGGCGGCGGCCCGGCGGGCCCAGTCGCGGGCGTGCGGCGCCAGCAGGCGAGCCGCTTCGCTGGCGCTGGCGGCGACGATCACACGGTCGGCGTCGATGTCGCCGACGGTCCAGCCTGCGCCCCGTGACGCGATCCCATCAACCCGGCTTCCCAGCCGCACGGTGGCGCCCGACCGGCGCAGCCAGTCGAGCGCGGGCGCCGGCAGGAGACGGCTCAGGCCTTGCCGTGGCAGGAGCAGGTCGGCGGATCGCGGTCCCGTCGTCAGGGCATCCTGAAGCACGCGCAGGAAGACGGCGCCGCTGGCCTCACGCGCAGGCGTGTTGAGCGCCGCGACGCACAGCGGCTCGATGAAGTCCGCGCGCACGGCCGCGGGCAGGCCGCGGGCGAGCTCGGCGACCGTCCGCTCTGGAGCACATCGGAAGCCCGCCAGCCGCCAGCGGGCGGCGAGGGAGACAAGGGCGAGGCGATCGCGCCAGCGCCAGCCCCTGCGATCCAGCGCCGCCAGCACGAAGGCAGGGGCCGTCGGTCCGCGGCGCAGGCGCAGACCCTCGCCTTTCGCGTTCATGAGCGTCAGCGGCTGGCGCAGGAAGGCGTCGCGCTCGGCCACGCCAACGAGCCGCATCAGGCGAAGCGTCTCGAAGTAGGCGCCGATGCAGATGTGCTGGCCGTTGTCGAGGACGCTCCCGTGCGAGACGACGTCGCGGGCGCGGCCGCCGGCATTCGGGGCCATCTCGAACAGGGTCACACGGGCGCCGCGCTGAACCGCTTCGACGGCGGCGGCGAGGCCCGCCCAGCCGGCGCCGACGACGGCGACGTGCGCCGCTCCGCCTCCCACTAGCGTCCGCGCCAGTTGGTGCGCATCGCGATCCAGAGCTTGCGCAGCGGCGTCAGGGAGATGCGCTGGTGCAGGACCTGGAAGCCGTCGGACTCGATCTCCCCGAGCAGGCTGCGGTAGATGTTGGCCATCATCAGCCCGGGCTTCTGCGTCGCCCTGTCGACCTCCGGCAGGCGGGCCAGCGCGTCGTTGTAGGTGCGGTGCGCGCGCTCCGCCTGGAAGCGCATCAGCGCCGTGAAGCGGTCGCTGTAGCGGCGCTCGAGGAGCTCGGCGGCCTTCACGTCGAACTGCTTCAGCTCGCTCATGGGCAGGTAGATGCGGCCTCGGCGCGCGTCGTCGCCGACGTCGCGGATGATGTTCGTCAGCTGCATCGCCAGCCCGAGCCGGTGCGCGTACTCGAGAGTCGACGCCTCGGTCCGCCCGAAGATATTGGCGGCGACCTCGCCGACGACGCCCGCCACCAGGTGGCAGTAGCGCTGCAGCCCGGGGTAATCGAGGTAGCGCGACTGGCCGAGGTCCATCTGGCAGCCGTCGATGACAGCGAGCAGGTGAGACGGCTCGATGGCGTAGATCGGCGCGTGCGGGAGCAGGGCATGCATCGCAGGGTGCGACGGCCGTCCGGCGAACGCAGCGGCGACCTCGCTCCTCCACCAGGCCAGCTTCGTGGCCGCTACGCCGGGGTCGGTGACGTCGTCGGCGATGTCGTCGACCTCGCGGCAGAAGGCGTAGAAGGCGGTGATGGCGGCACGGCGCGCCGGCGGCAGGAACAGGAACGCGTAGTAGAAGCTCGATCCGCTCGCCGCGGCCTTCTCCTGGACGTACTGCTCCGGGCTCACGGAGCGCTGGGCCGGTCGCGCCGGACGGACGAAATCGGCGTGGGACCCGGCCGCATCGACAGCGCTCGCCACACGATCGAGGGCGCGTCCGCCCAGCCGAGCACCGGGCGCGTCAGCAGGGTCGCGCCGCCCATGCGTTCGGTCCGCTCCAAAATGCGCAGCCCACTCTGCACGACCAGACGCAGCTCGAGGCCGGCGCGACCGGGGACGGTGTGCACCAGCGGCGCGCCGCCCAGCATCAGCCCGCGCGCCCAGGCGACCAGCTCGAGCACCAGCGCATGCAGCTGCTCGCTGTCGCGTCCGGCGAGGATCTCCTCGGGCGCCACAGCGAGTCGGCGGCAGTCGGCGAGCGGCAGATACAGCCGGCCGCGCGCCGTGTCGACGCCCAGGTCCTGCCAGAAGTTCGCCAGCTGCAGGGCGGTGCAGATCGCGTCCGATCGGGCCAGCGAGACCGCGTCGTCAATCCCGTAGAGGTGCAGGAGGAGCCGCCCGACCGGATCGGCCGAGCGGCGGCAGTAGTCGAGAAGCTCCTCTCGATCGACGTAGCTGGACTTGCCGACGTCCTGCTCGAAGGCATCCAGCAGCGCCGCCAGCAGATCGGCCGGAAGCCGGTGGCGCTCGATGGCTGCGGCCAAGGGCCCGAAGACCCCCGTCCATCGGCCGGACGGGGGCAGGCCCGATGCGACGGCGGCGAGGTCCTCGCGAAAGGCGGCCAGCGCGTCGAGCCGTTCGCGCGGCGCCGCGGGTCCTTCGTCGGCGAGGTCGTCGGCGGTCCGGGCGAAGCCGTAGATCGCCGTCACCGTCGGGCGCAGCGCCGGCGGGCAGAGCCAGGACGCGACGGGGAAGTTCTCGTAGTGCTTGCCGCTCACCGCTCGATTCTCCACGCCCGCCTCGGGACCTGCCGGCCGGGCGCAATGCGCAGTCGGGAGCCGCTAAACTCGTGGGCTCGGCTGCTACCGGCTGCTGCGGGAGACGCACCCCGGCGGCTCCGCACCACCACCTCCGCGCGGGTGGCGAAATTGGTAGACGCACCAGGTTTAGGTCCTGACGCCTTCACCGGCGTGTCGGTTCGAGTCCGACCCCGCGCACCAGGCTTACGCAACACGAACTCACCACCACCATGCCCGTCCAAGTTGAAACCCTCGACAAGCTCGAGCGCCGGATCACGCTGACGCTGCCGACCACGACGATCCAGTCGGAGGTCGAGTCGCGCTTGCGGAAGCTGTCCAGGACGGTGAAGGCCGATGGCTTCCGGCCCGGCAAGGTGCCGATGAGCGTCGTCGCCCAGCGCTACGGCTACTCCGTGCAGAGCGAGGTCCTGAACGACAAGGTCGGGCAGGTCTTCTCGCAGGCGGTGAACGAGGCGAAGCTGCGCGTCGCGGGCCCGCCGCGAATCACCGAGAAGGCGGACGCGCCCGAGGGCGAGGTCGCCTTTGACGCGACCTTCGAGGTCTACCCGGAGGTGAGGATCGGCGATCTGGGCGCGGCCGAGGTCGAGCGCGTCACGACCGAGGTCAGCGACGAAGCGGTGGACAAGACCATCGAGATCCTGCGCAAGCAGCGCCGTACCTTCCAGCAGCGGCCGGCTTCCGAGCCGGCCGCCGTCGGCGACCGGGTGACCATCGACTTCTCCGGCACCGTGGACGGCGTTCCGTTCGAAGGCGGCAAGGCCGAGGGCTTCTCCTTCATCATCGGCGTAGGGCAGATGCTCGAGCAGTTCGACGCCGCCCTTCGCGGCATGAAGCTCGGGGAGTCGAAGACCTTTCCGCTGCAGTTCCCGGCCGATTACCAGGGCAAGGAAGTCGCCGGGAAGGAAGCCGACTTCATGGTGACGCTGAAGAAGGTCGAGGCCCAGCAGCTGCCGCCGGTGGACGAATCCCTGGCCAAGGCGCTGGGCATCGCCGGCGGCACGGTCGAGGCGCTCCGCGCCGATGTGCGCAAGAACCTCGAGCGCGAAGTGAAGTTCCGCCTGCAGGCGCGCAACAAGGCGAGCGTCATGGACGCGCTGGTGAAGGCGGCCGAGTTGGAGGTGCCGAAGAGCCTGGTCGCCGGCGAGGTCGAGCGGATGGTCGAGCAGACGCGTGCCGATCTGAAGAAGCGGGGTGTCAAGGACGCCGAGACGGCACCGATCCCGGCCGAGCTGTTCCAGGACAAGGCCGAGCGGCGCGTGCGGCTCGGGCTGGTCGTAGCCGAGCTGGTCCGCACCCAGTCGCTGCAAGCCAAGCCCGAGCAACTCCAGGCCCACATCGAGGAGCTGTCGCAGAGCTACGAGAAGCCGAGCGAGGTCATGCGCTGGTACCTGAGCGATCGCCAGCGGATGGCAGAGGTCGAGGCGATCGTGGTCGAGAACAACGTCGCCAACCACGTTCTCGAGCGGGCCAAGGTCACGTCCAAGACGGTTCCCTTCGACGAGCTGATGGCAAGCTGAGGAGCGGTTCGACCTTGCTGGCCGAACAGGCAGTCCGGCACCTCGCCGCCCTGCTTGCAGACCCATAATCGGCCCCGACATCACAGCCATCGAATCAACCGGGGATCCGCAAATGAGCGCGCTGGAAACGCAAGGCCTGGGCATGGTGCCCATCGTCATCGAGACGTCGGGACGCGGCGAGCGCGCCTACGACATCTACAGCCGGCTCCTCCGCGAGCGGCTCATCTTCCTGGTCGGCCCGGTGACGGACCAGACGGCGAACCTGGTCGTCGCCCAGATGCTGTTCCTCGAGAGCGAGAACCCCGACAAGGACATCCATCTCTACATCAACTCGCCCGGCGGGTCGGTGAGCGCCGGCATGTCCATCTACGACACCATGCAGTTCGTCAAGCCGGACGTCTCGACCATGTGCATGGGCATCGCCGCGAGCATGGGCTCGTTCCTGCTCATGGCCGGGGCCAAGGGCAAGCGCATGGCCCTACCGAACTCGCGGGTGATGATCCACCAGCCATCGGGCGGCGCGCAGGGCCAGGCGACCGACATCGAGATCCACGCCCGCGAGATCCTCAAGACACGCGAGCAGCTCAACAAGATCTACGCCGAGCGCACGGGGCAGCCGATCGAGAAGATCCGCGCCGACATGGAGCGTGATTTCTTCATGGATCCCGAGGAATCGAAGGCCTACGGGCTGATCGACCAGGTGCTCTCGAAGCGCAGCGATCCGGCGTCGGGGCGCTGACGCCCGCGCCTGCGGCGGCGGCGCTTTCCGGCACCCGGGTGGGTCGGCAACAACATGCCGAAGGTGGGTCTTTTCGACCGCAAGGCGGCCAAAACTTTTGCACTATGATCAACTCGACGTTGCCGTCTGCCGCCGCCTTTTAGCAACTTCCCATGGCCGAGAAAAAAGGTTCCTCGAGCGAGAAGGTTCTTTACTGCTCGTTCTGCGGCAAGAGCCAGCACGAGGTGAAGAAGCTCATCGCCGGCCCGTCGGTGTTCATCTGCGACGAGTGCATCGAGCTGTGCAACGACATCATCCGCGACGAGGTGCCGGTCGACGCGGCCGATCCGAAGTCAGCCAAGTCGGACCTGCCGATCCCGAGCGAGATCAAGGCCAGCCTCGACCAGTACGTGATCGGGCAGGAGGTCGCCAAGCGCACCCTCTCGGTCGCCGTCTACAACCACTACAAGCGGCTCAAGCACATGAGCCGCACCAAGGACGAGATCGAGCTCTCGAAGAGCAACATTCTCCTCATCGGACCCACCGGCTCGGGAAAGACGCTGCTCGCGCAGACCCTCGCCCGCCTCCTCAACGTTCCTTTCGTGATCGCCGACGCGACCACGCTGACCGAGGCCGGCTACGTCGGCGAGGACGTCGAGAACATCATCCAGAAGCTGCTGCAGAACTGCGGCTACGACGTCGAGAAGGCGCAGCGCGGCATCGTCTACATCGACGAGATCGACAAGATCAGCAGGAAGGCCGACAACCCGTCGATCACGCGCGACGTGTCCGGCGAGGGCGTCCAGCAGGCCCTGCTGAAGCTCGTCGAGGGGACCATGGCTTCGGTGCCGCCGCAGGGCGGGCGCAAGCACCCGAACCAGGATTTCCTGCAGATCGACACGACCAACATCCTCTTCATCTGCGGCGGCGCGTTCGACGGGCTCGAGAAGGTGATCCAGAACCGCTCCGAGAAGTCGGGCATCGGCTTCGGCGCCACGGTGCACACGAAGTCGGAGAAGCGGGTCTCCGAGATCTTCAGGGAGGTCGAGCCGGAGGATCTCATCAAGTTCGGCCTGATCCCGGAGCTGGTGGGCCGCCTGCCGGTGGTGGCGACGCTCGGCGAGTTGACCGAGGATGCGCTCGTGCGCATCCTCACCGAGCCGAAGAACGCGCTCGTCAAGCAGTATCAGAAGCTGTTCGCCATGGACGGCGTGGAGCTCGAGATCCGGCCGTCGGCCCTGACCGCCATCGCCAAGAAGGCGCTCGCCCGCAAGATCGGCGCCCGCGGCCTGCGCTCGATCATGGAGCAGTCGCTCATCGACACCATGTTCGAGCTGCCGACCTTGGACGGGGTCGCCAAGGTGGTGCTGGACGAGCACACCATCCAGGACGAGGCCAAGCCGCTCCTCGTCTACCGAGAGCCGGCCAAGTTCAGCGCCTGATGCGCACCCGCCCGACGCTCACCGTTCGGGCAGGTTCTTCCCCTGGGGCGCAAGGCCTCTGCGCCACCCCCTTTTAAACACCGTCTCGAGCCTCACATCGGCCTGAGAAAGAGAGGTCCCCCAGATGTCCGGTCATCCTGTCCTGCCCGCCGAGAAGATCACCCTGCCGCTGCTGCCGCTGCGCGACGTCGTGGTCTTCCCGCACATGGTCATCCCCCTGTTCGTGGGACGTCCCAAGTCGATCAAGGCACTGGAAGTCGCCATGGAGGCCGGCCGCCAGATCATGCTCGTCGCCCAGAAGGCGGCCGGCAAGGACGAGCCCAAGCCCGACGACATGTTCGAAGTGGGCTGCGTCTCGTCGATCCTGCAGATGCTGAAGCTTCCCGACGGCACGGTGAAGGTGCTCGTGGAGGGCGTGCAGCGCGCCACCACGCATTCGATCGTCGACAACGGCGAGTACTTCGTCTCCGAGGTCACGCCGGTCCCGCCCGAGACGGAGGTCAAGAGCGAGGTCGAGGCGCTGCGTCGCGCGGTCACGCAGCAGTTCGACCAGTACGTCAAGCTCAACAAGAAGATCCCGCCCGAGATCCTGACGTCGATCGCCGGCATCGACGACGCCGGCCGGCTCGCCGACACGATCGCCGCCCATCTGCCGCTCAAGCTCGAGAACAAGCAGTCGGTGCTCGACCTCATCGATGTCGACAAGCGGCTGGAGAAGCTGCTCGAGCAGCTGGAGCACGAGGTCGACATCCTGCAGGTCGAGAAGCGCATCCGCGGCCGCGTCAAGCGGCAGATGGAGAAGAGCCAGCGCGAGTACTACCTCAACGAGCAGGTGAAGGCGATCCAGAAGGAGCTCGGTGACGGCGAGGAAGGCGCCGACATGGAGGAGCTCGAGAAGAAGATCATCGCCGCGAAGATGCCGAAGGAGGCCCGCAAGAAGGTCGACGCCGAGTTCAAGAAGCTGAAGCTGATGTCGCCGATGTCGGCGGAGGCGACGGTCGTCCGCAACTACATCGACACCCTCGTCAACCTGCCCTGGGCGAAGAAGACCAAGATCAAGCAGGACCTGGCGTTCGCCGCCCAGGTGCTCGACGAGGACCACTACGGCCTCGACAAGGTCAAGGACCGCATCCTCGAGTACCTCGCGGTGCAGCAGCGGGTCGAGAAGGTGAAGTCGCCGATCCTGTGCCTGGTCGGACCGCCCGGCGTCGGCAAGACCTCGCTCGGCCAGAGCGTGGCGCGCGCCACCGGGCGCAAGTTCGTCCGCATGGCGCTCGGCGGCGTCAGGGACGAGGCCGAGATCCGCGGCCATCGCCGCACCTACATCGGCTCCATGCCGGGCAAGGTGCTGCAGAGCCTCACCAAGATCGGGACCAAGAACCCGCTGTTCCTGCTCGACGAGATCGACAAGCTGGGCATGGACTTCCGCGGCGACCCGTCGTCGGCGCTGCTCGAGGTGCTGGACCCGGAGCAGAACCACACCTTCAGCGACCACTACGTCGAGGTCGACTTCGACCTGTCGGACACGATGTTCATCGCGACCTCGAACTCGATGAACATCCCGCCGGCACTGCTCGACCGCATGGAGGTAATCCGGCTTTCCGGCTACACCGAGGACGAGAAGGTCAACATCGCGCTGCGCTACCTGCTGCCGAAGCAGGCGAAGAACAACGGCGTGAAGGACGGCGAGCTCGACGTCACCGAATCGGCCGTGCGCGGCATCGTCCGCTACTACACCCGCGAAGCGGGCGTGCGCTCGCTCGAGCGCGAGATCTCGAAGATCTGCCGCAAGGTGGTGAAGGCGATCCAGCTGAAGCAGGTCAGCGACAAGGTCGTGGTGACGGAGGACAACCTCAACGACTACCTCGGCGTGCGCAAGCACGACTACGGCCAGGCGGAGAAGCAGAACCAGGTCGGCCAGGTGGTGGGACTGGCGTGGACGGAGGTCGGCGGCGACCTGCTGACCATCGAGGCCGCAGTGATGCCAGGCAAGGGCAACATCATCCGCACCGGCCAACTCGGCGACGTCATGAAGGAGTCGGTCGAGGCCGCCCGTTCGGTGGTGCGCAGCCGCTCACGCCGGCTCGGCATCAAGGACGAGCTGTTCGAGAAGCGCGACATCCACATCCACGTTCCCGACGGCGCGACGCCCAAGGACGGCCCGAGCGCGGGGGCGGCAATGACGACGGCCTTCGTCTCGGCGCTGACCGGCATTCCGGTCAAGGCGCACGTGGCGATGACGGGCGAGATCACGCTGCGCGGCGAGGTCACGTCGATCGGCGGACTGAAGGAGAAGCTGCTGGCGGCGCGTCGCGGCGGCATCACCACGGTGTTGATCCCCGAGGACAACGTCAAGGACCTTCAGGACATCCCCGAGAACGTCAAGAACCAGCTCGAGATCGTCCCCGTCAAATGGATCGATCGGGTACTGGAGATCGCGCTCGAGACCGGCCCGCAGCCGCTGCCCGAAGACGAGGTCGCGAAGGCCGCGGAACCCGCCGCCGCGGCTCCGGCCACGGCCGGCGTGCCGCCGGTGGGGGGCGACATCCTCACACACTGAGCAGCGGTTCCGACGCGCTCGCGAAGAGGCGTGCCGGAGGGCGCAGGTGGGGCGCGATGTCGCTATACTTGCGCCCTCGTTGCCCTGCCGAAAGGCGCGGCAGGCGACGCGGGAGTAGCTCAGTTGGTAGAGCGCAACCTTGCCAAGGTTGAGGTCGAGAGTTCGAGACTCTTCTCCCGCTCCAGTTGACGAAAGGGAAGCCATGGCTTCCCTTTTTATCGGCTCGATGCCGGCGCTGCCGTGGGGCGGTCAGGCGTTGAACGGCGCGGTAGCAAAGCGGTTATGCACCGGATTGCAAATCCGAGTAGGTCGGTTCGACTCCGGCCCGCGCCTCCACCGATCCCTCAGGCGGCTTGCCGGGCTTCCTGGTAGGAGCTGCCCCTTCCCGCTGAATGGGCCTCGAGCCGGGCGCGAACCGCGTGTGCCCGGTGCAGCTGGGCTTGCAACGCCGCCACGTGGCCCTCCAGCTCCTCCACCACGGCCAGCCTCTCCTGCAGCCGCTTGGTCTCCGCGCTCGCCGTGGCGACGTGCCTGGCCAGCTGCCGCTCCCGCTTCTCGGCCGAGCGCAGCTTGACCCGCAGGAGCACGTAGGTGATGGACACGCCGACCAGGCTGATCGACGCGATCAGGAGCAGCCCCCACAGCACGTGGATGATCGCTTTCGTCTCGACGGCGTAGATCGCGATTTCGGTGGCGTTCACGTCAGCGCATCCGGTAGGTCACTCGCCGATGGTGCCGGCTTGTCGAGCGGAAACTGCCGGGATTTGCGGGAGGAAAGAGCCGCATTTCCGCGCCGGCGAGCCGAAGGCAACTGGTGCCCGGGGCGGGACTCGAACCCGCACGCCTCGCGGCCGCGGATTTTAAGTCCGCTACGTCTACCGATTTCGTCACCCAGGCGGGCGCCGCATCATAGGGCTCGCATAAAATAGCACGACCGTTCGTTTGCAGGCCCGATGCTTGCCGCGCAGGAGTGCCATGAAAGTCCTCGTCCCCGTCAAGCGCGTTGTCGACTACAACGTGAAGGTTCGCGTGAAGTCCGACGGCAGCGGCGTCGACATCGCCAACGTCAAGATGAGCATGAATCCCTTCGACGAGATCGCGGTCGAGGAAGCGGTCCGACTGAAGGAGAAGGGCGCTGTCACCGAAGTCGTGGCGGTCTCGTGCGGCGTCCAGCAGTGCCAGGAGACGTTGCGCACCGCGATGGCCATCGGCGCCGACCGTGCCATCCTGGTCCAGTGCGACGACGAGCTGCAGCCCCTGGCCGTCGCCAAGCTGCTCAAGGCGCTCGTCGACAAGGAGCAGCCCGGGCTCGTCATCCTCGGCAAGCAGGCGATCGACGACGACTGCAACCAGACCGGGCAGATGCTGGCGGCGCTCGCCGACCTGCCCCAGGCCACCTTCGCGTCCAAGGTCGAGGTCGCGGACGGCCATGCCACGGTCACGCGTGAAGTCGACGGCGGACTGGAGACGCTGAAGATCAAGCTGCCGGCGATCGTCACCACCGACCTGCGCCTGAACGAGCCGCGCTACGTGACGTTGCCGAACATCATGAAAGCCAAGAAGAAGCAGATGGACATCGTCAAGCCGGCCGATCTCGGCGTCGACGTGAAGTCGCACCTGAAGACGCTGAGGGTCAGCGATCCGCCCAAGCGCGGGGCCGGGGTCAAGGTCCCGGACGTCGCCACCCTGGTCGCCAAGCTCAAGAACGAAGCCAAGGTGATCTGATATGGCGGAGCAGAACAAGGCCCTGGTCGTCGCCGAGCACGACAATGCCGGCGTTCGTCCGTCGACGCTGAACACCGTGACGGCGGCCCGCCAGTGCGGCGGCGAGGTGCACGTCCTGATTGCGGGCGCCGGATCTGCCGGTGCGGCCACGGCGGCGGCGGCGATCGAGGGTGTCGGCAAGGTGCTCCATGCAGAGGGCGAGCCGTTCGCGCACGGGTTGGCCGAGAACCTCGCGGCGCAGGTGCTCGCGCTCGCGCCGGGCTATTCGCACATCCTCTTTCCGGCGACCGCGGCGGGAAAGAACGTCGCGCCGCGCGTCGCGGCCAAGCTCGACGTCGGCCAGATCTCTGACATCACCAAGGTCGAATCGCCCGACACCTTCGAGCGGCCGATCTACGCCGGCAACGCGGTCGCCACCGTGCAGAGCCTCGATGCGGTGAAGGTCATCACCGTCCGCACCACCGGCTTCGATCCGGCCACGGCGAGCGGCGGCTCGGCACCCGTGGAAACCGTGGCGCCGGTCGGCGACTCCGGCCTGTCCTCGTTCGTCGGCTCCGAGATCGCCAGGAACGACCGGCCGGAGCTCACGTCGGCGAAGATCATCGTCTCGGGCGGCCGCGCCCTCGGCTCGAACGACAAGTTCAACGAAGTGCTCACCCCGCTCGCCGACAAGCTCGGTGCCGCCCTCGGGGCCAGTCGAGCGGCCGTCGACGCCGGCTACGCGCCCAACGACTGGCAGGTCGGACAGACGGGCAAGATCGTCGCGCCGCAGCTCTACATCGCTGCCGGCATCAGCGGCGCCATCCAGCACCTGGCCGGCATGAAGGACTCGAAGGTCATCGTCGCCATCAACAAGGACGAGGAAGCGCCGATCTTCAGCGTCGCCGACTACGGCCTGGTGCAGGATCTCTTCGTCGCCGTTCCGGAGCTCGTGGCGAAGCTCTGACCGCCGGCGACGCACGCCCGGCCCGTCTCCGACGCATCGGCCGACGGGCTTTTTCATGCCGCCCCGCGGAGGAACGCCATGAGCTACATCGCGCCCGTCAAGGACATGCTCTTCTGCATGCGGGAGCTCGCCGATCTGGAAGCGGTTGCCCGCCTGCCCGGCTTCGAGGAAGCCGGGCTCGACACGGCGCAGGCCGTGCTCGAGGAATGCGCACGCTTCAGCCAGGAAGTCCTGGCGCCCCTGAACCGTGAAGGCGACGTGCACCCGTCGACATGGAAGGACGGCGTCGTCACGACGACACCGGGCTTCAAGGAAGCCTTTCGCCAGTTCGGCGAGGGCGGCTGGCAAGGGCTCCAGCACCCCGCCGACTTCGGCGGCCAGGGCTTGCCCAAGACGATCGGCGCTGCCTGCAGCGAGATGATCAACAGCGCCAACCTCAGCTTCGCGCTGTGCCCGCTGCTTACCGATGGCGCCATCGAGGCGCTGCTCACGGCCGGCACGCGCGAGCAGCAGGAGACGTTCATCCCGAAGATGATCTCGGGCGAGTGGACGGGGACGATGAACCTGACGGAGCCGCAGGCCGGCTCCGACCTGGCCCTGGTGCGCACCCGCGCCGAGCCGCTCGGCGACGGACGCTACCGGCTCTACGGCACCAAGATCTTCATCACGTACGGCGAGCACGACATGGCCGAGAACATCGTCCATCTGGTGCTGGCGCGGGTCGTCGGTGCGCCGGAGGGCGTGAAGGGCATCAGCCTCTTCCTCGTGCCCAAGTTCCTCGTCAATGCCGACGGCTCGCCGGGTGCGCGAAACGACGCCTGGTGCGTGAGCATCGAGCACAAGCTGGGGATCAAGGCCAGCCCGACGGCCGTGCTGCAGTTCGGCGATCGGGGCGGCGAGGGCCTCGACGGGCCGGGCGCGATCGGCACCCTCATCGGCCAGGAGAACCGCGGCCTCGAGTACATGTTCATCATGATGAACGCGGCCCGCTTCGCGGTCGGCGTCCAAGGCATCGCGGTCGCCGAGCGCGCTTACCAGAAGGCGGCCGCGTTCGCGCGCGAACGGGTGCAGTCGCGGCCGGTCGACGGCTCGGTGGCCGGCAGCGCGACGATCATCCACCACCCGGACGTGCGCCGCATGCTGATGACGATGCGCGCCTACGCCGAGGGCTGCCGGGCCATGGCACTAGTCGCCGCGGCGGCGTTCGATTCCGCGCACCACGATCCGGACCCGGAGGTCCGGCGCCAGAACCAGGCCTTCTACGAGTTCATGGTGCCGCTGGTCAAGGGCTACAGCACGGAGATGAGCATCGAGGTCGCCAGCCTGGGCATCCAGGTGCATGGCGGCATGGGCTTCATCGAGGAGACGGGGGCGGCGCAACTGCTTCGCGATGCACGCATCCTGACGATCTACGAAGGGACGACGGCGATCCAGGCCAATGATCTGGTCGGACGGAAGACCGCCCGCGACGGCGGTCGCGTGGCGCTCGGCATCGCTGCCCAGGTCGCGTCCACGGAGCAGGCGCTGGCGGAATGTGAAGGCGCCGCCGCCGCATCGATGCGCCGGCGCCTCGGGGCGGCGCGCGAAGCGTTCGAGCAGGTGGTCGGGTTCGTCGCCTCGACGAGCAAGACCGATCCCAATGCCGTGTTCGCCGGCTCCGTCACCTACCTGATGCTGGCCGGCAACCTGATGGCCGGCTGGCAGATGGCGCGTTCGCTGCTCGCGGCCGAGCGGCAGCGGGCCCGGGGCGAGGGCGACGTCGCGTTCCTGGAGGCGAAGGTCACGACCGCCCGTTTCTACGCCGAGCACATCCTCAGCAAGGCGCCGGGGATGCGCGATGCGATCGTCGACGGTGCCGAGAGCGTCACGGCGATGGCCCTCGAATCCTTCTGATCCGCTTCACGAGAGGAACCCGATGCCGCTGCCGCCTGTCCTGCGCCACCTGCCGCTGCCGATCATCGGCGCGCCGCTGTTCATCATCAGCAATCCGAAGCTGGTGGTCGAACAGTGCAAGGCAGGCGTCGTCGGCGCCATGCCGGCGCTCAACGCCAGACCGGCCGAGCAGCTGGACGAGTGGCTGGCAGAGATCACCGAAATGCTGGCAGCCCACGACCGCGATCATCCCGAGCGCAAGGCGGCGCCATTCGCCATCAACCAGATCGTGCACAAGAGCAACGACCGGCTGGAGCACGACATGCAGGTCTGCGCCAGGCACAAGGTACCGATCGTGATCACCTCGCTCGGCGCACGCAAGGACGTCAACGACGCCGTTCATGCCTGGGGCGGCATCGTCCTTCACGACATCATCAACAACGGCTTCGCGAAGAAGGCGATCGAGAAGGGTGCCGACGGCCTGATCGCGGTGGCCGCCGGCGCCGGCGGGCACGCGGGCGTGAAGAGCCCGTTCGCGCTGGTGAGCGAGATCCGCCAATGGTTCGACGGGCCGATCGCGCTGTCGGGCGCCATCTCCACCGGTGGCGCGGTGCTCGCGGCGCAGGCGATGGGCGCCGATCTGGCCTATGTCGGCTCGGCCTTCATCGCCACCGACGAGGCGCGGGCGTCGCCCGAGTACAAGCAGATGATCGTCGACAGCACGAGCGACGACATCGTCTACTCGAGCCTGTTCACGGGCGTGCACGGCAACTACCTGAAAGGCTCGATCCGCAAGGCTGGCCTCGACCCCGACGCGCTCGAGGAGAGCGATCCCTCGAAGATGAATTTCGGCGGCGATGCGCGCAAGGCCTGGAAGGACATCTGGGGCTGCGGCCAGGGCATCGGCGCGGTGAAGGCGGTCGTTCCGGCCCGAGAACTCGTCTCGAGATTGCGGCGCGAGTACGAGGAAGCGCGCGCCAGGCTGCTCAGACCTTGAAGCTTTCGGGGATACCCCCAGTGTTACAGTCAGACGTGACTTGATCAGGTCCTTCCCGTCCGCTCGCCGCCTGCCTAGGGGCGAGCCGGGTCGCTAGTCCGTGAGCCGGCGAAGCCGAAGCGCGGAAGGTTTCCAAACCCACTGCAGTGCTCGAAACGGGCGCGAAAGGTGAGCGAGATGATGCAGGAAAGCAGGGCGAGCTCGTACCTGTTCGGCGGCAACGCGCCGTATGTCGAGGAGCTCTACGAGGCCTACCTCGACAACCCCGGCTCCGTGCCCGACAAGTGGCGCACCTACTTCGATGCGCTGCAGAACGTCCCCGCGACAGACGGTTCGACCTCGCGCGACGTCGCGCACGCCCCCGTCGTCGAATCCTTCGCCCAGCGCGCCAAGGCCAATGCCTTCGGCAATCGCGCCTCGAGCGAGGACCTGGCGATCGCGCGCAAGCAGGTCCATGTCCAGTCGCTGATCGCCGGCTACCGGTTCCTCGGCTCGCGCTGGGCCGACCTCGACCCGCTGAAGCGCCAGGAGCGCCCGAAGATCCCCGAGCTCGAGCCCGCGTTCTACGACCTCACCGAGGCCGACATGGACATCGTGTTCAGCGCGACGAACACGTACTTCACGACGGCCGAGAACATGACGCTGCGGGAGATCCTGCAGGCCCTGCGCGAGACGTACTGCGGCACGATCGGCGCCGAGTACATGCACTGCACCGAGCCCACGGAGAAGCGCTGGTGGCAGCAGCGGCTCGAATCGATCCGCTCGAAGCCGAGCTTCAGCAAGGAGGAGAAGATCCACATCCTCGACCGGCTCACGGCGGCCGAGGGCCTGGAGCGCTATCTCCACACCAAGTACGTCGGCCAGAAGCGCTTCTCGCTCGAGGGAGGCGAGAGCTTCATCGCCTCGATGGACGGGTTCGTCCAGCGCGCCGGTGAGAAGGGCGTGCAGGAGATCGTCATCGGCATGGCGCACCGGGGCCGCCTGAACGTGCTCGTCAACACGCTCGGCAAGATGCCCAAGGATCTGTTCGCCGAGTTCGACCACACCGCACCCGAGAACCTTCCGTCCGGAGACGTGAAGTACCACCAGGGCTTCTCGAGCGACATCACGACGCCGGGCGGCGCGGTCCATCTGAGCCTGGCCTTCAACCCGTCGCACCTGGAGATCGTCAACCCGGTCGTCGAAGGCTCGGTCAAGGCACGTCTCGACCGGCGCGGCGACAAGCATGGCGACACCGTCCTGCCCATCCTCGTTCACGGCGACGCCGCCTTTGCCGGTCAGGGCGTCGTCATGGAGACGCTGGCGCTGGCGCAGACGCGGGGCTACTACACCGGCGGCACGGTCCACGTCGTCATCAACAACCAGATCGGCTTCACGACCTCGGACCCGCGCGACTCGCGCTCGACGCTCTACTGCACCGATGTCGTCAAGATGATCGAGGCGCCCGTCCTGCACGTGAACGGCGACGATCCCGAGGCCGTGGTCCTGTGCACCCAGATCGCTCTCGACTTCCGCCAGGAGTTCAACAAGGACGTGGTCGTCGACATCGTCTGCTTCCGCAAGCTCGGCCACAACGAGCAGGACACGCCGGCGATGACGCAGCCCCTGATGTACAAGAAGATCGCCCAGCATCCGGGCACGCGCAAGCTCTACGGCGACAAGCTGGTCGTGCAGGGCGTGCTGCCGCCGGACGGTCCCGACTCCATGGTCAAGGCGACGCGGGCGGCGCTCGACGCGGGCAAGAGCAGCTACGACCCGGTGCTCACCAACTACAAGAGCAAGTACGCCGTCGACTGGGCGCCGTTCCTCGGCAAGAAGTGGACGGACGCTGCCGACACGGCGCTGCCGCTGACCGAGATCAAGCGGCTGGCCGAGCGGATCACGAGCATCCCGTCGAGCTTCAAGATGCATCCGCTGGTCGAGAAGGTCATCGCCGACCGGGCGGCGATGGGCCGCGGCGAGATCCGCGTCGACTGGGGCATGGGCGAGCACCTCGCCTACGCCTCGCTGGTGGCCAGCGGCTATGCGGTGCGCCTGTCGGGCGAGGACTCGGCGCGCGGCACCTTCACCCATCGGCACGCCGTGCTCCACGATCAGAACCGCGAGAAGTGGGACGAGGGCACGTACACCCCGCTCGAGCACGTCGCCGACGGCCAGGCACCGTTCGTGGTGATCGACTCCCTGCTCTCGGAAGAGGCCGTGCTCGGCTTCGAGTACGGCTATGCGAGCGCGGAGCCGAACACGCTCGTCATCTGGGAAGCGCAGTTCGGCGACTTCGCCAACGGTGCCCAGGTCGTGATCGACCAGTTCATCGCCGCCGGCGAGGTGAAGTGGGGCCGCGCGAACGGGCTGACCCTCATGCTGCCGCACGGCTACGAAGGCCAGGGGCCGGAGCACTCGTCGGCGCGTCTCGAGCGCTTCATGCAGCTCTCAGCCGACAACAACATGCAGGTCGTGCAGCCCACGTCGGCCAGCCAGATCTTCCATGTCCTGCGCCGGCAGATGGTGCGCATGTTCAGGAAGCCGCTGATCATCATGACGCCGAAGTCGCTGCTGCGCGCGAAGGATGCGAGCTCGCCGCTGACCGACTTCACGAAGGGCGAGTTCAAGACCGTGATCGGCGAGACCGGCACCGAGGTGAGCGCGGACAAGGTCAAGCGACTCATCGCCTGCTCCGGCAAGGTCTACTACGACCTGGTGAGGCAGCGGGCCGAGCGCAAGAACAGCGACGTGGCGATCGTCCGCGTCGAGCAGCTCTACCCCTTCCCGCACAAGGCCTTCGCCGCCGAGCTGCGCAAGTACCCGAACCTCGCCGAGGTCGTGTGGTGCCAGGACGAGCCGCAGAACCAGGGCGCCTGGTTCTTCGTCCAGCACTACATCCACGAAAACATGGCGGAGGGACAGCGCCTGGGCTATGCCGGCCGGGCGCCTTCGTCGTCGCCCGCCGTGGGCTACGCGCACCTGCACCAGGAGCAGCAGAAGGCACTTCTCGAGCAGGCTTTCGCCAAGCTGAAGGGCTTCGTGCTCACCAAGTAGAGCCCGCGCGGCCGAACAAGAAAGAAGAACATGTCCTTGATCGAAGTGAAGGTTCCGCAGCTGTCGGAGTCGGTGGCCGAGGCCACCCTCCTGCAGTGGAAGAAGAAGCCCGGCGAGGCCGTGGCGATGGACGAGATCCTCATCGAGATCGAGACCGACAAGGTCGTGCTCGAGGTGCCCGCGCCGGCCGCCGGCGTGCTCGCCCAGGTGATCAAGAACGACGGCGACAGCTGCATCGCGGACGAAGTGATCGCGAAGATCGACACCGAAGGTCAGGAAGCGGTGTCGGGCGCGATGCAGATCCGCAGTGTCCCGCCGGCGGAGCCCGCGCCCGGGTCGTCCCCTGGCGTGCCGCCGGAAGTGGCCGCACTCGCACCGCCGGGGGCGGTCGCGATGCCGGCGGCTGCCAAGCTGATGGCCGAGCACGACCTTGCCGCTGGGTCGGTGCAAGGCACGGGCAAGGGGGGCCGCGTGACCAAGGGCGACGTGCTCGACGCCGTCGGCGCCAAGGCGGCTACCGCTCCCGCCGGGCCTGCTTCCGCGGCCGGGACTTCGCCCGCGCCCGTCCAGGCCCCCGCCGCTCCGGCCAGCGACCCGGCAGCCGCGCGGGCCGCCCCTGCGGCGCGCGCACTGCCGCCGGTGCCGCCGCCGGCGATGGTCAAGCTCGGCGACCGTCCCGAGCAGCGCGTGCCGATGAGCCGGCTGCGCGCCCGCGTCGCCGAGCGCCTGCTCCAGTCCCAGGCACAGAACGCGATCCTGACCACGTTCAACGAAGTGAACATGGCGCCGGTGATCGAGATGCGAAAGCGCTTCCAGGAGCGGTTCGAGAAGGAGCACGGCGTGAAGATCGGCTTCATGAGCTTCTTCGTGAAGGCGGCCGTCGCAGCGCTGAAGCGCTACCCGATCATCAATGCCTCGGTGGACGGCAACGACGTCGTGTATCACGGCTACTTCGACATCGGCATCGCCGTGGGGTCGCCGCGCGGACTGGTCGTGCCGATCCTGCGCAACGCCGACCAGATGAGCTTCGCCGACATCGAGAAGAAGATCGCCGAGTTCGGGCAGAAGGCCAAGGACGGCAAGCTGGCACTCGACGACCTCACCGGGGGCACCTTCTCGATCTCGAACGGGGGCGTGTTCGGCTCGATGCTCTCGACACCGATCATCAATCCGCCGCAGTCGGCGATCCTCGGCGTGCACGCGACCAAGGACCGCGCCGTCGTCGAGAACGGGCAGGTCGTCGTCCGGCCGATGAACTACCTGGCCATGTCGTACGACCACCGCATCATCGACGGGCGCGAAGCGGTGCTCGGTCTGGTGGCGATGAAGGAAGCGCTGGAAGACCCGGCGCGTCTCCTCTTCGACATCTGATGGCCGCCGCTTACGACGTCGTCGTCATCGGCGCGGGGCCCGGCGGCTACATCGCGGCGATCCGCGCGGCGCAGCTCGGCTTCTCCACGGCCTGCATCGACGAGTGGAAGAACGAGAAGGGCGCTCCGGCGCCGGGCGGCACCTGCACCAACGTCGGCTGCATCCCGTCCAAGGCGCTGCTGCAGTCGTCCGAGAACTTCGAGCACGCCGGCCACCACTTCAAGGACCACGGCATCGGCGTCGGCTCGCTGACCATCGACGTGCCGAAGATGATGGCGCGCAAGAAGTCCGTCGTGAAGCAGAACAACGACGGCATCCTCTATCTCTTCAAGAAGAACAAGGTCGCCTTCTTCCACGGTCGGGGCTCGTTCGTGAGAAAGAGCGATGCCGGCTGGGAGATCGCGGTGGCCGGGTCGAAGCCCCAATCCCTCACCGGCAAGCACGTGATCGTGGCGACGGGATCGAGCCCGCGGGCCTTGCCGGGCGCGCCGTTCGACGAACAGACGATCCTCTCGAACGACGGCGCCCTGGCCATCGGTGCGGTGCCGAAGACGCTCGGCATCGTCGGCTCCGGCGTGATCGGTCTGGAGATGGGATCGGTCTGGCGTCGCCTGGGGGCCGAGGTCACCGTCCTCGAGGCCCTGCCGACCTTCCTGAGTGCGGTCGACGCGCAGGTGGGGGCCGAAGCGCAGAAGGCGTTCGCCAAGCAGGGCCTGAAGATCGCCCTGGGCGTCAAGATCTCGGCCGTGACGGCCAGCGGCGACGGACTGTCGGTCGCGTATTCGGATGCTGCCGGCGCAGCGCAGACGCTCGCCTGCGAGAAGCTCATCGTCTCGATCGGCCGGATTCCGAACACGAACGGGCTGAATGCCGAAGCCGTGGGATTGCCGCTCGACGAGCGCGGCTTCGTCACCGTGGACGACGACTGCCGGACACCTCTCGAGAACGTCTGGGCCATCGGCGACGTGGTGCGCGGGCCGATGCTCGCGCACAAGGCCGAGGAGGAGGGCGTCGCCGTCGCCGAGCGCATCGCCGGACAGAAGCCGCAGGTCGACTTCAACACCGTGCCGTGGGTGATCTACACGAGTCCAGAGATCGCCTGGGTGGGCAAGACCGAGCAGCAGCTCAAGGCCGAGGGGCGAGCCTATCGATCCGGCAGCTTTCCCTTCATGGCGAACGGCCGCGCCCGCGCCCTGGGCGACACCACGGGGCTCGTCAAGGTGATCGCCGATGCCGAGACCGACGAGGTCCTCGGCGTGCACATGGTCGGGCCGATGGTGTCGGAGCTCATCGCCGAGGCCGTCATGGCGATGGAGTTCAAGGCCTCCGCCGAGGACATCGCCCGGATCTGCCATGCGCATCCGAGCCTCTCCGAGGCGACCAAGGAAGCGGCGCTCGCGGTCGACAAGCGCGCGCTCAACTTCTAGCGGCGCGCGCCTCGTTGAACGTTCGCCGACTCTACGAGCACACCCTCGCCGTACGCGGCTACCAGTCCGATCCCGCCCAGCGGCGGGCGATCGACTCGCTCGAGCGCTGCGAGAACGAGTGGGCCGACTACAAGGCCCGCCGCTCGAATGCCCTGTCGAAGCTGATCGCGCGGCCGCCGATTCCGCGCGGCGTCTACCTCTGGGGTGGGGTCGGGCGCGGCAAGAGCTTCCTGATGAACTGCTTCTTCGAGGCGGTGCCGCTGCAGCGCAAGACGCGCCTGCACTTCCATGAGTTCATGCGCGAGGTGCACCGGGAGCTCGCCGACATGCATGGCACGAGCGATCCGCTGGACGCGCTCGGCAAGAGCATCTCGCGACGGTTCCGGCTCATCTGCCTCGACGAGTTCCACGTCGCCGACATCACCGACGCGTTGATCCTGCACCGCTTGCTCGAAGCGCTGTTCCAGAACCGCGTCAGCATCGTCACCACCTCGAACTTCCCGCCCGACGGGCTCTATCCCAACGGCCTGCATCGCGACCGGATCGTGCCCGCCATCGAGCTGCTGAAGGAGCGGCTCGAGGTCGTCAACGTCGACGCCGGCACGGACTATCGCCAGGCGACCCTGCAGGGACTCGAGACGTACCACACGCCGCTCGGACCGGCAGCCGACGCGGCCATGAACGCGGCGTTCGAGCGGCTCGCGGAGGCACGTGACGAGGACCCGCAGCTGCGCATCGAGCATCGCGTGATCCGGTCGCGGCGCCGCGCCGGCGGCGTGGTCTGGTTCGACTTCAAGGAGCTGTGCGGCGGTCCGCGCTCGCAGAACGACTACCTCGAGCTGGCCAGCCAGTTCCACAGCTTGCTCCTGTCCGGGGTGCCGCAGATGTCGCCCCGCCTGGCATCCGAGGCCAGGCGATTCACCTGGCTGGTCGACGTGCTCTACGACCGGCGCGTCAAGCTCATCATGTCCGCCGAAGTCGAGCCGGAAGCGTTGTACACGGAGGGTCCGCTGGTGCACGAGTTTCCGCGCACGGCGTCCCGGCTGCGGGAGATGGGCTCCGCTGCCTTCCTTGCCGAAGCTCGACGCAGCGTCGATACCTCGCTCACATGAATCCCGCAGCCGGCAGAGACTTCTTCATCGCCCTCCTCTTGGCGACGACCATGAGCCTCCTCGCTGCGCCCGCATTCGCGCAAGTTGCGGGCGCGGCTGAAAAGGCGCAGATCGAGCGCGAGCGAGCGGCGGCCGAGGAACGCTACCGGGAGCGCGAGCGCGAATGTCACCAGCGCTTCGTGGTCACCTCCTGCGTCGAGGAGGCGCAGCGGCAGAGGCGCAGCACCCTGGATGCCTTGCGGGCGCGCCAGCTGAAGCTCGACGACGAGCGGCGTCGCACCCGTGCGGCCGAGCGTCGAGCCGAGATCGCGTCAAAGATGGAGGAGGACGCCAAGCGCGCGCAGCAGGGGCATGAGCGGGCCGCGCGCCCTCAGCCGCAGGCGCGCGAGCCCCGCGAGGCTCGAGAGCCTCGGCCGCCACGCGAGCCGCGCCGGATTCGGGACGCCGCGCCGTCGGGTGGGGCGGACAAGAGGACCAGGACGCGCGTGGAGGATCCGGCCGAGCGGAGCGCCCGCGAGGCGCGTAACCGGGCGGAGTACGAGGCGCGCCAGCGCAGGGCCGCCGAGCATCGCACGAGCAGCGCCGAGCGCACCATCAAGCGAATGCACGGGCGCGAACCTGCAGCTCCGTTGCCGGTCCCCTCGGCGTCGCAGATCCGCGGCGCAAGACCGGCCTCAGGACCTTAGAACCGTCGCACCTTGCGCGAACGGCACTTAGCCGAGCGGCGCTCTAGCCGAGCGGCTCGACGCGGACCAGCGCCAGCGACAGGTTGTCGCCCGATCCGCGTGCCCGCTGGCGAGCCTTGCCGACGAGCATCTCGGTGGCCTCGCGGGGCGGCAAGGCGTGCACGATGGCGCCGAGCTCGCGCGGCGTGAAGTAATGCCAGAGGCCGTCGCTGCAGGACAGGATGCTGTCGCCGATCTCGAGGCGGTCGATGTGCCGCTGCGAGAGCGGCGGGTCCTGGAAGGTGCCCAGGCAGCCGGTGAGCAGGTTGGACTGCGGATGGTTGTTCGCTTCTTCCTCGGTGATCTGCCGCTCGTCGACGAGGCGCTGCACGTAGGAGTGGTCGATCGATCGCGTCACCATCTCGGCGGCGCGGAAGTGGTACACGCGCGAGTCGCCGGCGTGAACGAAGTCGCACTCCCGCGTCGGGCTGATCATGAAGGCGGCGATCGTGCTGTGCGGCTCTTCCTCCGACGTGATCGCCGTCAGCTTGATCATCAGGTGCGCCTCGAGGACGAGCTGCTTCAGCGCCTCGGCGGGGTCGTCGCGGGTCGGTGCGTAGCGCTCGAACAGCTGCTGGGCGGTGAGGAGAACCTGGTCGGCGGCCTTGCGGCCGCCGCTCTTGCCGCCCATGCCGTCGGCAAGCACGCCCATCACGCAGCCCGGCACACGAGCATGCGGCAGGATCTGCACCTGGTCCTGCTGGTAAGCCCGGTCTCCTCGGTGGATGCCGGTCGTCGCCGACAGCCGGTAGCCGAGGCTCGAGTTACTCATGGCCGAAAACTATAATCGCTTTGCTCTGCACCAACAGGCCGAAAACCGCGAACTAGTCGCGTGTCGAAGGCACTCATGGACGACAACCTGCACTCGCTGCCGCGCCGCCTGATCGAACTGCGCATCGAGCATGCAGACATCGATAACCTGATCGATCGGGTCAGCGTCGATGCCGTCGCCGATGAGCTCGCGTTGCGGCGCCTGAAGAAGCGGCGCTTGCGACTTCGCGACCAGATGACACGCATCGAAGCCGAGCTCGAGGTGCCGCGGCCGGCATGACGCCGCTCCGCCAGGCGGTTCGATCCGCCCTCGGCCGCGATGGCGAGCTCGCGGTCGTCGACCCGAACTACGTCGAGCGTGAAGTCCAGCTCGAGATGGCCGCAGCCGTGGCCGATGCCATCGACGATCGCGCTGCACTGGTCGTGGAAGCGGGCACCGGCGTCGGCAAGACCTACGCCTACCTTGTCCCCGCCTTGCTGAGCGGTGCGCGCACCTTGCTCAGCACGGCCACCAAAACGCTGCAGGACCAGCTCTTCTTCCGCGACCTGCCGCGCCTGCGGGCGGCCCTGAATGTCCCGGTGACGGCCGCGCTTCTCAAGGGGCGCGCGAGCTATCTCTGCCTGCACCGGCTCAAGCTGGCGCGGCACGACGCGCATCTGCCGGATCGCTTCGCCGTCCGCGCCCTGGCCCGAATCGAGGCCTGGTCGCAGACGACCGCGACCGGCGACATCGGCGAGCTCGACGGCCTCGACGAGCGCAGCAGCATCATCCCGCTGGTCACCTCGACGCGCGAGAACTGCGTCGGCAGCGAGTGCCCTGAGTACCGGCAGTGCCATGTCATGAAGGCCAGGCGCGACGCGATGACGGCCGATCTGGTCGTCGTCAACCACCACCTGTTCTTCGCCGACATGACCCTGCGCGACAGCGGAGTGGCCGAGCTGCTGCCGAGCGTGGAGGTGGCTCTCTTCGACGAAGCGCATCAGCTCGCCGAAGCGGGCGTGCAGTTCCTCGGCACGACGCTCGGCTCGGCGCAGCTGATCGACTTCGCTCGCGATCTCCTCGGTGCCGGCCTGCAGCAGGCGCGCGGGCTGGCCGCCTGGCAGGACCTCGCGTCGGCGGTCGACCGGGCCGCGCGCGAGCTGCGCATCGCCGCCAGCGGCAGCATCGGCGAGGTGCGCAGCGGCTTGAAGCTGCGCTGGTCGGAGCGTGTCGGGGTGCCGTCCTTCTTCGACGCGTTGCACGGGGTCGGCGCGGCGTGCGCGACGGCACGGCAGGCCCTCGATACGGTCAGCGAGCTGAGCCCCGACTTCGTCCGTCTCGCCGAACGCGCCGCGCGCTTCGAGGCGCTGGCCGCTCGCTTCGCCGACGTCGCTGCCGAGAGCATGATCCGCTGGATCGACCTCTCGCCGCATCAGGTGAGGCTGGTCGAGTCGCCGCTCGACATCCGAGACGCCTTGCGCGAGCAGATGGGCAGCGGCGCCAAGGCCTGGATATTCACGTCGGCAACGCTCGGCGATGACGACCGCCTTGCCTGGTTCACGGAAAGCGCGGGGCTCGAGCAGGCGCGCATCGTTCGCCTGGGCAGCCCCTTCGAGTACCGCCGCAACGCGAAGCTCTACGTGCCCCGCGTCTTCCCGAAGCCGAGCGAGCCCGGGCACGCGCGCGCCGTCGCCGCGCTCGCCGGGCAGTGCGCGCGTGCCCTCGGCGGCCGGACCTTCGTGCTCACCACCACCCTGCGATCGCTGCAGGCGGTCGGCGCCCAGCTGCGCGCCGATTTCGACGTCGGCGGCGACGCCATCGAAGTCCTGGTGCAGGGCCAGGGCTCCAAGCGACAGCTGATGCAACGCTTCCTCGACGCGCCGCACGCGGTGCTGGTGGGCTCGCAGAGCTTTTGGGAAGGTGTCGACGTGCCCGGCGAGGCGCTGCAATGCGTGGTCATCGACAAGCTGCCGTTTCCGCCGCCCAACGATCCGCTCGTCGAAGCGCGCGTCAAGCGGCTGGAGGCCGGCGGACGCAATCCGTTCGCCGAGTACTTCGTCGCCGAAGCCGCGGTGTCGCTGAAGCAGGGAGCAGGCCGCCTGATCCGCAGCGAAACCGACCGCGGCCTCTTGATCGTGTGCGATCCCCGCATGGCCACGATGAGCTACGGCCGCCGCCTGTTCGCGGCGCTGCCGCCGATGACGCGCGTGCAGCAAGAAGCGGAAGCGCTGGCCTGGCTGAGCGAGCTCGCGGGCGAGCCGGTCAGGTCCTGAGCTCGCCTACCAGAGCTGCCACCAGCGGCTCCGCCGCGAAGTCACGCCGGTCTTGGCCAGCGTCGATCCCGGAAAGTTCGCGTCGAGCACGCGCTGGGCGTCGTCGCGCAGCTGGGTGAGGCCGAGCCGGTCGTAGCTCTGCACGAGGATGAACAAGGCCTCCTCGCTCGACGGCGACTGCTGGAACTCCTGCACCGCCTGCTGGGCGCGATTGGCGGCGGCGACGAAGGCGCCGCGGCGGAAGTAGTAGCGCGCGACATGGACCTCGTAGGCCGCGAGGGAATTGACGATGTAGTTCATGCGCAGGCGCGCGTCTTCGGCGTAGCTCGACTGCGGAAACTGATCGAGCAGGTTCCGGAACGACTGATACGCATCGCGCGACGCCTGCTGGTCGCGCTCCGACAGATCCTGGCTCGCCAGGTTTCCGAACAGGCCCAGGTTCTCGTTGAAGTTGACGAGCCCCTGCAGGTAGATTGCATAGTCGAGCGCAGGGCTGGTCGGGTGCAACTTGATGAAGCGCTCGAGGGTCGAGAGCGCCTGCGCCTTCTCGCCGCTCTTCCACAGCAGGTAGGCGCGCTCGATCTGCGCCTGCTGCGACAGAACCGATCCGGCGGCGCGGCCTTCGAGCCGCTCGTACATCCGGATCGCCTTGTCGAGGTTGCCGGCCGACGCTTCCGACTTGGCCTCCGCGTAGAGGCGCTCTGCCGACCAGCGGCTGGTCTCGTCGCGCGGCGTGGTGTCGCAGCCGGCGGTGAAGGCCGCTGCGCAGATCGCCGACACTGCGAGACGCAAGCGTAGGCCGAAGGATGTAGGTCTCATGCGGAGGGCCTGGGACGACCGTGCGAAGGCAGCAGCGACGTGGGGGAGAAAGAGGCGATTTTATATGCTCGATAACGCTGCGCCCGACGACGACGAAGCGCCCGAGCTGCGCGAGGGCAGGGTCGAGGCCGCGCAGCATGGCGAGCGGCTCGACAAGGCCGTGGTCGCCCTCGTGCCGGAGTTCTCGCGCAGCCACCTTCAGGAGCTGATCCGCGGGGGCTGGGTTCATCTCGATGGCGTGCCGTGCGTCAGCCCCGCGCAGCGCGTTCGGGCCGGGCAGCGGCTGGCGGCGACCCTGCAGCCCACGGCCGAGAGCCGTGCGTACCGGGCCGAGGCCCTGCCGCTCGCCGTCGTCCACGAGGACGACGACGTCCTCGTCATCGACAAGGCGCCGGGCATGGTTGTCCATCCGGCGGCGGGGAACTGGTCCGGCACGGTGCTCAATGCGCTCCTCGCGCGCGATCCGGCGAGCGCGGGCCTGCCGCGCGCGGGCATCGTGCACCGCCTGGACAAGGACACGTCCGGCCTGATGGTGATCGGCCGCAACCTGGGCGCGGTGACCGCGCTGGTGCGAGCGATCGCCGCCCGCGAGGTCAAGCGCCGCTATCTCGCGATCGCCCACGGCGTGCCGCCTGCGGCGCCCTTCAGCATCGAGGCTCCGGTCGGGCGCGACCCGAGGCTGCGCACGCGCATGGCGGTCGTCGAGTCGGGCAAGCCCGCCCGGACGGATGTCGAGCGGCTGGCCGCACGCGACGGCATGGCCGCGCTGCGCTGCACGCTGCACACCGGTCGGACCCACCAGATCCGCGTCCATCTCGCCTGGCGCGGGTGGCCCCTGGTGGGCGACCGCCTGTACGGCGGAGCGTCGGCGCTCGGCATCGACAGGCAGGCGCTGCATGCCGCCGAGCTCGCGTTCGCGCACCCGCGCACCGGCCGGGCCCTGGCATTCGAGGCACGCCCGCCCGACGATCTCGCGGCGGCCTGGGGATACGTCACGGATCGACCGCTCCCCTGAGCGGCCCGGCAGCAGCCAGTTCGCTACAATCGCGCGATTCCCTTTCGATGCAAGCGCCCCGGCGGCTGCGACGGAACGCCCCGCCAGGCCTCGACGAAGCATCGAAACGTGACCGCACCCGAGGGTGCATGCACCTGCGGCGAGCGAACGGCTCCCGAACCCGCCGCGTTCCCACGTGGCCGAGGATTTCACGACGACATGAATACCCTGGATGCCAAGCGCGTCCTCGAGGCGGCGCTCATCTGCTCCGGCCAGCCGATGCCGCTGCGTGTCATGGGCGCGTTGTTTGCCGACGAGGTCGGGCCCGATACCTTGCGCAGCCTTCTGGAGCAGCTCGCCGCGGAATGCAACGGCCGCGGTGTGGAGCTGGTCTCCGTGGCATCGGGCTGGCGCTACCAGAGCCGGCCTGAAATGGCTCCCTACCTGGCGCGGCTGAATCCGGACCGGTCACCTAAGTACTCGCGTGCGCTTCTCGAGACCTTGGCCATCATCGCCTACCGCCAACCCGTGACCCGCGGCGACATCGAAGACGTCCGCGGCGTGGCCGTGGCCAGCTCGATCGTCAAGCAGCTGGAGGATCGCGGCTGGGTCGAGACCATCGGCTACCGAGAGGGGCCGGGTCGACCGGCGCTGCTCGCCACCACCCGGCAGTTTCTCGACGACCTGGGCCTCTCCGGCCTGGATCAGCTGCCCAGCCTCGAAGGCGCCGACGGCATGCCGATGGCGCTCGCCGCAGCCCTGCCCGCGACCGAGCAGAGCCTGCTGTCCTTCACGGACGGTCTCGCCGAAGCATCCCGGCCCGGCTCCCCACCCCCCCACCCGTCTCCGCCCGATCCCGCCCTGGAAGCGCACGCATGAACGCACCTGTCGATCCGTCCCTGTCCGTCCCACGCGGCCGCGAGCAGGAAGTCGAAGCCCCGGGAAGTGATGCGCCTCCCGCGGCCTCGAGGCTTCGCCGCAAGCCTGCCGCTGCCGACGCGACGGCGCAGGCGTCCGAGCCCGGACCGGAACGCACGAATGCGGTGTCCGCTGCGCCTGAAGCCCATGCGCCAGTGCCTGTCGGCGAGTCGCACGTACACGACGAGCTCCGCTCGTCGTTCGAAAACGCTGCGGCCGACGGCAACGGAGGAGACGCGAGGAGCGCCGCCGACGGAGGCAACGACGCGGGCACCGACGCTCCACGCGGCGAGCGCAGTCGCCGACGCAACCGGCGCGACCGGCGTGGGCGCGCCGAACGCGGGGACGATCGTGTACCCGGCCGCGAGTCGAGCTATCCGCCGAACTTCGAAGGCCCGCTGCCGCGGCACATGCACCAGCCGCCGGCGCCGGAAGTCGGCGAAGTCTTCGCGCACGTGGTCTCCGGCGACTTCGACGCGGCATCCGAGAACGAAGCCGCCGCAGACGGCGACGCCTCCGAGGAACCGTCGAAGCGCGTGCTGGCGCCCGAGCCCGACGCACCCAAGCTGCACAAGGTCCTGGCGCAGGCGGGGGTGGGCTCGCGCCGCGACATGGAGGAGTGGATCCAGGAAGGTCGCATCACCGTCAACGGCGAGCCGGCGCACACCGGCCAGCGCATCTCGTTCGGTGACCGCGTCGAGGTGAACGGCAAGCCCGTGCGCCTGCGCATCGTGCCGCCGCCGGCGCGCATCATCGCGTACCACAAGCCCGTCGGCGAGATCGTCACGCACGACGATCCCGAGAACCGGCCGACGGTGTTCAGGCGCCTGCCGCGGCTGCAGCAAGGCAAGTGGCAGTCGGTCGGCCGGCTCGACATCAACACCGAGGGCCTGCTGCTCTTCACGACGTCGGGCGGCCTCGCCAATCAGCTCATGCACCCGCGCTTCGGCGTCGAGCGCGAGTACGCGGTCCGCGTCGTCGGCACGCTGGAAAGCGAGGCGCGCGCGCGTCTCCTCGAAGGCGTCGAGATCGACGGTCAGCGGGCCGCCTTCAAGTCGATCGAGGACGGCGGCGGCGAGGGCCTGAACCAGTGGTACCGCGTCGTCATCACGGAAGGGCGCAATCGCGAGGTGCGCAAGCTCTTCGACGCCGTCGGCCTGACGGTGAGCCGCCTGATCCGCATCCGCTACGGCACGGTCGTCTTGCCGCATGGGCTCAAGCGCGGTGTCTGGGTCGACCTCGGCGACAGCGACGTCCGCGCCATCCGGCGGTTGGCATCGGGGCAGCCCAACGAACGTGAAGCCCGTCCTGACGATCGGGATCGAGCGGAGGGCGGGCCCAAGCGGCGCGACGATCGCAGCACCCGCGCCAACCGCGCGGGCGATCGGCCGAACGAACGGCCGGGCGAACGGCAAGCGCAGCGCGGCGCCGATCGGCCCAGGCCACCCGCCGCCCGACGCCCCGACGAAGCCCGCTTCGAGGGGCCGGACAACGCCGAAGCGGAGCGTCCGCGCGACCGCGACGACGACGACTTCGAGCCCGACCACGGACCGATCCCGAACCCGCTGCAGCAGACCTTCGACCATCGCTTCGTGCAGGGCCGCCGCATGGGGCCCAACAGCGGCTTCGGCGCTGGCGGCAGCGCGCCACGCCCGAGCAGCGAGCCCAAGGGCGGGCCGAAGCAGCCCGATCCGCTGCAGACCTCGGTCGGCTACATCGGCGCCGATGCCTTCCATCGCAAGAACCGCGGTCGCGGCAATCGCGGCGGCGGCTTCGGTGGCGGACAGGGCGGCTACGGCGGAGGCGGTGGCGGCGGTGGCGGAGGCGGTGGCGGCGGCGGCGGTGCGGGCGGCAACAACGGCGGCTACGGCGGCGGTGGACGTCGCGGCCGCTGACCGGCGATGAGGGGCCGCGACGGCGGCGCCCACTACAATCAGAAGCTTTGCCCAAGCCCTCCGGAGAACAGGATATGGCGCTCGAACGAACCCTCTCGATCATCAAGCCCGACGCCGTCGCGAAGAACGTCATCGGGCAGATCTACGCCCGCTTCGAAGGAGCCGGGCTGAAGGTCGTGGCGGCGAAGATGGCGCATCTGTCGCGCGGCGAAGCCGAGGCGTTCTATGCGGTGCACAAGGCCCGTCCGTTCTTCGGCGACCTCGTGGCCTTCATGATCTCCGGGCCGGTCATGATCCAGGTGCTCGAAGGCGACGAGGCGATCGCCAAGAATCGCCAGCTCATGGGTGCCACCGATCCGAAGAAGGCGGACAAGGGAACGATCCGCGCCGACTTCGCCGCCAGCATCGACGCCAACGCGGTGCACGGCTCGGACGCCGCGGAGACGGCGGCTGTCGAGATCGCCTTCTTCTTCGCCGGCATGGACGTCTACGGCCGCTGACGGCCCACGAGCCCGCATGGTGAACCTCCTCCAGTTCGACCGCGACGCGCTCGGCGACTGGTGCGAGCAACTCGGCGAGAGGCGCTTTCGCGCGACGCAGCTCTTCCGCTGGATTCACCAGCGCGGCGTCTCCGACTTCTCGGCGATGTCGGACCTGGCCCAGGCGTTCCGCGACAAGCTCGCCGGCGCCGCCGAAGTCGCGACCTTGCCCGTGGCCGGTGAGCAGGTCGCGAGCGACGGCACGATCAAGTGGCTCTTCGACGTCGGCGGCGGCGATGCCGTCGAGACGGTCTTCATCCCGGAGCCGGGCCGCGGCACGCTGTGCATCTCGTCGCAGGCGGGCTGTGCCGTCAACTGCCGCTTCTGCGCCACCGGACACCAGGGCTTCAGCCGCAACCTGGGCACGGCCGAGATCCTGGCGCAGCTCAGGCACGCCGAGTTCGCGCTGCGCGAGCGGCTCGCGCTGACAGCCGGCGAGCGCGCCGTGACCAACGTCGTCATGATGGGCATGGGCGAGCCGCTGCAGAACTACGCTGCGCTTGTTCCCGCGCTGCGGGCCATGCTCGACGACCATGGCTACGGCCTGTCGCGCCGCCGGGTGACGGTCTCCACCTCGGGCGTCGTGCCGATGATCGAGCGGCTGCGCGACGACTGTCCGGTCGCCCTGGCCGTCTCGCTGCATGCCCCGGACGATGCGCTGCGCGACGAGCTGGTGCCCCTGAATCGCAAGTATCCGATCGCCGAGCTGCTCGCCGCCTGCCGGCGCTACCTCGAGAAGGCGCCGCGCGACTTCATCACCATCGAGTACTGCATGCTCGACGGCGTGAACGACTCGCCGGCGCAGGCCGAGGCCTTGCTGGGGCTCGTGCGCGGTGACGGCAGCGCGGCGCGTCCTGGGTTGCCCTGCAAGATCAACCTGATCCCCTTCAATCCCTTTCCGGCTTCGGGCTTGACGCGTTCGCCGGCGGCCCGGATCGCGGCGTTCGCGGCCGTTCTCCACGAGGGCGGCATCGTCACCACCGTGCGACGGACGCGGGGCGACGACATCGCCGCGGCCTGCGGGCAGCTCGCCGGCGAGGTCCAGGATCGCACCGGCGTCGAACAGCGGCGCGCGCAGGCGGTCGCGGTGCGAGTGGCACCTCCGCAGTCACGACGACGCTCCCCGCCCGGGAGCATGGAGCGAGCACGGTGAGCACGATGTCCGCAGGATGGCTTCAAGGCAGTCGCTGGCTGTGCCTCGCGGCGGTTGCGGTCGTGCTGGCGGGCGGCTGCGCGATGCCGACGCCGCCCGTCGCGCCTGCCAACGAGACGCGCGACCGGGTCACGGCCTCCGACGAGCCGGACGCCCAGAAGCGGGCCCGTGCGCGGATGGAGCTGGCGTCGGCCTACTTCTCTCGCGGGCAGATGACGACGGCGCTCGATCAGGTCAAGCTGGCGATCGCCGCCGACCCGCTCTACGGCGAAGCGTTCAACCTGCGCGGACTGATCTACAGCAACCTCGGCGATCTCGCCCTGGCGGAGGAGAGCTTCCGTCGCGCGCTGCAGCTGAACGCGCGTGACGCCGACGCGATGCACAACTACGGCTGGTTCCTGTGCCAGCACAAGCGCTACGGCGAGTCCTCGGCGCACTTCAACCAGGCGCTCGCCGTGCCGCAGTACCGTGGCGCGTCGCGGACGCTGCTGGCCCACGGCGTCTGCCAGGCCTTCGCCGGCCAGCTTGCGGAGGCCGATGCGACCCTCTCGCGTGCCTACGAGCTCGATCCGTCGAATCCGTTCACCGGCACCAATCTGTCAGAGGTGCTGTACAGGCGCGGCGAGTTCGAGCGGGCGCGCTTCTACATCCGCCGCGTCAACGGCCTGCCCGACGTCACGAACGCGCAGACGCTGTGGCTCGCCGCCCGCATCGAGCACAAGCTCGGCAACCGGCAGGGTGCGCTCGAGTTCGGCAATCAGTTGCGCAACCGCTTCCCGAATGCGCCCGAGGCAGCGGCCTTCTCTCGAGGCGCCTTCGATGACTGAGGCGAGCCTGCCGGCGGCATCGGCGACGACCGCCGGTCGATTGCTGCGCGAGGCGCGCGAGCGGCAGGGCCTGCACATCGTGGCCCTGTCCGCCCTGATCAAGGTCGCGCCGAAGAAGCTCGAGATGCTCGAGGCCGATCGCCTCGACGCCTTGCCCGACGCCACGTTCGCCAGGGCGCTGGCCCAGACCGTCTGCCGTGCCCTGAAGATCGACTCGGGTCCGGTGCTGGCGCTGCTGCCCACCTCGGGGCACCGGCTCGAGCAGGTCGGGCGGAGCCTGAATGCACCGTTCCGCGAGCGACCGGGCCTGGTCGCGCAGCGCGACGGGCCGGCTTTCTCGACCAGCCCGGCGTTCTGGATCACGGGCCTGATCCTGCTGGCGGCCGTCACGGTGTACCTGCTGCCGGCCGGCCTCGTCCGCATGGGGACGGGGCGCCTGCAGGCGGCCTCGGCTCCCGATGCGCGTCTGAAGGAACTGCCGGGCATGCCGCCGGAAGCGGCGGCCAGCATCCCGAACGTGGAGCCCGTGGCAGCGGGCGGCGCGCTCCCAGTCGCCATCGCGCCGGGAGGGGTCGCGCCGCTTGGCGATGCGGCTTCCGCGGCGGCACCGGCCGCGGCTCTCGGCGCGTCCGGCGCCTCGGGTGACACCGCCAGCGCCGGCATCCTCGAAGTGCACACCTCCGAAAGCTCCTGGGTCGAGGTGATCGACGCGCGCGGCCAGTCCCTGCTCGCGCGCCTCATGCAGGCCGGCGAGACCGTCGGCCTCGACGGCGCACCGCCGCTGCGGGTGCGCATCGGCAACGCCGCTGCGACGCGCGTGATCTTCCGGGGCCAGCCGACGGAGCTGGCGGCGTTCACGCGCGACAACGTCGCCCGTCTGGATCTGAAGTAGCCGAGGCGCGAGGGGATCATGCGCGACGACGCTCCTGCAAGGCTCGACTCCTTCGTCGAGCCGGCCCGGCCCGCAGCGCGCCGGTCGCGCCAGGCGACGGTGCGCTGGGGCTCGCGCGTGGTGACGGTGGGCGGCGACGCGCCGGTCCGCGTGCAGGCGATGACGAACACCGACACCGTCGACGCGATCGGCACGGCGATCCAGGTCAAGGAGCTGGCGATCGCCGGTTCCGAGATGGTGCGCATCACGGTCAACACGCCGGAAGCGGCGGAGGCGGTGCCGTACATCCGCGACCAGCTCGACAAGATGGGCATCGACGTGCCGCTGATCGGCGACTTCCACTACAACGGACACCGCCTGCTCACCGACCATCCCGCCTGCGCGGAAGCGCTCTCGAAGTACCGAATCAATCCCGGCAATGTCGGCAAGGGCGACAAGCACGACCGGCAGTTCGCGCAGATGGTCGAGGCCGCGGTGCGCTACCGCAAGCCCGTCCGCATCGGCGTCAACTGGGGCAGCCTCGACCAGGAGCTGCTCACCGAGCTGATGGACGAGAACGCCCGCCTCGCCGAGCCCCAGGAGCCGCGCCAGATCATGTACCGCGCGATCCTGCTCTCGGCGATCCAGTCGGCGCGGCGGGCCGAGGAGATCGGGCTGCCCGCCGAGCAGATCATCCTGTCGTGCAAGATGTCGGGCGTGCAGGACCTCGTCAGCGTCTACCGCGCCCTGGCGCAGCGCTGCGACTACCCGCTGCACCTCGGCCTCACCGAGGCGGGCATGGGCACCAAGGGCACCGTCGCATCCACCGCCGCGCTGGCCCTGCTGCTCCAGGAGGGCATCGGCGACACGATCCGCGTGTCGCTGACGCCGCAGCCCGGCGGAGCCCGCACGCAGGAGGTCGTGGTCGCGCTCGAGATCCTGCAGTCGCTCGGCCTGCGCGCGTTCAACCCCAGCGTGACGGCATGTCCCGGCTGCGGCCGGACGACGAGCACGACCTTCCAGGACCTCGCCAAGCAGATCGACGACTTCCTGCGCGCCCAGATGCCGGTGTGGAAGGCGCGCTATCCGGGTGTCGAGACCATGAAGGTCGCGGTGATGGGTTGCATCGTCAACGGCCCCGGCGAGAGCAAGCACGCCGATATCGGCATCAGCCTGCCCGGCACCGGCGAGGCGCCGGCGGCCCCGGTCTTCATCGACGGTGCCAAGGCGCTGACGCTGCGCGGCGACGCGATCGCAAGCGAGTTCCAGGCCCTCGTCGAGCGCTACATCGAGAACCGCTTCGGCGCGGCTTCGGCCGAGCATCGAGCCACGCTCGTCTGAGTCGAGCGATCGCGGCGAGCGCACGCCGCGACCCCCCGCAGCAATCCGTGAACCGTCCCGTGCCCGAACCCAGCCCCGCCCCTTCCGTGACCGCGGGCCCCCTGCACGGCGTCAAGGGAATGAACGACATCCTGCCGCCGGAATCGGCGCGCTGGGAGTGGTTCGAGGCCAAGGTGCGTGCGCTCATGCACCGGCATGCCTACGCCAACGTGCGCACGCCGATCGTCGAGCCGACGGCGCTCTTCGTGCGCGGCCTCGGCCAGGTCACCGACATCGTCGAGAAGGAGATGTACTCCTTCGAGGACTCGATGAACGGCGACCAGCTCACCTTGCGGCCGGAGGCCACCGCCGGCGTCGTCCGCGCCGTCACGGAGCACTCGTACCTGCGCGACGGCGGCAAGCGGCTGTTCTACATCGGGCCGATGTTTCGCCACGAACGGCCGCAGAAGGGCCGCTATCGCCAGTTCCACCAGGTCGGCGCCGAGGCGATGGGCTTCCCGGGGCCCGATGTCGACGCCGAGCTGATCCTCATGTGCCGTGCCTTGTGGGCCGACCTGGGCCTCGTCGTCGGCGAGCATGTCCGGCTCGAGATCAACAGCCTCGGCCAGCCCGACGAGCGCCGCGCGCACCGCGCCGCCCTGATCGCCCACTTCGAAGGGCACGTTGACGTGCTCGACGACGACGGCCGCCGTCGCCTCCACTCGAATCCCCTGCGCCTGCTCGACAGCAAGCATCCGCCCATGCAGGCGGTCCTGGAAACGGCGCCGAAGCTCATGGACTTCCTCGGCCCGGCCTCGATCGCCCATCTCGACGGCGTTCGCGCCATCCTCGACGCGGCCGGGCTCGCCTACCGGATCAATCCGCGCCTGGTGCGTGGCATGGACTACTACAACCTGACGGTGTTCGAGTGGACGACCCACCTGCTCGGATCGCAGAACACCGTCTGCGGCGGCGGCCGCTACGACCCGCTCATCGCCCAGCTCGGCGGCCGCGACACCCCGGCCGTGGGCTGGGGCATGGGCATCGAGCGCGTGCTCCTGCTCCTGGAGCAGGCCGGTATCGCACCCGAGCCGTCGCCGCCCGACGTCTATGCCGTCGTGCCCGATGCCGAGGCGCTGCCGCTGGCGATGGCCACCTGCGACCAGCTGCGCAGCGCCGGCATCTCGGTGCAGATGCACGCCGCGGGCGTCGACGGCTGGGGCAGCATGAAGGCCCAGTTCAGGCGCGCCGATGCCAGCGGCGCCCGCTTCGCCCTCGTCTTCGGCGCCGACGAGCGGGCCCGCGGCGAGGCCTCGCTGAAGTCCCTGCGCGATGTTGTGGCCGGGCAGCGCGCGGTTCGCCTGGCCGACCTTGCCTCCTGGGCACCGACCCTCGCCCCATAATCGCCCGTTTGCCCGATCCGCCCCGGAATCCAGCCCTTCATGGCCAGCCATCTCGATCTCGAAGAACAGGAACAACTCGACCAGCTCAAGGCGTTCTGGAAGCAGTACGGCAACCTCATCACCTGGGTCCTGATCCTGGCGCTCGGCGGGTATGCCGCGTGGAACGGATGGAACCTCTGGCAACGTGACCAGGGCGCCAAGGCGGGCTCGCTCTACGACGAGCTCGACAAGGCGGCGCGTGCCGGCGACGCCGCGCTCACGACGCGGATCTTCAACGACATGAAGGACCGCTATCCGCGCGCCACCTTCACGCACCAGGGCGGCCTCGTCGCCGGACGTCTGGCCGCCGACAAGGGACAGCTCGATGCGGCCAAGGCGAGCCTGCAATGGGTCGTCGAGCACGCCGCCCAGGACGAATACCGCGCCATTGCCCGCCTTCGGCTGGCGGGGCTCCTGCTCGACGAGAAGAAGTTCGACGAGGCCCTGCGGCAGGTCGATGCCGTCGAGGCCGGCACGTTCGCCGCCCTGGCCGCCGATCGGCGCGGCGACATCCTGCTGGCCCAGGGCAAGCCGGCGGAAGCCAGGTCGGCGTATCAGAAGGCGTGGGACGCGATGGACCCGAAGCTCGACTATCGACGGGTCGTCGAAGCCAAGCTCAACGTCGCCGGCGTCGCTCCGGCAGCGAACAGCACCGGCCAGCCGGCGGCGGCCGCCAGCGCTGCGGTCGTGGCGTCCGGGGCGAGCCGGTGAGGCGCGCTCGCTTTTTTCCGGCCTCCGGCGTCCTCGTCCGCCGCCCGATGCTGGCGGCGATGGTGGCCGCTGCCGCCCTGAGCGCCTGCGCCTTCGGTCCGGACCGGCCCGACCCGAAGCCGCTCGAGCCGATCGCCGCGCCGATCACCGTTCGGCCCGCGTGGCGGGAGAGCATCGGTGCGGTCCAGTTTCCCCTCACGGTCGCCGTCAACGGCGGCACGCTCAGCCTCGCGGCCAGCGACGGCAGCGTCGCCGCCCTCGAGGCCGAGAGCGGCCGCACGATCTGGCGCATGAACGTCGGCGCCAGGATCTCCGCCGGCGTGGGCAGCGACGGGAACACCGCCGCCGTCGTCACCCGCGACGGCGATCTGGTGGCGATCGAAGCGGGCCAGGTCAAGTGGAAGAAGCCGGTCGGCGTCCGCGTCGCCACGGCGCCCCTCGTCGCCGGGGCCCGCGTCTTCGTTCTCGGCGTCGACCGCACCGTCCATGCCTTCGACGCCGCCGACGGCGTCAAGCTCTGGCAGCTGCAGCGGCCAGGCGACCCCCTGACACTGTCGCAAACCGGGGTGATCGCCGCCTACAAGAACACGCTCGTCGTCGGCCAGGGGCCGCGCCTTGCCGGCGTCGACCCGCTCACCGCGGCGCTGCGCTGGGAGGTGCCGGTCGGCTCGCCGCGCGGTGCCAACGAAGTGGAGCGGCTCGCCGACCTGATCGGACCGGTGCTGCGTTCAGGCGAGCTGCTCTGCGCGCGCTCGTTCCAGGCGGCGGTCGGCTGCGTCGACGCCGAGCGCGGCGCCATCGTCTGGACCAAGGCGATCGGCGGCACCGATGCCCTCGGCGGCGACGGCGAGCTGACCTTCGCCGCCGATGCCTCCGATCGCCTCACCGCCTGGCGGACGCGGACCGGCGACGTCGTGTGGACCTCCGAAGCGCTGATGTTCCGCAGCCTCGGCACGCCGGCGGCGATCGCCGGCTCGGTGGTCGTCGGCGACTCCAGCGGCATGCTGCACTGGCTGTCGCGCGACAAGGGCGAGGCGCAGGCCCGCGTCGGCACCGACGGCAGCGCGATCAGCGTTCCGCCGGTCGTCGTCGGCGGCCTGCTCGTCGTCGTGACACGCTCCGGCGGAGTCTTCGCCTTCCGGCCCTAGGCGCTCGGTCGCGTCCGTGAAACCCGTCATCGCGCTGGTCGGCCGGGCCAACGTCGGCAAGTCGACGCTCTTCAACCGGCTCACGAAGTCGCGCGACGCCATCGTCGCCGACTTCGCCGGCCTGACGCGCGATCGGCACTACGGCGACGCACGGGCGGCCGGTCGCGAGTTCATCGTCGTCGACACCGGCGGCTTCGAGCCGCAGAACCCCACCGGCATCGTGCGCGAGATGGCGCGCCAGACGGAGCAGGCGGTCGCCGAGGCCGACGCCGTGGTGTTCGTGGTCGACGTGCGCGCCGGCGTCTCCGCCCACGATCACGAGATCGCACGCTATCTGCGCAGCACCGGAAAGCCGGTGCTGCTCGCCGCCAACAAGGCCGAAGGCATGCCGGAATCGCCGCTGCTGGCGGAGTTCTTCGAGCTCGGGCTCGGCGCACCGCATCCGATCTCGGCGGCGCACGGGCAGGGCGTGGGCAGCCTGGCGGAAGCGGCGCTGGAGGCCGCCAGCGGGGCACCCTTGCCGATCGACGAGGCGGAGGACGAAGGCGCGGCGGCGCCGGCGGCGGAGGAAGACGCGGATGCGCCGATCCGGCTCGCCGTCGCCGGCCGGCCGAACGTCGGCAAGTCGACCCTGATCAATGCCTGGCTCGGCGAGGAGCGTCTCGTCGCCTTCGACCAGCCGGGAACGACGCGCGACGCCATCGTCGTCCCGTTTGAGCGGGGTGGCCGCCGCTTCGACCTGATCGACACCGCCGGCTTGCGCCGCCGCGGCAAGGTCTTCGAGGCCGTCGAGAAGTTCTCGGTCGTCAAGACCCTGCAGGCGATCGCCGAGTCGCACGTCGTCCTGCTCCTCCTCGACGCGACCCAGGGCGTCACCGACCAGGATGCGCACATCGCCGGCTACATCCTGGAGAGCGGGCGGGCGGTGGTGCTCGCGGTGAACAAGTGGGATGCGGTCGACGCCTACCAGAAGGAGCAGCTGCAGCGATCGATCGAGCAGCGCCTGCCCTTTCTTCGCTTCGCGCCGGTGCTGATGATCTCGGCCAAGCGCAGGCAAGGCTTCACGCCGGTGTGGAAGGCGATCGCCGAAGCGCATGCCTCGGCGACGCGCAAGATGCCGACCCCGGTGCTGACGCGGCTGCTCCAGGAGGCCGTCCTGCACCAAGCGCCGAAGCGGGCCGGGACCTTCCGCCCCAAGCTTCGCTATGCGCACCAGGGCGGCTCGAACCCGCCCGTCATCGTCATCCACGGCAACTCGCTCGAGCACGTCACGGACGCCTACAAGCGCTACCTCGAAGGGCGCTTTCGCAGCCACTTCAAGCTCACGGGAACGCCGCTGCGCATCGAGATGCGCTCATCGAAGAATCCGTTCGTGGAAAAGCGTGGCTGACGATGGCCTTACGACGCGTTCGAGGCAGACCCCTGTGTTAAGGTTTCTCGCTCCAGAACACATCACGGAGCTTGAACGTGAGCAACAAAGGGCAGCTCTTACAAGACCCCTTCCTGAATCTGCTTCGCAAGGAGCACGTTCCGGTTTCCATCTATCTCGTCAACGGGATCAAGCTGCAGGGCCACATCGAGTCTTTCGATCAATACGTCGTCCTGCTGCGCAACACCGTCACCCAGATGGTCTACAAGCACGCGATCTCGACCGTCGTGCCCGGCCGCGCGGTGAACTTCCAGGCCAATCCCGAGCCAACCGAACCCTCTTGAGGCGCCCACGAACCTGCGCGCAGACGCGCCCTTGAGCGCGCCGACCTCCCCGGACAGCCATCAAGCGCCGGCGCGGGCGATCCTTGTCGGCGTCGATTTCGGCGGCAAGCGCTTCTTCGACGCCTCGCTCGACGAGCTGGCCCTGCTGGCCGAGTCCGCCGGCGACGTCGCCGTCGCCCGTGTCGTGGCCAAGCGCAAGGCGCCGGACCCCGCCTTCTTCGTCGGCTCGGGCAAGGCCGACGAGCTGCGCGAGCTGGTGCAGTTGCACCAGGCCGAGGCCGTGCTGTTCGACCAGGCCCTGTCGCCGGGGCAGCAGCGCAACCTGGAGCGCCATCTCGGCGTCGCGGTCGCCGATCGCACCATGCTGATCCTCGAGATCTTCGGCGAGCGGGCGCAGAGCCACGAGGGCAAGCTGCAGGTCGAGCTGGCGCGCCTGCAATACCTGTCAACTCGCCTGGTCCGGCGCTGGAGCCACCTGGAGCGGCAGCGCGGCGGCATCGGCACGCGCGGCGGGCCGGGCGAGGCTCAGATCGAGCTCGACCGGCGAATGATCGGCGAGCGCATCAAAAGCATCAAGAAGCAGCTCGAGCGCGTCAAGCGTCAGCGCAGCACGCAGCGGCGCGCCCGCGAGCGCAACGAGGCCTTCCGCGTCTCGCTCGTCGGCTACACCAATGCCGGCAAGTCGACGCTCTTCAATGCCCTGGTCCACGCCGAGGCCTACGCCGCGGATCAGCTGTTCGCGACCCTCGACACCACGACCCGCCAGCTGCGTCTGGACGGCGTCGAGCGATCAGTCGCGCTGTCCGACACTGTCGGCTTCATCCGTGACCTGCCGCACACGCTCGTCGAGGCTTTCCAGGCCACGCTCCAGGAGGCGGCCGACGCCGACCTGCTGCTGCACGTCGTCGATGGCTCGAGCCCCGAGTTCGCCGAGCAGATCGCCGAGGTCCAGCGCGTGCTGGCGGAGATCGGGGCGGCGGAGCTGCCGCAGATCGTCGTCTTCAACAAGCTCGATCGCCTGGTCGAGACCGAGCGGCCGCGCACTCCCGCCGACAGCGTCGAGCTGGCATCGGGCCAGCGCGCGCGGCGCGTCTTCGTCAGTGCCGTGAGCGGTGAAGGCCTGCCGCTCCTGCGCGACATGATCGGTGCCGCGGCCCGGGGCGAGGCCTTGAAGGAAGCCGGCTCGGCCTCACCTCATGCCGTTGCCCTCGATGGCGCACCCGGTGGTGACCAGGGCAACGATCCCGGCGAAAGCGGCCGCACGGGCACCTATCATTCACGCGCTTGATCTTCCACCGCTTCAGCCCGCCTGCCCGCCTGCCCGCCTGCCCGCCTTCCATGACGCTCCACCCTCCGCCCGACGACCGGTCCCGCTCACGATGGAGCGAGCTCGTCTCTGCGGGCGCTGCGCTCGCGTCGGGCGCCTGGCGGCGATGGACGGTGCGCGGCACGGGCGGCCGGCGGGCCGGCGCTCCGGTGCTCGAGAGCACGGGCGGCGGCGGGCGCAACGACGGGCCGCCCGACCTCGACGAGCTCTGGCGCGACTTCAACCGCAAGCTGACCGGCCTGTTCGGCAGCCGTGGCAACCCGCGCCGGGGCAACGGCTCGGGCGATCCGGGCGGCGGGCCCAACTTCCAGCCCAACCTGCGCAGCGCAGGCGTCGGCGCCGCGCTGATCGGCGGGGTGATCGTGCTGATCTGGCTCGGCAGCGGCGTGTTCATCGTCCAGGAGGGCCAGCAGGCCGTGGTGACGTCCTTCGGCCGCTTCAGCCACACCGTCGACGCCGGCTTCCAGTGGCGCTTCCCGTATCCGTTCCAGGCGCACGAGACGGTCAACGTCACCCAACTCCGGTCGACGGAGGTCGGCCGCAACACGGTCTCGCAGGCGACCGGCCTGCGCGACTCCTCGATGCTGACGCAGGACGAGAACATCGTCGACATCCGCTTCACGGTCCAGTACCGCCTGAAGGACGCACGCGCCTTCCTGTTCGAGAACCGCGACCCTGAGCAGGCAGTGACGCTCGCCGCCGAATCGGCGGTGCGCGAGATCGTCGGCAAGAGCAAGATCGACTCGGTCCTTTACGAGCAGCGCGACGTCATCGCCGCCGAGGTCGGCAAGTCGGTGCAGACGCAGCTCGATCGCCTGAAGACGGGCATCCTGGTGGTCAACGTCAACGTCCAGGGCGTGCAGCCGCCGGAGCAGGTCCAGGCCGCGTTCGAGGACACGCTGAAGGCAGGCCAGGACGGCGATCGGCTGAAGAAGGAAGGCCAGGCCTACGCCAGCGCGGAGATCCCGAAGGCGCAGGGCACGGCGGCGCGGCTGCGCCAGGAGGCCGAAGGCTACAAGTCGCGTGTGATCTCGCAGGCGGAAGGCGACGCTGATCGCTTCGCGCTGCAGCTGGGCGAGTACCAGAAGGCGCCCCAGGTGACCCGCGACCGGCTCTATCTCGACACCATGCGCGAGGTCTACAGCAACATCACGAAGGTGATGATCGACGCGCGCTCCAGCACCAGCCTGCTCGGGCTGCCGCTCGATCGGCTGCTGCAGCAGGCGACCGCTGCAGGAGCACCCGGCGCGGCAGCGGCGCCGGCCGCGCCGGCCGCCGAGGTGACGCCGGCCGCCGGGTCGGTCGACGTCCGCTCGCGCGAGAACCAGCGCGGCCGCGACCGCGACAGTCGTTGAACGGAAGAATGCGATGAATCGTCTGGGTCTGGTGATCGGCGGGTTCCTGCTGCTCCTCATGCTGGCGTCGTCCACCCTTTTCGTGGTCGACCAGCGCCAGGTGGCCGTGGTCTACGAGTTCGGCAAGATCAAGGAAGTCATCCAGGAGCCGGGGCTGCAGTTCAAGCTGCCGCCGCCGTTCCAGAACGTCGTCTTCCTCGATCGGCGCATCCAGACGCTCGACAGCCCGGAAACGCGACCGATCTTCACGGCCGAGAAGAAGAGCCTGGTCATCGACTGGCTCGTCAAGTGGCGTGTCAACGACTCCCGCCAGTTCATTCTGAACAACGGCTCCGACATGAAGAACCTCGAGGCGCGGCTGTCGCCCATCGTCCATGCCGCGTTCAACGAGGAGGTGACCAAGCGCACGGTCGGGGGCGTTCTCTCCACCGAGCGCGACAAGGTCATGCTCGACGTCCGCAGCCGCCTGGGAGACGACGCCAAGGCCTTCGGCATCGAAGTCCTCGATGTCCGCATCAAGCGTGTCGACTTCGTCGGCAACATCACGGAGTCGATCTACAGCCGCATGGCGTCCGAACGCAAGCAGGTCGCCAACCAGCTGCGTTCGACCGGCGCCGCCGAGGGCGAGAAGATCCGCGCCGACGCCGACCGGCAGCGCGAAGTCATCATCGCCGAGGCCTACCGCGACGCGCAGCAGGTCAAGGGCGAGGGCGACGCGAAGGCCTCCGCGCTCTTCTCGCAGTCGTTCGGCAAGGATCCGCAGTTCGCCCACTTCTATCGCAGCCTCGAGTCCTACCGGACGAGCTTCCGCAACAAGTCGGACCTGATGGTCGTCGACCCCAGCAGCGACTTCTTTAAGGCCATGCGCGGCTCGAGCGGCGCAGCAGCGGCAGCCCCTCCGCCACCACCGAGAAAGTAGTCTTGGCCGATGTCGGCTTCTGGGACGCCGCGTTCGGAGCGTGCGCGCTCCTGCTGGTCGCCGAGGGCCTGCTCCCGTTCCTGAGCCCGCCCGCCTGGCGCCGCGTCTTCGAGCGGGCCATGCAGATGAGCGACGGGCAGATCCGCTTCCTCGGCCTGCTCAGCATGCTCGGTGGCGTTCTCATGCTGCTGCTGTTCTGGCGCTGACGCCCGGTCTTCCTCGTCGTACCGCCGGATGCGGCCGGTACAATTCCCTTTTCAATACCCCGGCGTTTCTGCATGTCTTCTGCCTGGCTCTTGCCGGAGCACATCGCCGACGTTCTTCCCGCCCGGGCCCGCCAGATCGAGTCCCTGCGTCGCGGTCTCCTCGACGCCGCGACGGGCTTCGGCTTCGAGCTGGTGATCCCGCCCATGCTCGAGCACATCGAGTCGCTGCTGTCGGGCACCGGGCACGCCCTCGACCTGCAGACCTTCAAGCTCGTCGACCAGCTGAGCGGCCGCACGCTCGGGCTGCGCGCGGACAGCACGCCGCAAGCGGCGCGCATCGATGCGCACATGCTCAACCGCAGCGGTGTCGTCCGCCTTTGCTACTGCGGGCCGGTGCTGCACACCCGTGCGACCGGCAGCGGCTCGAGCCGGGAGCCGCTCCAGTTCGGTGCCGAGATCTATGGCCATCCCGGGCTCGAGGCCGACCTCGAGATCCAGGACCTGGCCCTCGAGTGCTTGCGCGGGGCCGGCATCGAGGAGCTGGTCCTCGACCTCGCCGATGCGCGCATCGTGCGGGGTGTCCTCGCCGGCGTGCCGGTGGACGCCGAGCGACTGGATGCGGTCTACGCCGCGCTGGCTGCCAAGGACGGTGCCGAACTGCGCAGCGTGGCGCGCGGCTTTCCCCCAGAGGCCCGCCAGGCGCTTGCCGCCCTGGTCGGCCTCTACGGCGACGAACGCGTGCTCCACGAAGCGCGCCGTGTCCTGCCGGGCCGGACCTTGATCGCCACCGCGCTGCAGGACCTGCGCTCGCTCGCGGCGCATGCGCGCGAGGCGCACCCTGGCCTGCGCGTCGGCTTCGACCTCGCGGATTCGAGCGGCTATGCCTACTACAGCGGTGCCCGCTTCGCCGCCTACGCGCAGGGTGCCAGCGACGCGGTGGCGCGCGGCGGTCGCTACGACGAGGTCGGCGCGATCTTCGGCAGGAACCGGCCGGCCGTGGGCTTCGGGCTCGACGTCAAGGAACTGGCGATGCTGAGCCCGCTGCCGCGCCCCGCGCCGGCCATCAAGGCGCCGTGGTCGGCCGATCCGGCGCTGCGAGCAGCCGTGCGCGAGCTGCGCTCGCGCGGCGAGACCGTCGTCTGCGATCTTCCAGGCCATGCCGAGGCCGGCGCGACCATGGCTTGCGACCGGGCGCTGGTGGCGGACCGCGGCCGCTGGACCGTCGTCCGGCCGACTTGAAGCCCTCGGGCTTCTCTTCCCAATTCAGGACTCAGGAATGAACGCGAGCGGGCAGGCAGGCAAGGGCGGCCGCAACGTCGTCGTCGTCGGTACGCAGTGGGGCGACGAAGGCAAGGGCAAGGTCGTCGACTGGCTGACCGACCATGCGCAGGCCGTCGTGCGCTTCCAGGGCGGCCACAACGCCGGCCACACGCTGGTCATCCGCGGCGTCAAGACGGCCCTGCAGCTGATCCCGTCGGGAATCATGCGCGAGGGCGTCGCCTGCTTCATCGGCAACGGGGTCGTGGTGGACCCGCTGCACCTCCTGGGCGAGATCGGGCGGCTCGAAACCATGGGTCTCGACGTGCGGTCGAGGCTCCTCGTCAGCGAGTCGTGCCCCCTCATCCTGCCGTTCCATGTCGAGGTGGACAAAGCGCGCGAGCTGCGCCGCGAGGCCAGCGGGGCCGGCAAGATCGGCACCACCGGCAAGGGCATCGGCCCGGCCTACGAAGACAAGGTTGCGCGCCGCGCCTTGCGGGTCCAGGATCTGAAGCATCCCGAACGCTTCGCCGCCAAGCTGCGCGAGCTGCTGGAACTCCACAACTTCGCCCTCGAGGGACATCTGAAGGGCAAGCCGCTCGAGTTCCAGCCGATCCTCGACATGGCCATGAAGGCCGGCGAGGAGCTGCGACCGATGATCGGCGACGTGGGCTACACGCTCTTCAACGCGCATCGCCAGGGAGCGAACATCCTCTTCGAAGGCGCCCAGGGGACGCTGCTCGACATCGACCACGGCACGTACCCCTACGTCACCTCGAGCAACTGCGTCGCCGGCAACGCCGCCGCCGGCTCCGGGGTCGGCCCCGATCTGCTCCACTACATCCTGGGCATCACCAAGGCGTACACGACGCGTGTCGGCGGCGGTCCGTTCCCCAGCGAGCTGCCGATCGACGAGCCCGGCACGATCGGCCACCACCTGTCGACCGTCGGCCAGGAACGCGGCACCGTCACCGGCCGGGCGCGGCGCTGCGGCTGGCTCGACGCGGCGGCGCTGAAGCGCTCGATCATCATCAACGGCATCTCGGGCCTCTGCATCACCAAGCTCGACGTCCTCGACGGCCTGACCGAGATCCGCATCTGCGTCGGCTACGAGCTGCGCGGCGAGCGCATCGACATCCTGCCGCTCGACGCCGACGACATCGCCGCCTGCGTGCCGATCTACGACACCTTCCCGGGCTGGTCGGAGAGCACCTACGGCGTGACGAAGTGGGACGCGCTGCCGCTGCACGCCCGCCTGTACCTGGAGCGCATGCAGTCGCTCATCGGCGCGCCCATCGACATGGTCTCGACCGGGCCGGACCGCGAGCACACCATCCTGCTGCGCCATCCCTACGCTCCCTGACGCCGAGGACCTCCGATGCTCACCGACGACGGCAAACATCTCTACGTCTCGTGGGACGAATACCACATGCTGATCGAGAGGCTGGCGCTGAAGATCGCCGCCTCCGGATGGGAGTTCGACCAGATCCTCTGCCTGGCGCGCGGCGGCATGCGGCCCGGCGACGTGCTGTCGCGTGTCTTCGACAAGCCGCTGGCGATCATGTCGACCAGCTCCTATCGTGCCGAGGCCGGCACGATCCAGGGCCGGCTCGACCTGGCCAAGTACATCACGCTGCCCAAGGGCGAGCTCGCCGGCCGGGTGCTCCTCGTCGACGACCTGTCCGACTCCGGCGTGACGCTGCGCGCGGTGGTCGACCGGCTCCGCGGCATGCCGTCGATCAGCGAGCTGAGGTCGGCCGTCATCTGGACCAAGGGTGTGTCGAGCTACACCCCCGACTACTTCGTCGAGCTGCTGCCCACGAGCCCGTGGATCCATCAGCCCTTCGAGGAATACGACGATCTTCGGCCGGCCGGCCTGGCCAAGAAATTCGCCATCTAGGAGCGACGGCAAACAACAAAAACCCCGCCGAAGGGCGGGCTCTCGAAACCAGATCTGCTGGTGCCCAGGAAGGGACTCGAACCCCCACGGAGTTACCCGCTAGTACCTGAAACTAGTGCGTCTACCAATTCCGCCACCTGGGCATCTCAGGCAACCACGGACTTTATCATCAAAGCAACCCCCACCAAGACCTCGGCACCGCCCGGCAACGAACTGCTCGCCGAGGTCGAGGGCACCGTCCAGGGCCATCGCGATGGCCACGGATTCCTGATCCGCGACGACCGCCAAGCCGACGTCTATCTGTCGCCCCAGGAGATGCGCAGCGTCCTGCACCGCGACCGCGTCCGGGCGCGGATCGTCCGCTACGACAAGAAGGGGCGGCCCGAGGGCCGGATCCTCGAAATCCTCGAGCGTCGCAAGGCGCCGATCATCGGCCGGCTCCTGCACGAGAGCGGCATCTGGCTCGTCGCGCCCGAAGACAAGCGCTACGGACAGGACATCATCGTCCCGCGCAACGCCATCGCCGAAGCCAAGGCAGGGCAGGTCGTCGCCATCGAGCTCACGGAGGCGCCGTCGCTGCATTCGCAGCCGCTCGGCCGGGTGACGGAGGTGCTCGGCGAGATCGACGACGCCGGCATGGAGATCGAGATCGCGGTCCGCAAGTACGAGGTGCCGCACATCTTCTCCGACGAGGCGCTGGCGCAGGCGGCGGCGCTGCCCTCGACCGTGCGCGCCGCCGACCGCAAGGGCCGGGTCGACCTGACCGACGTCTCGCTGGTCACCATCGACGGCGAGGACGCACGCGATTTCGACGACGCGGTCTACTGCGAGCCAGCGGCGGTGGGCAAGGGGAAGGGCAAGGGCTGGCGCCTGATCGTCGCGATCGCCGACGTCAGCCATTACGTGAAGCCGGGCGAGCCCATCGACGCCGATGCGTACGAGCGGGCAACCTCGGTGTACTTCCCGCGGCGCGTCATCCCCATGCTGCCCGAGAAGCTCTCCAACGGGCTCTGCTCGCTGAACCCCGAGGTCGAGCGCCTGGCGATGGTCTGCGACATGCTCGTGGACGCCGACGGCGAGGTCCAGGCCTACCAGTTCTTCCCGGCCGTGATCCGCTCGGCGGCACGGCTCACCTACACCGAGGTCGCGGCCATCCTCGGCAACACGCGGGGCGCCGAGGCCGCCCGCCGCGAATCGCTCGTGCCGCACCTGCTCGACCTGCACGACGTCTATCGCGCGCTGCTGAAGGCGCGGGTCAAGCGCGGCGCCGTCGACTTCGAGACCACCGAGACGCAGATCGTGTGCGACGAGAACGGGCGCATCGAGAAGATCGTGCCGCGCACCCGCAACGAGGCGCACCGGCTGATCGAGGAATCGATGCTCGCCGCCAATGTCTGCTCGGCCGACTTCATCGCCCGCGCCAAGCACCCGGCGCTCTACCGCGTCCACGAGGGGCCGACGCCCGAGAAGAAGGTCCTGCTGCAGAACTACCTGAAGGCGCTTGGGCTGGGCCTGTCGATCGGCGACGAGCCGACGCCGGCCGAGTATCAGGCGATCGCGGCGGCGACCAAGGACCGGCCGGACGCGGAACAGATCCATTCGATGCTGCTGCGTTCCATGCAGCAGGCGATCTACACCAGCCGCAACAGCGGGCACTTCGGCCTGGCGTACGAGGCCTACACCCACTTCACCAGCCCGATCCGCCGCTACCCGGACCTGCTCGTGCACCGCGTCATCAAGGCGCTCATCGAGAGCCGCCGCTACGTCATCGGCGCGCGTGCCGAGGGCGAGCCGGCAAAGAAGGCCCGCCTGGCGAAGGCGGCCAAGAGCGCCAAGGCGCCACGTGCGGGAGCGACCGCCGCGCCCGTCCTCGTGCCCGGGGGCGAGCTGGAGGCCTGGGAGATCGCCGGCGCGCACTGCAGCGCCAACGAGCGCCGTGCCGACGAGGCCTCGCGCGATGTCGAGGCCTGGCTCAAATGCCGCTACATGCGCGAGCACCTCGGCGAGGAGTTCGGCGGCTCGGTCACGGCGGTGACGAGCTTCGGGCTCTTCGTCGTGCTCGACGGCCTCTACGTCGAAGGCCTCGTCCACATCACCGAGCTCGGCGGCGAGTACTACCGCTTCGACGAAGTCCGCCAGGAGCTGCGCGGGGAGCGCAGCGGCGTGCGCTACGTGGTGGGCAGCCGCGTCCGCGTCCAGGTCAGCCGTGTCGATCTGGACGGCCGCAAGATCGACTTCCGGATGGTCCGCGACGGCGAGGACGCGGGCGCGGCCCTGCGCGCGCGCCGCGGCGGGTCGGCCGACGCGGCGACCAGCGAAGTGGTGGCTCTGAAGGAGGCCGATCGCGCCGTGAAGTCTGCCGGCAAGACGAAGGCCAGGGCGCGCTCGGCCGCGACGCTGCGCTCCGGTCGCGCCGGCAAGGCCGCGCCGCGCAAGTCGGCAGCCGTCCGCGGCTCGTCCCGACGCTGAGATCACATTGCAGGGAGAACAGAAGAATGTCGATACGACTTGACGGGCAGGTGGCGATCGTCACGGGCGCCGGTGGCGGCCTCGGCCGGCAGCACGCGCTGGCGCTCGCCGCGCGCGGCGCTGCGGTGGTGGTCAACGATCTCGGCGGCAGCGTCGACGGTGCGGGTGCTGCAGCGACGGCCGCCCAGACCGTGGCCGACGAGATTCGCGCCGCCGGCGGCCGGGCGATCGCCGACGGTGCGTCCGTGACCGACTTCGGCGCGGTGCAGGCGATGGTGCATGCAGCCGTGAAGGAGTGGGGCCGCGTCGACATCCTCGTCAACAACGCCGGCATCCTCCGCGACAAGAGCTTCGCCAAGATGGACCTGGCCGACTTCCGCCTGGTGCTCGACGTGCACCTGATGGGCGCCGTGAACTGCACCAAGGCCGTGTGGGAGCCGATGCGTTCGCAGAACTACGGCCGCATCGTCATGACCACCTCGTCGTCGGGCCTGTACGGTAACTTCGGGCAGTCCAACTACGGCGCGGCCAAGATGGCCCTCGTCGGACTGATGCAGACCCTCGCCCTTGAAGGCGCCAAGCACAACATCCGTGTCAACTGCCTGGCCCCGACGGCGGCGACGCGGATGACCGAGAACCTGCTGCCGGAGGCGATGCTGAAGCTGCTCGGGCCGGGCGCCGTGACGCCGGGGCTGCTGGCCCTCGTCGCTCAGGACGCGCCAACGCGGACCATCCTCTGCGCCGGCGCCGGCTCGTTCGAGCAAGCGCACGTCACCTTGACGCGAGGCATCCACGTCGGCAGCGGGCCCGACGCCGCCGAGCAGGTCGCGGCGCGGCTCGAGGAGATCGCCGATCGCCAGGGTGAGACCGTGCCGGAGAGCGGTGCAGCCCAGGGCACGCTCGAGATCGCCAAGGCCATGGAGTCGGCGCGCTGAAAGGCGCCGACCGCGCCTCCTAGGCGCGGGAGTTTCGATACAGGGCTTCGACGAGGTCGGCGGCCCGGATCAGACCCGGTTGCTCCGGCTCGGCGGCGAGCCCATGCTCGATGACGCACCGGGTGGCCACGTCGACGGCTTCGACGGCTCCGCCCGCGCTGCTGCTCGACCAGCGGCCGCCGATCCAGCCGGCGAGCACGTCCCCCGTGCCGGCGCTGGCGAGCGATGCATTGCCGGGCGCGGCGATGCGCGCGACCTGGCCCGGCGCGGCAATGACCGTCCCGGATCCCTTGAGCACCGTGACCGCTCCGTAGCCATCGGCGATCGCCTGCGCTGATCGCACGCGATCCGCCTGGACCTCGGCCGTCGTGCTGCCGAGCAGCCGCGCCGCCTCGAGCGGGTGCGGCGTAAGGATCGTCGCCAGCCTACGGACGCTGCGCGCGACGGAAAGGGTCCGCAGAGCAGCGTCGGTGGCGAGGGCGGTGAGCGCGTCCGCATCCAGGACCAGGCGCGACGCCGACGAGAGCAGTCGCGGCAGGGCGGCGCGCACCGCGTCTCCAGCGCCGCATCCGCAGACGACGGTGCTGCCGGCCAGCGCGTCGACCGGACCCTGCCACCAGCCGGGGCGAAACATCAGCTCCGGCCGGACCGGATCGAGGCTGGCCGCTGCGGCGTCCGGATCCAGCGCATCGACGAACACCCGACCGGCGCCGGCGGCCAGCGCGGCCCGCGCAGCCAGCCAGGCGGCGCCCGCCATGCCCCTGCCGCCGCCGACCACCGCGACGTCGCCGAAGCTGCCCTTGTGCTGGGCATGGCGTCGGGAGAGGCGCTGCAGGCTGGGGTCGCGGGCGCCGCAAAGCCAGGCCTCGGCCGGCTCGGTGCCGATGTCGACGCCGAGATCCGAGAACCACACCTCGCCGGCATGGTCGCGACCCGCCGCCGTGAAGAGACCGGGCTTGAGCGTGAGCAGCGTCAGGGTGTCGTGCGCGGACACGCACGAGGCGCCGAGCGGCTGGCCGCGATCTGCGTCCAGACCGGAGGGCGCGTCGATCGCCAGGACGCGGGCGCCCGCGGACGAGAGCTCGGCGATGGCCGCGATCGCCGCCGACATCGCACCGCTCGGCGCTCGCGACGCGCCGATGCCGAGCAAGGCGTCGATGACCAGGTCGGGAGCTTCGTCATCCGTCGAGCCGCTCGATGCGCCGAACGTTCGGACCGGCACGCCGGCCTGCGCCCCTCGCGCCAGCGCCTGGCCGACCAGCGCCGGCGGCTGGGCAGCGGCATCGACGAGCAGCACCGTCGCGTGCTTGCCGAGCTCGCGCAGGCGGACGGCCGCCTCGATGCCGTCGCCGCCGTTGTGCCCGGGCCCGGCGTAGACGCGGACCCGCTCGGCATGCGGTGCCAGCGCCACTGCGAGCCGCGCCACCGCGTCGCCGGCGCGCGCCATCAGCGCGAACGGGTCGAGCCCGGCACCGCCCCGCACCTCCAGCCGGCGCGTCGCGGCGACGCTGAGCAGGCCGCGGCGACCGACGCCGGAGCCGATGCGCTCGATGCCGCCGCTCATGAGCCGAGCCTGGCGATCCCGAGCCCGTCGATCTCGATCGGTGTCTTGCGACCGGCGATGGCGTCGGCGAGCAGGCGGGCCGAACCGCACGACAGGGCCCAGCCGCTGCCGCCGTGGCCCAGGTTCAGCCACACCCCTTCGGCACCGCTGGCACCGAGCAGCGGCGGGCCGTCGGGCAGCATCGGCCGGGCGCCTTTCCAGCGCTGCGCGGCCTCGCGCCGGCTGATGCCGGGGAACCAGTCGTCGAGCACCTTGTCCAGCGTGACGAAGGCACGGTCGCTCTGCGCCTTGGACGCGGCGCCGATCTCGGCGCTGCCCGCCACTCGTACGCGGTTGCCCATCCGGCTGATGGCGACCTTGTAGCGCTCGTCCATCAGGGCGGCACGCGGCTCGAGGTGCAGGTGCTGGTCGTCGTGGCGCAGCGGCGCGGTGACCGAGTACCCGTGCACGGCGAGCAGCGGCAGACGGACGCCGAGCGGGCGCAGCAGCGCTCGCGAGGCGACGGCCGCGCACACGACCACCGCATCGAAGGCTTCCTCGAAGGGAACCGCGCTCGCGTCGGCGGTGGACGGCCAGGCCGCCGTCGAGGCTGCTGCGGCCGTGGACGCCGGGCTCGCGGCGGTCTCGCTCGCCTCCGGCGTCGGCACCACCTTCAGGCGCGGGCAGGCGCCGGGGGCGATGCGCTCGACCCGGCTATGAAAGCGGAAGCGCACGCCGGAACGTTCGGCCTCGCGGCGCAGCAGGTGGGCGAATTCGCGGCAGTTGCCGACCTCGTCGTCCTTCGAGTAGACGCCGGCGTGAAGCGGCATGGCGGGGTTCAGCCCCGGCTCGATGACCCGGCACGCCGCCGCGTCGATCACTGCGGGTGCTGCGCCGAGCTCGGTCAGGGCGCGGATGCCCGGCTCGGCGAGGGCCAGGTCGCGCGGTGTGCGCAGCAGCACGAGGAAGCCCTGCGCCCGCTCGAAGTCGAGGTGCAGTCCCGTCGTGAGCATGCGCAGGCGGTCCCGGCTGAAGTGCGCGAGCCGATGCATGCGCGCCCGGTTGGCGCGATAGGTGGCCGGCTTGCAGGCTCGCCACCAGCGCCACAGCCAGCCGATGGTGGCGCCGTCGAGCCGTGCGCCGACGCGCACCGGCGCATGCGCCGCGAGCAGATGCGACAGCACCTTGCGCGGCATGCCCGGGGCGGCCCAGGGCGCCACGTAGCCGGGAGCGACGAGGCCGGCGTTGGCGAAGCTCGCTTCCGCCGCGACCGTGCTCCTCTGCTCGAAGACCGTCACCTCGTGCCCGTCGATGCCGAGCTCGTAGGCCGTCGTCACGCCGATCACGCCGGCACCGATGACGGCGACGCGCATGCTAGAGCCGGTGGCGCAGGACGGATTCGATGGCCAGGCCGGCCGAGAGCACCGCGTCGTCGCGAAGGGCCGTGCCCCACACCATCAGGCCGACGGGGAACTCGTCGGGAGCGTGGCACGGCAGGCTCAGCGCGCAGCCGTCGAGGAGGTTGATCGCGCTCGGGTTGCGCAGGAGCTGCGCGTTGACGGCGAAGAAGCGGTCGTCGTTGCCGAGCAAGGCGTCGATCTCCGGCGCCACGATGGGCACGGTCGGGGAGAGCAGGGCATCGAAGCCCTCGACGGCGCGCTCCATGCGGGCGATCCACGACGTCCTGGCAGCGACGAGGTCGATGTAGTCGGCGGCGCTCATCGCCTCGCCGCGGCGGATCCGCCGCGCCACGCGCGGGTCGTAGTCCGCTTCCCGCTCGGCCAGCCAGCGCCGATGAAAGGCCCAGGCCTCAACCGGCGCGAAGCCGCCGAGAGCCGTGATCGCCGGGATCTCGCCGAGCAGCGGCAAGTCGATGATCTCGATCCGGAAGCCGGCCTTGCCGAGCGCGGCCAGACAGCGATCGAAGGCGGCGGCGACGGTGGCGTCGAGCCCGTCGAGCATCAGCGCCTGCGGGACGGCCAGGCGCCACTCCCTTGTTTCCCGATGGTCGACGGCGACCGTTCTCTCGGCCAGCAGCTCGTGCAGCACGACGGCATCGCGGACCGTCCGGGTGATCGCCGAGACCGTGTCGAGCGTCGTCGAGAGCGGCACGGCTCCTTCGGTCGGAACGAGCCGTGCCGTGCTCTTGAACCCGACCAGCCCCTGCAAGGCGGCCGGGATGCGGATGGAGCCACCGGTGTCGGAGCCGAGCGCGGCCCAGGCCGCGCCGAGCGCCACCGACACCGCGCCGCCCGACGTCGAGCCGCCCGGGATCCGGGGCGCCGGATCGAGGCGCGCCGTCGCAGCATTGGCGGGCGTGCCGTGGTGCGGGTTGATGCCGACGCCGGAGAAGGCGAACTCCGACATGTTGGTCCGGCCG
>DATAGP010000059.1:0-128143 GCA_036263655.1 Caldimonas sp. | reverse complement strand
GCGGGCGCCGACCTCCTTCTTGCTGGCCGGGCCGCAGAGCCCGGCGGCGGCTCACTTGGTCGCGATGACGGCGATCTCGATGCGCACGTCCCGCGGCAGACGCGCGACTTCGACCGTCGCGCGGCTCGGCGGGCTGGTCTTGAAGAACTCGCCGTAGACCGTGTTCATGCGCGCGAACTCGTTCAGGTCCTTCATGAAGACGTTGGACATGACGACGTTCTCGTAGCCCATGCCCTGGGCGCGAAGGACCTCGCCGATGTAGGTGAGGACGAGCCGCGTCTGCTCCTCGATCGTCGTGCCCTCGACAGCGTTGCCCGCCTTGTTGAGCGGGATCACGCCGGACAGGTAGTACGTGTTGCCCGACTGGACCATCTGCGAATACGGTCCGATCGCGGGATAGACGTTGGCCGTCGTGTGGATCGTCTTGCCGCCGGGCGCGGCGCAGCCGGAGAGCACGGCGGCGGCGAGCACGCCGGCAGCGAGATGAGCGCGGGAAATGGTCATGATTGGGGTTCCTGTGGTTGATGGCCCGACAGCCATTCTCTGCACGTGCATCGAAGAGGCATCGGTGCTTCTCCTATCGTAGGTGTTGCGCCACGCGATGGAGTGCAAGACCCCGCTCCCCATGCGACGTGCGCGTGTCGTGCCGTGAGGCGCGTGCTGCGGCGAGCGCCCCGTCCGATCGGGGTACCCGCGCCGTCATCGCTTGCTCAAGGGGTCGAGCAGGTGAAGCTGGCAGCGTCGTCGATGCTGCCCGAGCCGTTGTAGCGCGCCACCTGCGGATAGGGGCAGAGGGGCCGCGTCCGCGTGACGGTGCCGCCGGTCACCTTCGAGGCGATGATGCGGTCCGGCGGGACGTTCTGCTCGACCCAGCGCTCGAGCGCGCCCAGCGCATCGATGCTGTCGGGGCCGACGCCGCCGCCGCAGTGAGCGACCCCCGGCAACATGAACAGGCGGTAGAACCGGTCCGCCTGGGCCTTGGTGTTCGCTGCCACGACCTGATCGTGGTAGTCGACGCTGCTGAGCGCGTGCACTTGCTCGTCGGCCCAGCCGTGCCACATCAGCAGCTTGCCGCCGCGATCGCCGAAGGCCCTGATGTCCGGCCTCGCGTTCACGACCGACGCCATCGTGTCGCCGGCGACCGGCTTGTTGTTGGCGAAGTCGAGGTCGCTGTCGAAGTTGAACGTGCGCGAGTCGTAGTTCTGGTTCTCGTAGACCCAGTAGCGGAAGTAGTCGAACGAGCTGCCGCCCGGCGTCGGCCCCGTGTTGACGGTCCAGAGCCGCTCGCTGCTGACCGGGTAGCCCGGAAACACCTGCTGACCGTTGGCACGCTTCGGCCCGGCGTAGATGTGCCTGGCCGTGTTCACCTGACCCGGCGTCAGGCAGGTCGGCGCATCCGCGCCGGTGCATTGCAGGACGGCCGGATCGAAGCTGCACTTGCGCGGGTCGTCGACGATGCCATCGGTGAGCCCGTCGACGGCGTCGCAGGAAGCGATGGCCGCGTCGTTCAGCACCGCCAGCTTGGGTGCGGTCAGCGCGTCGGCCGGGTTCTTCAGCGACGGGTGGCTGGCCCAGAGCCGGCCGGCCATGAGGTTGCTCCAGTTCCAGGCCGGCGCGCCGGCGATGATCCCGTCGTAGTCGCCGGGATAGCGATAGGCCTCCATGGCGCTGATGTGGCCCCCGGCGGAGCAGCCGACGAAGTAGGCATGCTGCGGTGCCTGCGTGTAGAAGGCCTGGACGATCGCCTTGCTCGCCACCGTGGTCACGTGCTGCGAGCGATGCGCCCAGTCGACCACCTTCTCCGGATGGCCGGCGGCCCAGCTGCCGTCGGTGCTCGCCGGCACGCCCAGGTCGGACCGGCTGATGTGGCCACGGTCCTGCGACATGGCGGCGTAGTTCGCCGCGATCCCGGTGCGCAGGGCGCCGAACTGGATGGCCCCGGTCGAGCCGCCGCCCGTGCCGCTGTAGAACTTGCGATTCCAGGTTGCAGCCGGCGGCAGCCAGACCTCGAAGTTGATCACCGAGTCGCTCGTCGGGTTCGAGACGCCGATGACCCTGCAGAACGGCACGCTGACCGCCGCGCCGCCACCCGGAGGCGTGAAAGGTGGCGTGATCAGTGCCGCATAGCTGATCGTGGTCTGGTGCAGCTTCAGGTTGAAGAGGCTCGCGCAATCGCCTCCGTTCACGCCCTGCGAGCTGACCACCTCGCCCGTCTGCCGCTGGGGTGCTGCATCGTCGTCGTTGTCGTCGTCGCCTCCTCCACAGCCCGCGATCAGGAGGCTGCTTACAGCCACGGCCAGCCACGCCGCCAGCTTCATCGGTCTTCTGTTCATCGAACGCTCCGCATTGGGTTGCACGGACGGCAGGCGAGCGACCCGATGTCGTTCGCGGACCGCCGAGCCCCTCCGGGCAAACGGCGAGCCTTCGCTCGGGTGACGATTGCGGCCGCTCCGCGAACTCCGCCACTCCAATGCGCCGCACGTTGTGTCGAGACGTTAGGGCGACACCTTCCCGGCCTCCGGTGCAGGCAGACTGGTATGGCCCCAAGGGTGGTCGAGAGCCAGAGAGCGCCAATCCAGGCGTGCCCGAGCAGACAGGGAGCAGGACAGGGATGAAGAGCGATGAAGCCGGAGGGTTGCGCGCCGCTGCGGACGCAGCGCAACTGGACGCCGCCACGGTCGACAAGCTGATCGGGCAGGCGAGCCGCTTCCTGCGTCGTCGCACGCCGCCCGATCTGGGCGTCGACGACCTGCATCAGATTGCGGCGCTGGCGCTGCTCGAGGCCCGCGCTGCCGGGCGCCCGGTGCAGGCGGAGCGGCCGACCGACCGCAGGCATGCGGAGAACTGGGTGCGCAGGAAATGCGTCTGGGCGATGCTGGACGGGATCCGCGAGTCGTTCGCCCAGCGGCCGAACCACACCTGCTCGCTCGACGAGCTCGACGACCGCAGCGACGGCGCGCCGGCGCGCCACGAGCCGCGAGCGCCCGACGATCCCGAGCGCATCGCGCAGCTGCGCCAGGCCTTGGCCCGACTGGATCGCAAGGGCTCGCCTCAGCTCATCGAGTGCACGCGCCTGCTCGCCTCGGGGCTCTCGCCGGTGGAAGTCGCGCTCATGCTGAACACGCACAGCAGCCGCGTCAGCCAGTTGCGCGCCGAAGCCCGGCAGCTGATGGATCCGTGCCTCTGAATCGCTGGTTCTCGAAGCAGCGAAGAGCGCGCCGCCCGCGCGTCGCGCGTCCGTCGCAGTGAGGTCCTAGTCTGCCGAACGCCTTCTCGCCACTCCGCACAAGGCGAGTCCCACGAGCAGCAGGGCATAGGTTTCCGGCTCCGGCACCGGTGTCACGGGCGTGAGGCTGGCAACGGCAGAACTGTGGAAGCCGGCATTGAGCGTGCTCGAGTACGTGGCACTCATCCCGTCGATTCGAACGAAGACATCGGGAAGCTCCTCGTAGCGGAAGAGGATGAACGTCACTTCTCCGCCCGACAGTGTTATTACCGGTGGAATCTGGACGTTGTTCAAGCCGCGGCCGAGATCGAACGAGATGAGGTTCGTGTTCAAGCTGAACGACGACAGCAAACCATGGGGCCCGACGAACGGCAGGTACGTACCGTCGGCACTGGACCCCGTCGCGAATGTGAGGGTTCCGAGCCACTCGAAGGCCAGGCCAGGCGTTGCCTGCGGTACTCCGCTGTGCGCCGGCTGCTCCAAGTAGGCACCAGTGCCATGAAGAGCGAAGGTGAAGGAAGCGGCAGCTGACGTCTCAGCGGCCAGGCAGAGCGCGGATGTGGCGACCGCCAGTGCAATTGGTTTCATCGCGTCCCCTCTCAAGAGCCCTTGCCGAAAGGCTAGCACGGACGTATCGGCTCTTGAAGGTTCGGATGGCTTCAACGCAACGGACCCGCTGCACTTCAGGACTCAGGCCGTCGTTTGGACTTCAGCTGCCCTCTCGGCGCCCGACAACAAGCCCCTGAGCGAGCTTGTCGTATGTGGCAGCCGTCATGTAGTAAACATACAAGCCGTCGTCGGCCTCCGGCACGAAGGCATTGCCGGCCCAGACAAAGCGCTTGTACCCGGCCGACCTGAGCCGGGCGTCGACAGCGGCATGTCGTGAAGGCGCCAGGATGACGGGCTCGTGGGCGGCGATGGTCTCTGCGCCGCCGGCGAGAGCGTCGTCTTCGTGCCCCTGCACGTAAATCTTGATCAACGCGGGGCGGAGGCCGAGATCGTCGAGTCGCCGGATGCTCGCCACGCTTTCGTCCAGATGTAGATGCTTGCGATCGAACCCGTACACCCAACCGCTGCCCACCGATCGCTCGGCGTATGAGCGATCGAGCGATCCCAGGCCGTCGAACCGGTAGCCCCGATATCGAGGCACATGCATCACGATCGAATGGGCGTGACTGCCGAGGCCGAACGGGCGAATCTCGACACGCCGATCAGACGCGAACCAGCGCGTCGTGTCGGCCGCAAGCGCCGCGTTGGCCTCGAACCCGATGACCCGGGCATCTGGTCGCACGGCGAGGATCGACTGCACGGAGATCCCCCGGTTGCAGCCGATGTCGAGGACGAGCGGGTCCTTGAACGGGAGGGCACGCAGACCCTTGAATTCCGGGCGATAGGGTCGCCTCAACGCCCGCACGATGCGGGCTTCGGCTCTGAAGCGCGCGCCCTGCAGCCCTGGTGCAAAGACGAGCGCTGATCGCATCAGTTTCTTCCCATCGAACATGGTGTATTCCTGGTGAACGGTGGTGGCGACCGTCCGCTACTTTGCGGCAAGCGGGCGTGGCCGACGTGAACCGGAGCGGTAGCCCCACAGCGCTTCCATGGGTCGTGCCATGACGGCATGCCTGCCCTTGGCACAAGCCTTGCTGGGCGGTGCAGCAAGCCCTCGACAGGGTGCCGTTCGTCTGTTCGCAGCCAGGAGAGTATTGGTGCCCTCGCCCAAGCTCAGCTTTTCGAGAGTTCAGGCTTACTACACCCTCCACCTGCCGATCTCCGACTATTTCCGGGCCAGGCGGATGCGGGCCTTCGTCGAGACGATGCAGATCCGGGAAGGAGCGTCCGTTCTCGACCTTGGCGGCGGCGAGGAAATTTGGGCAACCGTGGCCACTCCCTTGAAGGTCACGATCCTGAACCTGCCGGGCGGTTCGACGCCCTTCGTGCCTTCGCATCACGAATTTCGCCACGTCGTCGGCGACGCATGCGACCTGCGGCTCGATGGCGAGACTCGATTCGACGTGGTGTTCAGCAACAGTGTCCTGGAACACGTCGGCCCCGAGGACAAGCAGGAGGCGTTTGCCCGCGAGGTCCGGCGCCTGGGCACGTCGTACTGGATCCAGACGCCGTCGCCGTGGTTTCCGCTGGAGTGTCATACCGGGCTGCCGTTCTGGTTCCTGTATCCGAAGTGGCTGCAGGAGAAGTTCCTGCGTCGCTGGCAACGAAACCTTCCGCAGTGGGCCCAATACATTCGGGACACGCGCGTCCTGTCGAAGCGCCGCATGCGGGAACTGTTTCCCGACGCCGAGATATTCGTCGAGCGGACCTTGGGCGTGCCGAAGTCCTATACGGCCTGGCAGAGGGTCGAGAGATGAGCGTCTCGGGGCCCTGACGTCGAAGAGCGGCGGCTCAGCCCGACAGGTGCCGGTTGCTTGCCCAGTGGTAGGCTGTCTGCCCTGCTGACCAGGGCGAAGACCCACCGGATTCGAGCCGACCGAGGCTGACACCATGCCAGACCAGAACCGCCTGCGCGCCTACGCAAGGGGAGGGCACCGCACGGTCGCCGGGTGGCTCGACGGTACCGCCATCGCGATGATCGCCGCCCTTTCCACGCAGCAGGAGCGTGCAGGCATCCGCGGTGGCGTGTGCGAGATCGGCATCCACCACGGGCGGCTGTTCATCCTGCTCCATCTGCTGAGCCACGACGGCGAGCGCTGCGCGGCCTACGACCTCTTCGAGATGCAGGCGCAGAACGTGGACGGCTCGGGCCTCGGCGACGAGGTCGCCTTCAGGAACAACTTGCTCGAGCACGGCTGCGACCTGTCCAGGATCGTCGTCAAGTCGCGCAATTCACTCGAGCTGCGCGCTGACGAGATCCTCGAGGACGTCGGGCCGGTGCGGCTGTTCTCGGTGGACGGAGGTCACACCGCCGACATCACCGCCAACGACCTGGCTCTCGCCGATGCTGTGCTCGGCCGGGGCGGCCTCGTCATCCTCGACGACTTCTTCAACGAGGCCTGGCCGGGCGTCGCCGAGGGCGCTTCGCGGTACCTGAGCTCGCCGCGCTGCCGTCTCGTTCCCGTGGCCATCGGTGGCAACAAGTTCATCTTCGCCCACGCAGACTTCGCCGAGAGGTACCGGGCCGGGCTCGAGGACCTGCCCGGCTACCTTCGTTCGACGCAGCACGTGTTCGGCGCCGATGTCGTCGTCATTCGCAAGGCCACGCGCGTCGAGCGGCTGGCGTCGACCCGAGCCTGGAAGGTGCTGCGTGCGACGAGCACGGGTCGCTGGATCCGGTCGGCGGCCATGCGCGTGCTGCGCTCGTAGCCGATCAACCGCGCGCGAAGAACCCGATGATTTCCCGGCCGAGCGCGTCCTCGGCGGTATTGAAGTGCGCCACGATGGACATGTGGTTGTGCCCCCGCATCTGCAGCACCCTCGGCGCGCGGCGACGTGCCAGCGCAAGCCGGTGCGCGAACTCGAGGCCGTACACGTCGAGCAAGGGGTTCTCGTATTCGGCCATGACGACGAAGGTCGGCAGGTCGCTGCGGTGCGCGTGGCACATGGGCGAGCGGGCGTCGTCCAGCGATGCATCGGCTCCGTAGTAGGCCGCCACGCCCTCGGCGTTCGGGTTCTCGGTCAGCCGATCGGCGCGCAGCCGCGCCGAGATCAGCACCAGTGCCTGTGCGTTGACCGGGTAGCGTGCCGCCGCCGGATCGAAGACGTGGCTGGCCGCATGCGTGCCGCCCGCCGAGTGGCCGATCAGCAGCACGCGCGTCCGATCGCCCCCATGCGCCTCGATGTGCGCCTGGACCCAGGCCAGAACGCGACCGACGTCCTCGGCACCGGCGGGCCAGCTCGCTTCCGGCGCGCTCCGGTACTCCATGTTGACGCCGACGAAGCCCTGGCGTGCAAACCAGTACAGCACGTTGTCGTAGAGCTGCTCGGTGGTTCGCTTGTCGCCGCGCACGAAGGCGCCGCCGTGCACGAAGACGACGACAGGCGCAGGGCGGCCGAGCGCGGGCGTGAACACATCGAGCCGCTGGCGCGAATGGTCTCCATAAGGCAGGTCGCGGGCGACGGAGATGCCGTCCTTGGGCGCGGCGCGAAGCAGCGGCTCGTAGGCCTCCTTGATCGCCTGGCTGTGGGCGCGGATGTCGGCCTGCCAGCGCGGCCCGATGTCCGCGAGCAAGCGGCCGAGCTCCGCGCTCACTGGGTGGCGAGGCCGGATGCCTTCACCGTCTCCGCCCACTTCGCCGCCTCGGACTTGACGAAGGCCGCGTAGGCATCCGGCGCCGCGAGCTCGGGCTCGGCGCCGAGATCCTGCATCTGCTTGCGCATCTCGGGGCTGCGGAAGATGGTGCCGACCTCCGCGTTGAGGCGGTCGACGATCGGCCGCGGCAGGCCGGCCGGGGCGAACAGGCCGAACCAGGCCGACACGTCGTAGTTGGGAACGCCGGCTTCAATCATCGTCGGCACGTTCGGCAGCAGACTGCTGCGCTGCCGGCTGGTCATCGCGAGCGCCTTCAGCTTGCCGCCCTGGACGTGCGGCAGCGCCGTTGCCTGCAGGTCGAACATCACCGGCACGTGGCCGGCAAGGACGTCGTTGAGCGCCGGCGCGCTGCCCTTGTAGGGGACGTGCAGGAGCTTGATGCCGGCCTGCGCGGCGAACACCTCTCCGGCGAGATGGTTCGACGTCCCCGGACCGGCCGACGCGTAGGCGACGGTGCCCGGCTTGCCCTTGGCCATCGCCACGAGGTCGGCGACGGTGGACGCCGGCACCGCAGGATGGGCGACCAGCACGAACGGGATCGACGCCAGCGGCGCGATCGGCGTGAACCCGGCCACCGGGTCGTAACCCACCTTGTTCATCGCCGGGTTGATGGCGTGCGACGTCACCGTGCCGAGGAGGAGCGTGTAGCCGTCCGGGGTCGCGCGGGCGACGGCCTGCGCGCCGATCGCGGTGGCGGCGCCGCCGCGGTTGTCGACGACGACGGTCTGACCCAGGCGCTCGCCGAGGCGCTGGCCGAGAGCCCGGGCGAGGACGTCGGCCGAGCCTCCGGCCGGGTAGGGGACGACCAGCGTGACCGGCCGGTTCGGATACGGCGCCTGAGCGTGGCTGGGCAGCGCGGCTGCGAACGCGGCCCCTGCCAGAACGCGAAGGAAGAAGGTGAGATGTCGCTGCCAATTCATGCCTGCTCCTGTCGATCTGCGCCGCACGTGGGTCGCGGTCAATGCGTCGGCCCGCAGCGGTCCACCTCGGGGACTTCGGGAATGACCACATCGTAGGGCGCGATATCGGCACGGATCTGGTCGAGCGCGCGCTTGATGATGGCGACCTCGCCGTCGGGATGGGTGGCGCCGAGGCCGTGCTCGCAGGCCAGCGCCCGGTTCCGGCCGGCGCGCTCGCGCTCGTCGGCAGGGAGGTTGACGACCGCGTACACGCCGTTGAGGAGGCTGCCGCGCAGCTTCTTGGCCACCTTCTCGCCGAGCAGGCGCCGGTCCTCGGCCGAGAGCTCGCTGAAGAAGCGCCGCATGATGATGCGGCCGAACTGGATATGACGTGCCTCGTCGCGCAGGATCAGCTGGCAGGCGGTGCGGATCGACTTGAAGCGGGCGTTCTCGTAGCGCGCCTGCAGCAGCTCGCCCGAGAGCTGCTCGAACAAAGTGTTCACCGCCAGGCCGGCGAAGAAGCTCATCGCCTTCTCGTCGCGCTCGTCGTGGAAGCGCGGGATCACGGCCTTGAAGTAGTCGGCGCGCGGCTCGTCCTGGTAGCCCGCCAGGTTCTTCGCCACCAGCACCGAGGCCTCGTGATGGCGCAGCTCCTCGGCGATGAAGTTGACGATGTGCTGCTTGATCTCGAACGGCTGGTGGCCGAAGACCGCGTCGCGCAGCCGCTCGGAGCCGTACGGGACGGCGCCGTGCTCCATCCAGGCGCGCAGGCTCCACCACTCGGCGCCCGCGGCGCGGACCTCGTCCGGGATGTCGGCCTCGCGCAGGTCGGAGAAATCGATCGCTCGCGGGTCCCAGGCCAGCTCGCGCGATTGCTCGCAAAGCCGCCAGACCTCGGGATACTCGATCTCGGAACGGATCGGGTAGGGGTTGGGGACGGTGGCGATCTCTTCGAGCAGGGAAGCTTGCATGACGGGTTCCGGGTCTGGACGGAGCGGCACGTGGCCGTTGGCGGAGACGGTGAGATTCGAACTCACGGGGGAGTCGCCCCCCCGGCAGTTTTCAAGACTGCTGCCTTAGACCGCTCGGCCACGTCTCCGGTCGCCGCGGCCCGGGAGCCGCCGGCAGAGCGATCTTCGCATGCTCGCGCCTGCCGATGCCGTCGCCCCGGGCCTGCAGGGACGCCTCGGCCGACGTAATCCTGACGGCACGTTTTGCTGGGCCGGACCTCCGCCGGCGTGAAGACACGTGGAGCCGCGGAGGCTTTCGCGGACACTGCGGGCGGCACGATGCCTGCACAGGGCGTCGGGTCTTCTCGCCCGAGCCCATGAACACCGTCAGCGCCGCCGCCGAACCGAATCCCTTCCACGCTGCCGCCGATGCGCCGCGCAGCCTGCCCGAGGTCCATCGGACGATCAAGGTGCTGGGCGCTGCCGACAGCCCCTCCGGGATGCGCCGGATGCTCGCGTACTTCGGCCCGGGCTACCTGGTCGCCGTCGGCTACATGGACCCCGGAAACTGGGCGACCTCGCTCGCCGGCGGCTCGCAGTTCGGCTACACGCTGCTCGCCGTCATCCTGCTCTCCAACATGATGGCCATGCTGTTCCAGGCAGCCGCCGTGCGCCTCGGGATCGGCGCCGGTCTCGACCTGGCCCAGGCCTGCAAGAAGAACTTCTCGCGGCCGGTCAGCCTGCTGCTCTGGGTCTTCTGCGAGATCGCCATCGTCGCCTGCAACCTCGCCGAGGTGATCGGGATGGCGATCGGGCTCAACCTGCTGTTCGGCATTCCGCTCCTGGCCGGCGTCTGCATCACCTTCCTCGATGTCATGCTGATCCTGGCCCTGCAGAGGCGCGGCTTCCGCTGGCTCGAGGCCGTCATCCTGGCGCTCGTCGCCACCATCGGCGTCTGCTTCGCCTTCCAGATGGCGTGGCTGCAGCCCTCGATCGCGAGCGTGCTCGGCGGCTTCATCCCCCGGCCCGAGATCGTCACCAACCCGGAGATGCTCTATCTTGCCGTGGGCATCGTCGGGGCGACCGTGATGCCGCACAACCTGTACCTGCATTCGTCGATCGTGCAGACGCGCGCGCACGGGCAGAGTCGCGAGGGCAAGCGCGAAGCGGTCCGCTTCGCGACGATCGACTCGACGCTGGCCCTCGGTCTCGCCTTGCTCATCAATGCCAGCATCATGATCCTGGCCGCTGGCGCATTCCATCGGCCGGGCGTCGGCGCCGTCACCGAGCTGAGCCAAGCCTACGAGCTGCTGTCGCCGCTGCTCGGCGTCGGCATCGCCAGCGCGCTGTTCGGCGTCGCCCTGCTGTGCTCGGGGCTGAGCTCGTCGGTCACCGGGACGCTGGCTGGGCAGATCGTCATGGAGGGGTTCCTCGACATTCGCATCTCGCCGGCGCTGCGCGCGATCCTCACCCGGGCCGTGGCCATCGTCCCGGCGATCGCGGTCACCGCGTGGTACGGCAGCGCCGGCGCGAACTCGCTGCTGGTGTTCAGCCAGGTCGTCCTCAGCCTGCAGCTGCCGTTCGCCATCGTTCCCCTGCTCATGTTCACGACCGGCAGGAAGCACCTCGGCGACCTCGGCTTCGGGCCGCGCGCCAGCGTTCTCCTGTGGGGCGCGGCCGCGGTGGTGATCACGCTCAACGTCTGGATGCTGCAGCGGCTGCTGACCGCGTAGGCGCGCACCGACACCTGCCGGGGACCGAGCATGCAACGACGACATCTGCTCCTCGGCGCCGCGGGCGCCGCACTCTGCCTCGACCGGGCCTCGGCTCAGGCCCCGGCCGCGCCGGCGCTGCCCGAAGCGAAGCCTTCGCCCGATCCGTACCACCGCCTGCAGGGCGGCGTGCCGCACCACCTGACCGGCGAGCAGGAAGCGCAGCGCGTCGTCACCAGCCCGGCGCCGAAGGGAGCGCCGGGACGCTGGCGCCCCCGCGCGGCGATGCCGATCCCGCGCAGCGAGATGGCCTGGGCCACCGCCGCGGCAGGACGCATGCACGTCGTCGGCGGCTACGGGGAAGGGCGCGTCGACCGCGCGTACCACCACATCTACGAGCCGGCCAGCGATCGCTGGCTGCTCGGCGCGCCGCTGCCGCGCGGCGCCAACCACGTGGCGGTGGCGGCGCTCGAGCAGCGCGTCTACGCGCTCGGCGGCTTCATCGAGCAGAACCGCAATCCCGACACGAACGCCTATGTCTACGAGATCGGCTCCGATCGCTGGACGTCGATCGCGCCGCTGCCGCGCGCGCGCGGCGCGGCCGCGGCCGTGTTCCTCGCCGGCAAGCTGCACCTCGTCGGCGGTGCCGGCGCGCCGACGCAGGAGCGGGCCAGCGTCGGCTGGCACGAGGTCTACGACCCGCAGGCCGACGCCTGGACGACGCGCAAGCCCTTGCCGGGCGCGCGCGACCACGTCGGCATCGTCGCCGACCGCGGGCTCCTCCACGTCGTCGGCGGACGCTTCAACACCTTCGAATACAACACCGGCCTGCACCACGTCTACCTGCCGGATCGCGACACGTGGGAGGAGCGGGCGCCCCTGCCGACGCCTCGCTCGGGACACGGCCTCGTCGTCTACCGCGGCCGCCACTACGCGATGGGCGGCGAGTTCGGCGTCGGCAGCGCCGGCCGCTTCGTGCAGTCGAAGGTGTTCGGGCAGATGGAGAGCTACGACCCGGGCAGCGACTCGTGGCAGAGCCACGCGCCCATGCCCACGCCGCGCCATGCGGTCGCGGCGGTCGCCATCGGCGACTGGATCTACGTCGCCGGCGGGGGCGCCGTGCTCGGCGGCGGCGTCCAGTCGGCGGTGCACGAGGCGTTCACGCTCGACGCCTGAACCGCGGCTCGTCAGAAGTTCGCGATCAGGCTGATGCGGAAGCGGCGCGGCTCGACCGGGTGGAAGTGGATGTCCTCCACGCCTTCGGCCGGCTCGCCGCGCAGCCGAGAGGCATAGAAGTAGTCGATGTCGCTCGCCCGTCGGTCGAAGACGTTGAAGACGTCGAGTGCGAGGCTGACGTCCTTGCCGAGGCGCCTGCCGAGACGAAGGTAGGCCAGCGTCGTCGCCTTCGAGCGCCGCGAGTTGTCCTCGACCAGCGGCCGCGGGCCGAAGTGGCGCAGCTGGAAGTGGCCGAACCACGGGCCGACGTCGACCACCGACATGCCGAGGGAGGCGACGCGATCCACCGCGCCGGGAATGCGGTTGCCCGACGGATCGCCGTCGCTGAAGCGGGCCCGCGACAGTGCCAGGTCGGCATCGAGCAGCAGCCACGACGCGGCCCGGTAGTGGTTGTTCCACTCGACGCCGCGGCGCCGGCTCGGCCGCGTCGGCTCGGTCTCCCCCGCGTCGCCGACGAAGAGGAGCTCGGAGCCGATCTTCAGCTGCCACAGTGCCAGCGAGCTCTGCAGCCCCGGGACGATCTCGGTGCGGACGCCGATCTCGGCGCCGCGGGTGCGCACGACGGGCGTGACCCGCCCGACCGGCTCGCCGGTCTTGGCGGCGACCGTCGCCGTCGTCCCGCGCGCGTCGTTGCTGTGGAAGCCGTGGCCGTAGTTGAGGAAGGTCTCGGTCCCGGCCCACGGACCGAAGACGAGCGAGAGCTTGGGCGTGACGATGCCGGCGCTCCGCTCGCCGCTGTTCTCGGCGATCGAGCTGTCGACGTCGAAGCGGAAGCGATCGACGCGCAGGCCGGCGACGGAGCGAAACCACGGCGTCCACTGCCATGCGCTCTCGCCGTAGGCGCCGGCGTGCGTCTGGCGAATGCGGCTCTCCTGCGGCGTCGCGGCACGCTGCCGGCGAACCGTGGCATGGAGGCCCACCGGGTCGAGCCGGTCGTGGCGAATCTGCAGGCCGACGGTGTTGACGACGTCGACGCCGCCCCAGCGCACGTTCCAGCTCCGGCGGGTCGCCAGGCCGACGGTGTCGCGCCGCTCTGATTGCTGGAACTGGTCGCCGTCGATGGCAGCGGGGTCGAGGTCGGACGGCTGCTCCAGATAGAAGGTGAAGTTCGAGAACAGGTCGAGACGCGAGCGGATCGCGTAGGCGTCGAGCCGGAACTCGCCGTCGTCGAGCTTGCGACGGGTCGCCAGCGACAGGCTGTATCGCTCGGCCTTGCCGCCGTCGCTCGGGTCGATCGTGCCGAAGCGGCCGACCAGCCCCGAGTCGACGGCGCGCCGGGGGATCTGGTCGGTCGCGTTCCAGCTCGCCGAGTAGCCCGCGAAGGTGATCGAGCTGCGCTCACGCTCGTTGCCGAAGCTCCAGCGCAGGAGGCCGTTGCGCTTGCGGTGCTTCTCCCGCACGTCCCACGGTCCGTCGTCGTGCGCGCCCTCGATCGCATAGAGCAGCTCACCGCCGCCGAGCGCGTGCGAGTTCGCGATCAGTGCGCGCGCGTGGCGGTCCTGCCCGGCGCTGACCAAGGCCATGCCGCGCGGCAGCGCATCGACGAGGCGGATGCGGGCGGAGCCGGCCGATGCGAAGTCGCCCTCCTCGGCGTAGTACGGGCCCTTGCGGTAGGCGAGGCGATCGACCAGCTCGGGAATCAGCCAGTTCAGGTCGGTGTAGCCATGCCCGTGCGCATGGGTTGGCATGTTGACCGGCATGCCGTCGACGTAGGTCGCGAAATCGGTGCCGTGGTCGAGATTGAAGCCGCGCAGGAAATACTGGTTCGCCTTGCCGTCGCCGCTGTGCTGCGTGACGATGACCCCGGGCACAAATTCCAGCACTTCGGCTGGGCGCAGCGTCGGCCGTCTCTGGATCAGCCTCGACGTGACCGTTCCGGCGCTCGCCGCGTCGGTGGTGCCGACCGACGTGTCGTAGTTGCCCGTGATGCGCACCGGGTCCAGCTGCACCGGAGGCACGGCAGCGGCGCCGGGAACCGCGGCAACACCGGCGCCCGCCGGGCCCGACGCCGGTGATGCGGCCGACGCCGGCGCCGGAGCCGGTTGCGCACGGGCGGAGAGGGCCGCCGTGCAGAGGCTGGTGGCGAGGGCGAAGGGCACGGCAGCGAGCGCTGCCGACGAGCCGATGGGTCGACGGGGCATGGCGGGACGGCGGTTGACGAAGCCAGGCCGGCGGCAGCGCGAGAGCGCCGACGGCAACGGGAAGGCGGCCGGGGCCCAGCCCCGGCTCGCGGCGCCTCAGACGGCGTCGTGCCGCGGTGGCGGCTGGGCCGGGGCGACCGCTCGACCCGACGCGACCCAGAGCGCGCGCTCGGACCGGCCGTGCATCGCCTCAGGTCCTTGCCACGCCGATGCGCTGGCCGGGATCGGCAGGAAGACCGATGCGGCGCCTCCCCCGGAGCTGCCGCCGCTCTCGTCCGCAGCGTCCCGACGGTCGACCTCCGCGTCGGCGACGATCTCGCCCCCGACATCGCGCGCCGCATGATGGTGGCGTTGCTTCTCGGCGTGCGCATGGCCATGGCGCGCCGCCGCGCGCGTCTCCATAGCGGTGCTCGCGAGCAGGAGAGCGGCCGCCGGATGGCGACGGACGTCGTGCAGCACCGGTTCTGCTGCCGCAGGGGCAGCGACGTGCAGGTGCGAGGGGCCGGCGCTGGCACGCACGAGCGCGGCGCCGCATTGCACGGCCGAGACGAAGGCCAGCAGGCACAGCAGGACCGCTCGTGCGCGGCGCGGCAGCGAACGCGGGATCATGGGAACGGCGTACGCAGTGGCCATCGGAACGGATGCGCGCAGCGTTGCATCGGGGCTCAGCGCCGGCACTGTACCTGGAAGATCTCGCGCGAGGTGCCGTCGAGCCGGGCGGCCGTGAGCTGTCCGCCCCATGCGCAGCCCGTGTCGAGGCCCAGCACGTCGGGCCGATCCAGCAGTCCGAGCGTCGACCAGTGGCCGAAGGCGATCGGTACGGTCGCGGTGCGGCGAGCCGGCGCGTCGAACCACGGGAAATAGCCGGGCGGGGCGGCCGAAGCGCCGTCCTTGACGCTGAACTCGAGCCGGCCCTCGGCCGACACGAAGCGGATCCGCGTCAGCGTGTTGAGGGTGAAGCGCAGCCGCTCCTTGTCGTTGCGCACCTCGCCCCAGCAGGCCGGCTCGTTGCCGAACATCGCATCGAGCAAATCGCGCGGCGGCGTGTCCTGAAGCGCGCGCTCGAGGGCGTGCGCCAGCGTCAGCGTGGTGTCGAGGTCCCATTGCGGCACGACGCCCGCGTGCAGCATCAGCCAGCCGTGCGCGTGCACCGCCATGCGACGCCGGCGCAGCCACTCCAGCCAGGCGTCGCGATCCGGCGCGTCGAGGATGTCGTCGAGGGTATCCGTGCGATGGCGCGGGCGCACGCCGGCGGCGACGGCGAGCAGGTGCCAGTCGTGGTTGCCCAGCACGCAGACCGCAGCATCGCCGAGATCGCGCAGGCGGCGCAGCGTGGCGAGCGATGCCGGGCCGCGGTTGACGAGGTCGCCGAGGACGTAGAGGCGGTCGCGCGACGGGCTGAAGGCGATCGCCTCGAGCAGGTCGTCGAGCGCACCGGCACAGCCCTGGATGTCGCCGACCACGTAGTTCATGCAGGTGATTCTGCTACGCTCGTCCTCCGCCTACGCCAGCGCCCGCGCATGGACGTTGCCTTACTGCTCTTCCTGATCTTCCTCAATTCCTTGTTCGCCATGTCCGAGATGGCGCTCACCGCCAGCCGCAAGGCAAGGCTGCAGGTCATGGTGGAGTCGGGCGACGCCGGGGCCCGCCAAGCGATGACCTTGCACGAGGACCCGACCCGTTTCCTCTCGGTCGTGCAGATCGGCATCACCTCGATCGGCATCCTCAACGGCATCGTCGGCGACGCCGCCTTCTCCGTTCCCTTCGCCGAGTGGCTGCGCTCGAACTTCGCCCTCGGCGATCGCGCCGCCAGCTACACGGCCACGGGGCTGGTGGTGATCACGATCACCTTCCTCACCATCGTCTTCGGCGAGCTCGTGCCGAAGCGGATCGGCCAGATGTATCCCGAGGCGGTCGCGCGCATCGTCTCCCGGCCGATGGAGCTCCTGTCGAGGCTCACCCGTCCCTTCGTGCGACTGCTCATCGGCAGCACCGAAGCGAGTCTGCGGCTCATGGGGCTGCGCGACGTTCCCGACCGCGGCGTGACCGAGGAGGAGATCGAGGCCAGCCTGGAAGAGGGCGTCGACGCGGGAGTGATCGAGGCGCACGAGCACCAGATGGTGCGCAACGTGTTCCGGCTCGACGATCGCCAGGTCGGCTCGATGATGATTCCGCGCGCCGAGATCGTCTGGCTCGACGTGTCGAGCACGCCCGAGGAGATCCTGAACGTGATCCGCGAAGCCGATCACTCGCGCTACCCGGTGTGCCGCGGCGGCCTGGACGACGTCGTCGGGGTCATCAGCGCGCAGAAGCTGCTGCAGCAGGCGATGCAGGGCGAGCCGCTGAACCTCGCCCAGGACCTGCCGGCGCCGGTCTTCGTTCCCGAGACGCTGTCCGGCATGGAGCTGCTCGAGCAGTTCCGCGCTACCGCGCCGCAGATCGTCTTCGTCGTCGACGAATACGGCGAGGTGCAGGGCATGATCACCGTGCGCGACGTGCTGGAGGCGATCACCGGCGAGTTCAGCACCCAGACCGACGCCGACTCGTGGGCGGTGCAGCGGCCCGATGGCGGCTGGCTCTTCGACGGCCTGATCCCGGTCCAGGAGCTGAAGGACCGGCTCCTCATCAAGGAGCTGCCCGAGGAGGATCGCGGCCGCTACAACACGCTTGCCGGCATGGTCATGCTGCTCCTCGGCCGCCTGCCGCACACCGCCGATTCCGTCGAATGGGAAGGCTGGCGCTTCGAGGTTGTCGACCTCGATGGCAAGCGTGTCGACAAGGTGCTGGCGACGGCCTTGCCGCGCGACGATGCCGTCCACGAGCGTTCCGAGGCCGACGAATGAGCCCGCCGCGTGCCTCGCTTTACCGGCGATCGGTGCCGCTCGACCCGGCATTCCATGGCGCGCACGGAGTGGACGCCCTGGCGGACTTCTCGATCACGCGCGACCTGCACGCGGTGTTCATCACTGCGACGGAGTTCCCGCAGGCCGGGCTCGAGTTCCCGCTCCTCTTCGTCGGCACCGGCCAGACGGGCGCGACGGGGCGGCAAGCGATGTCGACGATCGCCCTGCTCGGGCTCAACGAGGGGGAGAACCTGCAGCTCGAGGGCGACCGCTGGGTGGCTCGCTACATCCCGGCGTACATCCGGCGCTACCCCTTCGCGAGCGCGACGGTGCCCGGCCCTGCGGGGCTCAAGGTGCTGGTCGACGACACCTGGGCCGGCTTCTCGGAGTGCGCCGCCGAGCCGCTTTTCACCGCCGACGCGCGGCCGGCGCCGGCGCTGCGGCGGGCGATCGAGTTCCTCGAGCGCTTCGAGCTCGAGGCCGAGCGGACGCGCGCCTTCTGCGAGCGTGTGGTGGCGCTCGACGTGCTCAAGGAGATGAAGGCCGAGGCGACCCTGCCGGGCGGCGAGAAGATCTCGGTCGACGGCTTCCACGCCATCGACGAGGACCGCCTGCATGCGCTGCCGGACGCCACCGTCCTGGAGCTGCACCGCACCGGCATGCTCGCCCTCATGCAGGTCCACCTGCTGTCGCTCGCGAACATCCGCCATCTCGTCAACCGCCTCGGCGTCGTGCGCGCGCGCGGCGCCGCACAGCCCGCCGCGACATGAGCGGCTCGCTCTTCGCGCGAACGCTCGGCAGTGCCGCCATGGGCGAGGTGTTCGGCGATCGCGCGCTCGTCGCGGGGATGCTCTCCTTCGAAGCGGCGCTGGCGGAAGCCGAAGCGGACGAAGGCGTGATCCCCCGACAGGCGGTCGCCGCGATCGTCGCCGCGTGCAGCGCGGCCTTCGACGTCGACGAGCTGGTGCACGAAGCCCGCGTCGCGGGCAGCCTCGCCATCCCGCTCGTCAGGCGCCTGACCGCACGCGTCGCCGAGGTCGACGCGCAGGCCGCCGGCTACGTGCACTGGGGCAGCACCAGCCAGGACGTGATCGACACCGCGATGGTGCTGGCGACGCGGCGCGCGCTCGAGCTCGTCGACGCCGACCTCGATCGCCTGTGCGCCGCCCTCGCGGCGCTCGCTCGCGCCCACCTCGAGACGCCGATGCTCGCCCGCACCTTGCTGCAGCCGGCCCAGGTCATCAGCGTCGGCTTCAAGCTGGTGGCCTGGGTCGCGCCGCTGTCGCGTGCCCGCGATCGGCTGGCGCGGGCGCGCAGGCGTGCGCTGACGCTGCAGTTCGGCGGCGCGGTCGGCACGCTCGCGAGCCTGGCCGAGAAGGGCCCGGCCGTCGCCCGGCGCATCGCCGACCGGCTCGGGCTCGCGCCGGCAGCCGGTGCCTGGCACACGCAGCGCGACGCGTGGGTCGCGCTCGCCTGCGACGTGGCGGTGCTGTGCGGCTCGCTCGGCAAGATCGGCCACGACCTGGCCTTGCTCGCGCAGGCCGAGGTCGGCGAGATGGCCGAGCCCGCCGGCATCGGCCGGGGCGGCTCGTCGGCGATGCCGAACAAGCGCAATCCCGTCGCGGCGATGACGGCGATCGCCGCTGCCGCGCGAACCCCGCATCACGCCGGCGCGCTGCTGGCGGCGATGGGGCAGGAGCACGAGCGCAGCCTCGGCCGCTGGCAGGCCGAGCTCGCGGAATGGCCGTCGCTCTTCATCGCCACGCACGGCGCGCTGGCGGCACTGGCCGATGCCGCCGAGGGGCTCGAGGTGGACAGCGTCCGCATGCGCGCCAACATCGACGCGCAGCGCGGCGCCGTCTTCGCCGAAGCGGCGGCGACCGTGCTCGCCCGCTCGATCGGCAAGAGCCGCGCGCACGCGCTGGTCGCGGCCTGGTCGAAGACGCTGGCCGGGTCGGCCGATGCCGACCTTGCCGCGCTCGCCCGCGCTGCCCTGCGGGAGGACGCGGCGCTCGCCACGGTCGACGCCGCGGCGCTCGACGCCGCCTTCGACATCGACGCCGCCGCGCGCCGCGCCGGTTCCCTCGCCCGTGCCCAGCTCGACGCGCTGCAACGCGCCCCTTCTTCCGCAGGAGACCCGTCATGAGCGAAGGCCCACCCGCCGCCGACCGGTCCGACGACTTCGAGCGCGGCCTTGCCAACCGGCGCGCCGTGCTCGGCGATGCGTGGGTCGACAAGTCGCTGAACAACGCGACCGAATTCAATGCCGAGTTCCAGGACCTCATCACCCGCTACGCCTGGAACGACATCTGGGGCCGGCCGGGGCTCGACCACGACACGCGCCGCCTGCTCGTCCTCGGCATGTGCATGGCGCTGGCACGCTGGGAGGAATTCGAGCTGCACTGCCGGGCCGCGATCCAGGGCGGGGTCGCCGTCGAGAAGATCAAGGAGACGCTGATGCAGGGCGCGATCTACTGCGGCGTGCCGGCGGCGAACACGGCCTTCAAGCTGACCGGGGACATCCTGCGTGCGGAAGGGCGCGTCCCCGCCGCGCAGCCGCTCTCGCCCGGCTCGCGCGTCGCCGTCCACCACACCTTCAGCGCGCCGCAGATCCGCGTCGCGGTGCAGGGCGAGGGCCCGCCCGTCGTCCTCAGCCACGCGCTCGGCCTCGACCTGCACATGTGGGACGCGTTCGCGGCGCGTCTGGCCCGGACGCACACCGTGCTGCGCTACGACCACCGCGGCCACGGCGGCTCGGCGCGGCCGCCCGGGCCTTACGCGATCGACGAGCTCGTCGACGATGCGGCGCGCGTGATCCGCGAGTGGGGCCGCGGTCCGGTGGCCTGGATCGGCCTGTCGATGGGCGGCATGGTCGGGCAGGGTCTCGCGCTGCGCCACCCCGAGCTGCTGGCGAGTGCCGTGCTCGCCAACACCACCTCGCGCTACCCGGAGGCCGCCCGCCCGGTGTGGACGGCGCGCATCGAGTCCGTCGAGAAGGGCGGCATGGCGGCGGTCGCCGATGCGGTCGTCGAGCGCTACCTGCATGCCGACCACCGCGCTGCCCATCCGCAGCAGGTCGCCGACCTGCGCGCGAAGCTGCTGCGCACGCACCCGCAGGGCTATGTCGCCGCCTGCCACGCGGTCGCGGGGGTCGACTGGCTCGATCGGCTCGAAGCGGTGAAGACGCCGACGCTCGTCATCGCCGGCGGACGCGACGCCGGCGCCACGCCGGAGATGGCCAAGGCCATCGCCGACCGCATCCCGGGCGCCCAGCTCGAGGTCTTCGCCGACGCCTCGCACCTCAGCGTCGCCGAGGTGCCGGACGCCTTCTTCGCTGCCGTCTCGGCGTTTCTGGCCCGGACCCGGACCTGACATCCGTCTTCACCCAGAATGCCTGCTCCGCCGGGCTCGCCCGGGCGAGCTGAACGGGACGCAAACACCATGAGCAAAGCATTCGCCTCGCAGGCCGACCTCGCCGAGAAGAAGGTCACCTTCACCAAGCTCTCCGACAACGCCTACGCCTACACCGCCGAGGGCGACCCGAACACCGGCGTCGTCATCGGCGACGAGTCGGTGATGGTGATCGACACCCAGGCGACGCCGGTGATGGCGCAGGACGTCATCCGGCGCATCCGCGAGGTCACCGACAAGCCGGTCAAGCACGTCGTCATGAGCCACTACCACGCGGTCCGCGTCCTCGGCGCGAGCGCGTACCAGGCGAGCGAGGTGATCGCCAGCGAGGACACGCGCGACCTCATCGTCGAGCGCGGCGCCGCCGACATGAAGAGCGAGATCGAGCGCTTCCCCCGCCTGTTCCGCGCCGTCGAGACGATCCCCGGCCTGACCTGGCCCACCGTCACCTTCCGCGGCCGCATGACGCTGTGGCTCGGCTCGCTCGAGGTCCAGCTGATCCAGCTCGGCCGCGGCCACACCAAGGGCGACACCGTCGCCTGGCTGCCGCAGCAGCGCATCTGCTTCAGCGGCGACCTGGTCGAGTACGGCGCCACGCCCTATGCCGGCGACGCCTACTTCAGCGACTGGCCGACGACGCTCGACAACGTCGCCGCGCTCGGCGCCGAGCAGCTGGTGCCCGGCCGCGGCGCGGCGCTGACCAACGCCGCCATGTGCGCCGAGGGCCTCGCCGGCACACGCTCCTTCATCGCCGACATGTACGAGAGCGTCAAGGCGGGCGTCGCCAAGGGGCACGACCTGAAGCGCGTCCACGACGACACCGACGCCCTGCTGCGGCCGAAGTACGGCCACTGGTTCATCTACGAGCACTGCATTCCGTTCGACGTCTCGCGCGCCTACGACGAGGCCACCGGCCACCGCGACCCCCGCATATGGACGGCGGAGCGCGACAAGGCGATGTGGGAATCCCTGGGCGCCTGAGCATGGCCGCCGAGACCATCGACGCTGCCGCCCGCTTCGGCAGCGGCCGGGCCGTCCAGCGCATCGAGGACCGCGCCCTCCTCACCGGCGCCGGGCGCTTCACCGACAACGTGCCGCCCGACGGCGCGGCCTTCATCGCCTTCCAGCGCTCGCCGCATGCGCACGCGCGGATCGTCGCCGTCGACGCCGACCTGGCGCGGACGATGCCCGGCGTGCTCGGCGTCTACACCGGCGCCGAGCTGGTGTCCGCCGGCGTCCAGGCGATGCCGACGTCGACCGACTTCCGCCGCGCCGACGGCCGCACGACGGTGACGCCACCGCGGCGCGCCCTGGCGCACGAGTTCGCGCGCTTCGTCGGCGAGCCGGTGGTCGCCGTCGTCGCCGAGACGCGCGAGGCGGCGCGCGACGCCGCCGAGGCGGTGTTCGTCGAGTACGAGGACCTGCCGGCGGTGGTCGACGCCCGCGCCGCCGTCGCCGCCGGCGCGGTCGTCGTCACGGGCGAGGCGCCGGACAACATCGCCGCAGAGATGCGGCACGGCGACGCGGCCGGCGCCGCCGAGGCCTTCGCGCGCGCCGCCGTGCGCATCGAGCTCGACCTCGTCAACCAGCGCGTCGCGCCGGTGTCGATGGAGCCGCGCAGCATCGTCGCGTCGTTCGACGCCGGCACGGGCCGGATCACGGTGCGCATCAGCAACCAGATGCCCACCGCCGTCGCCGCCGGGCTCTCGGGCGCACTCGGACTGGCCCAGGACCGGGTGCACGTGCTGGTCGGCGACGTCGGCGGCGGCTTCGGCATGAAGACGGGCATCTACCCGGAAGACATCGTCGTCGCCCACGCGGCGCGCAGCCTCGGCCGCGCCGTCCGCTGGCAGGCCGACCGCAGCGAGGATTTCCTCTCCGCATCGCACGGCCGCGATGTCAGCAGCCGGGCCGAGCTCGCCCTCGATGGCGACGGCCGGGCGCTGGCGCTGCGTGTCCATTCGCTCGCCAACGTCGGCGCCTACGCCACCGGCACAGGTGTCGCGATCCAGCTGCTCATCGGTCCCTGGGTCTCGACCAGCGTCTACGCGATCCCGGTCATCGACCTGCACCTGCAGGCCGTCCTCAGCCACACCACGCCGACCGGCGCGTACCGCGGCGCCGGCCGGCCGGAAGCGATCTACCTCATCGAGCGCCTGTTCGACGCCGCCGCGCGCGAGATGAAGCTCGACCCGGCCGAGCTGCGCCGGCGCAACCTGCTGCGGCCCGAGCAGATGCCGTACACCAACCCGATGGGGCAGACCTACGACAGCGGCGCCTTCGAGAAGATCCTCGACCAGGGCCTCGCCCTCGCCGAGTGGAGCGGCTACGCGACGCGGCGCGAGGCGACGGAGCGCCAGGGCAAGCTGCGCGGCCGCGGCATCGCCGCCTTCCTCGAATGGACCGGCGGCATGGCCTTCGAGGAGAAGGTGAGCGTCGACGTCACGCCCGCCGGCACGATCGAGATCTTCTCGGCGACGCAGGCCATGGGCCAGGGCATCGCGACGAGCTACGCGCAGCTCGCCGTCGACATCTTCGGCGTGCCGATCGAGCGGATCCGCATCGTGCAGGGCGACACCGACCGCGGCAACGGCTTCGGCAGTGCCGGCTCGCGCTCGCTGTTCACCGGCGGCTCGGCCGTCCGCGTCGCCTCCGAGCGCACCATCGAGCACGCCAAGGCCCTCGCCGGCGAAGCGCTCGAGGCATCGGCGTCCGACATCGAGTACCGGGCCGGCCGCTTCGCCGTGGTCGGCACCGACGTCGGCATCGACCTGTTCGCGCTGGCGGGCAGGCAGCCCGAGGCCCGCATCCACCTCGACTCGACGAGCACCGTCGGCGGCGCCACCTGGCCGAACGCCTGCCACGTCTGCGAGGTCGAGGTCGATCCGGACACCGGCGACGTGCGCGTCGCCGCGTATGCGTCGGTGAACGACATCGGCCGCGTCATCAGCCCGACGATCGCGCGCGGCCAGGTCGAGGGCGGCGCGGTGCAGGGGCTCGGCCAGGCGCTCTGCGAGCAGGTCGTCTACGACGCCGGCAGCAGCCAGCTCGTGACCGGCAGCCTGATGGACTACGCCGTGCCGCGCGCGGCGGACGTCGGCGTCGTCTTCCGCACGGAGTTCGACACCTCGATCCCGTGCGCGCTCAACCCGCTCGGCGTCAAGGGCGTCGGCGAGCTCGGCACGATCGGCGCCACGCCGGCGGTGATGAACGCCGTCATCGACGCGCTCGCCGCCGCCGGCCTCGGCCGCGCCGCGGAGGCGCTGCAGATGCCGGCGACGCCGGCCCGGGTCTGGCAGCTGCTGCACGGCGCCGGCAGCGCCTGACCGGGAGCGCGCGTCAGGCCGGGTCGGGCACGAACGACGGGAAGGGCTGGGGCACGCGCGGCATCGGCCGCGCCCGCGGGATGACGCCGCTGGCGAGCAGGTTGGAGTGGCTGTCGTAGCGCACCTGCACGACCTCGGCCGGCTGCGACGACGCACGCTCGAACGCGGTCTGCGACGTCGGCGAGTATTCGCGCTCGCCATGCCCGGTGCCGAGCCGCTCGCTCCTGGCGATCGAGTCCCGCGTCAGCCGGTCCATCGACTCGGCGCGCTCGGCCAGGGGCGACGGCGCGGCCGCGGCGCTGCGTGGCGCGTCGGCGTCGGAGCGCGCGCGCTTCTCCGCCTGGGCCGCGCCGTTCGCGGCGCTTCCGCTCGCCAGCGGCGGCGCCTGCTCGCGCCAGTGCATCACCGGCTCCGGCACGCGCTCGCGGAAGACGGCGGCGCCGATCACGCCGACGTTGTCCGGCCGCTGCGTGCGCGCGGCATAGGAGTCGGGCAGCGCCGTGAAGTAGAAGGCGGCCGCCTCGGTCTGGCTCTTGCGCCAGCCGGTGATCTCGGCCGACTGGTGGGCGGCGAGGACGTAGCCCGTCTGGCCCACCGCCGCCGTCTCGCCGCTCACGGCATTGACGCCGTCCACCGACAGCACGACGAGGACCCGCCCGCCGGTGCGGTTGGTCAGGCGAACGGCGTAGCGGTCGCCGGGCTGGCCGGCGACATAGCTGGTGCCGCGATGGCGCCAGGTCGACAGCACGTCGCCCCGACTTCGGTCGACGATCCGGACGTCGACGAGCGAGCCTACGGCCTGGGCGGGCAGGGCGGTGCAGGCGCTGGCCACGGTGGCGGCAGCGAGGACGACGAAGGTGCGGCGGGTCGGCATGGGGGGCTCCGAGGGTGGGGGGCGGGGACGGGGGTTGCACGCGCGGCACGGGCGAACGGGGTGAAAGCGCATGGCGAGCCCTCGGCGGGGGCAGGCATGCTTTTTTTCCGGGCGGTGCGCCACGGCGCGATATCGAGCCGAGCGGGGGAGCCCTCTGGAGCCGCCAAGCCGTGACGAGAGGGCGATGCCGATGGATCGAGCCCGGTCCCTCAGGCGGAGGGCTCGTAGACGCGGAGCAGGTGGTACGCCGGGTTCGATCCGGCGATCGACTCGACCAGGGCGAAGCGGTCCGCAGGCCAGTCGAGCTCCATCGGCGCGAGCGGACGGCGGGCGCGGGTCGCCTTGCGCGCCAGCGTCACGTGCGGCGCGAAAGGACGTGTGTCGAGCGGCACGCCGAGCGCGGACAGGCTGGCACCGAGCTCCTCGTGCAGGTCGGCCAGCGCCGCGTCCGCCTCGAGGCGCAGCACCGCCACGCCGCCCCGCCACAGCTCCGGGCCCCGTGCGCGCAGCGTCGTGGCGCGGGGCGGCACGGCGGCGAGCCGGTCCGCCAGCGCGCCGATGCCCTCGCGCGGAAAGCTGCCGATGAAGTGCAATGTCAGGTGCAGGCGGTCGTCGGGCACCGGGCGGGCACCTTCAGGCCAGGTCCAGGCGTCGCGGAACCCGGCGAGGCGGGCCCGCGTCACGGCATCGGGCCACAGGCCGAGGAAGAGCCGCGCCATGGCACGACCGCGCTGGCTACTCCGCCTTGATGCCGGCCTGCTTCACGACGGCCGCCCAGCGCGCGGCGTCCTTGCGCATGAGGGCCGCCATGTCCTCGGGCGAGCTGGGCGCCACCTCCATGCCTTGCGCGTTCAGGGCCGTGCGCACCTCCGGCAGGGCGAGCGCCTTCAGCATGTCGGCGTTCACCTTGCGGATCACCTCGGCCGGCGTCCCCGCGGGTGCGAGCAGGCCGTACCAGAGGTCGGCCGCGACGCCCTTGTGGCCCAGCTCGGCAAGCGTCGGCACGTCGGGCGCGAGCGACGAGCGCTTCTCGCCGGCCGCGGCGAGGACGACCAGACGTCCGCCCTTCACCTGCGCCAGCGCGACGTGCACCGGCAGGAACATCAGCGGCACGTCGCCGGCGAGGACGGCGTTGACCGCGCCGGCCGTGCCCGAGAACGGGATGTGCGTGATCGACACCCTGGCCTGCAGCTTGAAGAGCTCCATGGCCATGTGGTGCGGGGTGGCGATGCCGGGCGAGGCGTAGTCGAGGGCACCCGGCTTCGCGCGCGCCGCCTTGACGAGCTCGTCGACGGAGCGGATCTTCGAGGCGGCGCTGGCGACGAGCAGGAACGAGCCGGTGGCGGCAAGCCCGATCGGCGCCAGGTCCTTCAGCGGGTCGTAGGTCATGTTGGTGTAGAGCGCCGGATTGATGACGAGCGTGTTGACGCCCATCAGCAGCGTGAGCCCGTCCGGCGGCGACTTCGCCACCTGGCCGGCGCCGAGGTTTCCCGAGGCGCCGGGCCGGTTCTCGACGACGATCGCCTGGCCCCAGGCGGTGCTCAGATGCGGGCCGAGCGTGCGGGCCAGGATGTCCATGCCGGTCCCCGGCGTGAAGGGCACGACGATGCGCACGAGGCGCGGCGGCCAGGCGGGCTGCTGCGCCAGCACGCCCGTGGCGCCGAGCACAGCGAGGGCGGTCGCGCAGCCCGATCCGAGCAGGCTGGCGGATCCGGCACGCACGAGGGCGCGGCGGCGTGCATCGATGGGTGTCAAGGGCTGTCTCCTGCGCGGTGGGTGGTCGGCTCGGGCACGGGGCCGCCGGGACGCATGCCGGCAACCTGCTTGTAGGCACTGGCGATGCGCTCGAGCTGCTCGCGCGGAACGACGTCCTCGATCCGCTCGAAGGGCTTGTCGCCCGAGCGCTCGTGCACTTCGCGCAGGATCGCGTCGGGCGGCTGGCTGCGGTTCATCAGCACGACCTTCGCCGTCGCGGCGTTGCGCACCTCGTCGTAGCGGGCGAGCGCGTGCGGGCCGACCCCCTGCCCGGCCAGCTCCGCCGCGAGGAACGCGGCATCGAGGATCGCCTGTCCGGCGCCGTTCGAGCCGCGCGGGACCATCGGGTGGGCCGCGTCGCCGAGCAGGGTGACGCGGCCGAAGCTCCAGCGCGGAAGCGGATCCTGGTCGACCATGGGATAGGCGAGCACGGTCGACGTGCCGCGGATCAGCTCGGCGACGTCGAGCCAGTCGAAGCGCCAGTCGGCGAAGGCGGGGAAGAAGTCCTCGAGCCGGCCGCGCGCCGTCCAGTCGCGCCGCACCGGCTCGGCGCCTTCCAGCTCGGCCACCCAGTTTAGGAGCTGGTTGCCGCGGCCATCGATGTCGTTGCGGATGGGGTAGATCACCATCTTGCCCACCGCGAGCCAACCGGCCCGCACCATGCTGGCCCCGCTGAGGAACGGCGCATGCGGCGTGACGCCGCGCCACATGTTGACGCCGGACCAGCGCGGCGGCCCTTCGTCCCGGTAGAGCTGCCTGCGCACCGCCGAGTGGATCCCGTCGCAGCCGACCGCCACCGCGCCCTCGGCATCGGCGCGCGGCTCGCCGCCGGGGCCGCGGAAGTGCACGCGCACGCGATCGCCCAAGTCGTCGATGCCGGTGCAGGCGTGGCCGACGAGGACGTTGGCGTCACCGATGCGCCGGCGCACTTCCGCCAGCAGCACGCCCTGCAGGTCGCCGCGGTGGATGGAGAGCTGCGGCACGTCGTAGCCGGCCCAGCGTCCTGCCGGCTCGCTGTAGACGTGCTGGCCGAAGCGATTGAAGAAAGCCGCCTCGCGCGTGATCACGGCGAGCCGCTCGAGCGGCTCGAGGACCCCCAGCGTCTGCAACTCGGCCGTCGCATGCGGCAGGACGTTGATGCCGACGCCGAGCGGCAGGATCTCCGCCGCCGACTCGTAGACGCGGCAGGCGATGCCGGCCCGATGCAGTGCCAGCGCCAGCGTCAGCCCGCCGACGCCCGCGCCGACGATGATCACCGCATCGCGCGGATCGCCGATCATGGCCATGGCGTGGAGGACACGACGGCAAGCGGCATCGCCCGATTATCGAGCGATGCCCCCACCCACGGGGCGCTCTCGCCCCGGTGGATGCCGGCCGTCGCAACGGCCGGTGCTCAGGCGTGGCGTCGCTGCTTCCTGCGCCGGGCCAACCAGCCGACCGCGCCGAGACCGGCGAGCATCAGCGCGTACGTCTCGGGCTCGGGAACGGGCGGGATGTTCCCGCGGATCTCGCCGCCGGGGAACTGCGAGGTGTGAAAGTTGATGTAGGCGCGGCCCTCGATGATGTTCGGCAGCTGCGCCAGGAAGGTCGTGTTCTGACCCTCCGGCGTGTCCCACACCCCAGTGAACGTGCCGCCGACACGGTCCGCGAAGGGCGTTATTACAAGGTCCGCTGGGTTGTTGTTGTTGAAGGGCATGCCGAAGAAGCCCCAGACCACTGGCTTAGTTGGCAGGGGAGTGTCAGGCCCGGCATGGATGTGAGCCGCCACGAGGTTGTCATTCGCGTCAGGGGTTTGCACTCCCGTGACGTCGATGTTGTTAACAACAGCCGTGAAGGACATCGTGTTGAAGGCGTCGTTGATCACAAAGGTGGCTGTACCAAAAGATCGCGGGCGCAACTGGCCATTGTCAAAAGTCGGTACCAAGATGCCGGGCTCTTGCTCGATGGTCATCGGCGTGACGATGGTGATGGCGGCGTGAGCCCCTGCACTGGCGGCCAGAAAGGCGGCCAGCATGGCGGTGGGTCGGAACATGGGGTTTCTCCTGTCGAATTCGGTGCGTCGCAGAGCGCTGCGGCTCGACCAGCGTACGGGGAAATGCAGGTGAAGCAAGCCAACCCCCGCGAGCACGGGGGAGGGCCAGCAGGCTCGCGGGACAGGGCCGTCGATCCTGCCGCGGCCGATCGTTCGCATTGCATTGAGAAGGGGACCCGCCTACCATCGCTGCGGACCCCCCGCGTTCACGGGGAAAGGGGACCGGACGGATGAAGAGCGGTACCCATCGTGAGGAAGCCGTGCAGGAGCTGATCGTTCTGGATGACTCCCGGCAGATCGACGTCTGGTGCGAGAGACTCGGGTGTACTGCCGCCGATCTGGCGAACGCCATCGGCGACGTGGGTTTCTCCGCGGCCAAAGTGCGCGAGCGCCTGGTCGAGCTGCGATCCGGCCGCGGGGCTGCAGAGCGTACGAGCAGCTAGTTCGAACGAGAAGGGTGCTCCATGGTCGCGATGCTCGCTGGCGCCGTTCTCGTCGTCTTGGGGCTGTTCTCGGGTGTCGTCCTGGTGGCAGCGCCGCTCGGCCTAGCCGCGTGGTCGCCGAACCTCGCGGTCTGGGTCCTCTTTCCGCTGCTGACGCTGGTCGGGTACATGCTGACGGTGGCCGGCTCGAGAACGTCGCAGATCCAGGGTCTTTCCTTCGGGTTGTCGTGCGCCTTGCTCGTGCTTGCCGTCCTGGCGGCTGCTGCCCTGGTCCTCTCGGCCGCTGCCGTGTTGCCGCTGCCGGGCAGCACCCTCTCGCTGTGGTACGTGCTGGCGATCGCCGGCAGCCTGGGCAGCATCGGTGCGGCGTCAAGGGGGAGCGTTTCGCGCACCTCGTGAGCCCCGCTCCGGAGATGCCGGTACGATCGCCCGCGTGAAGGAAGATTCCAGGGAAGCCGTCGCGGCCGACGTCGCGGCGATCGGTCGGATCGACGTCGTTCCGACGCTGCTGCGCATCGTCTGCGACACCACGGGCATGGGGTTCTCGGCGATCGCCCGGGTGACCGGCGGCACGTGGACGGCGTGCGCCGTCCAGGACGGTCTCGGCTTCGGCCTTGCACCCGGCGCCCAGCTCGAGATCGGCAGCACGCTGTGCCGGGAATCGCGCGCGGCCCGGGCGCCCATCGTCATCGACCATGCGAGCGAGGACCCGCGCTACCGGGACCACCACACGCCGCGGACCTACGGCATCGAAAGCTACATCTCGGTGCCGATCATCCTGCCCTCGGGCGAGTACTTCGGCAACCTCTGCGCCATCGACCCGCGACCGGCGCAGGTCTCCGACCCGCGCATCGTCGGCATGTTCACCGGCTTCGCCGAGCTGATCGCGGGCCAGCTCGCGAGTGATCGGGCGAACGCGAGCCAGCATCGCGCGCTGGCGAGCGAGCGGGCGGAGCGCGAGCTTCGCGAGCAGTTCATCGCCATCCTGGGACACGACCTGCGCGGGCCGCTGACCGGCGTGCTCGCCGGCGCCGAGTACCTTCAGCTGCCGAACGCCGGCCTGAATCCGCGTGCGGCCTCGGTCGCCGGCCGGATCGGCAGCAGCGCCCGGCGCATGTCGAGGCTCATCGACGACATCCTCGACTTCGCCAAGGGCCGCCTCGGCGGGGGCTTCGAGCTTCGCCTCTCCGACGTGCACGACGTGGGCGAAGCGCTGCGCGAAGTCGTTTCCGAGCACCAGATGGCCCACCCGGATCGCCAGCTCGTCGTCAACATCGACACCAGCCATCCAGTGCGCTGCGACCGCGGGCGCCTGCAGCAGCTCGTCTCCAACCTGCTGGCGAACGCGCTCATCCATGGCTCGCCGACCGAGCCCATCTCGTTGTCGGCGAACATCGACGACGCCTCGATCACGGTGACGGTCACGAACCAGGGCGAGCCGATACCCGAGGCAAGCCTGGCGAACATCTTCACGCCGTTCTGGCGCAGCTCGACCGCGACCGGCCGGCGTGGCCTCGGCCTCGGCCTCTTCATCTGCGACCAGATCGCCAAGGCGCACGGCGGGTCGCTGGAGGTGATCTCCTCCCGGAGCAGCGGGACCATCTTCGCCGCGAGGCTGCCGATCCGTGCGCGTCCCGCTCCGGCGCCCCTCTCGAGCACCCTGGGCGGGGTCCCGACGCGGTCGGGCGAGGCGAGCCGGACGTAGGTTATCGGGCAAGAGCCCTTCGACGGTGTCCCGTGCTCGCGGGATAGGAGGCTTACAAGTGCTCACCTATGCTGAGTCGATGACGTTCACGGTGGTGCGTGCGGTGCGAGGCGGCGACATCGACCCGACGGCACCGCCACGTGGCGAGAGGCTGCAGGAAAACCTGCAGCGTGCCCTCTGCATCCCGCCGGCGGCGATGGACCTTCCCTTCGCCGAACAGATCATCCGCCTCGACTTCGTCAGCACCGACTTTGCGCGGACGGTTCCCGGCCGTCTGGCCGAAGCGTCGCGTTCCGAGGCTTGACTGTGAGCAGCCCGGGACGGGTCGAACTGTGGCGGTGGCGCTATCGCAGCCCGGATACCGGTCGCTTCTGCGAGACGTCGCTGCCCATGAGCGAAGAGGAAGCCCGCCATTTCACCGGCGCGCGTGCGGAGCGGATCGACGGCACCCTGCTAGTGGTGCGGGCCGCTGGCGACGATTTCGAGGACACGAAGCCGGGCGCTTCAAGGCGTTGATGGCGTACGAGGGGCCGGTCTGAGCCGGCCTCGTGGAGATGTCCTGGTGCCGGCGAGAAGAGTCGAACTCCCGACCGTCGCATTACGAATGCGCTGCTCTACCAACTGAGCTACGCCGGCCTCGATGGCCACCCACGCGACCGATCGACAGCCGACGATTCTAGCAGCGACCCCTCGCCGGCCCTGCTGCCGAGCGGGCTGGGTTCGTCCGAATGCACGGGCTTGCCGCGGTGCGCCACGATCGTGCATCGCAACGGACGGATTCCCGCCATGAACACCCCCCGGGCACGTCGAGCCCTGATCGCCCTGCTGGCCGCCGCTGCGGCCGCGGGTGCGCCGTCGCTCGCGGCCGCACAGGCAGCAGCGTTTCCCAATCGACCCATCACGCTGATCGTGCCGTGGCCCGCCGGCGGCTCCACCGACCGGCACCTGCGCACGCTTGCCGAGCTCGCCGGCAAGCACCTGGGCCAGCCGGTCATCGTGGAGAACAAGCCCGGCGCGGGCGGCACGCTGGGCCCGAGCACGATGGCGACGACGGCCAAGCCCGACGGCTACACCATCGCCCAGTACCCGATGGGCATGCTGCGCGTGCCGCACATGCAGAAGGTGGCCTGGGATCCGATCAAGGACTTCACCTTCATCATCGGCGTCTCCGGCTACACCTTCGGCTTCACCGTCCGCGCCGACTCGCCCTACAAGACCTTCAACGAGTACATCGAGGCGGCGCGCAAGGCGCCCGGCAAGATCGACTACGGCTCGACCGGCGTCGGCACCTCGCCGCACCTCCTGCTCGAGGAGCTTGCCGGCAATGCCAAGGTCCAGCTGGTGCACGTGCCGTTCAAGGGCAACGCCGACCTGCAGCAGGCGCTGCTCGGCGGCCACGTCATGGCGCAGAGCGACGCGACCGGCTGGGACAAGTTCGTCGACGGCGGCCAGATGCGCCTGCTCGTCACCTTCGGCGACAAGCGCACCAAGCGCTGGCCAAACGTGCCGACGGCGCAGGAGCTCGGCTACAACGTGGTGTCGACGTCCCCCTACGGCCTGGTCGGCCCGAAGGGGATGGACCCGGCCGTCGTGAGGACGTTGCACGATGCCTTCAAGAAGGCGATGGAGGAGCCGAGGCACGTGGAGCTGCTCGACCAGCTCAACCAGGACGCCTGGTATCGGAGCGGTGCGGACTACGAGAAGTGGGCGCGCGAGACGCTGGTGCGCGACAAGGCCCTGATCGAGCGGCTCGGCCTCGCGGCCAAGTAGCCGGCAGGGCTACTTCAGCTCGAACGGCGCCAGCTTCTTGGCGACCGCGACGTTCTTCAGCGTCACGTAGCGCGGCAGCCCGTCGCGGTAGGCGGGGTAGTCCTCGCCGGCGATGAGCGGCCGCAGGTAGCGCCGGCAGCTCTCGGTGATCGAGAAGCCGTCGGCGCTGATGAAGTCGCGCGGCATGAACTTCTCGACGTTCGCCACGTCGGCGAGATCCGCCATGCCGATCTTGTACCGGTATGGCGAGTCGGACGTGCGCTCGATCGTCGGCATCACCGAGTTGTGTCCCTTCAAGGCCAGCTCGACGGCGCGCTTGCCGAGCTCGTAGGCCTGCTTGACGTCCGTCTTCGAGGCGATGTGGCGGGCGGCGCGCTGCAGGTAGTCGGCGACGGCCCAGTGGAACTTGTACCCGAGCGCCGACCGCACCATGCCGGCGACGACCGGTGCGGCGCCGCCGAGCTGGGCGTGCCCGAAGGCGTCCCGCGATCCCTGCTCGGCGAGGAAGCTGCCGTCGGCGCGCTTCGCGCCCTCGGAGACCACGACCGTGCAGTAGCCGTGCTCCTTCACGAGGGCATCGACCCGGGCGATGAACCTGGTCTCGTCGAACTCGATCTCCGGGAACAGGATGACGACGGGGATGCCCTGATCCTCGATCAGCCCGCCGGCCGCAGCGATCCACCCGGCGTGCCGCCCCATGACCTCGAGGACGAACACCTTCGTCGAGGTGCGGGCCATCGAGCGGACGTCGTACGAGGCTTCGAGCGCGGACACCGCGATGTACTTGGCGACGGAGCCGAAGCCGGGGCAGCAGTCGGTGAGCGGCAGGTCGTTGTCGACGGTCTTCGGCACGTGGATGGCCTGCAACGGGTAGCCCATCGCCTTCGACAGCTGGCTGACCTTGAAGCAGGTGTCGGCCGAGTCGCCGCCGCCGTTGTAGAAGAACCAGGCGATGTCGTGCGCCCGGAAGACCTCGATCAGCCGCTCGTATTCGCGCCGGTTGGCGTCGAGCGACTTCAGCTTGTAGCGCGCGGAGCCGAAGGCGCCGGCCGGCGTCGAGCGCAGAGCGCGGATCGCGCTGGCCGACTCCTTGCCGGTGTCGATCAGATCCTCGGTCAGGGCGCCGATGATCCCGTTGCGGCCGGCGTAGACGGTGCCGATCTGGTGCCGGTTGATGCGCGCCGCCTCGATGACGCCGCACGCCGACGCGTTGATGACGGAGGTGACGCCGCCCGATTGCGCGTAGAACGCGTTCTTCTTGCTTGCCTTGGTCGCCATGTCAGTGTCCCGAGAGTGAGCGCGAGACGATCTCGCCGGTGTCGTCGGACAGCTTCGGCGCGGCCGCCACCTGGGCGATCGCCGCGCGAGCAGCGCTGCGGTAGGGCTCGGCGAGCACGGTCCAGCGGTCGAGTGCCCTGGCGATGCGCGAGGCGAGCTGTGGATTCACGGCGTCGAGCGAGAGGACGCGTTCGACCCAGAAGGCGTAGCCGGCGCCGTCGGTTCGATGGAACGCCGCCGGGTTGCCGCGGCAGAAGTCGCCGATCAGGCTGCGCGCGCGGTTCGGGTTGGCGATGCTGAAGTCGGGGTGCTGCAGCAAGGCCCTCACCCGTTCGAAGACGCGCCCGTCGCGCTCCGGCGCCGTCGCCTGCATCGAGAACCACTTGTCGAGGACCAGGGCGTCGTGATGGAACATCGCGTAGAAGCGCTCCAGCGCCGGCCCGGCAAGCGGCGAACCGCTCGCCAGCAGGGCGACGATGGCGCCCTGGCGATCGGTCATGTTGGTGGCGTCCTTGAAGCGCTGGTAGGCCCGGCCGGGCCACACGGCGTCGCCCCGGGCCGTGGCGTCGATGCAGAGCATCGACAACGCCAGGTTGGCCAGGGCGCGGCGGCCTGCGGCGACGCCGCCGGGCTGGTACCCGCCCACGCCCTGGTGCGCCTCGTAGGCCCACTCCCAGTCGGCGCGCAGCGCCCGTGCGAGCTCGCGGCGCAGGCCTTCGCGGGCGGCATGGACCCGCTGCGGGTCGACGCTGGAGAGCTGCTCGGCGATGTAGATCTCGCTCGGGAGCAGGAGGGCGAGCTCCTTGAACTGCGGATCGAGCCCGGGGTCGCGCAGAAGGTCGCGCAAGGCGTCGACGTAGGCGGTGGCCAGCGAGGGCGGCGCTTCGTCCTCGCGCATCGCCGCGAGCAGCCGCGTCATGGCCAGCCGCTGCCCCGCCTCCCAGCGGTTGAACGGATCGCTGTCGTGACGCAGCAGGACCAGCAGGTCGGCATCGGCGAGACCGTCGACGAGCGTCACCGGCGCCGAGAAGCCGCGCAGCAGCGACAGCACCGGCGGCTGATCGACACCCACGAAGGTGAAGAAGCGGCGCGCCTCGTCGAGCACCAGCACGCGCTCGGTCCTGGCGGCCGATTCCGCCTCGTCCTCCAGTCGCACCGGCAGCGCCGCTCCATCCTGACCCACCAGGCCGACGGCCAGCGGGATCACGAACGGCGCCTGCGTCGACGCACCGTGGACGGGGGACGGCGCCTGCTCCAGGCCGAGCGTGTAGGTGCGCGAAGGCGCGTCGTAGCGACCGCGCGCCGTCACGCGCGGCGTCCCGGCCTGCGCGTACCAGCGCTTGAAGCCGGGCAGCAGGCGGGCGAGCTCGCTTTCCGGGTTGGCGTCGGCGACGGCCTGCGCGAAGTCGTCGCAGGTGACTGCCTGGCCGTCGTGCCGCTCGAAGTAGAGCTTCATGCCGCGGGCGAATCCGTCGCGGCCGACGAGGGTCTGCATCATGCGCACGACCTCGGCGCCCTTCTCGTAGATCGTCGCCGTGTAGAAGTTGTTGATCTCGACGTAGCTGTCCGGGCGCACCGGGTGCGCCATCGGGCCCGCATCCTCGGGGAACTGCACCTGGCGCAGGCTGCGCACGTCCTCGATGCGCTTGACGGCGCGCGCGCTCGCGCTGGTCGTCAGGTCCATCGTGAACTCCTGGTCGCGGAAGACCGTCAGCCCTTCCTTCAGGCTGAGCTGGAACCAGTCGCGGCAGGTGATGCGGTTGCCGGTCCAGTTGTGGAAGTACTCGTGACCGACGACCGACTCGATGCCGGCGTAGTCGTCGTCCGTCGCCGTGTTCGGGTTGGCCAGGACGTACTTGGTGTTGAACAGGTTCAGGCCCTTGTTCTCCATGGCGCCCATGTTGAAGTCGCCGACGGCGACGATCATGAAGCGCTCGAGGTCGAGCGGCAGGCCGAAGCGCGCCTCGTCCCAGGCCACCGAGGCGACGAGGGAGTTCATCGCGTGCTCGGTCTTGTCGAGGTCGCCGCGCCGCACCCAGACCTGGAGCAGGTGGTCCTTGCCCGAGCGTGAGCGGATGTGCTGCTCCCGCGCGACCAGGTCGGCGGCGACCAGCGCGAAGAGGTAGCTCGGCTTCGGAAACGGGTCGTGCCAGCGCGCGAAGTGGCGGCTGTTGTCGAGATCGCCGTGCTCGACGAGATTGCCGTTCGACAGCAGCACCGGATAGGCCGCCTTGCTGGCGCGCAGCGTCACGGTGTACTCGGCCATGACGTCGGGCCGGTCGAGGAAATACGTGATGCGCCGGAAGCCCTCGGCCTCGCACTGCGTGAAGAAGCCGCCGCCCGAGGTGTAGAGGCCCGACAGCTGGGTGTTCCGGTCCGGCGCGCAGGTGTTGCGGATCTCGAGCGAGAAGCTGCCGTCCGGGACGCTGTCGATCACCAGCTGGCCGTCTTCGTGGCGGAAGGAGACGGAGCCGCCGTCGACGAGGCAGCGCGTCAGGGTCAGGCCCTCGCCGTGCAGGCGGAGCGGCGCCGGCGCCACGTCGCCGTTGCGCTCGAGCCGCATCTTGCTGGTCACCAGCGTCTTCGCCGGGTCGAGGTCGAAAGCGAGGTCGACCGCGCGGATCCAGTACGGCGGGGCCGCGTAGTCCTCGCGGCGGATCAGGGGGGCGGTGCCTTCGCGCATGGGGTTCTCCGACGATCGTTCCGACATTCTTCCGAGTGGCTCGCGGGCGGGTCAGACGCCCTGCTTCAGGCTGGCCTCGATGAAGGGGTCGAGGTCGCCGTCCAGCACCTTCTGCGTGTTGCTGATCTCGACGTTGGTGCGCAGGTCCTTGATGCGGCTCTGGTCGAGCACGTAGCTGCGGATCTGATGCCCCCAGCCGACGTCGGTCTTGGTGTCTTCGAGCTTCTGCTGCGCCGCCATGCGGATCCGCATCTCGTGCTCGTAGAGGCGCGAGCGCAGCATCTGCCAGGCCTCGTCGCGGTTGCGATGCTGTGAGCGGTCGTTCTGGCACTGCACGACGATGCCGGTCGGGACGTGCGTCAGGCGCACCGCGGAATCGGTCTTGTTGATGTGCTGGCCGCCCGCTCCCGAGGCGCGGAAGGTATCGGTGCGCACGTCCGCCGGGTTGATGTCGATCTCGATCGAGTCGTCGACCTCGGGGTAGACGAAGAGGCTGGCGAAGCTCGTGTGGCGGCCGCCGGCCGAGTCGAACGGGCTCTTGCGCACCAGCCGGTGCACGCCGGTCTCGGTGCGCAGCAGGCCGAAGGCGTAGTCGCCCTCGACCTTGATCGTCGCGCTGCGGATGCCGGCGACGTCGCCCTCCGTCTCCTCGAGCACTTCGGTCTTGAAGCCCTTCCTCTCACAGTACTTCAGGTACTGGCGCAGCAGCATGGCGGCCCAGTCGCAGGCTTCGGTGCCGCCGGCGCCGGCCTGGATGTCGATGAAGCAGTTGCCCGCATCGAGCGGGTTGTTGAACATCCGCCGGAACTCGAGCTCGGCGATCGCGGTCTCGAGCCGGGCTGCGTCGGCCTCGATGGCGCGAAGCCCGTCGAAGTCGGCGTCCGCCTTCGACATCTCGTAGAGCTCGGTGTTGTCGGAGAGGTTCGCCGTCAGGTGGTCGAGGGTGCCGACGACGTTGTCGAGCATGCGCTTCTCGCGCCCCAGCTCCTGTGCCCGCTTGGGCTCGTTCCAGACGTTCGGGTTCTCGAGCGCCGCGTTGACCTCGTTCAGGCGCAGCGCCTTGCGGTCGTAGTCAAAGATACCCCCGGAGGTCAGCGGTGCGACGGGTCAGGTCGGCGAGCCGGTTGCCGATGGCATTGATGTGTTCGACGTCCATGTGCACTCTTTCAGCAAGGGCGCGATTCTGACAGGAACGCCTCCAGCAGCCTCGCGACGTCTTCGGGGCGGTCGTGGTGGAGCATGTGTCCGGCCGGCGAGACGACGTGCCGGCGAACGTCGCTGACCAGGTTCAGGCGCTCGTGGAACTCGGCCTTCGAGTAGCGGTCGCCCCACCAGATGCTGATGTCGGTGCGGTCGCCTTCGATCCACAGCACCGGTGCGGCGATGAGCTTCCAGGCCTCCAGCCATTCGTCGACCTGCGCCAGCAACGGGCTGGCCCGCTTGTGGTCGGGATCGGCGAGCAGGCGCCGTTCGCCCTCGGCGCCGTGCGGGCCCGACCATTGCACCGCGAGCCACGCTGCCCGATCGGCGCGCAGCAAGGGATTGGTCTTGCGCAGACGGTCGGCGACGGCCTCGAGGCTGGGATAAGGGCGCAGCTGCTCCGGCTTCTTCAGCGAGTCCAGCCACTTGGCGATCCGCAGCGGCGAGTCGGCCGGCTTCGAGCGCGGCATGCCGAAGCCCTCGAGATTGACGAGGCGGCGGATCCGCTGCGGTCGCACGCCGGCGTAGAGCATGGCGACGTTGCCGCCCATGCTGTGGCCGAGCAGGTCGATCGGCGGGTGGGTCGCACCGAGCACGGCATCGAGGACGGCGTCCAGGTCGCCGAGGTACTCGGGGAAGTAGTAGGTGTCGACCGCCGGCGTGTCGGTCAGCCCGAAGCCGCGCCAGTCGAGGGCCAGCACGTGACGATCGCTGCCGAGCGCATCGACGACGAACTGGAACGAGGCGGCGACGTCCATCCAGCCGTGCAGCATGACCAGCGGCGGACTCGCCGTGTCGGCGGAGCGCTCGCCCCATTCGAGCAGGTGGTGACGCAGGCCACGGGCTTCGACGAATCGGCTGCGCGCCGGGCGCGCCGGAACGTATAGGGCGGGGCTCATCCCGGCACTGTAAGCGGCAGCGCGGATGCCAGAATGACCCCATGACTGCAGCCGCTTCCCGTGCCGCGGACCTCGTGATCCGCGCCGCCGAGCCGGGCGACGTGGAGGCCATCGTCCGCCTCATCCAGGGCCTCGCCGAGTTCGAGAAGCTGACGCACCTGCTGAAGGTGACGCCGCAGTCCCTCGCCCCGCATCTGTTCGGCGCCCGGCCCGCGGCCGAGGCGATCGTCGCGGAGCGCAGCGGCGTGGTCGTCGCCTTCGCCCTGTTCTTCACCAACTTCTCGACCTTCCTGGCGCAGCCGGGGCTCTACCTCGAGGACTTGTTCGTCGAGCCGGCGGAGCGCGGCCGCGGCATCGGTCAGGCGCTGCTCGAGCATCTGGGTCGCCTGGCCGTCGCGCGCGGCTACGGCCGATTCGAGTGGAGCGTGCTCGACTGGAACGTCGACGCGATCCGCTTCTACGAGCGCATGGGCGCCACGGTCATGCCCGACTGGCGCATCTGCCGAGTGACCGGCGCTGCGCTCGAGAAGTTCGGGGCCGATCCCGTTGCCTGAGCTCGAGGATCGCTACGCGCAGCTGCACGCCGGCTTCCGCTGGCACGTGCCCGCCCGCTTCAACATCGCCGATGTCTGCTGCACGCGGTGGGCGCGCAGGACGCCCGACGCCGTCGCGATCCGCTTCGAGCACGAGCGCGGCGAGCGACGCGACTTCAGCTACGCCGAGCTCGACGGCGACGCCGACCGGCTCGGCGCGGCCTTGCGCCGGCGCGGCGTCGGGCGCGGCGATCGCGTCGCCATCGTCCTGCCGCAGCGCTTCGAGACGGCGGTCGCGCACATCGCCCTCTACCGGCTCGGCGCGATCGCGATGCCGCTGTCCTTCCTGTTCGGGCCCGAGGCGCTCGAGTACCGGATCAACGACAGCGGATCGACGCTCGCCATCGTCGACGAGAACGGGATCGACAACGTGCTCGCCGCGCGCGCGCTCTGTCCGAGGCTCGCGACCGTCGTCGCTGTCGGCGCAGCGGAAGGGCAGGGCGACGTGGACTGGGGCGCCATGCTCGCGGCCGAGCCGGCCGTGCGCCTCGCGGCCGTGCGGACCTCCGCTGCCGATCCGGCGGTGCTGATCTACACCAGCGGCACCACCGGCCCGCCGAAGGGCGCGCTGCTGCCGCACCGGGCGCTCATCGGAAACCTGCCGGGCTTCGTCGCCAGCCAGAACTGGTTCGGCTTCGATCCATATCGGGCCCGTGGCCGGAACACCTCCGTGTTCTGGTCTCCCGCCGACTGGGCGTGGGCCGGCGGGCTGATCGACTCGCTGTGGCCGACGCTCTACTTCGGTCGCGAGATCGTCGCCTACCAGGGCCGGTTCGCGCCGGAGAAGGCGTTCGAGCTGATCGAGCGGCACGGCGTCACGCACACCTTCCTCTTCCCGACGGCGCTGAAGGCGATGATGAAGGCAGTGCCGGAGCCCCGGACGCGGCATCGGCTGAACCTCGAGGCGATCATGAGCGCAGGCGAGGCGGTCGGCGACGCCGTCTTCGCCTACTGTCGTGACCAGCTGGGTGTCATCCCGAACGAGATGTTCGGCCAGACCGAGGTCAACTACATCGTCGGCAACTGCGCGCTGCACTGGCCGGCGCGGCCGGGAAGCATGGGCCGCGCCTACCCGGGCCATCGCATCGCCGTGATCGACGATGACGGCCGCGAGTGCCCGCGCGGCACGCCGGGCGACGTCGCGCTGCATGCGCGGGACGTGCACGGCGACCCTGACCCGGTGTTCTTCCTCGGCTATTGGCAACGCGAGGACGCGACGCGGGCCAAGTTCACGGGAGACCCGGCCGACAGCTGGTGCCGCACCGGCGACACGGCCACCATGGACGAGGACGGCTACCTCTGGTACCAGGGCCGCAGCGACGACGTCTTCAAGGCGGCCGGCTATCGAATCGGCCCGAGCGAGATCGAGAACTGCCTCGTCAAGCACGCGGCCGTCGCCAACGCGGCGGTCGTGCCCAAGCCCGACGCCGAACGCGGCGCGCTCGTCAAGGCATTCGTCGTCCTCGCTCCGGGACACGCGGCGTCGGCGCAACTCGAGCTCGAGCTGCAGGCGCATGTGCGCGGCAAGCTCGCGCCCTACGAGTACCCGAAGGAGATCGAGTTCATCGATGCCCTGCCGATGACGACGACGGGCAAGGTGCAGCGGCGCGTGCTGCGTCTGCGCGAGGAAGAAAAGGCAAGGGCGCCGCGGTCGGCCTGACCGTCGGCGCCCCGGTCCGCGCCGGCCTACTTGACCTGGCCGCGGATCTCGCCGCCGGGGTGGGCGGCGGTGTGCAGGTTGATGTACCACAGGCCCGCCTTGACGTCGGCGAGCTGGGTCGGCGTCAGGGTGGCCGTGCCGGTGATCGGGCTGGCGAGGCTGCCGGTGAAGGGCTGGACGACGCCGGCATTCGCCCCCGGCGCGGCCGGACCGTGGAAGTGGCCGGCAGTGACCGGGCCGGTCAGCCCGGAGTAGGTGACGGACCACTTGAGGACGTTGCCGTCGAGGTCGACCCTGGCCATGCCGGTTCCCGGGCTGTTGTTCGGCGGCACCTGGTTCCGACCGGACAGCGGGATGTTCATGGTGCTGCCGCTCATGCCGCCGCCGGATGTCGACGAGCCTCCCATGTTGGCGCAGCCTGCGGCGGCAAGGCCGCCTGCGACCAGGACGGTTGCGAGTGCGAGTCGACGAGCGATCATGGCGTTCTCCTGCTGATGGAAGGATGCGGACGCGGGCGCGCGAAGTGCTTGCGCCGCACTGGCGGGCGATGATAGAGCGTTGGACCGACGGAAGCGGAGATGAAGATCAGGCAGCTCTACGCGATCACCAGGCAAGCGGTTTCGGCCTGGGCCGACGACTACGCGCCCAGCATGGGCGCCGCGCTCGCGTACTACACGCTGTTCTCCATCGCGCCGCTCCTGCTCATCGTCGTGTCGGTCGCCGGCCTGGTGTTCGGGGAGGACGCGGCGCGCGGCCAGGTCGTGGCCGAGCTGCGCGGCCTGATGGGCGAGGCCGGCGCCTCGGCCATCCAGAGCCTGCTGCAGAACGTCAACAAGCCGTCGCAGGGCGTGATCGGGACGATCGTCGGCGTGGGCACGCTCCTCCTTGGAGCCATGACCGTCTTCGGCGAGCTGCAGGACGCGCTCGACCGCATCTGGCGGGCGCCGGCGCGCGCGCAGGCGTCCGGGCTCTGGTCGCTCGTGCACTCCCGCCTGCTCTCGTTCGGCATGGTCCTCGGACTCGGCTTCCTGCTCATCGTGTCGCTGGTCGCGAGCGCCGCCATCGCGGCGATCGGCAAGTTTGCGGTGGCCGGGTTCCCCTGGTGGGCGATCGTCGTGGAGGTCCTCAACTTCCTGCTCAGCTTCGCGCTCGTCACGCTGATGTTCGCGATGATCTACAAGATCATGCCGCGCGTTCGCATCGCCTGGCGCGACGTGTGGGTCGGTGCCGCCGCGACGGCGCTGCTGTTCGCGATCGGCAAGTTCCTCATCGGCCTCTACATCGGGCGCAGCAGCTTCGCCTCGGCCTACGGGGCCGCCAGCTCGCTGATCGTCGTCCTGCTCTGGATGTACTACTCGGCGCAGATCTTCCTGCTCGGCGCCGAGTTCACCTGGGTCTACGCGCACGTGCTCGGTTCCTGTCGCGACGCGCCCGCGCCCGCACCGGCGCCGCAGATCCCGACGCGCTCCGCTGCCATGGACGAGACCGAGGCGTCGAACCCGGTGGAGCGTTCGCGCGCGTCGATCGCGGCGGCGCTGAAGCGCGCGCGCGGTCGCGGCTGACGGGGCGCTTCAGCCCGTCGTCGCGGCGTCGAGCAGCTTCAGCCGCTGCACCTTCCCGGAGGGCCCGCGCGGCAGGCTGGCGACGAAGCGGATCACCTTCGGCGCCTTGTAGCGTCCCAGCCGCTGCACGCAGAAGTCGCGCAGCTCGTCCTCGCTGCAGGCGCTGTCCGCGCGGAGCACGACGCAGGCCATGATCTCCTGGCCGTAGTGCCGGTCGGGAATGCCCACGGCGGCCGCTTCGCGGACGGCAGGATGGCCGATCAGCACGTCGTCGATCTCGCGCGGGGCGATGTTCTCGCCGCCCTTGATGATCAGCTCCTTGATGCGGCCCGTGACGAAGAAGAATCCGTCGGCGTCCCGGTGGCCGAGGTCGCCCGTGCGCAGCCAGCCGTCGGGCGTGAACGTGGCCGCGGTCGCCTCGGGGTTCTTGTAGTAGCCGCGCATGACGTGCGGTCCGCGCAGGACGATCTCGCCCGTGCTGCCGTCGGCGACCGGCTGCAGCGACGCGTCGACGACCCGCGCTTCGCCTCCGGAGGCGCGCCCGACCGAGCCGACCTTCCGCCGCGCCGGGTCGAGGGGGTTCGAGAACGCCGGTGCGGCGGTTTCGGTCAGGCCCATGGTCTCGACGATGCCGATGCCGAACTTCGCCTCGAAGGCGCGGTGCTGCTCGGGCGGCAGGGCGGCCGACGCGGAGCGGCAGAAGCGGATGCGCGCCAGGCTCTCGCGCGGCGGCGCCTCCCCCTCGAGCAGGTACGAGATGATGGTCGGCACGACGTTGAGCCAGGTGCAGTTCGAGTCGATCGCCTGGCGCCAGAACTGCGCCGCCGAGAAGCGCGACGTCATCGCCAGGCTGCCGCCGTGCGCGAGCGGCGCCAGCATGGTCACGACGAAGGCATTGATGTGATAGAGCGGCAGGACGGCGAGCACGCGATCGGCCGCACCGAGGCCGTGCTCGATGCCGATCGCCGCGGCATTGGCCGCCAGGTTCGCGTGGCTGAGGATCACGCCCTTCGGAACGCCGGTGGTCCCCGAGGTGTACATGAGCAGGGCCGCGGCGTCGCGATCCGGCTCGGCGCAGGCTGCGCCGCTGGCCGCGGCCTCGCTGCCGAAGGCGCCATCCGGGCCCAAGTTCGCGTCCGGCGAGGCCACGAGGACCTGCACCGGTCGCGTGCCCTCGGCCGCCATCGCCCGGATCCGCTCCTCCCATTCCGGCGCGACGAAGACCAGCGAGCAGTCGGAGTGGTCGAGCACGTAGCGCATCTGCTCGGGCTGGGCGAGCAGGTTGATCGGGTTCACGCAGACGCCCGCGTGCATCGCGCCCAGCAGCAGCCGCATCGTCTGCAGGCCGTTGGGCATGACGAAGGCGACGGTGTCGCCGGGCCCGACGCCGCGCTCGCGCAGCCAGGCGCCGACGGCCACGCACGAGCGGCGCAGCGCCTCGAAGGTCAGCGGCTCTCCACCCTCGGCCGAGATGGCATACAGGCCTTGCGGCTGCCGCTCGGCGGCACGCTCGACGAGCGCGTGGACCGAGTCGGCAGCGGGGGTCATGCCTTGCCGTAGGCGGCGAAGTAGGCGCCGAAGATCTCGTCTTCGGTGGGCACGCGCTCGGGGATCGGCCGCGAGATGCGCGTGATGTTGAGGTAGTGGCGGTAGTTCATGTTGTCGGAGAAGCTGTTGCGGCCCCAGGTGCCGCAGCCCATCGACAAGGAGAAGGGCAGGCCGTTGTCGAAGCTGCCGCCGGTCGCGATGGCATGCGCCTGGTTGACGATGACACGCGCGACCGGCAGGCGCAGGCCGAGCTCGAGCGCGCGCTCCTCGCGGGCCGTGTTCAGCCCCACCGAGTGCCCGGCGCCCTGGTAGGCGTAGATGCGCTCGACCATCGCCGCCGCCGCCTCGAAGTCGGCCACCGTGTACAGCGCCAGCACCGGCGAGAGCTTCTCGCCGGAATAGGGGTGGTCGTCGCCGACGCCGTCCTCGTCGACCAGGAGCACGCGCGGGCTGCGCCCGGCGACCGCGGCCCAGGCGGTTCGAGACGGCGCGTCGGTCTCGGCGGCACGCCGCGCGATCTCGGCCGCGCTCTGCCCGATCACCGCCGGCGACAGCTTGCCGTCGCTCCACATCAGGCGCGCGAGCGCGTCCTTGCGCGCGCCGTCCAGCAGCACCGCGCCGCGCGACTCGAGCGCCGAGAGCAGCGCCGCGCGGACCGACTCGACGACGACCAGGCTGTTCTCCGACGAGCAGCTGGTCGCGTTGTCGAAGCTCTTCGAGCGCAGGATGCGCTCGGCCGCGGCGCTCACGTCCGCGGTCTCGTCGACGATCCCCGCGACGTTGCCGGCGCCGACCCCGAACGCCGGCGTGCCGCTGGCGTACGCCGCCCGCACGTTGGCCTGCGAGCCGGTCGCGACCACGAGGTCACAGAGCCGCATCAGCTCGGCGGTCGACTGCTTCGTGACCGGCGAGGGCAGCAGCTGCACCAGCCCGGCGGGCGCGCCGACCCGCGCCAGCTGGCCGTCGACGAACTCGATCAGCCGGGCGCAGGTGCTCCAGCCTTTCGGCGAGGGGGCGACGACGACGGCATTGCGGCCCTTCAGCGCGTTGATGATCTTGTTGGCGGGCGTCGCCGCCGGATTGGTCGACGGCGTGATGGCGCAGACGACGCCCACCGGCCGGGCGATCTCGACGATGCCCGCGGCCTCGTCCTCGGCGATCACGCCGACCGACTTCGCGCCGTGCAGGTCGCGCAGGAGGCCGAAGGTCTTTCGGTGGTTCTTGCGGACCTTGTCCTCGACGTTGCCGATGCCGGTCGCCTCGACGGCCAGCTCGGCCAGCGCCCGGTTCCGGCCGGGCTCGACGATCGCCCAGCCGGCCGCCGCGACGGCGGCATCGACGCGCTCCTGCGGCCAGCGCTCGAACGCACGCTGCGCCGCGCGGGCGCGGGCGACGAGCGAGGCGACGGCGCCTTCCGCGTCCACGCTCATTCCGGCTTGATGTTGGCGTCCCTGACGAGCTTGCCCCAGCGCGCGATCTCGTCGTCGACAGTCTTGCCGAGCGCCTCGGGCGTGCCGCCGACGCCTTCGCTGCCCTGCGCGAGCAGCTTCTCCTTGATGTCGGGCTGCTGGACGACGGTGTTGAGCGCCTTGTTGAGCTTCTCGATGACCGGCTTCGGCGTCTTCGCCGGCACGAACATGGCGTACCAGGAATCGACCTCGAAGTCGGGCACCCCGGCCTCCTGCATCGTCGGCACGTCGGGGAAGGCGGCGCTGCGCTTGAGGGTCGAGACGGCGAGGGCCTTCAGCTTGCCGGCCTTGACGAACTGCGCCGCCGCCGGGATCGAGACCCAGAGCAGCGGCACCTGGCCGCCCATGACGTCCGTGACGGCCGGGCCGCCCCCTCGGTACGGGACGTGCGTGAGCTGGGTCCCGGTGCGCAGCTTGTAGAGCTCGCCGGCCAGGTGTCCGGGCGAGCCGTTGCCGACCGACGCGAAGGAGAGCGTGCCGGGCTTCGACTTGGCCAGCGCCGTCAGCTCGGCGACGGTGTTGGCCGGGAACTGCGGGTTGGCCACCAGGATCTGCGGCAGCGACGCGACCGTGCCGACGGGCTCGAAATCCTTCACCGTGTTGAACGGCAGCTTCGGATAGATCGCCGGGTTGATGGTGTGCGAGCTGAGCGTGAAGAGGACGGTGTAGCCGTCGGGCGGCGACTTGGCGGCGAGGTCGCTGCCGAGCGAGCCGGCGGCGCCGCCGCGGTTCTCGATGACGATCGGCTGGCCGAGCGTCTGCTGGAACTTCTCCTGCACGATGCGGGCGATGACGTCGGTGCCGCCGCCGGGGGGGTACGGCACGATGAAGCGCACCGGCTTGTCCGGATAGGCGACCTGTGCGTGCACGGCCGCGGGAACGAGGCAGGCGGCGCTCAGCGAGGCGAGCGCCAGCACGGCAGCGCGGCGGGAGAAGAAAGCTCTCATCGATGTCTCCTGGTCAGTGTTCCGGGCACGAGGGGATCCGTTGCGGCGCTGCGAAAGCCGAGGCCGGCGCTGGCGTCGCGGGCGCAGGCGAGCAGCTTCTCGGCGAACGACCTGGCCTGAGCCCGGCCGAATCGGATCGAGGGCACGCTCATGCCGACGGCCAACACCGGCTCGCCGCGCGCGTTGAAGATCGGCGCGCCGAGGCCGCAGACGCCGATCCGCCACTCCTCGCGGTTCTCGGCGTAGCCGCGCGCCTGCGTCCGCTCGAGCTCGGCGGCGAGGGTGTCGAAGTCGACGATGCTGTGCGGCGTGTGCCGCTCCAGGCGGACGAGGCGCGCCTCCAGCGCGGCGCGGTCCAGCCTCGCCGCGGCCAGCAGTGCCTTGCCCGACGCGACGCACGAGGCCGGCGCGCGCCCGCCGATGCGCGAGTAGGCGGCGACGGGAAGCGGGCTGTCGAACTTGTCGAGGTAGACGATCTCGGCGCCCTCGAGCGCCGCGAGGTGAATCGTCTCGCCGGTATCCGCCGAGAGCCGTGCGAGCAGCGGGCGCACCAGGGACGCGGCGTCGGAGGCGGCGCCGACCAGCGCGCCGAGCTCGAACAGGCGCAGGCTGGGACGATAGGCGCTGGTCGTCTCGTCCTGCACCGCCCAGCCGCGCTCGACCAGCGTCTGCAAGGTCCGGTGCGCATTGCTGCGGGCGATGTGGAAGGTCCGCGCGACGTCGACCACGCGGCAGCCGCGCTGCTCGCGGGCCAGCCATTCGAGCACGTCGAGGCCCTTGGCAAGGGTGGAATCCATGGGAGGGTGTCGGCTGCTTGTTCCAGATATTGGAACATCATTCAAACAGTTGGAACTCTAAAGGGGGGACCCCGGCATTGTCAAACGTTAACGGAGCCCGGCGCGGCACCTCGTGCGGCCGCGGCGGTGTCCGGCGCCGCACCGATCCTCCGTATTCCCGAGCACCCACCACTCGGGAGCACGAATGAAACGCCGATTCTTCTTCCGCAAGGGCGCCGGCGCCACTCTCCTGGCCGCGATCGCCGCCGCTGTCTTCCTCAGCGTCCCCGCGCTCGACGCCCAGGGCCAGACCATTCCCCTCGCCGCCAGCGAACGGCCGCTGCACCTGCTGAAGGCCGAGTATCTGGCCTGCGATCGGGCGTCTGCGCAAGCCGCGCTGTCGGCGGGCACGGCGGCGTACTGCTCGATGGTCGGCGAGGAGCTGCTCCAGCGCGGCTTCGAAGGCGACTTCGAGCGGCTCATCGCCTGGTGGCGCGGCGCGAGGCAGGCGCAGCTCTCGGGGCCGCGCTGAGTCAGGGTCCAGCCAACGACCGCTTCCCGGGGGCTGGCATCATCGCTGCGCCTGCAAGGCGCACCGATGTCCCGCCGCCCCCACATCGTCTTCATCGTCGCCGACGACCTCGGCTTCGCCGATCTCGGCTGCTACGGCGGGCGGGCGAAGGTGTCGCCCGTGCTCGACCGTCTCGCGGCGAGCGGGCTGCGCCTGACCCAGGGCTACGCGAACTCGCCGGTCTGCTCGCCGACGCGCTTCGCGCTCATGACCGCGCGCTGGCAGTACCGGCTGCGCGGCGCGGCCGAGGAGCCGATCCGCAGCACCAGCCGCGGCAGCACGACCCTCGGCCTGCCTCCGGAACATCCCACGCTGCCCTCGCTGCTGCGGGCCGTCGGCTACCGCACGGCGCTGATCGGCAAGTGGCACCTGGGCTACCCGCCGGCGTTCGGGCCCCTGCGCTCCGGCTACGACGAGTTCTTCGGGCCGATGTCGGGCGGCGTCGACTACTTCAGTCATCGCGACTCGCGCGGCCTGCACGATCTCTGGGAGGGAGAGGAGGAGCGGCACGAGGCCGGCTACCTGACCGACCTCATCTCGGCACGCGCCGTCGACTACATCGAGCGCACGGCCGCCGAGGGCGCCGCGCCGTTCTTCCTGAGCGTCCACTACACCGCGCCGCACTGGCCCTGGGAGACGCGCGACGACGCGGCCATGGTGGACGACGTGGCGCAGAACCTGTTCCACCTGCACGGCGGCAACATCCACACGTACCGGCGCATGATCGGCCACATGGACGAGGGCATCGGCGCGATCGTCGCCGCCCTCGCTGCGCGCAGCGTGCTCGACGACACGCTGCTCGTCTTCACCAGCGACAACGGCGGCGAGCGCTTCAGCGACAGCTGGCCCCTGGTCGGCGGCAAGATGGACCTCACCGAGGGCGGCATCCGCGTGCCCTGGATCGCGCACTGGCCGGCCCGCATTCCTGCCGGCGGCACCAGCGCGCAGCCGTGCATGACGATGGACTGGTCGGCGACGATGCTCGAGCTCGGCGGCGCCGAGCCCGACCCGGCTTACCCGCTCGACGGGGTGTCGCTGCGCGCGCTGCTCGACGACCCTGCGCACGCGTTCGACCGCCCGCTCTACTGGCGCATGAACCATCGCGGCCAGCGTGCCTTGCGCGCGGGAAGGTGGAAGTACCTGCGCGTCGACGGGCACGACTACCTCTTCGACCTCCCGGCCGACGAGCGCGAGCGCGCGAACCGTGCGAAGGTCGAGCCCGCACGTCTCGACGCGATGCGCGCCCAGTGGGAAGCGTGGAACGCGGGCATGCCGGCGATCCCCGGTGATGCCACCGTGAGCCTCGGCTACGGGGCGGCGGACATGCCCCAGCGCTAGCGGACGACGATGGGCCCGGCACTGCCGCTCGACTGGGACCTGGCGCGCATGGCCGAGCGCCGCCGCCGCTTCCTCTCGCCGGCGCTCGGCACCTTCACCGCCTACGACGCGCCGCGTGCCTGGCGGCGCGGCAGCGGCCAGTACCTCTTCGACGTCGACGGCCGCCGCTTCCTCGACTGCATGGCTCAGAACGTGTGCATCAGCGTCGGCTACCGGCACGCCGGCGTCGACGCCGCGGTGCGTGCCCAGCTCGACGAGATCCAGCACGTCACGACCGTCTACGACCACGCGCAGCCCGGCCACTTCGCCGAGGAGCTGGTCGAGCGCCTGCCCGCCGGGCACGACTGGGTGGTGCACTTCGTCAACAGCGGTGCCGAGGCGATCGACCTGGCCGTGCTGGTGGCGCGCCTGGCGACGGGGCACTTCGAGGTGCTGACCCTGCGCGATTCCTACCATGGCATGCAGTTCACGGCGATGGCCGCGACCGGCATCGGCCACGCCCGCCAGCCGCTGCCGCTCGCGCCCGGTTTCGTCAACGTGATGGCGCCGCACCCGTACCGCGGCGCCTTCGGACCCGGCGCGGCGCCGTACCTGGCCGAGCTGTCGCGCGCCATCGGCAGCGGCACCTCGGGCGCGCTCGCCGCGATGATCGTCGAGCCGACGCAGGGCTACGGCGGCATCGTCGACATGCCGGCCGGCTACCTGGCCGGCGCCGCCGAGCGCGTGCGCGCCGCCGGCGGCCTGCTCGTCGCCGACGAGGTGCAGACCGGCTTCGGCCGCACCGGCAGCCACTTCTGGGGCTTCGAGGCGCACGGCGTCGTGCCCGACGTGATCGTCATGTCCAAGGGCATCGGCAACGGCTTTCCCATCGCCGCGATGGTCACCCGGCGCGACATCGCCGAGTCGATGACGCGACGGATGTTCTTCAACACCTACGGCTCGAACCCGGTCAGCTGCGCGGCCGGCCGGGCGGTGCTGCGCGCGATCGGCGACGAGCAGCTGATGGCCAACGCCGACGCGACGGGCACCGCCTTCGACCTGGCCTTCGCGCGACTCGCCGAGGCGCACGCCTGGATCGGCGACGTCCGCGGGCGGGGCCTGCTGCGCGGCGTCGAGTTGGTGCGCGACCGCGCCACGCGCGAGCCGGCCACCGCGGAAGCCGAGGCGGTGCAGCAGCAACTGCTCGACGCCGGCGTGGTCGTCGGCCTGTGCGGCGCCGAGCACAACGTGCTCAAGATCAACCCGCCGCTCTGCGCGACAGTGGCCGACGTCGACCTGCTCGCGTCGGCCTGCGACGACGTCCTGCGGCGGCTCCGACCGCACTAGGAGCCGGGCTGCCGCGCCGGTGGCGCAGGCGTCGACCGGTACGCGACTTGCCGGGCAAGGGAATCGTCATCTCGCCTCGAGCGATGGTCCGGAGTCCCGCATGAAGCTCACCCTGAAGCCCCTCGACCAGCAGGTCATCGTCATCACCGGCGCGTCCAGCGGCATCGGCCTCGCCACCGCGCTCGCTGCCGCCAAGCAGGGCGCCAAGCTCGTCCTCGCGGCGCGCAGCAAGCGGACGCTGGAGGACCTCGCGGCCTGGATCAACGGCCACGAGGGCGAAGCCATCGCGGTCGAAGCCGACGTCGGGCAGCGCGAGCAGGTCGACGCGGTCGCGCGGGCGGCGGTCGACCGCTTCGGCCGGATCGACACCTGGATCAACAACGCCGGCGTCTCGGTCTACGCCCGCCTCGACGAGGTGAGCGAGCGCGACAGCGAGCGTGTCTTCATGACCAATTTCTGGGGCGTGGTCTACGGCTCGCGCGCCGCCTTGCCGCACCTGCGCGCCCAAGGCGGCGCGCTCATCAACGTCGGCAGCGAGGTGTCCGAAGCGGTCGTGCCCCTGCAAGGCATCTACTCGGCCAGCAAGCACGCGGTCAAGGGCTTCACCGACGCCCTGCGCGTCGAGCTCGACGCCGACCAGGCACCGGTGTCGGTCACGCTCGTCCAGCCGACCGCCGTCGACACGCCGTTTCCCGAGCACGCGGGCAACTACCTCAGCCAGGAGCCGAAGCTGCCGACGCCCATGATCGAGCCGGAGAAGGTGGCGTTCGCGATCCTCGATGCCGCCACCGAGCCGGTGCGCGACGTCCGCGTCGGCACGATGGCCAAGCTGAACACCACGGTGGCCAAGCTCCTGCCGGCGCTCGGCGACATGATGTCGAAGATGCAGATCGGCCGGCAGCAGCGCGACGAGCCGCCGCAGCATCCGCGCAGCGGCACGCTCTACACGGCGGGCGAGGCCGGCCGCATCCGCGGCCGGGGCAACGAGAACGCGGCCCGCATGTCGGAGGCGAAGGCGGCGAACGTGCGCGCCTGAGGCTCGGCGCGTCGGGCGGGCCGCCCGCGAGGCAGCGACCCGGCGGCCTGCAACCCGTCGGTCGCCGGGCGACGACGCCGGCGCCGTGCGGGCGTCAGCGGTCGGCAGCGATGTCGCGCAGGTAGCTGTCGGCGAAGTCGGTCTCGATCTCGATCCAGAGCGGCGAGTGGTCCGACATCTGCCACGTCCGCCACTTCAGGTACAGCGCCTCGGCCGTCGACGCCTTGCGAGCGGCGTCGCGCTCGGGATCCTTCTTCGGCACGTGCGCGGCGTAGATGGCGCGGTCCTCGGCGTTGTCGCGGAAGACGTCGGCGAACATGTCGACCATGCCGCCGCCGACGACCTTGAAGCGCTTGTCCTTCACGCGCACGGCGATCTGGTCGTAGAAGTGCGAGCCGTCGCGGCGGACGGTGCGGCCGTCGATCGCCGCCGGGATCGTGAAGCCCTCGCTCTTCAAGGCCGCCATCGTCTTGTGCTCGGGGCTGACGACGTTGAAGTCGCCGAGCAGGATGTAGTTCTCGACCTCGCCGCTGCTGTCCTTCTCCTGCTGGCTGGCGTCGTCCTGCCGCGCGGCGAAGAAGTGGACCAGCCGCTCGATCTCGGCGATGCGCCGCTGCAGCGCCGCTCCCGACGCCGCTCCGTAGTAGATGTGCACGGTGCACAGGCTGAAGCGGAACCAGCCCGACTGAAAGGCGACCAGGAACGGGCTGCGTGCGAACTGCTGGCGGGCGTGCCCGGCGCCGAGCGCAGCGGCGTCGGCGTCGACCGGCGCCTCGGCCTCGTCCGAGGCCGCCGGTCGCGGCTGGTACTTGGGCGGCTTGACCTTCTTCGGCGAGACGACGAGTTGCCCGTCCGGAAGGACGATCTCGCCGGCGATGCGCCGGAACCAGACCTTCTCGGTGTTGTAGAGGAAGGCCATCCGCTCGCCGTTGCCGCCGGAGCCTTCCGTGGTGTCGGTGGCGATGTAGTCCCACTCGCGGCCGAGGATGCGCATCAGCGTCTGCAGCGCCGAGAGATCGCGGCTCACCTCCTGCACCGCGACGAGGTCGAAGCAGGCGATCATCTCGGCGAGGTAGTAGAAGGTCTCCGGCCGGCGCGGCCCGAAGCCGAACCTGTTCGAGTCGAAGTCGCGGATGTTCCAGGTCGCGAGCAGCAGCGACGCGTCGCTGCGGCGCCTGCGCAGCGGCGCCAGGCGCTCGCGGATCGCCAGCAGCCGCTCGGCGCAGCGCGGCACCGCGCCTTTCTCCCTGGCCATCGCCCGGCGCAGGCCGGCGTACTGGTTCGACATGCTGCGGCTCCTTTCGCGCGGCAAGGGTGCGGCCGCCGCTACCGACCGTCCGCGACGATGCGGCGGCAGTGCGCGAACGCCGCGGCGACGAGGTTGAGGTTGGCCTCGGGGGTGCGGAACGCCGAATGCGCGGACAGGGTGACGTTGTCGAGCGTCGTCAGCACGTGCCCCGCCGGCAGCGGCTCCACCTCGAAGACGTCGAGCCCGGCCTGGCCGATCCGGCCGGAGCGCAGCGCGTCGACCATCGCCGCCTCGTCGACGAGCGCGCCGCGCGCGGTGTTGACGAGGAGGGCGCCGGGCCGCATGAGCGCGATGCGCTCGCGCGACAGGAAGCCTCGCGTCTGCGCATCGAGCACCAGGTGCAGCGAGATCGCGTCGCTGTCGGCGAGCAGTCGCTCGATCGGCACGAACGCGACGCCGGCGTGTTCGCGCGGCGTGCGGTTCCAGGCCAGCACCTTCATGCCGATGCCGGTCGCCAGCCGCGCCATCTCGGCACCGATGCCGCCGAAGCCGATCAGGCCCAGCGTCTTGCCGGTGAGCTGCACGCCTTCGGTACGGAGCCACTGGCCGGCGCGCATGGCGCCGTCCATCCGCGCCACGCCCTTCGCCGCCGCGAAGAGCAGGCCCATGGCGCATTCAGCGACGGCGGTGTCGCCGTAGCCCTTGATGATGTGCACCGCCACGCCGAGCCCGGCGAGCGCCTCCGGGTCCATGTAGCTGCGCGCGCCGGTGCCGAGGAAGACGACGTCACGCAGCCCGGTGCAGCGGCGCGCAACGTCAAGGGGAAGCGCGGTGTGGTCGATGACCGCGATCTCGGCGCCGCCGAGCGCATCGGGCAGCTGCTCGGGCAGGACGTCCGGCCGGCCGAAGCCGACCTCGAGTCCGGCCTGTGCCGGGTCGTGCAGGCGGCGCGCGGCCTCCTCGAGGGCAGGCGTGGCATCGACGAAGACGGCGCGCATCGGACCATTCTGCCGCGCCGGCGCAGGGCGGCCGCATGTCGCCGGCGCGCTTTGTCCGCACCGATGCGTGTCGGCGGCAGGGCCTAGCGGCGGTGGCGGCCGGCCAGCATCTCCAAGATCTCGCGGAACGTCGCGTAGCCGCCGGCAGCGCCGAGATCGAGCACCACGCTGCGGCGGTAGTAGGGGCTGAGGTCGAGCCCGACGCCGACGCCGCAGATCTCGAGCTCGCCGTTCTCCTCATGCGCTTGCACGACCTCGCGCAGGTGCTGGTCGAGGTAGTGCGGGTCGTTGGCCAGCGCCGTCGCGCTGTCCATCGGCGAGCCGTCGGAGACGACGATCAGGATGCGCCGCGCCTCGGTTCGCCGGAGCAGCCGCCCGCAGGCCCAGTCGACCGCCTCACCGTCGATGCCTTCCCGGAACAGGTCGGCCTTGAGCAGCGCCGCCATGTCCGGCCGGGCCCGGCGCCAGCCAACGTCGAAGGGCTTGAAGACGATGTGGCTGCGCTCGTTGAGGCGGCCGGGCGCGGCCGGACGGCCGGCGCGGATCCAGTCGCGCTGGGCCCGCCCGCCGTTCCAGGCTTCGGTCGTGAAGCCGAGGACCTCGCCGGCGGCGCCGGCCTGCTCGAGGGCGCGCGCGAAGACGTCCAGGAGCACGGCGACGTCCTCGATGTGCGCCTTCATGGAGCCCGAGCAGTCGACCAGGAAGGTCAGCGCGCCATCGGCGATCGGCTCGACGCGGTCGGTGCAGAACAGCCGCCGCTCCGTCGGCGAGGCGACGAGCTGGGCCAGGCGGCGGCCGTCGATGCGGCCTTCCTCCTGGGCGCCGTCGCGGCCGTCGACGGTGGGCACGGCGAGCAATGCGCGCAGCTCGCGCGCGAGCTTGGCGACGTTGAGGCCGCGCTCGGCGATGCGACGGTCGAGGCGTTCGCGGTACTCGTCGAGCACGGCACGGCGCGCCAGGGCGAGGGCGGCGTGCTCGCGGTCGTAGGCTCGCGTGTAGACGCGGTAGCCGCCAGCCGCTTCGCCGAGGACGCGGCTCGCGCCGGAGACGGCGATGGCGAAGCGCTCGTTGGCATCGCCTTCGTGCTCGAGGACCAGGCCGAAGACGGAGCGCGCGGCCTCGAGCTCGGAGTCGGCGTCGTCCTTGTCGGCGCCCGGCTCGGCACCCTCGGCCAGCAGCATGGCGGCGATCCGCTCCACGATCGCCATCGCATGCGCCGCGTAGGCTCGCTGGTCGTGGTGGTCGCGGCGCAGCCCCGCAAGGGCGTGGCCGATTGAGGGAGCGAGCGCGGCGCGCGTGGCCTCGAGCAGGTCCTCGGTCTCCTCGAGCACCGGGTCGCCGGTGACGCGGGCGCGGCAGATCTGCGCCACGGCGTAGACGAGGAGGCCGCGTGCCGTGTCGGTCAGCCCGGCGTGGTGGTAGCCGAGCGACCAGTCGTCGTGGCGGCGCCGCAGGTTGCGGCGCGCGCCCGGCATGGATTCCGGCACGAGCGCTTCGACGCGGTACTGCTCGAGGAGGTCGAAGAGCGATCGCTCGACGGCGTGCGCCGGGGCGAGCTCGGCGTGCAGCGCCGGGTCGGAGAGCGCGAGGCGCAGCGCCAGCCCGTCGGCGGCGCCGCGGAAGGAGGCAAAGTCGTCGCGGTCGGGATCCGGGTGCAGGTGCGCGGCGTACAGCGGCAGCGCGCGGCGGCCGCGGTGCAGGCGTCGGCCGCGGAAGTGCAGGTCGGCCTCGCCGGCGATGGCGCGGATCGACGCGGCGCAGAGCTCCTCGATGTGCTGCTGGCGCCGGGCCCGCGCCTGCACCGAGCTGTCGTTCTCGCCGGCGCTCGCCGTGGTGATCGAGCCCGGAGCCGGCGGCGTCACCGGCCGACGGCCTGGCCGTCGCGGCGGTGGTCTGACCCGGCGGCGTGGACCGGCTCGTCGCTGCCGACGAGGTCGGCGTCGAGCCGCACCACGATCTGGGCGCTGCCGAAGTCGAGGTTGTCGGGCGGCGCGACGCGCGGCCGGTGCCCCATCGACTCGAGCCCTTCGATGACCGAGGCAGGCACCGTCGGCTCGAGCGTCAGCGCGCCGCTGTCGTCGATGCGCCAGCGCGGCGCGTCGGCGCAGGCCTGCGGATCGAGACCTTCGACGACACGGCGCAGCACCATCTGGGTGTGCCCCTGCGCCTGCATGTTGCCGCCCATGACGCCGAAGGCCATCGCCGGCCGGCCGCCCTGGGTCATGAACGCCGGGATGATGCTGTGCAGCGGCCGCTTGCCGCCGGCGACCTCGTTCGGATGGCCCGGCGTGGTGACGAAGCCGAAGCCGCGGTTGTGCAGCGCGATGCCGGTGCCGGGGACGACGACGCCCGAGCCGAAGCCCTTGTAGTTGGACTGGATGTAGGAAACCATCCGCCCCTCGGCATCGGCGGTGCAGAGATAGACCGTGCCGCCGGACGCCGGCTGGCCGGCGGCGTACGTGCCCGCCCGCTGCGGATCGATGCCGCGCGCGCGCTGGCGCAGGTAGGCGCGGTCGAGCAGCCGGGCCGGCGTCGTTCGCATGTGCGCCGGGTCGGCGACGTGCGCGTGCAGGTCGGCGAAGGCCATGCGCATGGCCTCGATCTCGAGATGCATGCGGGCGGCGCTGCCGGGCGCCGTGTCGGCGTAGGGAAGCTCCTCGAGCAGGCCGAGCGCCGTCAGCGCGGCGATGCCCTGGCCGTTCGGCGGGATCTCGTGCACGGCGTGACCGCGGAAGCCGACCTCGATCGGCTCGACCCAGTCGCAACGATGGTCGCGCAGGTCCTCGGCCGACAGCACCGCGCCGTGCGCCTGCGCGAAGCGGACCATGGCTTCCGCGAGCCGCCCCTCGTAGAAGCTGGCGCCGCGCGTGCGCGCGATGTCCTCGAGCGTGCGCGCCTGGTCGGCGAAGCGCCAGAGCTCGCCGACCCGCGGCGTGCGGCCGTTGGGCATGAAGGCATCGAAGCCGGGCTGCGCGTGCAGCACCTGCGACTGGTCGAACCACTGCCGCGCGATCACCGGGCTGACGGGGAAGCCGTCGCGCGCATGGCGGATCGCGTCGACGAAGAGGTCCTCGAAGGGCAATGCGCCGTAGCGCTCCGAGAGCGCGACCCACGCCGACACGGTGCCGGGCACCGTGACGCTCTCGCAGCCGAGCATCGGCATCTGCGCGAGCCCGGCGAAGCGCTTCGGGTTCCAGGCCGCCGGGGCGCGGCCGGAGGCGTTCAATCCCTGCAGCGCCCGCCCGTCCCAGACCAGCGCGAAGGCGTCGCCGCCGATGCCGTTCATGGTCGGCTCGACGACGGTGAGCGTCATCGCCGCGGCAAGCGCGGCGTCGACGGCGTTGCCGCCGCGCGCGAACGCAGCGGCGCCCGCCTGCGAGGCCAGCGGCTGCGACGTCGCGACGACGTTGCGGGCGAGGACCGGCTGGCGCCCGGAGCGATGCGAGTAGTGGCCGTTCATGGCGTTCCCGGAGGCAGCGGTCAGATCTTGATGTTGGCCGCCTTGACGACCGCGCCCCATTTCTGGATCTCGGCGGCCGAGACGTCGGCGAGTCGCTTGCCGGGCCCGTAGGCGACGACGTATCCCTGCTGCACGAGCACCGCGCCGAGCTCGGGATCGGCGAGGACCTTCACCATCTCCTCGTTCAGGCGCGCGATGGCGGCGGCCGGCGTGCCCTTGGGCACGAACAGGCCGAACCAGTTGTCGGCGTCGTAGCCCGGCACGCCGCCCTCGGCGACGGTCGGCAGGTCGGGCAGGGCCGGCACGCGCTGGCTGGCGGCGACGGCGAGCGAGCGCAGCTTGCCCGCCTTCACGTGCACCATGGAAGCGGCGATGCTGTCGAACATGAAGGAGACGTTGCCGGCGAGCAGATCCGGCAACGCCTGCGAGCTGCCCTTGTACGGCACGTGCACGGCGGTGGCGCCGATGCGCTGCAGCAGCATCTCCGACTCCAGGTGCGAGAGCGTGCCGTTGCCCTGCGACGCGTAGTTCACCTTGCCGTCGCTGGCCTTGATCCAGGCGACCAGCTCGGCGAGGTTCTTCGCCGGCACGGCCGGATGCACGTTCAGCACGTGCGGCGCGTTGGCGAGCAGCGACACCGGCTCGAAGTCGCGGCCGATGTCGCCGCGGGCCGTGCCGTACAGGTGGCCAGCGATGACCTGGTTGGTGAGCGCCGAGAGGAACAGGTTGTAGCCGTCGGCCGGCGCCTTGGCACCCGCCTCGACGCCGATCACGCCGCCGGCGCCGGGCCGGTTCTCGACGTTGACCTGCTGACCGAGCCGCGTCCCGAGGCGCTGCGCGATGGCCCGCGCCAGGATGTCGGTGGCTCCGGCCGGCGGGAAGGCGATGATCATGTTCAGCGGCTTGGCCGGGTAGGCCTGCGCGAACGCGGCGCGCGGCCAGCCGAGCGGCGCGACCACCGCGGCGGCGCCGAGTGCGATGGCACGGCGCCGCGAGAGCGGCGCTTCGGGAGCGTGGGTCGGCAGGGTTGTGTTCATCGTGCTTCCATGCAGGGGGGTGGAACAGGTTAGCTCGGCGCTGCGGCGTCGGCCAGCAGCAGGGGCAACTTCGCCGCAGCGGCCCTGGCGGTCGCCCCGGCGCGCTTCAGCATCGCCGTCTTCGTCGCCGGATCGGCCGGGCTGCCGCGCAGCCAGACGGTCACGTAGTTGAGCCGGCAGGCGTCGATCCAGTCGCCGATCTCGCGGTGCTGCCGGCAGAGCGCGCCGTTGGCGAGGGTGGTCGAGAGCAGGCGCAGCCAGTCGAGCGGCTCGCGCGGCGGCAGGACGGGGGTGCAGATCCGGTTCTTCTCGGCCTCGTCGGCGAGGCGGCACTCGATGCGCGCGATCAGCGCCGCGCTGAACACCGGCTGGCAGGCACGCAGCATGAGGAGGTTGATGCGCTTGCCGTCGTACACCGGCCCCGGCTGGGCGTTGTGCAGGGCGTCCGCCGTGCAGTCGACGTAGAGCGTGTCGGGGTCCGCGTCGACGGCGCCCTGGTCGAGCGTGATCCGACCCGGCTCGATCCCGCGCACATGCCCTCGGCGGACGATGTCGCGGATGCTGCGCAGCTCTGCCAGCTCGCCTTGCGACACGTTGGCGCAGCGGTAGGCCGTCGGCTCGATCGCGGGGTCGATGCGCATGATCATTCCCCTCGCCTCGAGGCGCTCGAACAGGTCCGCGACGGACGTGGCCTGCACGACGGCGTCGAGCTGCGCGAGGTTGCTGCCCATCGTGCGCTCGATGTCGTCGGCCTGGAAGTTGGCGCGGTCGAGCAGCCAGGCGTCGCGCGGCATGATCCAGCGGATGCGCGCTGCCGGCACGCCGTGGTCGAGCAGCCACAGGCACGCGTCCATCCCCGTCTTGCCCGAGCCGACGACGGTGTAGGCGCGGTAAGGCCGGCCGATCTTGGGCAGGCGGTTGGGCGGCACGCAGGTCACGCCCGGCGCGACGGCGTAGCTCGGCGGATGCGTCGCCGGGACCTGCGTGCGGGTGTGGGTGCCGTCGACGACCTTCCGCCGCACCGTCACGACGCGCTGTCGGCCGGTGGTCAGCGAGCGGAAGCGGTGGGTGCCGTCGCGGGAGGTCTCGACCTCGCACATCGGGAACCAGCGCACGCGCCCGGACGGCAGGAAGCGCTGCCGCATGAGGTCGTCGAAGTAGACCAGGACCTCGGCGCCCGAGCACAGCTCGTCGAGGCCGGCGTTGCGCCCGCTGACGTCCTTGTGCGGGCTGCCGAGGGGCCGGGATGCCACGCCGTAGTACACGGCCGGGTGGTGCAGGCGCACGAAGGAGTAGGCGTCGTTCCAGTGTCCGCCGGGCCGATGGTGCCGGTCGACCATCACGATGTCGGCATCGCACTCGTCGAGCAGCGTGTCGACGAAGGCCATGGCGACGGCGCCGGTGCCGATCACCAGGTAGTCCGTCTCCAGCACGTCGTCGTCGTCCATCTCGACTCCTGCGCGGCGCGCTCAGTCGGCGCCGGCTCCCGGCACGGCCTCGAGGTCGCGGTCGAAGCAGCGCTGGAAGTATTCCGCGACCACCGGCCGCTCGGCATCGTCGCACTTGTTGGCGAAGGAGAGGCGGAAGGCGAGGGCGACGTCGCGGAAGATGTCGAGGTTCTCGGCCCAGGTGATGACGGTGCGCGGCGACATCAGCGTCGACAGGTCGCCGGCGGCGAACCCCTTCCTCGTCAGGGCCGCGACGGCGACCATGCGGCCGACGAGCTCGCGGCCGGCGTCGTCGGCGAGCGTCGGCACGCGCGCCTGCACGATCGCGATCTCCTCGTCGGCCGGCAGGTAGTTCAGCGCGGCGACGATGTTCCAGCGGTCGATCTGGGCGTGGTTGAGGCGCTGCGCGCCGTGATAGAGGCCGTTGAGGTTGCCGAGGCCGATCGTGTTGGCCGTCGCGAAGAGGCGGAAGAACGGGTGCGGCGTGAGGACCCGGCTCTGGTCCATCAGGGTCAGCTTGCCGCCCTGCTCGAGCACGCGCTGCAAGACGAACATCACGTCGGGGCGGCCCGCATCGTATTCGTCGAACACCAGGGCGACCGGTCGCTGCAGCGACCACGGCAGGATGCCTTCCTGGAACTCCGTGACCTGCTGGCCGTCGCGCAGCACGACCGCGTCGCGGCCGACGAGGTCGAGCCGGCTCAGGTGGCCGTCGAGGTTGACGCGCACGCACGGCCAATTGAGGCGCGCCGCGACCTGCTCGACGTGCGTCGACTTGCCGGTGCCGTGCAGGCCCTGCACGAGGACGCGCCGGTTCTGCGCGAAGCCGGCGAGCAGGGCGAGGGTGACGTCGCGGTTGAAGCGATAGGCGGTGTCGATGTCCGGCACGTGCTCGTCGCGCTCGGCGAAGGCGGGCACGACCAGGTCGCTGTCGATGCCGAACAGCTCGCGCACGGCGACGCGGCGCTCCGGCCGCAGCTCGGCGAGCGATGGCGCCATCAGGCGCGCGCCTTCGCGGCGGGCTCGCGCGACGCGGCCACGTCCGCGTCGATGCTGCCGAGCGCCCGGGCCGCGCGCTGCAGCGCAGGCAGCAGCAGCTTCGCCTTGGCGGGCGAGACGCGCATGATCGGCGCCTGCACGGCGATGCACAGGTTCGAGCGCGCGCCGTTCGGTCCGGGCACGAGCACGGCCAGGCAGAGCAGGCCCGGCAGGAACTCCTCGTTGTCCATGGCGAAGCCGTCGCGCTGCACGCGCTTCAGCTCGCGCTCGAGCTTGTCCAGGTCGGTGATGGTTCCCGGCGTGCAGCGCTCGAGCGGCGCGTGCGCGAGCAGGCGGGTGCGCTGCTCGCGCGACATCTGCGCCAGGAAGACCTTGCCGCTGGCCGAGCAGTGCACCGGCACGCGCGAGCCCGGGTGCAGGTAGAAGCGGAGCGGCGCCGGCGTCTCGACGCGGTCGAGGTAGACGACCTCGCTGCCCGAGAGCGCCGTGATGTTGCAGCTCTCGCCCACCTCCTCCACCAGATGGCGCAGCACGGCATGGCGCGCCCCGTGGTGGCTGTCGTTGAGGAGCAGCGCCTCGGCGAGGCGGCGCAGGCGCACCGCGGTGCTGTAGTGGCGGCCGTCACTCTCGCGCTGCAGCAGGCCCGCGCCTTCGAGCTGCTGCAGCATGCGGTGCAGCGTCGGCTTCGGCAGCCCGGTCGCCTCGACCAGCGTCTGCAGCGAGAAGAGCTGGTCGCGCGAGGCGATCACCTCGAGCAGCGCGAACAGGCGGATCGTCGGCGTGTCGCCCCCGACCTCGATGGCGCCGAGCTGCGCCGCGGGCACGATCTTCATGGTGCCGCGATCATAGGGGCGTTCCGGGAACTCAGACAAGGCGTATCGAATTCCGAACTCCTCATTGACCGTGCAGAGCCGCCGCGCCTATAGTCGGCACGGTCCGAATCACTGCAGGAGCGCCCGTCATGAGCCCGTCCACGTCCACTGCCGAACGCGCCTCCGCCCGCGAGGTGACCGAGGCCAAGCGCGCCGACGCACTGCCCGACGGCGGTCCGGCGCCGCGCGTCCCGGCCACGCCCGGCCTTCGCATGGCGGTCACCGGCGTGCAGAAGATGACGCCCTCCGAGGCTTTCGTCGAGACGATGGTCGCCAACGGCGTGACCGACATCTTCGGCATCATGGGCTCGGCCTTCATGGACGCGATGGACATCTTCGCGCCGGCCGGAATCCGCCTGATCCCCGTGGTGCACGAGCAGGGCGCCGGCCACATGGCCGACGGCTATGCGCGCGTCTCGGGACGGCACGGCGTCGTCATCGGCCAGAACGGCCCCGGCATCAGCAACTGCGTGACCGCGATCGCGGCGGCCTACTGGGCGCACAGCCCCGTCGTCATCGTCACCCCGGAGACCGGGACCATGGGCATGGGCCTCGGCGGCTTCCAGGAAGCCAACCAGCTGCCGATGTTCCAGGAGTTCACCAAGTACCAGGGCCACGTCAACAACCCGAAGCGCATGGCCGAGTACACGGCGCGCTGCTTCGACCGCGCGATCAGCGAGATGGGCCCGACCCAGCTCAACATCCCTCGCGACTACTTCTACGGCGAGATCAGCTGCGAGATCCCGACGCCGATGCGCGTCGAGCGCGGGCCCGGCGGCGAGAACAGCCTGAACGCCGCTGCCGAGCTGCTCGCGCAGGCGAAGTTCCCGGTGATCCTCGCCGGCGGCGGCGTGGTGATGGGCGACGCCGTCGAGGAGTGCAAGTCGCTGGCCGAGCGGCTTGGCGCCGCCGTGGTCACCGGCTACCTGCGCAACGATGCCTTCCCGGCCAGCCATCCGCTCTGGTGCGGCCCGCTCGGCTACCAGGGCTCGAAGGCGGCGATGAAGCTCATCGCCCAGGCCGACGTCGTGCTCGCCCTCGGCTCGCGCATGGGCCCCTTCGGCACCCTGCCGCAGCACGGCCTCGATTACTGGCCGAAGAACGCCAGGATCATCCAGGTGGAGGCCGACCACACCAACCTCGGCCTGGTCAAGAAGATCACTGTCGGCATTCATGCCGACGCGCGCGCGGCGGCGGTGGCGCTGAGCAAGCGCCTGGACGGTCGCACGCTGGCCTGCGATGCGACGAAGGCCGAGCGCGCGAAGACGATCGCCGCCGAGAAGGACGCCTGGGAGAAGGAGCTCGACGGCTGGACGCACGAGCGCGACGCGTACAGCCTCGACATGATCGAGGAGCACAAGAAGGAGCCCGGCAGCTGGCTGCACCCGCGCCAGGTGCTGCGCGAGCTCGAGAAGGCGATGCCGCCTCGCGTCATGGTCTCGACGGACATCGGCAACATCAACTCGGTCGCCAACAGCTACCTGCGCTTCGAGGAGCCGCGCTCGTTCTTCGCGCCGATGAGCTTCGGCAACTGCGGCTACGCGCTGCCGACCATCATCGGCGCCAAGGTCGCGGCGCCGGACCGGCCGGCGATCTCGTACGCCGGCGACGGCGCCTGGGGCATGAGCATGTCGGAGATCATGACCTGCGTGCGCCACGACATCCCGGTCACGGCGGTCGTCTTCCACAACCGGCAGTGGGGCGCGGAGAAGAAGAACCAGGTCGACTTCTACAACCGCCGCTTCGTCGCCGGCGAGCTCGACAACCAGAGCTTCGCCGGCATCGCCCGGGCGATGGGCGCCGAGGGCGTCGTCGTCGACCGGCTCGAGGACGTCGGCCCGGCGCTCAAGCGTGCCGTCGACGCGCAGATGAACGCCGGCAAGACGACGGTGATCGAGATCATGTGCACGCGCGAGCTCGGCGATCCCTTCCGCCGCGACGCGCTGTCGAAGCCGGTCCGCTTCCTGGACAAGTACAAGGACTACGTCTGAGCGAGACGCATCCGCGCCTGGCGGCGCTCGTCGCCCGCGCGCGCAGCCGGGCAGGCGGCGCACCGCCGGCGATCGGCGTCGTCTATCCCTGCGACGCCAACGCGGTCGCGGCGGCGCAGCGGGTGCTCGTCGAAGGCATCGCCCGGCCGATGCTGATCGGCCCGGCGGCCGACATCGCCCGCGCCGGCGATGCGGCCGGCGTCGACGTGTCCGCCTTCGAGATCGTGCCGACGCCGGATGGGCCTCGTGCCGCGGCCGAGCACGCGACGGCGATGGCGCGCGGCGGTGCCGTCGGCGCGCTCATGAAGGGCTCGCTGCACACCGACGAGCTGATGTCGTCGGTGATCCACAAGTCGACCGGCCTGCGCGGCGCGACGCGCACCAGCCACACCTTCCTGTTCGACCTGCCGCGCTACCCCAAGCTGCTGGCCCTCGCCGATTGCGTCGTCAACATCGCGCCGCACCTGCCCGCCAAGCGCGACATCCTCACCAATGCGGTCGACCTGCTGCGCAAGCTCGGCGTCGGCCAGCCGAAGGTCGGCATCGTCGCCGCGGTCGAGACCGTCAACCCGGTGATCCAGGCGACCGTCGATGCGCAGAAGCTCGCCGAGCTCGCGGCAGCGGGGCAGTGGGGCAACGCCCTCGTCGAGGGGCCGCTCGGCTTCGACAACGCGATCTCGGCCGAGGCCGCGCGCATCAAGCGGATCGACTCGCGCGTCGCCGGCGACGCCGACCTCCTGCTCATGCCGGACCTCAACGCCGGCAACATGCTCTACAAGAGCTTCATCTACATCGGCGGCGGGGAATGCGCCGGCATCGTCGTCGGGGCGCGGGTGCCGATCGTGATCACCTCGCGCGCCGATTCCCTGACCTCGCGCGTCGCCTCGGTGGCGCTGGCGATGCTCGCCTCGGCAGCGGGGCCGGCGTAGCACTCACTCGATCCAGGAGCACCCGATGTCCACCATCCAGCGTCTGCACCCCGGCAAGCGCCTCAGCGAAGCCTCTGTCCACGCCGGCACCATCTACCTCGCCGGACAGATCGCCGACGACGCGAGCGAGGACATCCGCGGCCAGACGCGCCAGGTGCTCGCCGCCATCGACCGGCTTCTCGGCGAAGCCGGAAGCGACAAGACGCGCATCCTCATGGCCCAGATCTTCCTCGCCGACCTGGCCGACTTCGAGGGCATGAACGAAGTCTGGGACGCGTGGGTCGCGCCGGGGCAGGCGCCGTGCCGGGCGACCGTCAACACCCGGCTCGCCAGGCCCGAGTGGCGGGTCGAGATCGTCGTCACGGCCGCTGCCTGAGGCGCGGGGCCGTGCGCCGGTGCGCGCTTCGACGCACGTGGCGCGCCCCGGCGCTGCGGCGCCGAGCTTCAGTTCTCGGAAGACGGGTCGCCTGAGTCGGTCGTCGGCGTAACGGGTCGCTGCGCCGTCGCGGCCGGCCGGGCTGGCGGCGGCTCCGGCGGCGGCTCCGGCATCTCGGCCTCGGTGAGCGCGGCGGCGACTGCCAGGCGCGGTGCCGCCACGGCGACCGGCTGAACGGCGCTCGCGAAGTGCACCGCGCATCCGGGTGCGGCGCAGGTGATGGCGAAGTTGGCGATGTCGCCGAACACGGCCGTCCAGGCTTCCGTCGGCGAGGACGCCACGAGCTCGCGGTGGAACCGCGTCGGATGGCCGGCGAGCACCTCCGTGCCCGTCACGGTGGCTCGCGTTGTCGCGCTCAGCAGGGCCAGCGTGGAACGGAGGTCGGCGCCGTGCAGCTCGACGATCCACTTCCCGCCATGGTGGGCGACGCGGCTGGTCTTCGGCTTCGCTCCGGGCCCGGCGGGATCCAGGCTCGCCGCCACCGGCGGGGCGGTGCTTTCCCGCAGGGGCACGGCCGTCGTCGACAACCTCGCGTCGGCGACCACGGCGGGTCGGTGCGCGACCTGCGACTCGAGCCGTCGCTGCGGCGCCGCATCGGCGGCCACGCCGGTGCTCGGCCCGCCCGCGACCGCCACATAGAAGCCGGCGAGCGCCAGCGGCTCGACGATCACCAGCGCCGCCAGCAAGCGCCAGCGCCGGGACACGGTCCCGCTCGCCGCAGGACGCGCGGCCGAGACGTCCGGCGCCGTGTCGTCGAGCACGTAGTGCTTCATCGATGCGTGTCCGTGTGGCTGCCGGGCGGCGCGCTCACGGAACCGCGACGTGCGAGACCGAGCGGCCCGGCGAATAGATGTCGTTGATGTTCCAGTGGCCGGCCGTCGGAACGGGCTCGTTGAGCATCGCGACGTCGATCACGTAGGGCTTGTTCGACTCGACGGCCTTGGCGAGCGCCGGCTTGAACTCGTCGGCGGAGGTGATGCGGACGCCTTCGACGCCGTAGGCGCGGGCGATCGCGGCGAAGTCGGGCGAATACGGTTCGCCGTCGCGCTTGAACACGCAGCCGATCGTGGTGCCGTAGTGCGCCATCTGCAGGCCCGCGATCGTCCCGTAGGCATAGTTGTTCATGATCACCCAGACCACCGGGACGTTCTGCTCCACCGCGGTGGCGAGCACCGCCGGATTCTGGCCGAAGCCGCCGTCGCCGACGAGCGCGAGCACGACCCGATCGGGGCAGGCCAGCTTGGCGCCGATCGCCGCCGGCGCGCCGAATCCCATCGTCGCGTAGCCGCCCGGCGTGAGGATGCTGCCGGGCGTGTAGATCGGGAACTGCTGGCCGACGCCGTTCTTGTTCCAGCCGACGTCGGTGGTGATGATGGCGTCGCGCGGCAGCACCTCGCGCACCGCCGCCAGGATGCGCTCCGGGCGCATCGGATAGCCGGCGCTCTTCACGTGCTCGCGGTTGCCGGCGATGAACTCGGCGCGGTAGTCGGCGATCTCGTTGGCGAGCTGGTCGTTCGTGCGCGCCTGCGGCATGAGCCGCCGGGCGACGCGGTTGAGGACGACCAGCGCTTCCTTCAGGTCGGTGACGACGCCGATCTCGACCGGGAAGTTGCGCCCGATCTCGTTCGAGTCGATGTCGATGTGGATCAGCTTCGAGGGCGGGATGGCGAAGGTGAACTCCTCGTCCCACGAGCTGCAGTCCGCTTCCGCGAAGCGCGTGCCGAGGCCGATGATCCAGTCCGCCCGCAGGCACTTCTCGTTGACGAACTTGGTGCCCCAGAAGCCGGTCATGCCGAGCGTGAGCGGATGGTCGTCGGGCAGGGCGCCCTTGCCCATCAGCGTGTGCGCGACCGGAATGGCGAGGTGCTCGGCGAACTGCCGCAGCTCGTCGGCCGCGTCGGCGAGGAGGACGCCGCCGCCGGCGTAGATGACGGGCGATCGCGCCTCGAGCAGGGCGCGCACGATCTTCTCGCCCGTCGGCTCGTCCATCGACGGCTTGTGCAGCTTGCGCGTGTGCGTCGCCAGGCGCTTGAAGAGCGAGGTGTCGATCTCCATCGAGAAGATGTCCATCGGCACCGAGACGAGCACCGGCCCCGGTCGCCCCGACTCGGCGAGCTGGAACGCCTTCTCGATGATCTCGGGGAACAGGTCCGGGCGCTCGACGCGCCACACGCGCTTCACGAACGGCCGGTAGATCTCGGACTGCGACGCGTCGGCATGGAGGTTCACCTCCTGGTGCGGATGCTTGCCGTAGTAGTGGCTCGGGATGTCGCCGGCGATCACGACCATCGGGATCGAGTCGAGCGCCGCGTTGGCGACGCCGGTGGATGCGTTCGTCAGGCCCGGGCCCAGATGCGACAGCACGACGGCCGTCGTGTGCTTGGCGCGCGCATAGCCGTCGGCAATGTGCGCGGCGATCTGCTCGTGGCGGGTGTTCACGAACTGGATCGTCGAGTCCTTCATCGCGGCCAGCACCGCGATGTTGGTGTGGCCGCACAGGCCGAACAGGTATTCGACACCGCGGCTCTCCAGGTAGCGGACGAGCTGGTGCGAGATGAGTTGCTTCATGGTCGACCTCGGGTTGGATCGGATTCGGCCGCCGTCGGGGCCGTCGCGGGGGAGTCTGCGGGCCGCCCGGCATCGGCGAGCGAGCGGCGCGCCGGTCCCGTGTAGCGGTAGGGGATTTCGGGCGACATCGGGCCCTTGATGCGGCCGCCCTGCTGGCTCTGCTCCCAGGCATGGGCCAGGATGCCGACCGAGCGCGAGAGGAGGAAGATGCCGCGGCCGAGCGGCGGCGCGAAGCCGAGCTCGGAGTAGATGACGGCCGTCGCGCCGTCGATGTTGAGCGGGATCGGCGAGCGCTTGCCCGCCTGCAGCAGCCGCTCGATCGAGCGGGCATGCCGCGCGAAGCGACCGTTCACGACGCCAGATCGCTCCGCCTCGGCGACGAGCTCCAGCAGGCGCACCGCCCGCGGATCGACGCCGTGCCAGCGGTGGCCGAAGCCGGGAACGATCTTGCCGTGCGCGGCCGTGAAGCTTTCCAGCTCGGCGGCGACGTCGGCGTCGCTCGCCTCGCCGCCGCCGGCGCGCCGGTCGAGATCGCGTAGGAGGGACATGCACTGCTCGCCGGCGCCGCCATGCACGTCGTCGAGTGCGTTGACCGCCGAGGCCATGGCCCCGTTCAGGGGCAGCCCGCAGGTCACGGCCATCCGCGCGATGGCGATCGACGGGGCGTGCGGGCCGTGGTCGACGGCGGAGACGAGCGCCGCCTCGAACAGCTTCACCTGCTCTGCCGGCGGCACCTCGCCGCGCAGCATGAGCCAGACCATCGCCGGAAAGCTCAGCGTGCCGATCAGCTCCTGGATCGGGTAGCCCCGGATCGCGATGCGGCCCGGCTCGATGTCGATGATCGACGTCGACCACCACTCGCTGGCCTTGCGCAGCTTCTCTTCGGCAGCGTCGCTCATATCGCGCCCGCCTTGCGCAGCGCCTCGATCTCGGCGTCGCCGTAGCCTGCCTCGCGCAGGATCTCGACCGTGTGCTGGCCGAGCACCGGCGGCGGCGACGGCACGTCCGGATCGCCGCCCGAGAGCTTGAAGCCGGTCCGGGCGATCGTCAGCGGCCGCCCTAGGCCGGGGACGTGCTCGAAGGTCTTCAGCAAGCCGCGGTGCCCGATCTGCGGCAAGGCGAGCGCCTGCGGCACGCTCAGGACGCAGCCGGCCGGGATGCCGAGCTTGTTGAACACCGCCTGCCATTCGGCGCAGGTGCGAGCGGCGAGGGACTTCTCGAGCTCGGCGGTCAGCTCGGCCCGGTGCTGCTTGCGCGCCTCGCGGCCGGCAAAGCGGGGGTCGCTCACCAGCTCCGGGCGCTCGAGGGCGCCGACCAGCGCCTCGAACTGCTCCTGCTTGTTCGCCGCGATGTTGATCAGCCCGTCCTTGGCCTTAAAGGCGCCGGACGGTGCGGCCGTGAAGTTGTCGTTGCCGTGCGGACGCGGCTCGACCCTGGCGATGAGGAAGTTGGACACTGCCCAGCCCATCGCCGTCAGCGCCGAATCAAGCATCGACACGTCGATGAAGCCGCCTTCGCCCGTCGTCTGCCGGCGGTGCAGGGCGCTCGCGATCGCGAACGCAGCCGTCATGCCGGCAAGCGTGTCGGCCACCGGGAAGCCGCTGCGCAGCGGCGAAGCCTCCGGCGTTCCGGTGACGCTCATCATTCCCGAGAGCCCCTGGATGATCTGGTCGTAAGCCGGCACGGAGCGCATCGGCCCGTCCTGGCCGAAGCCGGAGATCGCGCAGTACACGAGCCGCGCGTTGAGCGGCGCCAGGTCCTCGTACGAGACGCCGAGGCGCTTCATGACGCCGGGCCGGAAGTTCTCGACGAGCACGTCGGCCGACCCCACGAGCCGGCGCAGCACCGCCTTGCCCTCGTCCGCCTTCAGGTTCAAGGACAGCGACTTCTTGCCCGCGTTCTGGGCCAGGAACGAGGCGCCCATGTGCCGGCTGTTCAGCTCCGCATCGGCTCCGAGCTGGCGCGCGAGGTCGCCGCCGTCGGGGACCTCGATCTTGATCACGTCGGCGCCGAGCAGCGCCAGCTGATAGGCGCAAAACGGCCCGGCCAGGACGTTTGTCAGGTCGAGGACGCGAACCCCTGCGAGGGCGCGGCTCATCGAAGGTGAGGCCTCGGACACCGGACGCGAAGCTCAGCGCCTGACGAAGGGGTTCGGCACGTCGAGATCGGAGGAGATCCACACCGACTTCGTGTGCAGGTACTCCTTGATCGCCTCGGTGCCGGACTCGCGCCCGATGCCCGACTCCTTGTAGCCGCCGAACGGGGAGGTGAAGCTCGTCGCCCGGTAGTTGTTGACCCAGACCGTGCCGGCCTGGAGCTTGTCGACCATCGTCATGGCCCGGCGCAGGTCGCGCGTCCAGACCGCGGCGGCGAGGCCGTAGGCGACGTCGTTGCCGATGCGGATGGCATCGGCCTCGTCGTCGAAGGGAATGACCGCGAGCACCGGGCCGAACACTTCCTCCTGGGCGATGCGCATGTCGTTGCGCACGTTCGTGAAGATCGTCGGCTCGATGAACTGGCCGGCGCCGAGATCGGGCCGCGCCCTGCCGCCGAGGACGCAGGTGGCGCCCTCGTCCTTGGCGATGTCGATGTACGAGAGCACTTTCTTGAACTGCGGGCGGGTCGCGATCGGGCCGATCTGCGTCTCGGGCCGGCTCGGGTCGCCCAGGCGGACGTCGCGCATGAAGTCGACCAGCATGGCCACGAACCTGTCGTGGATCGAGCGCTGCACCAGCAGGCGCGATCCGGCCTGGCAGCTCTGTCCGGCGGCGGCGAAGATGCCGGACACCGCGCCCTTGACCGCCTGCTCCAGGTCGGCGTCGTCGAAGACGATGTTCGGCGACTTGCCGCCGAGCTCGAGGGTGACGGTCTTGAAGTTGCGTGCCGCCAGCTCGTAGATCTTGCGCCCGGCCAGCGAGCCGCCGGTGAAGCCGATGTGGGCGACGTGCGGGTGCGTGACCAGCGGCTCGCCCACCTCGGGCCCGAGCCCGGTGACGACGTTGACCACCCCGTTCGGAAAGCCCGCCTCGGTGAACAGCTTCGCCAGCTCGAGCATCGACGCGGACGTGAACTCCGAGGGCTTGATGACGGCGGTGCAGCCCGCGGCCAGCGCCGGCGCCAGCTTCCAGCTGGTCAGCGTCAGCGGCGAGTTCCACGGGGTGATGATGGCGACCACGCCCTTCGGCTCGTACTTGGTGTACGCGAACACGCCCTTCTTGTCGCTCGGGATGACGGCGCTCTGCACCTTGTCGGCGAGGCCGGCGTAATAGCGGAAGTAGTCGGCCATGTAGCGGACTTGCGAGACCACCTCGGTGGCGAGCTTGCCGTTGTCGCGCTGCTCGATCTCGGCCAGGCGAGGCGCATTGGCGGCGACCAGATCGCCGAGCCGCCACAGCATCCGGCCGCGCTCGGAAGGCGTCAGCTCCGGCCACGCCCCGGAGACGAAGGCCCGCTGGGCGGCCTCGACGGCCTTCTCGGCATCGGCGCGCGAGCCGCGGGCGATCGAGGCCCACACCTCCCCGGTGAAGGGGTTCTCCGTGGGCAGGTACTCGCCGGACGACGGCGCCGAGAAGGCACCGTCGATGTAGTGATCGTAGCGAGCCGATGAGTCAGGGCTGGTCATGATCTTCGGATACCGACCCGTTGGAATGCCCGTCCGGAGCGGCCGGGAACACCGTTCCGTGCAACATAACACTATTCTAATTTCGTCGAGCACCGCCCGTCCAGCCGGGGGCCGCGAGCGTTCTGGCGTGGCGCCGGATCGGCTACGCTTCGCGTCTCGGGCGGACGCAGCGGGGGCGCAGATGGGTGAAGAGGGCGGCGTGGCAGCAGTCGATCGGGCCCTCTCGATCCTCGACGCGCTGACCGAAGACAAGGTCTCGCTCGCCGAGCTCTCGAAGCGCACCGACCTCTACAAGAGCACCGTCCTCAGGCTGCTGAAGTCGCTCGAGAAGTTCGGCTACGTGCTCCGCAGCGCCGACGGCTCGTACCGGCTCGGCCCCAAGGTGCTGCTCCTCGGCTCCTTGTACCAGCGTCACTTCCGCACAGCCGAGATCGTTCCCCCTGTTCTCGAGAAGGTCAGCGCCGAGCTGCACGAGGGCGCGTCGTTCTACATCGTCGACGACGACAAGCGGATCTGCCTGCACCGGGTCGAGACGACGCGCGCCGTGCGCGACTCGGTGCACGTCGGCGACTCGCTGCCGCTGACCGTCGGGGCTGCCGGCCACGTGCTGCGCGCCTTCCATGGCGCCCGGGGCGAACGCTTCGACGAGATCCGTCGCAGGATGTACGCCGTCTCGCACGGCGAGCGCGATTCCGAGACCGCCGCCTACGCCGCACCGGTGCTCGGCCACGGTAACCAGCTCGTGGGCGCGCTCAGCGTCTCGGGCCCGCGCTACCGCATCGAAGCAGCCGGCGACGAGCGGATCGTGCCGGTGCTGTTCAAGTACGCCAAGGAGCTCACGCGAACCTTCGGCGGCGTGGTCGACGATCCCACGCTGGCCGGATGGAATCTCACGCGCGTGGCCGGCGCCGCCAGGAAAGTCAAGGCAGCGCGTCGATAGCGCGCCTGTTCGCCGAGGCCGGCGGCCTCGTGGCAGGACGTCTCAGCAGCGAGTCATCTCGGCGGCCCCCCGCATCGCGGGGGTCGCTCGGCAAATTTATGCGGACATCGATTGACATGCCGCATTGCGCCCCCTAGGATTTTAAAACGCTGTTCTATTCCACAGAACGGACACGAGGAGACGCTCCAGATCCGAACAGCTCGCGGCCCACGCTCGGCGTTGCGGGCGTTCTTGCCGGTCCGATGCAAGGCACCCGCGCAGCGGGCGCTCTCGCGTCCGGCAACGCGCAGCCGACACACCACCTGAACAGATCCGGGCCGCCAGCGGTCCTGGCGAAGCCTGAGGAGGCTCAATGAAATTCAATCCCATCGTCTCGTCCCTGATCGTCGTCGCTTCCATGACGGTGCCGACGGTCATCTTCGGAGCCGCCGCCGATCTGAACTCGTGCTGCACGCCCGCCGACAAGGACCAGCCGAAGGTCGGCGGCAACCTCGCCAACCAGGGCTATTCCTCGCTGGCGCAGATCACGCAGGCGAACATCAGCAACCTCGGCGCCGCCTGGATGACGCGGATCGCGGCGCAGCCCGCCACGACGCCGGCGCCGAGCCCGGGGACCGAGGACACGGGACAGCAGACAACGCCGATCGCCCTCGACGGGGTCCTCTACCTGGACACGCCGAGCGGCGGCGTGATCGCGGTCGACGGCGCGACCGGCGCCACCAAGTGGAAGTGGCAGCCGACGGTCGCCAACACCGGCTTCGGGCCGACCGGCACGCGCCGTGGCGTCTCCGTAGGCGACGGCAAGGTCTACACGCTCGCGAGCGGCAACCGCGTGGTCGCGCTCAACAAGGACACCGGCGCGCAGGTCTGGGTGTCGCAGCCCACGGGACCGAACGAGCAGAGCCTCGGCAACGTCGCGAAGGTCGCGACGGTCTACCACGACGGCATGCTGTATCTCGGAGCGAACGACGGCAACCGCGCCGCCGCCTTCGCGGTGCGAAGCAGCGACGGCGGCATCGTCTGGTCGTTCTACGGCGGCGCCGAGCCGGGCCGCGTCGTGACCGACGTCAACGGCGTCACCACCGACGCCGGAGCGACCTGGGGGCCGCTGCAGCCGAACGGCCTGAGCTGCGCGCTCACGGGCGGCGTGACACCCTGGATCCATCCCTCGGTCGATCCCGAGACGCGGATGGTGTACTACACCTTCGGCAACGTTCGCAGTTGCCGCTCCTCGCAGGACGGCGAGCTGCGGCCGGGCGACAACCTCTTCGGCGACACGCTCGTCGCGCTCGACCTGAAGACCGGCGCCTACAAGTGGCACTTCCAGTCGATCCGCCACGACATCTGGGACATGGACAACGTGCATCCGCCGGTGCTGGCGGATGTCCAGATCGGCGGGCAGACGCGCAAGGCCATCTACTACGGCAGCAAGTCGAGCATGACCTTCGTGCTCGACCGGACCAACGGGCGGTCGCTGCTCGGCGTCGTCGAGAGAGGGCGGCCGGTCGACTCGCGCCAGTCGCAACCGGGCACCCAGCCCTTCCCGGTCCAGGGCCTCTGGATTCCGGAATGCGTGGTCTGGGAGCCGCTCAGCCCGAACAACATCCCGGGCAACCCGTGGCGTGGCGTGCCCAACTACAACGGCTACCAGCCGAACGCCCTGGGCCAGCTCGTCTACACCGAGCCCAACTACCTGAACGCCGACAAGCCGTTCGTCACCTACCCGGCGGACTACGGCTCGACGCATCGCCGCGGCTGCATGTACGACCCGCACTGGGACCTGCCGATCCTGTCGACGACCAGCCAGAACGGCGGAGCCGACTGGTCCAACCACGGCTACAGCCCGCGCACGAACCTCTACTACATCCCGTACGGCGTCAACAACGTCGCCCACGATCGTGCGGCCGGCGGCAACGGCCTGCGCGCGCTCGGCCAGTACCAGACCGGCGGCGTCGTCGCGCTCAACGCGTCGACCAACCAGGTCGCGTGGCGCAACCACATCGGCCTGGACCTCGCGCACGGCCAGCATCCGCTCATCACCGGCAGCGACGTGCTGTTCATCGGCATGCCCGATGGGAACTTCCTGGCCCTCGACGCGATGAGCGGCAAGGAGCTGTGGCGCTTCCAGACGGGCGCGTCGATCAGCTCGGGTGCGGTGACGTACACGATCGGCGGCGATCAATACGTCGCGGTGCTCGCGGCCGGCACCGGCATCCCGTACGGCAACTCCATCACCGAAGGCGACATGCTGTGGGCGTTCAAGCTCGGCGGCAGCTTCAAGACGGCCTCGGGAAGCAGCGAAATGCCGACGCCGGCGCCCCTGAACATGCGTCGGCCGGTGGCGGGAACGCCTGTCGAAGGCAGCACGGTGGGCAACACCATCTACCTCGCCCGGACCAGCCGGACGACTGACGCCGCCAACGCTCGCGATCTCACGGCGTCGGGCGCGATGAACCCGACCCAGATGCGCGTGCCGGTCGGGACGACGGTGACCTTCCTGAACCCGGGCCCGGCGCAGTTCCCGCAGTTCCCGAACCAGCTGCCGCACTGCGCGACGCAGTTCTTCGAAGGGCTCTTCAATCGCCGGCTGAACCCGGGCGAGTCGTTCCAGTACACCTTCACGAGAGAGGGCGAGTACTTCTTCAACGACTGCACCGACCCGCGTCCCACCGGCAAGGTGATCGCGTATCACGTCCCGCAGAACCTGCCGGGCGCCCTGCAGTTCGTGCCGAGCCTCTTCAACATGCGGCCGGCCAACGGCGTCTTCACCAGCGTGCAGGGCACGGTCACGGCGATCTTCAGGCTCCCGGCCGGCTACACGCTCGACGGGGACGTTCGCATCACCACGCCGCTGTCGACGACCGTCTTCCCCGCCGTTTCGGTGAACATGTCGGGACAGACGCTGATCGCCACCTTCGACAAGGCCCTGATCGACAACAACCTGCCGGCGGGCGACGTCCCGCTCGCGGTCACGGCGAACTTCACCAATGCCGGCGTGCAGAAGCAGCTGACGTCCACGGCGACGGTGCGAGTCGTCAAGTGAACCCGCGCAACCACGATTCCGAAGCCGGCGCCGCAACGGCGCTCCTGCAACTCAACCCTGGAGAGCCGAAGTGAACAAGAAGATCCTGCTCGCGTGCCTGGCAACGGTGGCGATTTCCGCCGCCCAGGCCGCCGAAATCACCTTCCTCAACCCGCAGTTCGACGTCACGACCATCGCCACGACCACGGACGGGCCGGCGAGCTTCGACTCGCAGACGAGCCCGCCGTCGGCAACGCCGATCTTCGCCAGCTCGGACTCGGTCGGGGCGACGGACGTCGCGACCGCGGGAGCGATCGGCGGTCCGGGCCTGCTGTCGACCTCGGCCGACGCCACCGCGGTCACCGGCATCGCCACGTCCGTGGCGCTGGCCCACTTCGCGGGGTCGTTCGTGTTGCCCGCAGCGCAGCCGTTCGTGGTGGTCGACTTCACCCCGCTCACCTTCGAGGTCGGCTCGAGCAACGCCGCGACCACCTTGTTCATCCGGCTGGTGACCGGCGCCACGACGGTGTTCGCGGACTTCGTCAGCGGCTCGTGGGCCTGGGGCGTGACGCCGGGAGCGACCTACCTGCTCGACCTGACGCTCGGAAGCGAGGCCAACGCCGGCTTCGCGCCGGCCGGCACGGGCAACGCCTTCGCATCCGGGTCGGTCACGATCACCAGCGCCGTGCCTCTGCCGGCAGCGTGGATCCTGTTCCTGGTCGGCCTGGGACCGGTCGCGTTCATCCGCAGGCGCCTGACGCGGGGCATGGCTGCCGCGTCCTGAGCCGCCGAGCCGTCAGCTTTCGACGGCTCGGGTTCCCGTCTCGTGATCAGCCGTCGTCGTCATCAGCAGGCCGAGGCGGGCGAACTTCTCGAGCGCGAAGTCGACGAAGCCGGTGGCCTGCGACGGGTCCTTCTGGATGCCGAGCGCCCGCACGGCAGCGACGAGCGCGGCGCGGTCGCGCGTCCCGTCGACGAGCGGCAGGAGCTGCAAGGCGCTCCGGTCGGCGATGCTGACGGCCATGTGCAGGAGCGTCGTCACGCGGTCGCGTGTACCCGCCTGCAGGCGGGCCAGTGGACTGGCCAGGGGTCGGTCCGCCGCGGCGATGGTGATCGGCGGCGGGCGGACCCACAGCTCGACGATGCCGGCCTCGTACGCCTCGCGCAGGATCGCGTCCAGGCGCGCGGCCAGCGCGCCGACATCGACGTGCCGGTCGAGCGAAGCAATGGGGAGCGTTGCCGGGTGGCTCGCGACCAGCGCATCGAGGAGCTTGCGCATCGCCCCTCCGCCGCCCGATGCCGGATCGAGCCGGCGCGCCAGCTTGTGGACGGCGCCCGCCAGAGGGCCGCGCGCCAGCTCCCAGCTGGCCGACACGTGCAGCTGGCGAAGGCGTTTCGGCTCGGCCGCCGGCGCAGACGGTGCGTCGACACGGACGAGCAGCGCCTGGCGGAAGCGGCGCAGGCGGACGAAGTCGAGATACTGCTCGCGGGCTATCGGGTCGAGTGTCGACAGGGACGCCGGCGGCTGGCTGGCGTCCCCGGCCAGGCTCAAGGTCGGGAAGTCCGCATCGGCGAGGTAGCGCAGGCCATGGCGGGCGGCGTGATCGGCGAAGGCATGGAACAGGACCGGCTCGTTGGGGACGGCAAGATCGTCGTGATAGAGCTCGCTGTCGCTGCGCTGCGCGACAGCCCTGAATTCGGCGCGCACGGCCTGGTCGGACTCGAGTGTCGCCGGGCTCGCCTCGCCGACGAGACGCGCCACCTCGCGCGCCGCATGGAGTCGAGCGCGCGGGTCCTCGATGGCGTCGACATGCTGGTGCAGGACGTCCCACACGGCCTGCCGCACGCGACAGCCCGGCAGCACGTTGAAGCTGACGTAGAGGATCCCCGCCGGGGCCAGGCGTTCTTCGGCGAGCGCGAGCAAGGCGTCGCGCACATGCGCCGGCACCCACGAATACACGCCATGCGCGACGATGTAGTCGAAGCCGCCGTGCTCGCGACCCAGCGCCGCGAGGTCGCCTTCGACGAGCGTGATGTTCGTCAGGCCGAGCGCGGCGATGGTCCGCAGACCTTCCTCGATCCCCGGTGCCGAGAGATCGCAGCCGACGAAACGCGCGCCCGGCAGCGCCACCGCCATGGGGATGAGGTTCGAGCCGTCGCTGCAGCCGACCTCGAGGACGCTGCAGTGCTCCACGTCCGGGGCAGCGTGCCCGGCCAGGGCGGCGACGCTCGCCAGCCGCGCAGGGTGCGATGCGCGATGCGGAAGGGCGTCGTACGGGATCTCCTCGTAGCGCCTGGCGAGCGCCGCATGGGACGTATCGAGGCTGGACAGCATGGAAATTCGAAGCCGGGTGCGCGGTCGAGGAGCGCCGCTTGCGTGTCGGCAGCCACGGCGCTTCGAGGGCGGGCATGGTAGCCCCGAGCGGTGCACTCGTCGGCAGCATGGGGAACGCGGTGCGGATTCTCGCCAGGGTCGTCCTCGCGTCGCTGTTGCTCGCGTCGATGCCCGCTGTCGCGTCGCCGCTCGCAACGCCGGCGGGAGCCGATGCCACGGCATTCAGCAGCGAACCGGTGAAGCCGGGTCTCCACCGCATCGTCGGCCCGGGAGGCTCGACCTTGCTGCGGATCGGCAGCCGGGGTCTGGTCGTCGTCGACGCCCATCGCGCCGGAACCTACGAGTCGCTGATGGTCGAGATCCATCGCGTCGCGAAGGACCCCAGGCTCCCTGTCCAGGCGCTGGTCCTGACGGCGGCCGGGCCCGACCCGGCGGGCAGCATCGCGCGATTCCTCGAGGCCGGCGTGCCGGTCATCGTCCAGCGGCGGGCTGCCCAGCGCCTCGCCGCATCCGCGCCGGCGCTGGGCGTCCCGCCGGCGCGTCCGACCGCGTACGACACCGATTACCTGCTGCGCGCAGGCGACGTCGAGGCCCAGATCGAGCACGTCGGCAGCGGACGAACGGGTGCCGACAGCGTCGTCCTGTTTCCCGACCTCCGCGTGATGGCGGTCGGCGAGCTGTACACGGCCGGCGATCCGGAGCCGGACTGCGCATCCGGGGGCAGCTTCGCAGGCTGGGCGGCGGCGATCTCGCACGTGCTGTGGTCCGATTTCGACGTCGCCGTGCCCAGCCGGGGCGCGCCGGTCGGCAAGCCCGAGCTCCGGGCGTTGCGAGCCAGGCTGGACACGCTGGCCCGAAGCGCTGGATCGTCGCCGTCCGGCCGGGCGGACTGCCGGCCGCAGAGGTGAAGTCCCTCCGTTTGACAGCGCTGACTCGGGCACCTAGTATTTCGAAACGCCGTTCTACGGTCTAGAACAACACGACCCTGGTCCGTCGGCCCGCTCACCCGTGGCGTCTGCGAAGCGCTCGGCGTATTCCATGATGGAACGCCGTTCTGATCGTGAAAGCATCGACAGCCGCCCCAGCTTTTGGAGAACGATCACATGAACCTCCAGCGCCGCGCCGTCACTCTCGCCGGCCTGTCCATGGGCCTGCCGCTGACCGCCTTCGCACAGGACGTCCAGGAGCGGACGATCCGTTTCGGCCACCTCAACAACACCGACCATCCGGTCAGCATGGGGGTCAAGCGCTTCGGCGAGCTCGTGGCTGCCAAGAGCGGCGGCAAGATGAAGGTGCAGGAGTTCCCGGCCTCGCAGCTCGGCAACGAGCTGCAGCAGCAGTCGGCGCTGCAGGGGGGCGTGCAGGAGATGTCGGCGCCGGCGACGACGTCGCTTGCCGGCATCGTCAAGGAATTCGGCCTCGTCGACTTCCCGTTCGCCGTCGGCAACTTCGCACAGGCCGACGCACTGCTCGACGGGCCGCTCGGCCAGGCCTTGATCGCCAAGCTGCCGGAGAAGGGTCTCGTCGCGCTCGGCTACTGGGACCTGGGCTTTCGCAACGTCACCAACAGCAAGCGCGCCATCGCCAAGGCCGAGGACCTCGACGGCCTCAAGATCCGCGTCATCCCGAACCCGGTCTTCCTCGACACCTTCAAGGCGTTCAAGGCGAACCCGGTGCCGATGCCGTTCGCGGAGCTGTACGGCGCCCTCGAGTCCAGGGCCGTCGACGGGCAGGAGAACCCGTTCTCGGTGATCCTGTCCAACAAGTTCTACGAGGTGCAGAAGTTCGTCAGCGCGACCAACCACGTGTACGCCGCGAACATCATGCTCGTCAGCAAGCGCTTCTGGGACCGCCTCTCGCCGGCCGAGCAGAAGATCATGAGCGATGCCGCGAACGAGGCGCGCGGCTACCAGCGGCAGGCGAGCCGCGCGGCGGCGCAGAAGGCCGTCGGCGAGCTGCAGGCCAAGGGCATGCAGTACAACGAAGTAGCGCCCGCCGAGCAGGCGCGCATGCGGCAGACGGCCAAGGCGGTGACCGATCGCTTCCTCGGAACCTACGATCCGGCGATCGCCAAGCTCTACACCGACGAGCTGACGCGCATCCACAAGGGTTGACGCACGCTCGCACCCCCGTCGACCCGCAGGCTGCCCGTGCCCCCTGACGCCCCGCGCAAGGTCAGCCTGGTCGACGCCGTCCTCGACGGCTACTGCAAGGTCCTCGAGGCCTTCATCGCGTCGTGCCTGGTGCTGATGGTGGCGCTGGTGTTCGGCAACGTCGTCCTGCGCTACGGCTTCAACTCGGGGATCTCGGTCACCGAGGAGATGTCTCGGTGGCTGTTCGTCTGGCTGACGTTCATGGGCGCGGTGGTCGCGCTGCACCGGCACGCCCACCTCGGCACGGAGATGCTGGTCGGGCGGCTCGGCCCGGCCGGCAAGAAGGTGTGCCTCCTCATCGGCTACCTGCTGATGCTGATGACCTGCTGGTTCATCTTCAACGGATCGCTCGAGCAGACGAAGATCAACTGGGACGTCTCCGCACCGTCGAGCGGCGCGTCGATGGGCTGGTTCTACGGTGTCGGGCTCGTCTTCAGCGTCTCGGCCGCCGTCGTGCTCCTCAACGACTTGATCAAGCTGCTCAGCGGCCGCGCCACTGAAGCCGACCTCGTCATCATCAAAGAGTCCGAGGACCTGAAGTGACCATCGCGGTCTTCATCTTCTCGCTGCTTGCGGCGATGGCGATCGGCATCCCGATCTCGTTCGCGCTCCTGGTGTGCGGCGCCGCCCTGATGTGGCACCTGGGCATGCTCGACGCGCAGATCCTGGCCCAGAACGTCATCAATGGTGCCAACAGCTACCCCTTGCTGGCGGTGCCCTTCTTCCTGCTCGCCGGCGAGGTGATGAACGTCGGCGGGCTGTCGCGGCGAATCGTCAACCTCGCCCTGGTGCTGGTCGGCCACATCAAGGGCGGCCTCGGCTACGTCGTGATCGTCGCCGCCTGCCTGCTGGCGGCGCTCTCCGGCTCGGCGATCGCGGATGCGGCCGCCTTGTCGGCCATCCTGCTGCCGATGATGATCAAGGCCGGGCACGAGCCCGGCCGCGCCGCGGGCCTCATCGCCTCGGCGGGCATCATCGCGCCGGTGGTGCCGCCCAGCATCGGCTTCGTCGTCTTCGGCGTCGCCGCGAACGTCTCGATCTCGAAGCTGTTCTTCGCCGGGATCTTCCCGGCCCTGATGCTCGCGGCGACGCTGTGGGTGACCTGGTGGTTCCTCGCGCGCGGCGAGACGATCGTCCCGCCCAGGCGCAAGTCCCTCGCCGAGGTCCTGACCGCCGTGCGCGAAGCCGCATGGGCGCTCGTCCTGCCGTTCATCATCATCGTCGGCATGAAGATGGGCGTGTTCACGCCGACAGAGGCCGGCGTCGTCGCCGCCGTCTACGCCCTGTTCGTGGCGACCGTCGTCTACCGCGAGCTCCCGCTGTCGAAGCTCTACTCCGTGCTGGTCGACGCGGCGCGAACCAGCGCTGTCGTCATGTTCCTCGTTGCCGCGGCGGCCGTGAGCGCCTGGCTGATCACGGTGGCGAACATCCCGGCGCAGGTGGTGTCCCTGCTCAAGCCGCTGCTCGACAGCCCGACGCTGCTCATGATGGGGATCATGTTGCTCGTGATGATCGTCGGCACGGCGCTCGACATGACGCCGACGATCCTGATCCTGACGCCCGTTCTGATGCCGATCGTCTATGCCGCCGGGATCGACCCCATCTATTTCGGCGTCCTCTTCATGATCAACAACGCCATCGGGTTGATCACGCCGCCGGTCGGCGTGGTGCTGAACACGGTGGCGGGCGTCGGCAAGGTTCCCATGGACGTCGTCACCCGCGGCGTCATCCCTTTCATGATCGCCGAGTTCCTGATCATGTTCGCCATGGTGCTGTTCCCGCAGCTCGTCCTGGTTCCCGCTCGCTGGTTCTATTAGCGAGGCGGCTGCCGTCCACGAAGTGGATCGGCGCAAGCCCCGCGATCGAGGGGTCTATCGGTTGACAGCAGACCAACGGCTTCTATACTGCATCGAGAAAACAAAACGCTGTTCTATGGTACAGAACGAGCGACGAGAACTCGCCGCCGGCGGGCACGCACCGACACCCAACGCACAAAGATGGAGCAAAGACATGGACATCCGCTTTCGCCGTAGCGCCGTTGCCGCCCTGCTCGGGCTTGCTGCGGCAGTGACGGGGGCCAGCGCGCAGGACACGACGCCGACCAACGGCAACCTGCCGCCGGGCGCCGCCCCGTCGAGCTGGGACCCGACCTACAACGTCTGCCGCGGCGTCGACCCGGCGTGCTATCACGACTGGGTCGGTCCCGGCCGGCAGAACCGGGTTCTGATCTTCTCGCGCACCGCGGGTCCGCGGCACGCCAACATCGGCCCGCGCATGCCGGCTGGCCTGAACCCACCGCTCGAGGCCGGCCACGTGGCCCAGCGCGCGCTCGTGCAATGGCTGAACGCCGAAGGGATCCAGGTCGACTGGACCGAAGAGGTGACCCGCCTTCCCGGGGCAGGCAACACGACGTACAAGGCGGTGATCTTCTTGAACAACAGCCGCGACGCCCTGTGGAAGCACGGCACGGCGGTCGACCCGGCGCAAGCGGTCAACACGTCGACCAGCGCGTACCTCGACCAGGGCAAGGTCAACCTGCGTCAGTTCATCCGCGCCGGCGGCGGTTTCGTCGGCATCCACAACGCCTTCGGCACCGAGTACAACTGGCCGTGGTACGAGGGCCTGCTCGGCAATGCCAACTACTACGACCACGGCGCCAACCAGAACGGCACGGTGCAGATCGTCACCGCCAACGACTCGTCGACCAACGGCTTGCCGATGCGCTGGGAGTTCCGCGACGAGTGGTACAACCTGGTGCCGTTCCCGACCAACGTCAAGTTCCTCGCCAACGTCGACGAGAACACCCTCGCGACGCGGCGCACGACGCATCCCGGGCACGGCCGCTTCCACCCGGTGACCTGGTGCCAGTACTACGACGGCGGCCGCTCCTGGGTGACGACGCTTGGCCACGACGGGCAGGCGTTCGTCGACGGCTCCGGCTTCCCCGGCCAGGCGCAGTTCAAGCAGATGCTCGTGAACGGCATCAAGTCGGCGATGGGCCTGGTGCCTTTCTGCACGAAGTAGTCGCCCTCCGAGGATCACCCGGCGCCGCGTGCCGCCGCACCCTGATTCCCGAGATCGTCCACACTTCGGCTGAAGGCCGGAGAGGACCATGGAGCACGCGGACAAGGCCATTCTCGTGATCGGCGCCGGTGACGCGACCGGCGGCGCGGTGGCGCGCCGTTTCGCTCGCGAAGGCTACGTCGCCTGCGTCACGCGCCGCCACGTCGACAAGCTGCAGCCGCTCGTGGCGCAGATCCGCGAAGAGGGCGGTCGGGCCCATCCCTTCGGCAGCGACGCCCGCGACGAGGACGAGATGATCCGCCTCGTCGAGCAGATCGAGCGGGACATCGCACCGATCGAGGTCGCGGTCTTCAACATCGGCGCCAACGTGAACTTCGGGATCGCCGAAACCACCTCGCGCGTCTACCGCAAGGTCTGGGAAATGGCGTGCTTCGGCGGCTTCCTGATGGGCCGCGAAGTCGCCAAGGCGATGCTGCCGCGGGGCCGCGGCACCATCATCTTCACCGGTGCGACGGCCAGCCTGCGCGGCCGCGAAGGCTTCGCCGCGTTCGCCGGCGCCAAGCATGCATTGCGTGCCCTGGCGCAGAGCATGGCCCGCGAGCTGTGGCCGCGAGGCATCCACGTCGCGCACCCGATCATCGACGGCGCCATAGACACCGAGTTCATCCGCAGCAGCTTTCCCGAGCGCTATGCGCTGAAGGAGAAGCAGGGCATCCTAGACCCGGATCACATCGCCGACGCCTACTGGCACATCCACCGGCAGCCGCGCGATGCCTGGACCCACGAGAGCGATCTTCGACCCTGGATGGAGAACTGGTGACGGCTCCCGTGCAGTTCCTGTTCGACTTCGGCAGCCCGAACGCGTATCTCTGCCATCGCGTGCTGCCGCACATCGAGGCGCGCACCGGCATCCCCGTCGCCTACGTGCCGGTCCTGCTCGGCGGCCTGTTCAAGCTGAGCAACAACCGCTCGCCGTTCGTGTCGAACGCCGACATACCCAACAAGCGCGCCTACGAGATGCTGGAGATCGAGCGTTTCGTCAAGGCGCACGGCATCACGGCATTCAGGCTCAACCCGCACTTTCCCGTGAACACGCTGCAGATCATGCGTGGCGCCGTGGCGGCGCAGAACCTGGGCTGCTTCGAGCCTTATGTGAACGCGATGTTCGCGGCGATGTGGGAAGAGGGCCGGAACATGAGCGACAGCGCCGAAGTCCTGGCCGTCCTGGCCGATGCGGGTCTCGACGGCCCGGCGATCGTGGAAGCCGGCGCCAGCGCGTCGGCCAAGGACGTCCTCAAGGCGAACACGGAGGAGGCCTTCGCGCGCGGCGCGTTCGGCTCGCCAACCTTCTTCGTCGGCGACGACATGTACTTCGGCAAGGACCGGCTGCGCGAAGTCGAGGCGGCGATGCTGGCCCTTCGCGGCGAGCGCTAGCAGCGAGGCCGCGGCCGGGGCGCTTCAGCCGACGAAGCTCACCCGCCCGCGCGGCGTCTGCAGGCGAAGTTGGAAGAAAGGCTGGTCGGCCGTTTGCGCGACCAGGTCGGCACCGAGCTCGGCCAGGAGCTCGTTGAGCCGGGCGGCATCGGGGTGCCCCATCTCGAAGGTCTCGAGACGGCAGCCCGGCACGGATGTCGTGGCGGGATGCACCGTGTCGAGCCAGTCGATGAACTTGGGGACCCAGTCTCCCCAGGCGTTGTCGCGCGGAACCAGCAGGCGCCAGCGCAAGGTGCGCCCGTCCGGCGTGTTCCGCGAGGCATCGAAAAGGTCCGACGCGATCCCGTGTCGGGCGAGGATCTCTTGCTGGCGCTCGAGCCCAGCGCCTTTCAGCATGTAGGCGAGCAGGCGAGGCGAGGGCAGGGCGTCGATGCGGCCGCCCAACGTCCCGGCGAGGGCGGTCGCCTGTTCCGGGTCGACGGCGAGCAGCTCGAAGTACACGTCGTCGCCGAGCGAAGCGAGGGCGTTGCGGGTGCCGAGCCCCGGGTGCCGGCCGCCGCGGACGGGCGCGACGCCGGTCAGCGCGGCGAAGCCGGACATCAGCGTGTCCAGGTCCCGCCCTGCGTAGATGACGTGGTCGAGGCGCAAGGGCATCAGGTGCTCCGGTGAGATCGGCGGCGCGATTATCCGCAGCGGCACCGTCGAGCCGCGGGACGCTCATCGGCGCGCCTGCGTCTGCCCTCGGCGCTGCAGGCGCGCGGCTTGCTCTAGTGCCCTTCCACTTCCAGAGGAGCTTGGCATGGGATTGCTCGACCAGATACTCGGCGGAATCGCCGGTAATGCCCAGGGACGCTCGCCCATGGGCGGCGGACTCGGTGCCCCCGCAAGCTCCGGCGGCGGCATGGGACGTGTCCTGATGTCCCTGCTGCCGGTGGTGCTCGGCATGCTCGCCAACCGCTCCCGCGCCGGCGGGTCGATGGGCGGCGGCGGCCTGCCGGGCGGGTTCGGCCAGATGTTCGGGCCGGGCGCGTCCGCGGGGGCGGGCGGTATGGGCGGCATGGGCGGCCTGGGCGGGCTCGGCGGCCTGGGCGGGCTCCTCGAGCAGCTCACCCAACGGGGCTACGGCCAGCAGGCGCAGTCCTGGGTGTCGACGGGGCCGAACGAGCCGATCGACCCCAACGCACTGTCCGAGGTGTTCGGGCGCGAGCAGATCTCGCAGATCGCGTCGCAGGCGGGCGTCAGCGACGACGAGGCTCGGGACGGCCTGGCCCACCTGCTGCCCGAGGTCGTCGATCACCTCACGCCCGACGGCGCCGTGCCCGACGACGATCAGTTCCAGTCGCGCCTCGACCAGATCGGCCAGCGGCTGACGGTCTAGGGCCGGCCCAGGTCCTTGCGCGTCGACTCGATCGCCTGGTCGAAGTTGGCGAGCGGGCCGTCGGCGCCGGTCGAGGCGAGCCACTTGAGCGCGTTCTCGGCCTCGCGCTTGACCCCCGGGATCGACATCGACCAGTCGCCGAAGGCGATCGAGTTCTTCAGCGACGCCCGGTAGAGCTCGCGTCCGTACGGCTTGTCCTCGGCGTAGTAGGGCTTGTCCTTGGCGGCCTTCGCCAAGAAGGTGCCCACCTGCCTGAACAGCTCGACGAACTGCTGCATGCGCGCATTCGCCTTGTCGGCGACCTTGGCGTACTCCCCGCACGAAGCGCGCGCCTTCTCGATGTCGGCCAGCTGGGTGATGCGGGCCGAGATCATCTGGGCCGCCGGCGCGGTGCTCTTGTCCTCGTTCAGCTCGTTGATGGCGTTGCGCTGCGCGCCGGGCAGGTCGGCGACCGCCTCGTGCAGCGCGTCGTGCGCCATCTCCAGCGCCTTCGCCGCCGACTCCAGCCGGTCCTGCATCTCCTGCAGCTTCGCATCGAGCGAGCCCTTCTCGAACTCGTCGACCTTGGCCCGGGCCTTGGCAAGGTTCGCCTTGAGGTCCTCCAGCTGCTCGATCAGGCGGCCGGCGGCGAGCGCGTCGGCGGCAGCGTCGAGCGCCTTCTCCTGCGCGTAGTCGAGGGCCATCGTCGCGATCGCGCCCCACTCCTGCTTGACGACTTTGCCGGCGATGTCGATGACCTTCCTGAAGATGGCCTTCGCCTCGTCGATCTGCGCCTGCTTGTTCCGGACCGCCGCTTCCCCGGCCTCGACGTCCTTCTTCGCCTGATAGGTCTTCTCGTCGAAGACGGCGGCCTTCAGCGCGTTCGTCGCGGCGTCGAAATCCTTGGCTGCCTTGGAGACCTCCTTGGCGCTCTTCTTCGCAGTGGCCAGCGCGGTGGTGAAGTCCTTGATGTCGCCGTAGAAGTCGTCGTCCTGCTTCATGCGCTTGGCGATCGCCGGACCGAGCTTCTTGACCTCGGCCAGGCCCTTGGCGCTTTCCTTGACGGCCGTCTTCACCTTCAGCAGGTCGGCGCGGAAGCGGTCCTCCCGCTCCTGCAGGCCGACCACCAACTGCACGCCTCGCGCCGCCACCGCGTTCATCTCGGCCAGCGCCTTCTCGTGCCATGCACTGCCGCCTTGCGCGAGGTCGCCCGCCGTGTTGATCAGGCCCCAGATCTGCCGCTTGCCGTGGCCGTTGGCCCACACGATCTGCCCGATCGCGAGCTGGCGCACCGTCGGCTCGCCGGCGACGATGGTCTCGCCCTCCTCGAAGTCGATCGTCCGGACCTTGCCGGCCGCTTTCCCTTTCACCTTGGCCTTCCCCGTGGTGGGCGGAGCGGACATCTGCCCGGCCGCGGGCGGCGGCTGCGGGGACGAGGAAACGGGCGGAAGCCCGAGCGAAGCAAGCAGCGACATGGTGGTCTCCTCGTGGGTTCCGGCGCCGGCCGTGCGGACGTCGTGGTGCGGCGCCGGCAGCGACGGCGGGGGGCGGAAGTCTAAGGGTCCGTGCGGTCGCGTGGAAGAGACCGCTGCGACCCTCCATCGGGTGTCCAGGGCGTCCCGGACAGGCAGCTGGCGATGAAGGCCTGGGCGGTCCGGCCGACCCGGCGCCGGCGATGCACGACGATCGAAAGCGCGCGCGCCGCCTTGGGCAGGCGCGTGCGCACCTCGACCAGCCATCCGCCCGCGAGGGCTTCGGCGACGGCGTGGCGAGACAGGCAGCCGACGCCCAAGCCGGCAGCGACGACGCGCTTCACGGCCTCGTTGCTGCCGAGCTCGAGCTCGAGGTGCAGGGGCCCGAGCCTGTCGGCCAGCCAGCGCTCGCTCGCCTCGCGCGTCCCGGAGCCGGGCTCGCGCAGGATCCATGGCGCCGCCGCCAGCTCGGCGCGGCCGACGGTCCGCCCGGAGAGCGGATGGCCCGGCGCCGCGAAGACGACAAGCTCGTCGGCGAGCCAGCGGCGAACGACCAGATCAGCGTGGCGCTGCCGGCCCTCGATGAAGCCGACGTCGACCTCGAAGCCGACCACGGCGTCGATCACTTCGCTGGTGTTGCCGATGGCAAGCCGCGCCGTGGCCAGCGGCTGCGCCTGCTTCCAGCGGGCGATGAGGTCGGGCAGCAGGTATTCGCCGATGGTGAAGCTCGCCGCGATGCGCAGCGGCGCCAGCGGCTCGCGCGTGAACATCGTCTGCAGCTCGCCGGCCTGATCGAGCAGGGAGATCGTCAGCGGCAGGAGGGCGCGGCCGTTCTCGTTGACGACGAGGCGCCGGCCGATGCGATCGAAGAGCGCCGCGCCGAGCGCGCTCTCGAGAGCGGCCAGGGCCGTGCTGGCCGCCGACTGCGAGCGCGCGACCCGGTCGGCCGCCGCGCGGGTCGATCCGGTGCGCGCCAGGGCCGCAAAGACCTCGAGCTGGCGCAGCGTCACGCGCAGCCGTGGCTGATCGATTTTCTCGCTCATCGAGAGCGAGATTACCCGCTTTTCGGTTCAGGGCCACTGCCCTAGGATGGGTCTTGCGCCGTTCTTCGCGGCTCGTCCTGCGGCCTTCGACGGAGTGCCTCGCTTGCTGTCCAAGCTCTTCCCGCGCGCCCCGATCCACGATCCGCACGTGCCCCCGGCCGTCGCGGCGAACGTCGAGGTGAAGACCACCACCTGCTACATGTGCGCGTGCCGCTGCGGCGTGCGCGTGCACCTGCGCGACGGCGAGCTGCGCTACATCGACGGCAACCCCAACCATCCGGTCAACAAGGGCGTGATCTGCGCGAAGGGCTCGGCAGGGATCATGAAGCAGGCGTCGCCGGCGCGCCTGACGCAGCCGCTGCTTCGCAAGGCCGGCAGCGAGCGCGGTGCCGGGGAGTTCGAGCCGATCTCCTGGGAGCGCGCCTTCGACCTCCTGGCCGAGCGCCTGGCGAAGATCCGCGCCACCGATCCGAAGCGCTTCGCGCTCTTCACCGGCCGCGACCAGATGCAGGCGCTGACGGGCCTCTTCGCGCGCCAGTTCGGGACCCCGAACTACGCCGCGCACGGCGGCTTCTGCTCGGTGAACATGGCCGCCGGAATGATCTACACCATCGGCGGCAGCTTCTGGGAGTTCGGCGGGCCGGACCTCGACCGAGCCAGGCTGTTCGTCATGATCGGCACCGCCGAGGACCACCATTCCAATCCGCTGAAGATCGCCATCGGCAAGTTCAAGCGCGAGGGCGGCCGCTTCATCTCGATCAACCCGGTGCGGACCGGCTACTCGGCGATCGCCGACGAGTGGATCCCGATCCGGCCGGGCACCGACGGCGCCCTGTTCATGGCGCTGCTGCACGAGCTGATCGCCGGCGACCGCATCGATCATGCCTTCCTGAAGCGCTTCACCAACGCGCCCCAGCTCGTCGTGCTCGGCGACGGCGAACGCGAAGGCATGTTCGCGCACGACCCGGATCCGGCCAAGGGGCCGCCGGGCGACGGCCGGCACCCGCACAACAAGCTCGTGTTCGACCGGGCCGACGGCCGGATCAAGGCCGCGTACCCCGAGGGCATCGGCGAAGGCTGCGACCCGGCCCTCGAAGGGCACTACGCCCTGGCCGACGGGACCCGCGTCGCCCCGTCGTTCCAGCTCCTGCGCGAGCGCGTGGCCCCGTGCACGCCGGAGTGGGCGGCGGCCATCACCGGCGTCCCCGCCGAGCGGATCCGGACGCTCGCCGTCGAGCTCGGCCAGGCCGCGTTCGAGCAGGCCTTCGAGCTGCCGATCCCGTGGACCGATGCCTGGGGCCATCGTCACGCGACGACGCAGGCGCGGCCGGTTGCCTTCCACGCCATGCGCGGGCTCGCCGCGCATTCGAACGGCTTCCAGACGGTGCGGGCGCTGGCGGTGCTGATGAGCGTGCTCGGCACGATCGACGCGCCCGGCGGCTTTCGCCACAAGGCGCCGTACCCGCGCCACATCGTCCCCAACTTCCGCGCCTTCAATTCGCCCGACATGCTGAAGCCGAACACGCCGCTCAACGCCGCGCCGCTCGGCTTTCCGGCCAGCCCGGACGAGCTCGCGATCGGCGACGACGGCACGCCGATGCGGATCGACCATGCGTTCTCGTGGGCGCACCCGCTGTCGGCGCACGGGCTGATGCACACGGTCATCACCAACGCCACGCGCGGCGACCCGTACCGGCTCGACACGCTGCTGCTGTTCATGGCCAACATGGCCTGGAACTCGACCATGAATACCCTGGCCGTGCGCGAGATGCTCAACGCGAAGCATGCGGACGGCGACTACCAGATCCCGTTCCTCGTCGTCTGCGACGCCTTCCAGAGCGAGACCGTCGCCTTCGCCGACCTCGTCCTGCCCGACACCACCTACCTCGAGCGGCACGACGTGATGAGCATGCTCGACCGCCCGATCTCGGAGTACGACGGCCCTTGCGATTCGGTGCGCGTGCCCATGGTGCCGCCGACGGGCGAGTGCAAGCCCTTCCAGGAGGTGCTCGTCGAGCTCGCCGGGCGGCTGAAGCTGCCGGCGTTCACCGGCGCCGACGGCCGCCGCAAGTTCAAGGACTACCCCGACTTCGTCGTCAACTTCGAGTCGGCGCCCGGGATCGGCTTCCTCATGGGATGGCGCGGCAAGGACGGCACCGAGCACCTGCGCGGCGCGCCGAACCCGAGGCAGTGGGAGATGTACGCGAAGAACGACTGCTTCTTCAAGTTCGAGATGCCGGAGTCCATGAGCTACATGCGCAACTGGAACCGGGCCTATCTCGATTTCGCGAAGGACAAGGGCTGGCGGCAGAAGAACGACGTCGTGCAGCTCGCGCTCTACAGCGACACGCTGCAGACCTTCCGGCTCGCGGCGCAGGGCAAGACGGGCGGGCGCCAGCCGCCCGAGCACCTGCGCCAGCGGATCGCCACCTACTTCGACCCGCTGCCCTTCTGGTATCCGCCGCTCGAGGCCGAGGCGACCGACTGCGTCGCCTTCCCGCTCAATGCGATCACGCAGCGGCCGATGGCGCAGTACCACTCGTGGGACTCGCAGAACGCCTGGCTGCGCCAGATCCACAGCCACAACTACCTGCACGTCAACCCGGCGACGGCGCAGGGCGCAGGCATCGCCGACGGTGGCTGGTGCTGGGTCGAGAGCCCGTGGGGACAGGTGCGCTGCATGGTGCGCTGGAGCGAGGCGGTCGAGCCCGGAACGGTGTGGACCTGGAACGCGATCGGCAAGGCCGACGGCGCCTGGCAGCTGGCACCGGGCGCCGACGAGGCGCGGAAGGGCTTCCTGCTCAACCACCTGATCTCCGACGAGCTGCCGCAGGCAGCGGGCGGGACGATCAGCAACTCCGACCCGATCACCGGCCAGGCCGGCTGGTACGACGTGCGCGTGCGCATCCGCCCGGCCGAGCCCGAGCCGGACGAGCGGACCTCGCCGCAGATGCCGACCCAGGCGGCGGTGCCCGGTGTGCTCGGCAGCGTCCGCCGCGCGATCGCCTATTTCGCGCAGGCCCCGAAGCCATGATCGCCTGGCTCAAGGACCTGCTGCGTGCCGAGGCCGTCGCCGAGGCGCCGGCACGCGCTGTCCGCGCAGCCGCGCGCGCGGCGACGGCGGCCTCGCGCGGGGCGGCCGAGGAGACGATGGCGAAGCAGCTCGCGCTCGTCATCGACCTGAACGTGTGCGTCGGCTGTCATGCCTGCGTCACCTCATGCAAGGAATGGAACACCTCGGGCTCGGCCGGGCCGCTGGTCGACGAGAACGCCTACGGCGCCAGCCCGACCGGCACCTTCTTCAACCGAGTCCAGACCTTCGAGGCGGGCGTCTTTCCCGACACCGACACCATCCACTTCCCGAAGAGCTGCCTGCATTGCGAGGAGCCTCCGTGCGTGCCGGTGTGCCCGACCGGCGCGAGCTACAAGCGCAAGGAGGATGGCATCGTCCTCGTCGACTACGACAAGTGCATCGGCTGCAAGTACTGCGCGTGGGCATGCCCTTACGGCGCGCGCGAGCTCGACGAGGAGCGGCAGGTGATGACCAAGTGCACGCTCTGCGTCGACCGCATCTACGACGAGGGCCTGGCCGAGATCGACCGCAAGCCGGCGTGCGTGAAGGCCTGCCCGACCGGCGCGCGCCTGTTCGGCGACGTCAAGGATCCGCAGTCGGAAGTGTCGATCGCGATCCGCGAGCGCGGCGGCTATGCGCTGATGCCGGAATGGCAGACGACGCCGGCGAACCAGTACCTGCCGCGCCGCGTCACCGCGGCCGCGGGCGATGCGCCGCGCGAGCGACGCGATCTCGGCGGCGGCGCCAAGGAATGAACCCGGCGTTCTCGGTCGTCGTCTTCACGACGCTGGCCGGCGCCGCGCAGGGGCTGGCCGTGCTGCTCGCCGTGGCGGTGCTCGACGGTGTCCCGGTGGCCGCCTCGTTCGTCTCGGGCTCGCTGCTGCTCGTGATCGTCATGCTGGTCGGCGCGCTCGGGGCCTCGTTCCTGCACCTGGGCCGGCCCGAGCGCGCCTGGCGCGCCGTCGCCATGTGGCGCACCTCGTGGCTGTCGCGGGAGGTGATCGTGCTGCCGGCCTTCATCGGGCTCGTCGCGCTCTGGTGGCTCGCAGTGCGTGCCGACGCGCCGCCCTGGCTGCTGCGCGTCGTCATGCCCGTGCTCGTCGTCGCCGTGTCGTCGGCGCTCTGGTACTGCACGGCCATGATCTACGCCTGCCTGCGCTTCATCGAGGAATGGGCGCAGCCGCTGACGCTCGTCAACTTCGCGGTCCTCGGCCTGTCGTCGGGCTGCCTCTGCGGCGCCGCGCTGGCGGCGTTCGCGGGCGAGGCGCGCCTCCTGGCGCTGGCGGGGCCCGCCGCCCTGGCCATCACCCTCCTGGCCTGGGCGACGCGGATGCTGGCACTGCGCCGCAACGACCGCTTGCGCCACCGCTCGACGCTGCAGACGGCGACCGGCATCCGTTCTCCGCGGCTCGTGCAGAAGGCGATGGGAATGACCGGCGGCTCGTTCAACACGCGCGAGTTCTTCCACCCTGCATCGCCGGCAGCGGCGCGACGCGTGCGGCTGGGTGGCGTGGTGCTCGCCTTCGCGCTGCCGGCGCTGCTCGCCGCCTGGGGACTCGTCGCCGGCGGCGTGCTGCCCTGGCTCCTCGCCGTGCTGGTGCAGGCCCCGGGCCTCGTCGCCGACCGCTGGACCTTCTTCGCCCAGGCCCGGCATCCGCAGAACCTGTACTACCAGGTCGTCTCCTGAGGCAGCGCCGAGTCGGTGCCACGGGCGGCGCGAGGTCGGCTGCACGCTGGCCATCCTCCTGCTCATCGCTGCTGCAAAGTTGACGAGGTCGCGACTTCGTGGCCGGGTGCGATGCGATACTCCCAAGCGAGTTTTTCATCGGCTGACCACGCGCGGGCCGATCGGAAACGTCGCCTCCCCACGATCACCGGAGATCCCCTCGATGACCGATGCCACGCCTTCCATTCGCCGACGCCAACTGATTGCCGGCGGTGCCGGCGCCATCGCCGCCGCCGGCCTGGCCGGCTTGCCGGCACGCTCCGGTGCGCAGACGCCCGCCGCCGCTCCCGCAGCGGCCGGGCCGCGCCCCTTGCCCGCGTATGCGTCGTGGAAGGACCCGAACGCGGTCATCGTGCACAGCTCCAACACCATCGAGACGAAGCGCAGCGCCTTCGGCACGAGCGGCATCACGCCGGCCGAGCAGCTCTACGTCCGCAACAACCTGCCGCCGCCGGACGCCTCGATCGTCGCCAACCGCGACGCCTGGCAGGTCGCCATCGAAGGTGTCCGCAACCCGCGCACCCTGTCCGTCGCCGAGCTGAAGACGATGGGCGTCGAGACCGTGGCGACGGTGCTGCAGTGCTCCGGCAACGGGCGGGGCTTCTTCCCGAGCAAGCCGAGCGGCACGCCCTGGACCGTCGGCGCCGCCGGCTGCGTGGTCTGGAGCGGCGTCCCGGTGCGCTACGTCGCCGAAGCGCTCGGGGGCGTCGCCCCCGGAATGCTCTACCTCACCGGCACCGGCGGCGAGAAGCTCGCCGACGGCGTGGATCCCATGTCCGTCATCGTCGAACGCTCAATGGGCGTCAAGGCGATGACCGACGCGATCCTCGCCTGGGAGATGAATGGAGCGCCGCTGTCGCTCGCGCACGGCGGTCCGCTCCGCCTGATCGTTCCCGGCTACAACGGCGTCAACAACATCAAGTACGTGAAGCGCGTTGCCTTCACCCCGGTCGAGTCGACGGCGCGCATCATGAGCCACGGTTACCGGGTGACGCCGCCGGGCGGCACGTCGAATCCGAACGAGCCCTCGGTCCAGGAGCTGAACGTCAAGTCGTGGGTGAACTCGCCGAGCGGTGATCGGCCGATCAAGGCCGGCACCGTCTACGTCACGGGAGTCGCCTTCAGCGGCGGCCAGCCGATCCGCCGCGTCGAGGTGTCGAGCGACGGCGGGCGGACGTGGATCGACGCTGCCTTCATCGGCCCCGACCTCGGCCGCTTCGCCTGGCGGCAGTTCGCGTTGCCGCTGCGCATGGCCGCCGGCAGCTATGTCGTGACCAGCCGGGCCACGGACGCGGGCGGCAACGTCCAGCCGGAGCAGCGCGCCGAGAACGCCCATGGCTACAGCAACAACAGCTGGGCCGACCACGCGGTCAAGGTCAGCGTTGTCTGAGGTCGGCGGCCGCCTGGCCGCCCTGGCGAGCGTGGTGGCGTTGCTGGCGCCGGGGCCGGCGGCGAGCGCGCCCGGCGACGCCGCCGAGACGGCGCTCGCCCGGGCGCTGTTCACCAAGGGCGCGGTGCCGCCGTGCGGCCTCTGTCACACGCTGAAAGACGCCGGCACCGCGGGTGCCGTCGGACCGATCCTGGACGAGCTGCAGCCGGATGCGGCCCGCGTCGTCGCGGCCCTGAAGAACGGCATCGGCGCCATGCCCTCGTACAAGGCGACGCTCAGCGACGCGCAGATGCAGGCGCTGGGCCGCTACGTGGCGAAGGCGAGCGGGGCGGCGCCCTAGGAAGCCGGCTTCCCAGCGGGCAGAATGGGCTTCCGATCCACGGGAGACCCACGATGAACCTGAAGACGCGTCTGATCCGATTCCTGGCCGCCGCGGCCCTTCTCGCCACCGGCGCGGCTTTCGCGCAGACGAAGGAAGTGACCTTCGCTCACCAGGACATGCTGGTGCCGCTGCGCACCCTCATGGAGTCGGGCGAGCTCGAGAAGGCCACCGGCTACAAGATCAACTGGCGCATGTTCGGCGGCGGCGGCGACGTGATCCGCGCCATGGCGTCCGGCGACGTGCAGATCGGCGAGGCGGGCTCCAGCCCGATCACGGCCGCCGCCAGCCAGGGCCAGGACATCAAGCTGTTCTGGATCCTCGACGACATCGCCGATGCCGAGGCGCTGGTGGCACGGAACGGCTCCGGCATCAACAGCGTCAAGGACCTGAAGGGCAAGAAGGTCGCGACGCCGTTCGTCTCGACGGCTCACTACCAGCTGATGGTCGACATGAAGCTGCAGGGCGTCGATCCCAAGGGCGTCACGGTCATGAACATGCGGCCGCCGGAGATCGCCGCCGCCTGGGAGCGCGGCGACATCGACGCCGCCTTCATCTGGGACCCGGTGCTGTCCAAGATCAAGGCCAACGGCAAGGTCATCGCGACCTCGGGCTCGATCGGCAAGAAGGGCTACCCGACCTTCGACGGCCTGATCGTCAACAGCAAGTGGGCCGCGGCCAACGAGGGCTTCATGGTCGCGCTCGTCAAGGCGCTGGCCAAGGCCGACGCCGACTACCGCGCCAACGCGGCCAAGTGGACGGCCGACTCGCCGCAGGTGAAGGCCGTCGCGAAGTGGACCAAGGCCGACGCCAAGGATGTCCCCAACGCGATGAAGCTGTACGGCTTCCCGACGCTCGAGGAGCAGGCTTCGTCGAAGTGGCTCGGCGGCGGTGCCGCCAAGGCGATGACCGACACCGCCGCGTTCCTGAAGGAGCAGGGGCGGGTGCAGGAGGTCAAGCCGAACTACGGCGACTTCGTGACCACCGCCTACGTCAAGAAGGCCATGGGGAAGTAGCCCTCCTGTCCCGTGCCGACGCTTGAGATCCGCGCCCTGACGGTCAACTACGCCGTCAAGGGCGGCATGCTGCAGGCGCTCGCGCCCGTCGACCTGGCCATGCACGGGGGCGACTTCCTGGTGGCGCTGGGCGCGTCCGGCTGCGGCAAGACGACGCTGCTCAACTGCATCGCCGGCTTCCTGCCGCCGTCCAGCGGCGAGATCCTGCTCGACGGACGGCCGGTGGTCGGCCCCGGCGCTGACCGCGGCGTCGTGTTCCAGAAGCACGCCCTCATGCCTTGGCTCTCGGTCCGCGACAACGTGGCGCTCGGCCTGCGCATGCGCGGCATCGGCCGTGCGGAGCGGGAGCGCATCGCCGACGAGAAGCTCGCGCTCGTCGGCCTCGACACCTTCGGCGATCGGGCCGTCTACGAGCTCTCCGGCGGCATGCAGCAACGCGTCGGCATCGCCCGGGCGCTGGCCAACGACCCGGCCGTGCTGCTGATGGACGAGCCCATGGGCGCGCTCGACGCCTTCACCCGCGAGCAGGTGCAGGAGATCCTGCTCCGCGCCTGGGCGGCAACGCACAAGATGGTGTTCTTCATCACCCATTCGGTCGAGGAAGCCCTGTTCCTGGCGACCCGCCTGATCGTCATGAGCCCGAGCCCGGGCCGGATCGCGCACGCCTACGACGACATGCCGTTCTCGCGCCAGTACCTGGCGCACGGCGACGCGCGCAAGGTCAAGTCCGAGCCGGAATTCATCCGCATCCGCGAAGAGGTGCTGGCCATCGTCCACCACCGGCAAGCAGCGCATGCCTGAGGCTCGCTCGCCCGCGGCGACCGTGGAGATCCCGTCGCCGGTCGCCATCGCCCCGGCGACCGATCGCGCCGCGCTGAAGACCAGTCGCTTCAAGGTGCCCGGCGAGGGCTCGAGCGTCGTCATCAGCATCGTCACCGTGGCGGTGCTCTTCGCCTTCTGGTTCCTGGTCACCAACATGGGCTGGGTCAAGCCGCTCTTCCTGCCGAGCCCGCAGGCGGTGTTCCAGCAGTTCCACGAGTACCTGACCGGGCAGGCCAACGACAAGCCGCTCTGGCAGCACTTCGCGGCCAGCCTGTTCCGCGTCTTCTCGGCCTTTGCGCTGGCCTGCGTCACGGCGATCCCCGTCGGCATCGCGATGGGGATGAGCCGCGTCGCGCGCGGCATCTTCGACCCGCCGCTCGAGTTCTACCGGCCGCTGCCGCCGCTCGCCTACCTGCCGCTCATCATCATCTGGTTCGGCATCGACGAGCTGCCGAAGGTGCTGCTCATCTACCTGAGCTGCTTCGCGCCGCTGGCGCTGGCCGCACGCTCCGGGATGCGCAGCGCCTCGCAGGAGCAGATCAACGCCGCCTATTCGATGGGCGCCAGCTACGCGCAGGTGATCCGCCACGTCATCCTGCCCTCGGCCTTGCCCGACATCCTCGTCGGCATGCGAATCGCGATCGGCTTCGGCTGGACGACGCTTGTCGCCGCCGAGATGGTGGCTGCCAGCCTCGGCCTCGGCCAGATGGTGCTGAACGCGTCGAACTTCCTGCGCACGGACATCGTCGTGATGGGGATCATCGTGATCGGCGTCGTGGCGTACCTGTTCGACCTGCTGATGCGCTGGGTCGAGCACAAGCTCGTGCCTTGGAAAGGCCAGATGTAGCGCCAGCCGGCTTGCGGCCGGTGCGCCGCTCCGCCGCTCAGATGCCGGACCTGGAGGCCGGATCCCCGCTCGCGGGCGACGGCGTCGACTCGCGCAGCTCCCCCGACGGGAGCCTCTCCTGGCATTCGTCGAAGATCCGGAACTGGCAGCGACGACAGATCTCGCTGTCGAGGCGCGGGTAGATCTCGGCGAGCGCGCGGATCTTGGCCGGAAACACGTTGTCCCTGCCGAGGTCTTCGGCGTACCGGCCCCGGTACATGAAGTCGCGCACGGCCTGCTTCATGCGATGGAAGTAGAGCGCACCGCCGTTGGCGCGTCGTTCGCGCGCCTCGTGCGCCAGCATCTCCGTGCCGGCCGCGTCGACGAAATTGATGCCGCCGGAGACGAGCAGCAGGTGCTTCTGCGGCATGCCCGGCCGACGGCTGATCGCCTGACGCACATGGTCGACCGCACCGAAGAAGATGGAACCGTCGACGCGCAGGATCTTCAGCTGCGGGCAGTCGGGCAGGCCGCTGTCGGTCGTGTAGTCGGTGCTGCCGGGCTCCGGCGCCGGCTTCTCGTCCTGGATCGCAGGGCGAGTCGCCCGGTTCAGGTACAGCATCAGCGACGCCACGACCCCGACCAGGATCGCGATCTCGAGCTGGATCAGCAGCGTGGAGAAGAACGTCAGGGCCATCACCACGCCTTCGACGCCGCTGAGTCCGGCGATCTCCCGGGCGTGACGGAAGTCGATCAGTCCCCAGGCGACGATGAAGAGGACCGCCGCCATCGAGGCGAGGGGCAGATAGGCGGCCAGGGGCGCGACGAAGAACAGGATCACGGCGAGCAGCGGTGCCGACAGGATCGCGGCCATCGGCGTGCGGGCGCCCGAGTCGTAGTTCAGGCCGCTGCGGTTGAACGAGCCGCTCGCCACGTAGCTCGAGAAGAAGCTCCCCGCGATGTTGCTGAGTCCCTGGCCGATGAACTCCCGGTTGCCGTCGATGCGCTGACCCGACCGGACCGCGATCGACCGCCCGATCGACACCGCTTCGGTGAGCCCGAGCAGCGTCACCGCGAACGCGGCGGGAGCGATCTCGCGAAGCAGGGAGATGTCTGGGATCGTCAGCGGAGGCAGGAAGGCCGGCAGCGCACCGACCGTCGTGATGCCGGTGATCGAAGCGCCGAACTCACGGTTGAGGAGCAGCGCACAGAGCGAGCCGGCCACCAGAGCGAACAGCATGTGCGGCATGCGTGGCCAGAGGCGCCGCACCACGATGCCTGCGGCCAGCGTGACGACTCCGACCGCCGTCACGTAAGGGTTGATCTGCCCGAGGTGGGTTCCGAACGCGACCAGGGTGTCGACGAAATCGGCGCCGCGAGGAATGGGCAGGCCGAAGAAGTTGCGCACCTGTGAGCCGATGATGAGGATGGCAGCGCCGGCGGTGAACGCAAGGACGACGCTGTGCGAGATGAGGTTGACGAGGCTGCCCAGGCGGGCCAGGCCCAGGCCGAGCTGGAGCACGCCGGTGGCGAGCGTCAGGCAGAGCACGAGACTGATGTAGCGCGCCGACCCGGGCTCGGCGAGCGCGCTCATGGTTGCGAAGACGACGATGGAGACTGCGTTCGTCGGGCCGGAAACGAGGTGCCAGCTCGAGCCGAACAGCGCCGCGACGATCGCCGGAACCATCGCCGCGTAGAGCCCGAACTCCGGCGGCAGCCCCGCCAGGGTGGCGAACGCCACGCCCTGCGGCAGCACGACGACGGCGCCGGTCAGCCCTGCCAAGAAGTCGGCACGCAGGTTGGCGCGCGTCAACGGCGGCCAGCCGAGAGAGAAGAGGCGTGGAACCTTCAAGGTCACGCCAGGATTCTCGGCGATCCAACCACCGTGCCCGGGGGCGGCCCTGCCGGAGCGGGCCGCATCGCCGCACCGGGCGCATCCGCCAGGACCGTCGTCAGTTGACGCTCGGCAGCCAGGTCGCGATCTTGGGGAAGAGCAGCAGCAGGCCGACGGCGACGAGCTGCAGGACCATGAACTGCACCATGCCGGCGTAGATCTCGCGCAGGCTCCATTGCGGCACCACGCCCTTGAGGAAGTACGCGGAGAGGGCGACCGGCGGCGACAGCCAGGCCGTCTGCAGCGTCACCGCGACGAGCGTGCAGAACCAGATCAGGTCGATCTTGGCGGCCTGCACGATCGGCAGCACGATGGGCACGACGATGAGCACGATCGGCACCCACTCCAGCGGCCAGCCGAGCACGAAGATCAGGGCCAGGATGACGATCAGCATCAGCGTCGGCGGCAGGTCGAGCCCGATCAGCCACTGGGCCATGAACTCGGGGCTGCCGAGGCGCGAGAACACCGAGCCGAACAGGTTGGACGCCGCCACGAGCAGCAGGATCATGCTCGACACCTCGAGCGTCTGGTAGGCCGACCTGCGGATCTTCGCGAAGCTCATGCGGCCCGAGCCGACGGTGAGCAGGAAGGTCGCGAAGCAGCCGACGGCGCCGGCATCGGTGGGCGTGGCGATCCCGGCCAGGATCACGCCGAGCGTCGACAGGATGACGACGACGACCGGCAGCACGCCGATCGCGAGGTCGCGCACCACGGGGCCGAGCGAGGCCGGCCGCATCTCGGGAGGCAATGCCGGACCCAGGGCCGGGTTCATCCAGCAGCGCACGAGGCACCAGACGATGAAGATCGTGGACAGGAGCAGGCCGGGAACGACCGCCGCGGCGAACAGGTCGGTGGCCGGAACGCCGACGACGGGACCCATCACGATCAGCATCACCGACGGCGGGATGAGGATGCCGAGCGTGCCGCCTGCGGCGATGGCGCCGGCGCTCATCCGGGTGTCGTAGCCGCTCCTGATCATCGAGGGGCCGGCCATCACGCCGAGCAGCGTCACGGAGGAGCCGACGATCCCGGTGGCCGCCGCGAAGATGGTCGCGGTGATCAGGACCGCGAGGTAGAGCGACCCGCGCAGGCCCGAGAGCAGCTGCTGCACGCCGGTGAAGAGCCGCTCCATGATCCCGGACTGCTCGAGCAGGAAGCCCATGAACAGGAAGAAGGGGATCGAGGCGAGGATGGTGTCCTTCATGACCGAGAAGGTTTGCAGCACGGCCAGGTCGAAGACCACCGCGCCGAGCGCGATGAAGCCGGTGGCGAGCGACACGGCGCCGAGCGTGAAGGCGATCGGGAAGCCGATGAAGATGACCGCGAACAGGACGACCAGCGCGACGATGCCCAGGATCTCGTTGCTCATACGACGACGCCCGCCTGGCTGACGTTGGCGGTCGCCGCCTCGGGCCAGCGCCCGGTGCGGATCGCGAACACGCACTTCAGGCACTCGCTGAAGCCCTGGACGATGAGCAGCGCGCCGGCCAGAGGCATCATCATCTTGAACGGCCAGGTCAGCGGCGTCCACGGGCTCGAGACGAAGGTCTCGTTCGTGGTGTAGGCCTTGACGAAGTAGCCCCAGCCGCTGAACGCGAAGACGGCGACGAAGGGCATGAACATGAGGACATAGCAGACGAGGTCGACGGTCGCCTGACGACGCGGCGACCACTGCCCGTAGTACGAGTCGGTCCGGATGTGGCCCTTGCGCTGCAAGGTGAAGGCAGCGCCGATCATGAAGAACGTGCCGTACAGCATGAAGGTCATGTGGTAGGCCCATGCCGTCGGCGCGTTGAAGACGTAGCGCGACACGACCTCGTAGCTGAGCGACAGCACCATCGGCACGATGAGCCAGGCGACGAGACGGCCCGAGTAGATGGCCACGAGGTCGAGCTTGCGCGACAGGCGCAGGAGAGAGGACGCGGGCGCGGTCATGCAGGCTCCGGGGGCACGAAAAAGGCGCGCCGGCGGGGTGGCCGGCGCGCCCGATGGCGGATCTACTTGCTGTTGGGCGAATCCGCGCCGAGCTGGTAGTAGAGGCCGCTGATCTTGGTCCAGTAGGGGACCACGACCTTGGCGAAGGCGCGCTGCGACTCCAGGACTTCCTTGAACATCGGATTGCGACCGGCTTCGCGGTCGTAGACCAGGTTCGTCGCCTTGATGAAGGCCGGGAAGATGTCCTTCGGGGTGTCGTGGACCGTGACCTTGTGCTCCGTCTTCAGCTTCTCGATCGCCTGGGCGTTGCGGAACACGTTGTAGGTGTAGGTCTCGGTGATCGACGCCATCGACGCGCCTTCGATGATCGCCTTCAGGTCCGGCGCGAGCCGGTTCCAGGCCGTCCTGTTCATCAGGAACTCGCCGACGTCGGTCGACTGGTGCAGGCCCTGCAGGTAGTAGTGCTTGAAGACGTTGTGGAAGCCGAGGTTCATGTCGTCGGCGGGCCCGATCCACTCGGCGGCATCAATGACCCCCCTCTGCGCCGCCGGCACGATCTCGCCGCCCGGCATGGCGACGGCGGAGACGCCCATCTCCTTGAAGATCTCGGCCGTCAGGCCCGGCGGCGAGCGGTACTTCAGCTTCCTCATGTCGTCGAGCGAGTTGATCGGGTTCTTGAACCAGCCGAGCGGGTCCGGACCCATCGGCTGGACCATGAACGGCTCGACGTTGAGCTTGAGGCCGTCGCTGAAGAGCTTCTTGTGCAGCGCGTTGCCGCCGCCCTGGAACAGCCAGGCCATGTGCGAGAGCTGGTCCATGCCAGTGCCGGCGCCGGCGGCGGGGTTGGAGAACAGCGCGGCCGCCGTGTTCTTGCCCGACCAGTAGTGGGCCCAGGCGTAGCCGCCGTCGACGACGCCCTTGTCGACGGCGTCGACGATCTCGAAGGCGTTGACGACGGCGCCGTCGGGCAGGATCTCCATCTTGATGCGGCCGTTCGACATCCGGTCGACGCGGTCGCCGAAGCGGCGCATCAGGTCGAAGTAGATGCTCGAGGTCGGCACCGCCGTCTGCACCTTCAGGCGGGTCACCGCCTGGGCGCGGACGACCTGCGCGGTGCCGGCGAGGGCCGCTGCGGCGCCGGCGCCGATGGCGACTCGTCTTGTCAATCTCGTCATCGCTGTCTCCTTGTGGGTCGGGTGGGGGAGGGTGGAAGTGATCAGGGGCGGCGGGCATCGGCCCGGATCATGTCGACGGCCTTCTCGGCCATCATGACCACCGGCGCGTGCGTGTTGCCCGACACAAGCGTCGGCATGGCCGAGCAGTCGACGACGCGCAGGCCCTCGACGCCGCGAACGCGCAGGCGCTCGTCGAGGACCGCCATCGGGTCGACGCCCATCTTGCAGGTGCCGCTCGGGTGGAAGATCGTCGCCCCGGTGTTGCGGCAGAACTCGAGCAGGTCGGCGTCGCTGCTCAGCTCGGGCCCGGGGCGGACCTCGCGCTTGACGTGCGGACGCATCGCCGGAGCGGCGGCAACGGCGCGGGCGGCCTTGACGCCGGCGACCGTGACCTGGCGGTCGAGCTCGGTGGACAGGTAGTTGGGCTGCATCTCGGGCGGCGCCAACGGATCGGTCGAGCGGATGCGGACGTGGCCGCGCGCCTGCGGGCGCAGCTGGCACACCGACATGGTGAAGCCCGAGAACGGATGCACCTTGCCGCCCGCCATGTCCGCCGACAAGGTGGCGACGTGGAACTGGATGTCGGGCGTCGGCGCGTCGGGCAGCGCACGCATGAAGCAGCCGCCCTGGTTGATGCCGACCGCGAGCGGGCCGCTGCGCCGAAGCAGCCATTCGATGCCGATGCGCGCCTGGCCCACCATCGAATTCAGCTGGTCGTTGGTGGTCGGGCGCGTGCTTTCGTAGATGAGGCGGATCTGCAGGTGGTCCTGCAGGTTCTCGCCGACGCCCGGCGACGCCTGCACGACGGGAATGCCGAAGCGCTGGAGCAGGGCCGGCGCGCCGATGCCCGAGAGCTGCAGCAGCTGCGGCGACTGGATCGCACCGGCGGCGAGCAGCACTTCAGCCCGCACCCGGGCCTTGTGCACCACGCCGCCGCGCAGGTAACGCACGCCCACGGCGCGCCTGCCCTCGAAGTCGATGCCGGTGGCGTGCGCCGCCGTGGCGATGCGCAGGTTGGGCCGCCGCCGCGCGGGCTGGAGGTAGGCGCGGGCAGCGCTCCAGCGCAACCCCTTCCAGGTCGTGAGCTGGTAGTAGCCCGCGCCTTCCTGCGTGGCGCCGTTGAAGTCGTCGGTGCGAGGCACGCCGATCTGTTCGGCGGCCGCGACGAAGGCCTCGATCAGCGCGTTGCCGGCCCTGATGTTCGAGACCTTGAGCGGCCCGTCGGCGCCGTGCCACGCCGAGGCTCCGCGCTCGTTGCCTTCCGAGCGGATGAAGTAGGGCAGCACGTCGGCATGGCCCCAGCCGGCGTTGCCGAGCTCGGCCCAGAGGTCGTAGTCCTGGTGCTGGCCGCGGATGTAGATGAGCCCGTTGATCGAGCTGGAGCCGCCGAGCGTCTTGCCGCGCGGCCAGTAGATGCGGCGACCGTTCATGTTCGGATCGGGTTCGGTCTCGAAGCACCAGTTGACACGCGGGCTCCACATGGTCTTGCCGTAGCCGATCGGGAGGTGGATCCACGGCGAGCGGTCGGCGGGGCCGGCCTCCAGCAGCAGCACCCGGGTCGCCGGTTCCTCGCTCAACCGGCCGGCGAGCACACACCCCGCCGAACCCGCGCCCACGACGATGTAGTCGTACTCCTCGATCACCCTTTTCTTCGTTCGCCGGAACGCTGCGTTCCGTTTCGCAGGCATCGTAGGCCAACGAATTTCGGAACACAATGTTCCGTTCTCGGAGGATTACCCGTATGCCGACGACGCGGGAAGCGTTGGGCGCCGCTGCTGCGAGCGACGGCTCCGCCGCCGGGCGCAGCCTGGCGCTCCTCTCGCTGCTGGCAAGTGCCGGCCGGCCGCTCTCGCTCGCGGAGCTCGCGGCCCGCCTCGTCCTGCCCAAGGCGACCGCGCACCGCATTTGCGAGCAGCTCGTCGATGCCGGCTACCTGGCCCGCGACATCCGCGAGCGCAGCTTCATCGCCGGCCCGGCGCTGCACCGCCTCGCCTTCGATACCCTCAACTGCGGCGTGGTGCGCGGGCTGCGCCACGACGTGCTGGCCGAGCTCGTCGCGCGCATCGGCGAGACCTGCAACTTCACGACCCTCGACGGGACGCGCGTGCTCTACATCGATCGCGTCGAGGCGGCCTGGCCGCTCCGGCTGACGCTCGACGTCGGATCGCACGTGCCGCTGCACTGCACGGCGAGCGGCAAGCTCTTCCTGGCGGCGATGCCGGAAGACGAGCGCGAGGCGGTGCTGAGCCGGCTCGCCCTGCCGCGGATGACCGCCAAGACGATCACGAGCGCCAAGGCCCTGCGTGCCGAGTGCATCCAGATCGCCAAGGCGGGCTATTCCTGCGACCGGGCCGAGTTCATCGCCGGGCTCATCGCCGTCGCGGTGCCGGTGCGGGACGAGGAGGGCACCGTGCGCGCGGCGATCGCCGTGCACGCGCCGGAGGCGAGGATGTCCTTGCGCGACGCCGTCGGACAGCTCGCCGCCATGCAGGCCGCGGCGAAGCGGATGCAGGCGCTGGTCTGAGGCCTGGGAGAGCCGCGATGGCCACGAAGTCCCCGCACGTGAGCGAAACGCCGGCGACGCAGATGCTCCGGCGTGCCGGCGTCCCCTTCAGCGAGCACGTCTACGACTATGTCGAGCACGGCGGCACAGCCGAGTCGGCGCGGCAGATCGGCATCGACGAGCACGCGGTCGTGAAGACGCTGGTGATGCATGACGAGAAGGCGCGGCCGTTGATCGTCCTCATGCACGGCGACCGGCAGGTGAGCACCAAGAACCTGGCCCGGGCCATCGGCTGCAAGGAGGTCCGGCCCTGCACGCGGGAGGCGGCCGAGCGCGCCAGCGGCTACCAGGTCGGCGGGACGTCGCCGTTCGCGACCCGCAAGGATCTGCCGGTGTACGTGGAAGCGAGCATCCTCGAGCTCGAACGCATCTGCATCAATGGCGGGCGGCGCGGCTTTCTGGTCGGGATCGAGCCGCGCGTGCTGACCGAGGTGCTGGCGGCGCGGCCCGTGCACTGCGCGTTGTGAGGCGTGGCGCGGGCGCAGAATAGCCGCGACTCCCGCAACGCCCAGGTGCGCGATGCTCCAGACGATCACCCCGGTCCTGCCTCTGCTTGCGGCCCTCGCCGCCTACCTCGTCGGCTCGCTCTCCTTCGCGGTGATCGTCAGCCGGCTCATGGGCCTCAACGACCCGCGCAGCTATGGTTCGGGCAACCCCGGCGCGACCAACGTCCTTCGTTCCGGCAACAAGGCGGCCGCGGTGCTCACCCTGCTGCTCGATGCGCTAAAGGGCTACGTGCCGGTGGCGCTGGCCGTGCACCTGGGACGCCGCTACGGCCTCGGCGACGGCGCCGTCGCGATGGTCGCGCTCGGCGCGTTCCTCGGCCACCTGTGGCCGGTCTTCTTCCGCTTCAAGGGCGGCAAGGGCGTCGCCACCGCGGCGGGTGCCTTGCTCGGCATCGATCCGCTCCTCGGCGGCGCCACGATCGCCACCTGGGCGATCATCGCCGCCTTCTTCCGCTACTCGTCACTGGCCTCGCTGGTCGCCGCGGCCTTCGCCCCGTTCTGGCAGCTGCTGACGGTCGGGACCGGTCCGATCGCGCTGGCGCTCGTGGTCATGAGCCTGCTCCTCGTGTGGCGGCACAGCGGCAACATCAGGAAGCTCGTCGCCGGCACCGAAAGCCGGATCGGCCAGAAGGCTGCGATGCGCTGAGCCGTCGCCGGCTCAGTAGCTGATGCCCATGGCGTCGCGCACCTCGCGCATGGTCTCGCGGGCGACGGCGCGAGCCCGCTCGGTGCCGACCTCGAGGATCCAGTGGACGCGCTTGGGGTTGGTGAGGTAGGGCTCGGCACGCTCGCGCCACGGCGCCTGCTCGCGCTGGATCGCCTCGATTACGGGCTGCTTGCAGTCCAGGCAGCCGATGGCCGCCGTCGTGCAACCGTGCCGCACCCAGTCCTTCGTTTCCTCGGTCGAATAGACCTGATGGAAGCGCCACACCGGGCAGACTTCGTAGTTGCCCGGATCGCTGCGATGGACGCGCGCAGGATCCGTCGGCATGCGGCGGATCTTGCGTTCGACCTCCGCCGGCTCTTCGCGCATGGCGATCGAATTGCCGTAGCTCTTGCTCATCTTCTCGCCGTCGAGCCCGACGAGCTTCGAGTTCTCGGTCAGCAGCACGTCGGGCTCGACGAGGATCGTCTTGCCGGTGCCGCGGAGATAGCCTTCGAGGCGTTCGCGGTCGCTGCTGCTCAGGGCCCCGCTGGCCGCGATCAGGGCCCGGCCCCGCTCCAGCGCGGCGGTGTCGCCACTCTCCTGGAACGCCTGCCGGGCCGCCTCGAAGGCGCGCGCGTCCGTCTTGGCCAGCTTCTTCACGACGGCACGGGCACGCGACTCGAAGTCCGGCTCGCGGCCATAGAGATGATTGAAGCGCCGGGCGACCTCGCGCGTGATCTCGACATGGGGCGCCTGGTCGACGCCGACCGGAACGAAGGCGGCCCGGTAGATGAGGATGTCGGCCGCCTGCAGCAGCGGGTAGCCGAGGAAGCCGTAGGTCGCCAGGTCGCGCTCCTTGAGCTTCTCGATCTGGTCCTTGTAGGTCGGCATCCGCTCCAGCCAGCTGAGGGGCGTCCCCATCGCCAGCAGCGTGAAGAGCTCGGCGTGCTCGGGCAGCCGGCTCTGGATGAAGAGCGTCACCTTGTCGGGGTCGAGCCCGGCGGCGAGCCAGTCGATGACCATCTCGTGGCCGCTGCTGCCGATCACGTCGCGCTCTTCGTAGTGGGTCGTCAGCGCGTGCCAGTCGGCGACGAAGTAGAAGCAGTCGTACTGGTCCTGCAGCCTCACCCAGTTCTTGAGCGCGCCGTGGAAGTGCCCGAGGTGCATGGCGCCCGTCGGCCGCATGCCCGAGAGGACGCGCTGTCGGCGCGCCGCGGTGACGCTGGCGGGGGCGGGAAGGTCGCTCATCGGACGCTGCGCAAAAGGCATCGATTGTAGGTTTGCGCGAGAGCGCGCCGATACACTTCCGCCGCCATGAAGAACATCGTCATCCTCGTGTCGGGACGCGGCTCGAACATGGAGGCGATCGTGCGCGCCTGCGCTGCCGAAGGCTGGGACGCGCGCATCGCGGCCGTGGTGAGCAATCGGCCGGATGCCGCGGGGCTGGCGTTCGCGGCGGCGCACGGCATCGAGACGGCGGTGGTCGACCATCGTGTGTTCGCCCAGCGCGCCGTCTTCGACGCCGAGCTCGCACGCGTGGTCGACCGCTTCGTCCCCGACATCGTCGCGCTGGCCGGCTTCATGCGCAACCTCGGCGCCGAGTTCGTGCAACGCTTCGCGGGCCGGCTCGTCAACATCCACCCGTCGCTGCTGCCGTCGTTTCCGGGCCTGCACACGCATCGCCGCGCTCTCGCCGCCGGCTGCAAGGTGACCGGCGCCACGGTGCACTTCGTGACCAGCGAGCTCGACCACGGCCCGATCATCAGCCAGGCCGTCGTCCCGGTCCTGCCCGACGACAGCGAGGCTTCGCTCGCCGCACGCGTGCTGGCGCAGGAGCACCGGCTGTATCCGCGCGCCGTCGGCTGGCTGGTGGCCGGGGCGCTGCAGCAGCAGGACGGCGTCGTGCGCCACCGCGGCGGGGCGCCGCAGCTGCTGGGCGAGCTCGGCACGGGCACGGCGACGTCGTAGGAAGGTGCCTTCCCCTCGTCGCGCCGGGGCGCCGGCTGCGCTGCTCGACAGAGCCGTCGAGCTCGTCGGACGGGTCCTGCGATTCGCCGAGCCGGCCGATGCCGTCGTTGCCGCGTTCTTCCGCGAGCACCGATCTCTCGGCGCGCGCGACCGGCAGGCGATCGCCGACACTGTCTACGCCGTGCTGCGGCGGCTCGGCCTCTACAGACATCTCGCAGCCTCGGGCACCGGTACGCTCGAACGACGGCTGACATTGCTGGGATGGCAAGGCAGCGAGGGCTCGCGGGCGGCTTCGCTGGTGCCTGGCGAAGCCGACTGGCTGCGCGCTTGCGAGCGCATCGATCCGGCCTCGCTCCCGGAGCCCGCCCGTCACAACCTGCCGGAGTGGATCGCCGCACCCGTGCGGCAATCGCTCGGCAGCGAATTCGCCGCATGGGTCGAGAGCACGGAGGCAGCCGCGCCGCTCGACCTGCGCGTCAACGTTCTCAACGCGCGGCGCGACGACGCCATCGAGCGCCTGCGCCAGGAAGGCGTCCAGGCCGTTCCGACACCCTGGTCGCCGCTCGGCCTGCGCGTGCCCGGCAAGCCCTCTTTGCAGCGATCGGAGGCGTTCGCGCGCGGCATCGTCGAGGTGCAGGACGAGGGCAGCCAGCTCCTCGCCCTGCTCGTCGGCGCGCGGCGCGGCGAGACGGTGGTCGACTTCTGCGCCGGAGCAGGAGGCAAGACCCTGGCCATCGGAGCGCAGATGCGCAGCACCGGCCGGCTGTACGCGTTCGACGTGTCGGCGCACCGCCTCGCCCAGATCGAGCCGCGACTCGCCCGCAGCGGCCTTTCCAACGTTCACCCGACGCGCATCGCGCACGAGCGCGACGAGCGCGTCACGCGTCTCGACGGCAAGGTCGATCGCGTGCTGGTCGACGCACCCTGCAGCGGGACCGGCACCTTGCGCCGCCATCCCGACCTCAAGTGGCGGCACACGCCGGCGCTTCTGGAGGAGCTCGGCCCCAGGCAGCGATCCATCCTGGCTGCCGCGGCGCAGCTGGTGAAGGCCGGAGGGCGGCTGGTCTACGCGACATGCAGCGTGCTCGAAGCCGAGAACGAAGCCGTGGCCCACGACTTCGACGCGCGTTTTGAATCCAGCTTCGAACGGATCCCGATGCTCGAGCTCCTGCAGCGGGCGCAGGTCGAGAAGTCAGAGGCGCTCGTCAGCGGCAGCGACCTGCGCCTGTGGACGCATCGCCACGGCACCGACTGCTTCTTCGCGGCGGCCTGGCGCAGACGTTGAATTGCCGCCGCGAGGTGCAACATCGGCTGTGCGGCGTGATATCCGTCGTTTTCCAAGGATATCCGCGGGGGAGCCTCGAATAGAATCGACGCTTTGCCGAGTTAACAAAGGCTCTCAATGAATTTGCTGAATACCGTGTCCGATGCGCTTCTGACCTGGCTCGCACATGGCTTCTCCGGATTCAATGGCTGGGAGATCCTGCTCTTCACGCTGATCGCGACGCACATCACGATCGCGTCGGTGACGGTCTTCCTGCACCGGGCCCAGGCGCATCGCGCCCTCGACCTGCACGCGATCCCGTCGCACTTCTTCCGCTTCTGGCTGTGGCTCACCACCGGGATGGTGACCAAGGAATGGGTGGCCATCCACCGCAAGCACCACGCCCGCTGCGAGACCCACGACGACCCGCACAGCCCGCAGACGCGCGGCATCCGCACCGTGCTCCTGCGCGGCAGCGAGCTGTACCGTGCGGAAGCCAAGAACCAGGACACGCTCGCCAAGTTCGGCCACGGCACCCCCGACGACTGGATCGAGCGCAACCTCTACACGCGCTTCAGCTGGCAGGGCGTCGGCCTGATGCTGATCATCAACCTGTACCTGTTCGGGGCGATCGGCCTCACGGTCTGGGCCGTGCAGATGCTGTGGATCCCCATCACCGCCGCCGGCATCGTCAACGGCATCGGCCACTGGTGGGGCTACCGCAACTTCGAGGCGTCCGACGCCAGCCGCAACGTGCTGCCCTGGGGGCTGGTCATCGGCGGCGAGGAGCTGCACAACAACCACCACACCTACCCGACGTCGGCCAAGCTGTCGGTGAAGCCGTTCGAGTTCGACATCGGCTGGGCCTACATCCGCGGCCTCGAGCTGCTCGGCCTCGCCAAGGTCCGCAAGACCGTCCCGCAGATGAAGCTCGGCGCCGTCAAGCCCGTCGCCGACGGGAAGACGCTCGAGGCGATCATCGCCAACCGCTACGAGGTGATGGCGACCTACGCGCGCAGCCTGCGCCGCGCCAGCCGGGCCGAGGTCCAGCGCCTGAAAGCCGAGGGGGAGGGCGGTGCCGCTCACCTGGCGCACATGCGCATCGCGCGACGCTGGCTGCACCGCGATGCCGACAAGATCCCGGCGGACGTGAAGGCGCAGGTCGCCCAGGCCGTGGCGCTGAGCCCGTACCTGGCCAAGCTCGTGGCCATGCGCGAAGAACTGCGCATGCTCTGGACCCGGACGAACGTCTCGGCCGAGCAGCTCGTCGCCGACCTGCAGGCCTGGCTGCGCAAGGCCGAAGAGAGCGGCATCGCCGCACTCCAGGAGTTCGCGCTGCGCCTGCGCGCCGCGCACGCATAGCGCGAGGCCAGCCAAGCAAAAGGGTCGCCGCGGCGACCCTTTTGCATTTCTGCTGACTTGCAGGGGTCGCACAGCGACCCCGCTGAACTCAGCGAAGCGTCCTATTTCAGCTTCGTTTCCTTGTAGGTCACGTGCTTGCGCGCCTTCGGGTCGAACTTCATCATTTCGAGCTTCTCCGGCGTCGTCTTCTTGTTCTTGTCGGTCGTGTAGAAGTGACCGGTCCCGGCGCTCGATTCGAGCTTCACCTTCTCGCGTCCACCCTTGGCCATGTCCGTGCTCCCCTAGATCTCGCCGCGGGCGCGCAGGCCGGCGACGACTTCGTCGATCCCGATCTTGTCGATGAGGCGCAGCGCGGCGTTGCTCACGCGCAGACGCACCCAGCGGTTCTCGCCCTCCACCCAGAACCTGCGGTATTGCAGATTGGGGAGGAAGCGGCGCTTCGTCTTGTTGTTGGCGTGGGAGACGTTGTTTCCCACCATCGGGCGCTTGCCCGTGACCTGACAGACGCGTGCCATGACGCTTCTCCGTGACTGTGTTGAGCCTGCTCGGGCTGCCGGGATCGGCGGCCTCGCCGGGACATGCCCGGCCGGGCGGCAAAGCCCGCAAGTATAACCGCGGAGCCGCCGGGAAGCGAGGCTTCAGGCCTGCTCGAGGAAGCGTTGCGCGTCGAGCGCCGCCATGCAGCCCGTGCCCGCGCTGGTGATCGCCTGCCGATAGACGTGGTCCTGCACGTCGCCGGCCGCGAACACCCCCGGCACGCTCGTCATGGTGGCGAAGCCCTCCAGGCCGCTCCGGGTCAGGATGTAGCCGTCGCGCATCTCGAGCTGGCCCTTGAAGATGTCGGTGTTCGGCTGGTGGCCGATGGCGATGAAGCAGCCCGTGACGGCCAGCTCCGAGGTGCTGCCGTCCTTCGTGCTGCGAATGCGCACGCCGTTGACGCCGCTGTCGTTGCCGAGCACCTCGTCGAGGGTCGACCACAGGTGCAGCTGCATCTTGCCGGCCTCCACCTTGGCCATCAGCTTGTCGACCAGGATCGCCTCGGCGCGGAACTTGTCGCGGCGATGGATCAGGTGCACTTTGGACGCGATGTTCGACAGGTACAGCGCCTCCTCGACCGCGGTGTTGCCGCCGCCGACCACGCACACCTCCTGGCCGCGGTAGAAGAAGCCGTCGCAGGTGGCGCAGCCGCTGACCCCTCGGCCCATGTATGCCTGCTCGGACGGCAGGCCCAGGTACTTGGCCGATGCGCCCGTGGCGATGACGAGCGCGTCGCAGGTGTACTCGCCCGAGTCCCCTCGCAGCGTGAAGGGCCGCTTCGACAGGTCGACCTCGTTGACATGGTCGAAGACCACCTTGGTGTCGAAGCGCTCGGCATGCTTGAGGAAGCGCTGCATCAGGTCCGGCCCCATCACGCCGTCGACGTCGGCCGGCCAGTTGTCCACGTCGGTCGTGGTCATGAGTTGCCCCCCGGGCGCGATGCCCGTCACCAGCATCGGCTTGAGGTTCGCGCGCGCCGCGTAGATCGCCGCGGTGTAGCCGGCCGGGCCGGAACCGAGGATCAGGACGCGGCTGTGCTGTGCTGGGGTGCTCATGAATCGTGTCGTATGCCCGCAGTGTGTTGCTATCGCGTCAGAAGTCTGACATGGGGTTGAAACGGGACGGCATCAACGCTTCTAATGGTGACAATAGCCGCACTTCGCTGGGCCGGATTGTCACTGGCGGGGCAGGCAGAAACCAGAAAGGCTCTTCCGATGGCGATGCTCTCGAACCTCGATCTCATCCGGCGCGTGCCGCTGTTCTCGCTTCTCACCAACGAACAGGCCCAGGGCATCGCCGACAGCGTCGTGAAGCGCCGGTTCCGACGCGGCGAGATCGTCGTCGAGCACGGCAAGAAGTCGAACGCGCTCTTCATCCTGCTCACCGGCCGGGCCCGCGTGCTGACCGCCGACTCGCGCGGTCGCGAGGTCATCCTCGCCGTGCTGCAGTCCGGCGACTATGTCGGCGAGATGAGCCTGATCGACAACGAGCCGCATTCGGCGACCGTCCGTGCCGAGGTGCAGACCGACATGCTGATTCTCGGCCGGACCGAATTCGCGCGCTGCCTGCCCGAGAACTCGAGCCTGTCCTACGCGATCATGCGCGGCCTCGTGCAGCGCCTGCGCAGCGCCGACCGGCAGATCGAGTCGCTGGCGCTTCTCGACGTCTACGGCCGCGTCGCGCGCACCCTGCTCGACATGTCCGAGATGGAAGGCGAGGTCAAGCTGATCCGCAGCAAGGTCTCGCGCCAGGACCTCGCCAAGGTCGTCGGCGCGTCGCGCGAGATGGTGAGCCGCGTCATGAAGGACCTCGAGAGCCGGGGCATGGTGCAGACCCAGGAAAACGGCTGGGTCGTGATCAAGGAGCAGCTGACCGGCTGAGCGACGGTACGCCGTCGCCGACAATCGCGCGATGACCTTTCCGCTCGGTTCGCTGCGCGCCGACGGGCCCGACGCGAGGCCCGCGTCCGCCGTCCTCCACGCTTCTGCTGCCGGTCCCGGTGTCGGCTGGCGCGTCCAGCTCGGCCTCCTGATCGGGGCCGTCGCCTGGCTGCTCGCCCTGATCGCGCTGGCGACGCACAGCGCCGCCGATCCGGGCTTCTCTACCTCGGGCAGCGGCGGCCCGATCCAGAACCGTGCGGGCGTCTCCGGCGCCTGGGTGTCGGATCTGGCCTTCTTCCTGTTCGGATATTCCGCCTGGTGGGCGATGCTCGTCGGCCTGCGCGCCTGGCTCGGGGCGCTCGCCGGCGCCTTGCGGACGACGGCCGGCGCATCCGCTCCTGCCTCGGCCGAGGCGGCCCGGCCGGCTTGGGCCACGTGGGTCGGGCTGGCGCTGGTGCTCGCCGCCAGCGCGTCGCTGGAGTGGACGCGCCTCTACCAGTGGGAAGGCCTGGTCGCCGGCGGCAACGCGGGCGGCGTGCTCGGCTATGCGCTCGGCAAGTCGAGCCAGGGGCTGCTCGGCTTCGCCGGCTCGGGCGTGCTCTGGATCGCGGTGCTCGTCGCCGGCCTGTCGCTGGCGCTGCGGTTTTCGTGGCTGCGCGTCGCCGAGCGCGTCGGCGCCCGCATCGAGGCGCTGCGCTCGCGACGCGTCGAGAGGATCGAGCGTGCCGAGGACCTGCGCCTGGGCGAGGAGGCGGCGCGCGAACGGAAGGAGGTGGTCGAGGTCGAGCACGAGCTGCAGGAGCAGCACCTGCCGATCGTCATCGAGCCGACGCTGGTCGAGGTGCCCAAGAGCACGCGGGTCGTCAAGGAGCGGCAGAAGCCGCTCTTCACGGAGCTGGTCGACACCAGGCTGCCGCAGGTCGACCTGCTCGACTCGGCGCCGCAGCGGGTCGAGGGGATCAGCCCCGAATCGCTCGAGATGACCTCGCGCATGATCGAGAAGAAGCTGAAGGACTTCGGCGTCGACGTGCGGGTGGTGGCCGCCTCACCGGGCCCGGTGATCACGCGCTACGAGATCGAGCCGGCGGTCGGCGTCAAGGGCGCGCAGGTCGTCAACCTGGCCAAGGACCTGGCGCGCAGCCTGAGCCTCGTCAGCATCCGCGTCGTCGAGACGATCCCCGGCAAGACGACGATGGCGCTCGAGCTGCCGAACGCCAAGCGGCAGACGATCCGCCTCTCCGAGGTGCTCGGCTCGCAGGTCTACGCCGATTCCGGCTCGCAGCTGACGCTCGGCCTGGGCAAGGACATTGTCGGCAACCCCGTCGTCGCCGACCTGCAGAAGATGCCGCACTGCCTCGTCGCCGGCACCACCGGCGCCGGCAAGTCGGTCGGCATCAACGCGATGATCCTCAGCCTGCTGTACAAGGCCGAGGCCCGCGACGTCCGGCTCATCCTCATCGACCCGAAGATGCTCGAGATGAGCGTCTACGAGGGAATCCCGCACCTGCTCTGCCCTGTCGTCACCGACATGAAGCAGGCCGCCAACGCGCTCAACTGGGGCGTCGGCGAGATGGAGCGGCGCTACAAGCTGATGAGCAAGCTGGGGGTGCGCAACCTGGCGAGCTACAACAAGAAGATCGCCGAGGCCGCCGAGCGCGGCGAGTCGATCGCGAACCCGTTCAGCCTGACGCCCGAGGAGCCGGAGCCGCTGGAGCGGCTGCCCTTCATCGTCGTCGTCATCGACGAGCTGGCCGACCTGATGATGGTCGTCGGCAAGAAGATCGAGGAGCTGATCGCCCGCCTGGCGCAGAAGGCGCGGGCCTCCGGCGTGCACCTGATCCTGGCGACGCAGCGGCCGAGCGTCGACGTCATCACCGGCCTGATCAAGGCGAACATCCCGACCCGGCTCTCGTTCCAGGTCTCGAGCAAGATCGATTCGCGGACCATCCTCGACCAGATGGGCGCCGAGGCGCTGCTCGGCATGGGCGACATGCTCTACCTGCCCTCGGGCACCGGCGTCCCCGTGCGCGTGCACGGCGCCTTCGTCAGCGACGAGGAAGTGCACCGCGTCGTCGCCTACCTGAAGAGCCAGGGCGAGCCGAACTACATCGAGGGCATCCTCGAGGGCGGCACGCTGGACGGCGACAGCATCGATTCCCTCGACGGGGCTCCGGGCGGCGCCAGCGGCGAGAACGACCCGATGTACGACCAGGCGGTGGGCATCGTCCTGCAGCACCGCCGCGCCTCCATCTCGCTGGTGCAGCGGCACCTTCGCATCGGCTACAACCGCGCCGCCCGATTGCTGGAACAAATGGAGAAATCCGGGCTCGTATCCGGCATGGCGACCAACGGCAACCGCGACATCCTGGTCCCGGCGCGCGCGGAATGAAGGCGGCCCTTGCCGGCGCGGTGCTGCTCGCGGCTTCGTGGTCGGCCGCCGCCGAGCCGGTCGAATCGCTGCGCGAGTTTGTCCGCGACGTCCGCAGCGGCCGCGCCGAGTTCACGCAGACGGTGACGTCCCCGGACGGAAAGAAGAAGAAGACGTCGACCGGCAGCTTCGAGTTCTCGCGCCCGAACCGCTTCCGCTTCGCCTACCTCAAGCCCTTCGAGCAGACCATCGTCGCCGACGGGCAGCAGGTCTGGATCCACGACGCCGACCTGAACCAGGTCACCCGGCGCAAGTTCTCGCAGGCGCTCGGCGCCACCCCGGCGGCGCTGCTGGCCGGCGGCTCCCTCGAGCAGGATTTCGAGCTGTCCGGCCTGCCGGCGCGCGACGGCCTCGAGTGGGCCGAGGCCCGGCCCAGGGCGAAGGACAGCGGCTTCCAGACGGTCCGCATCGGGTTCAACGGCAAGAGCCTGGCGGCGCTCGAGATCGTCGACAGCTTCGGCCAGAAGAGCGTGCTCCGCTTCGACAAGCTGGCCGCGAATGCGCCGGTCGGGGCAGACGCCTTCCGCTTCACCGTGCCGGCCGGCGCCGACGTGATCGAGCAGTAGGCACGCGCTGGCGCGGGCTCAGTCGGCCGCCGCGTCGGCGTGCGACGCCACCAGCACGGCGTTCGTGCCGCCGAAGGCGAACGAGTTCGACATCGCGTGCTGCAGGGAGGGGCTGCGCCGTGCTTCGCCGAGGACGAGGTCGATGGCGAAGGCGGCGTCGAGATCCCGTGTGCTCGCGGTCGCCGGAAGGCGCCCGTGTTGCAGCGCCAGCACCGTCGCGAGCAGCTCGATCGCGCCCCCGGCACCGAGCAGGTGGCCGTGCTGCCCTTTGGTCGAGCTGACCGGAACACCGCCCGCGCCGAAGACCCGGCTCAGCGACTCGGCCTCGGCCGGATCACCGGCCGGCGTGGCCGTGCCGTGCGCATTGACGTAGCCGATGGCGCCGGGCTCGAGGCCCGCGTCGGCCAGCGCGGCCCGCATCGCCCGCGCCTGGCCTTCGGCGTCCGGGTTCGTGATGTGCATGCCGTCGCAGTTGGTGGCATAGCCGGAGAGGACGGCCCTCGGCACGGCTCCCCGACGGCGCGCGTGCGCCGCTGACTCCAGCACGAAGGCCGCCGCCGCCTCGCCGAGGGCAAAGCCGGCGCGTTGCGCGTCGAAGGGCCGGCATGCGGCGGCGTTCTCCTCGTCGGCGCCGAGGCGCACCGGCGCGAGGACGCGCATCGCCTGCCAGCCCGAGAGCACGCCGGGCGTGAGCATGGATTCGCTGCCGCCGGCGATGGCGACGTCGATCCAGCCGGCGCGGATTGCCCGCATCGCCTCGCCGATGGCGACCGCCGACGACGCGCAGGCGCAGGCGTAGGCGAGGGCCGCGCCGCGAGCGCCGAAGAGAAGGGCGAGCTCGGCGGCGGCCGCATTGGGCATGGTGGTCACGACGCTGGTCGGGCGCATGCGACGGCGCTCGGCGAAGACGGTGCGGCAGGTCGCCTCGAAGGTCGCTGCCCCGGCCATGCCGCTGCCCCAGAAGATGCCCAGGCGCTCGCTCGCGCAGGAGCCCGGGCCGAGCGCCGCGGCACGTCCGGCGTCGCCGGCGGCCTGGATCGCCATGGCGGTGCCGCGGTCGAGCGGCACGCGCGACGGCGCCACGACAGCCCCGGCATCGAACGCCGCCGGCGCGATGGCGACCGGGGGAAGGTCGATCCCGGGCAGGTCGAGCGCCTGGGCGCGAATCGCCGAACGACCGGCGAACAGTGCGGCCGCGAACGAGCGCTCGTCGTTGCCCAGCGGGCTGACCACGCCCGTGCCGCTGATCGCGACGCGGTGGTCGGCCGTCCTAGCCGGCAGCGGCATCGGTGACGGTCTTCGCCGCCACCGCCTCGTCGAGCAGCGTGGCGAGCTGCTCGAGCGTGACGCCGGCCTGGCGCGGATCGAGCCGCTCCTCCGGTATCCGCACGTCGAATCGGTCCTCGACGGCGAACACGAACTCCATGAGCCCGAGCGAATCGAGGCCGAGCGAGTCGAGCGTCGATCGCGGCTGGACGAGGGCGGGATCGACGTGGAACTTCTCCGCCAGGACAAGGGCGATGGCGTCGAAGGTCGAGGGTGGCATGCGAAGCGAGCGGCGCAGGAAGAGGGGCATCTTATGTCCCGGGCGCCCACCCCTGCTCGGCCTGGCGGCAGAATCCCGCACCAGCGCTGGCGCTCCCCAGCACCGCGTGCCGGAGCCCCGTCGCGATCCACCGTGCCGCAAACTTCCCTCGATCTCCCGTTCGCCGACGAGGCCCAGGCCGGTGCGCCGCTGGCCGAGCGCCTGCGCCCGCGCAGCATCGACGACGTCATCGGCCAGCAGCACCTGCTCGGCCCCGGCAAGCCCTTGCGCGTCGCCTTCGAGTCGGGGCGGCTCCACTCGATGATCCTGTGGGGTCCGCCGGGCGTCGGCAAGACGACGCTGGCGCGCCTGATGGCCGACGCCTTCGAGGCGCAGTTCATCGCCATGTCGGCGGTGCTGGGCGGCGTCAAGGACATCCGCGACGCCGTCGAGCGAGCGCAGGCCGCCCGCACCACCGGGCGCCGCACGGTCGTCTTCGTCGACGAGGTCCATCGCTTCAACAAGAGCCAGCAGGACGCCTTCCTGCCGCACGTCGAGTCCGGCCTCCTCACCTTCATCGGCGCGACGACCGAGAACCCGTCGTTCGAGGTCAACTCGGCGCTGCTGTCGCGCGCGACCGTGCACGTGCTCAAGCCTCTCGTGGATGCCGACCTCGTCCTGCTGCTCGAGCGGGCGCGGGCGCTGCTCTCGGCGCCGCCCCTGGACGATGCGGCACGCGATCGGCTCGTCGGCTACGCCGACGGCGACGCCCGCCGGCTGCTCAACGCCTACGAGAACCTGATCACCACCTTCGCCGCGGTCGCCTCGATCGACGAGCCCATGCTCGAGCAGGCGCTCGGCGAGCAGCTGCGCCGCTACGACAAGGGCGGCGAGCAGTTCTACGACACCATCTCGGCGCTGCACAAGGCGGTCCGCGGCAGCGACCCGGACGCCTCGCTGTACTGGTTCGTGCGCATGGTCGACGGCGGCGTCGATCCGCGCTATGCGGCGCGACGGCTGGTTCGCATGGCGACGGAGGACATCGGCCTGGCCGATCCGCGCGCCCTGCGCGTCGCCCTCGACGCCGCCGAGACCTACGAGCGGCTCGGCTCGCCGGAAGGCGAGCTGGCGCTCGCCGAGGCCGTCGTCTACCTGGCGATGGCGCCGAAGAGCAATGCGGTCTATGCCGCGTACAACGCGGCACGCGCCTTCATCAAGGCCGACCGCACCCGGCCGGTGCCGCTTCGCCTGCGCAATGCGCCGACGGCGCTGATGAAGGGGCTGGACTACGGCAAGGGCTATCGGTATGCGCACGACGAGGCCGGTGCCTTCGCCGCCGGCGAGCGCTACTGGCCCGACGACATGGAGGCGCAGGCGTTCTACCAGCCGACGGACCGCGGCCTCGAGCTCAGGATCGCCGAGCGGCTCGCCGAGTTGCGCCGCCTCAACGCCGCGGCTGCCGACTGAGCGGGATGAGGCCATCGACGCGCAGGCGGAGGTCGAGCGCCGCGGCCCCTGCCATCGGGCGAGCCCCTAGCCGATGGCAAGGGATTTGCTAATAGAGTCGGCGCGCATGGATACCTTCATCCAGCAGATCATCAACGGCCTGGTGCTGGGCAGCGTCTATGCGTTGGTGGCCCTCGGCTACACGATGGTGTACGGGATCATCAACCTGATCAATTTCGCGCACGGCGAGGTGCTGATGGTCGGGGCGCTGACGGCATGGACCGTGGTGACCGGGCTCGCCGGCTTCGGCTTCCCCGGCTGGGCCCTGCTCATCTTCGGCCTCGTCGCTGCCGTGATCGTCTGCTCGGTGCTCAATTTCGGCATCGAGAAGGTCGCCTACCGGCCGTTGCGCAACGCGCCGCGCCTGGCGCCGCTGATTACCGCGATGGGCATGAGCCTGCTGCTGCAGACGCTGGCGATGATCATCTGGAAGCCGAACTACAAGTCCTTCCCGATCCTCCTGCCGGGCGATCCGTACGTGATCTTCGGCGCGGTGATCAACAACGTGCAGATCCTGATCCTCGTCATGACCGTGGTCACCCTGACCGGGCTGATGTACCTCGTGAACCGGACGCGGCTCGGACGCGCCATGCGTGCGACCGCGGAGAACCCTCGAGTCGCGGCGCTGATGGGCGTGCGCCCCGACACCGTCATCTCGGCCACCTTCGTCATCGGCGCGGCGCTGGCCGCGCTCGCCGGCGTGATGTACGCGGCCAACTACGGCTCGGTGCAGCACACCATGGGCTTCCTGCCGGGCCTGAAGGCGTTCACGGCCGCGGTGTTCGGAGGCATTGGCAACCTGGCCGGGGCCATGGTCGGCGGCGTGCTGCTCGGCCTGATCGAGGCCTTCGGGGCCGGCTACATCGGCGACCTGACGGGCGGCGTCCTCGGCAGCCACTACCAGGACATCTTCGCCTTCATCGTCCTCATCCTGGTCCTCACGCTGCGCCCGCAAGGCCTGCTCGGCGAGCGTGTCGCCGACCGCGCCTAGCGCGGCATATCGCCCTGCTGCTTCCATGAGCGACTACGCCCGCCGCAACAAGCTGCTCGTCTTCCTCGGCGCGGCCGTGCTGCTGATCATCCTGCCGTTCGTCGTGCAGCAGGCCGGCAACGCCTGGGTCCGCATCATCGACATCGCGCTGCTCTACGTCCTGCTCGCGCTCGGGCTCAACATCGTCGTCGGCTACGCGGGGCTGCTCGATCTCGGCTACGTGGCGTTCTACGCCGTCGGCGCCTATCTGCTGGGACTGCTCGCGTCGCCGCAGCTGACCGGCGAGTTCGCATCGTTCGCCGCAGGGTTTCCGAACGGACTGCACACGCCCTGGTGGATCGTCATCCCGCTCGGCGCCCTGGCCGCCGGCGTCGCCGGCGTGCTGCTCGGGGCACCGACGCTGAAGCTGCGCGGCGACTACCTGGCGATTGTCACGCTCGGGTTCGGCGAGATCGTCCGCATCTTCCTGAACAACCTTGACGCCCCGGTCAACATCACGAACGGGCCGAAGGGAATCGCCTCGATCGACGAGATCTCGATGTTCGGCTTCAGCCTCGGCCGGACGCACAACCTGTTCGGGCTCGAGATGCCGAAGGTGACGAACTACTACTTCCTGCTGGTGATCCTGGTGGTCATCGCCGTGGTCATCTGCTATCGCCTGGAGCGCAGCCGCATCGGCCGCGCCTGGATGGCGATCCGCGAGGACGAGGTCGCGGCCAAGGCCATGGGCATCAACACCCGCAACCTGAAGCTGCTCGCGTTCGGGATGGGCGCCACGCTCGGCGGCGTCTCGGGCGTGATGTTCGCGAGCTTCCAGGGCTTCATCTCGCCGGAGTCGTTCAGCCTGCAGGAGTCGATCATGATCGTGGCCATGGTGGTGCTCGGCGGCATCGGCCACATCCCCGGGGTCATCGTCGGCGCGCTGCTGCTGGCGGCCTTGCCCGAGGTGTTGCGCTACGTCGCCGGCCCGCTGCAGCAATGGTCGGACGGGCGTCTGGACGCGTCCATCCTGCGCCAGCTGCTGATCGCCCTGGCCATGATCGGCGTCATGCTCGCCCGGCCGCGCGGGCTGTGGCCGCCGCCGGAGCACGGCAAGGTCGCGCCTCCCCCTCCCGACGAACGCGGCGACCCGGCCGTTCCGCAGCGCGTCACCCCGGCCAGCAGCGCGGTGACCAACGTCGTCCACGGCACCGGTTCGCGGCATGCCTGAGCCTGCTCCGGACGCCGCGCTCGCGGCGCGCGCGCCGGCCGTGTCCGCGCCGGCCGCCGGCCAGGCGCCGCCGGCGCTGCGCGTCGCCAACGTCTCCAAGCGCTTCGGCGGCCTGCAGGCGCTGTCGGACGTCGGAATCACCATCCGGACGGGCGAGGTCTACGGCCTGATCGGGCCCAACGGCGCCGGCAAGACCACCTTCTTCAACGTGCTCACGGGCCTCTACGCGCCCGACTCGGGCAGCTTCGAGCTCGACGGCAAGCCGTACAAGCCGAGCGCCGTGCACGAGGTCGCGAAGTCGGGCATCGCGCGCACGTTCCAGAACATCCGCTTGTTCTCCGACATGACGGCGCTCGAGAACGTCATGGTCGGGCGCCACGTGCGCACCCATTCAGGCCTGGTCGGCGCGATCTTCCGCACGGCGGCGTTCAAGGCCGAGGAGGCCGCGATCGCCGCCCGTGCGCAGGAGCTGCTCGACTACGTCGGCATCGGCGGCTTCGCCGAGTACAAGGCGCGCACCCTGAGCTACGGCGACCAGCGCCGGCTCGAGGTGGCGCGGGCGCTCGCCACCGATCCGAAGCTGATCGCGCTCGACGAGCCGGCCGCCGGCATGAACGCGACCGAGAAGGTGACCTTGCGCGAGCTGATCGACCGCATCCGCAACGACGGCCGGACCATCCTGCTCATCGAGCACGACGTCAAGCTCGTGATGGGCCTGTGCGACCGGGTGACGGTGCTCGACTACGGCAAGCAGATCGCCGAGGGCACGCCGGCCGAGGTGCAGAAGAACGAGAAGGTGATCGAGGCGTACCTCGGCGCCCACCACGCCGCGTGAGCAACGCGCAGGTCCTGCTCGCGGTGCGCGACCTGAAGGTCGCCTACGGCGGCATCCAGGCCGTGAAGGGCGTGTCGTTCGAGGTGAGCCAGGGCGAGCTGGTCAGCCTGATCGGCGCCAACGGCGCCGGCAAGACGACGACGCTGAAGGCCATCACCGGCACCCAGCCGGCGGCCGCGGGCGTCATCGAGTTCATGGGCCGCGACATCCGCGGCCAGGGCCCGTGGGACCTCGTCGAGCAGGGGCTGGTGATGGTGCCGGAAGGGCGCGGCACCTTCGCCCGCATGAGCATCATCGAGAACCTGCAGATGGGGGCCTTCGTCCGTCGCGACACGGACGAGATCGCGGCGGACATGGAGCGCATCTTCGCCATCTTCCCGCGCCTGAAGGAGCGCCGCAACCAGCTCGCCGGCACCATGAGCGGCGGCGAGCAGCAGATGCTGGCGATGGGACGCGGCCTCATGGCACGGCCCAAGGTGCTCCTCCTCGACGAGCCGTCGATGGGCCTCTCGCCGATGATGGTCGACAAGATCTTCGAGGTGGTCGACGACATCCATCGGCAGGGCACGACGATCCTGCTCGTCGAGCAGAACGCGAGCCGGGCGCTGCAGCTCGCCTCGCGCGGCTACGTGATGGACAGCGGCGAGGTGACCATGAGCGGCGATGCCAAGGCGCTCCTCGCCGACCCGAAGGTGCGAGCGGCCTACCTGGGCGAGTGAGCGCGGCCGAGCCGCCCGGCTCGCCCGGCGCCCAGGTGCCCACACCGTGCGCCGTGCCCGCTCCGCAGGGCCTCGCGAGGCGGGGGCGACGATAGAATCGCGGCTTCGATCGGTATCGCGTCCGGTGGCTCGAGAAGGCAGCCGGCGCCATGCCTCCGCAGCGATCCCCGAGAGCCGGCTCGTGCCGTCATCACCGACTTCTCCCGTCCCGGCTTGCGCAGCCAAGGCCTTCGACTGCGACGTCCTCGTCGTCGGCGGCGGTCCCGCCGGGTCGACCATCGCAGCCCTCCTCGCCGAACGCGGCCGCGACGTGCTGCTCGTCGAGAAGGCGCACCACCCGCGCTTCCACATCGGCGAGTCGCTGCTGCCGGCGAACGGCGCCTTGTTCGACAAGCTGGGCGTGCGCGACCGCGTCGAGGCCATCGGCATGCCGAAGTGGGGCGTCGAGTTCGTCTCGCCGGATCACGAGCATCGCCAGTTCGTCGAGTTCGCCGACGCCTGGGACAAGTCGATGCCCTATGCCTGGCAGGTGCGCCGCTCCGAGCTCGACGAGCTGCTCTTCCGCCACGCTGCGGCCAGGGGCGCGCGCACCCGCGAGGGGCACCGGGTGCGTGCCGTGACCTTCGATGCCGAGGGCGCCACCGCCGAGATCGAGCCGGAGCACGGCGAGCGGCGAGCCTGCCGCGCGCGCTTCCTGATCGACGCGTCGGGCCGCGACACCCTGCTCGCCAACCAGCTCGGCTGCAAGCGGAAGAGCCCGCGCCACAACAGCTCGGCCTTGTACGGCCACTTCAGGGGCGCCGAGCGGCTGCCGGGCAAGCTCGAGGGCAACATCACCATCCTGTGGTTCCAGCACGGCTGGTTCTGGTTCATCCCGCTGCCCGACGGCACGACCAGCATAGGCGCCGTCTGCTGGCCCTACTACCTGAAGTCGCGCAGCAAGCCGCTCCCGGACTTCTTCCGCGACACGATCGCGCTGTGTCCCGAGCTGGCGCGCCGTCTCGAGGGCGCGACCCTCGTCGACGACAAGGTCTACGCCACCGGCAACTATTCCTACTCGAGCACCTGCAGCAGCGGCGATCGCTTCCTGCTCCTCGGCGATGCCTACGCGTTCGTCGATCCGGTGTTCTCGTCGGGCGTGTTCCTGGCGATGCAGAGCGCCTTCCAGGGGGCCGACGTCGTCGAGGCGGTGCTCGACGGGCGCCGCGAGGCGGCGGCGCTGCGCCGCGCCTTCGACCGCAGCGTCGAGTTCGGTCCGCGCGAGTTCTCGTGGTTCATCTTCCGCGTCACCAACCCGACCATGCGCGAGTTCTTCATGGCCCCGCAGAACCCGTTCCGGGTCAAGGAGGCGCTGCTGTCGCTGCTGGCCGGTGATATCTACGGCAAGACCCCGATCTGGGGCTCCATCCGCATGCTGAAGGCGCTCTACTACCTGGTCTCCCTCGGCCACCTGGGCCGGACGGTGAAAGCCTGGAAGCGACGCAGGATCAACATCCGCGACGTCGAGGCGGCCGCGTCGTGAGGGTGCCCGGCATGGCGCGGCGGCTCCTCGCGCCGGCCTTTCTGCTCGGCTGTGCGCTCGCCGCTCCGGCGCTGCGGGCCCAGGGCGTGCCGCTGCCCGGCCCGAACGTCGAGGGGAGCATCGTGCAGAAGGGAGACGCCGCCACCCTGCCGCAGGGCGAGCCGCTCTGGGAGCTCGGACTCGGCGTCGCCGCCGTGCATTTCCCCGACTACCGCGGCGCCGACCAGTTCTCCACCCACGTCCTGCCGCTGCCGTTCGTCGCCTACCGCGGCCGCTTCCTGCGCGCCGACCGCGACGGGGCGCGCGCCATCATCTTCGCCGGCCGCCGCATCGAGGTCGACGTCAGCCTCTCGGCATCGGTGCCGAGCGACAGCGAGGACAACGAGGCCCGCCGCGGCATGCCCGACCTGCCCGGCACCTTCGAGATCGGCCCGAACATGAACGTCGAGCTGTGGCAGTCGGCCGATCGCCGCTACAAGCTCGACCTGCGCCTGCCGGTGCGCGAGGCCATCACGCTGCAGCGATCGCCGCGCGCGATCGGCGTCACCTTCTCCCCCAACATCAACCTCGACATCCGCAACTTCGCCGGTCGCTGGAACCTGGGCATCCTCGGCGGGCCGCTGTACGCCGACCGCCGCTACCACCAGCACTTCTACGGCGTCTCCCCGGAGTTCGCGACGGCGGGTCGACCCGCGTACGCGGCATCGGGCGGCTACGCCGGCTGGCGCGCGGTCACCGCCTTCTCGCGCCGGCTCGGCAACGCCTGGCTCGGCGGCTTCGTCCGCTACGACGACCTGAAAGGGGCTGCGTTCGCCGCCAGCCCGCTCGTGCGCAAGGAGCGCTCCTTCACCGCCGGCTTCGGCATCTCATGGATCTTCGCAGTCTCGAATCAACGCGTGGTGAGCGACGAGTGAGGGCGGCGCGCGGCCGGTTGCCCGGCCTGCGCCACCGCTCCCTCTTCGCGATCATCCTCGTCCAGCTCGGCCTGACGTCGCTGGCCTGGAACCTGGTCGCGCCCGTCGTCGCCCTGCTGTCGACGAGACGCAGCGGTGGCGAGATCGGGCGGGCCGCGGTGTCGCGCATCTATCGCTGGTGCTGGCGGACGGCCGAAGCGCTCGGCATGATGCGCATCGACTCGACGGCGCTCGATGCGCTGCGCGACGAGCCCGGCGGCCTGATCGTCGCCTGCAACCACCCGACGATGCTCGACGCCATGATCGTCGTCGCCCGCCTGCCGCGCGGCGTGTGCATCATGAAGGCCGAGCTGCTGCGCAACGTCTTCCTCGGTGCCGGCGCGCGCCTGGCGCAGTACATCGGCAACGACACCGGCCGGGGCATGATCCGCGACGCCGTGGCGACCCTGCGCGAAGGCAACCAGCTGGTCCTCTTCCCCGAGGGCACGCGCACCGTGACGCCGCCGCTCAACGCCTTCAAGCCGGGCATCACGCTGATCGCGCACCTGGCGCAGGCGCCGATCCAGACCGTGCTGATCGAGGCGGAGTCGCCCTACCTGCGCAAGGGCTGGCCGCTGCTGCGGACGCCGCCCGGTCCGGTGACGATCCGGGTCCGCCTCGGCGAGCGATTCGCACCCGACGGCGACCATCGCGCGACGCTGCAACGCCTGGAAAGCTACTTCGCGCGCGAGCTCGGCCGATGACCGTGGCGTCGTCGACGCACCTGGTCGTCATCCCCAGCTACAACACCGGGCCCCAGGTCTACGAGACGGTCCGCGCGGCGCGGGCGGCGTGGACGCCGGTGTGGGTGGTCGTCGACGGCAGCGACGACGGCACGGCGGAAGGCCTGCGCGCGATGGCGGCGGCCGACGCCGGGCTGCGCGTCGACGTCCTGCCGCGCAACCGCGGCAAGGGCGCGGCCGTCCTGCATGCGCTCGAAGCGGCGCAGGCGGACGGCTTCACGCACGCGCTGACGATGGACTCCGACGGCCAGCACCCGGCCGACCTGATCGCCACCTTCATGGCCGCATCGGCCGAGCGCCCCGACGCGATGATCCTCGGCCGGCCGGTGTTCGATGCCTCGGCGCCGCTGCTGCGCGTGCGCGGGCGGCGCGTCTCGAACGCCTGGACCAACCTGGAGACGCTCGGTGCCGGCATCGACGACTCGCTGTACGGATTCCGCGTCTACCCGATCGGGCCGCTCGTCGGGGTCATGCGCGGCCAGGCGTGGATGCGCCGCTTCGACTTCGACACCGAGGCCGTGGTCCGCCTCGCCTGGCGCGGCGTCACGCCGATCAACATCGCGGCGCCGGTGAAGTACCTGCGCGCCGACGAAGGCGGCGTCTCGCACTTCCGCTACGGCCGCGACAACGCCTTGCTGACCTGGATGCACCTGCGCCTCGTCGCCGGCTTCTTCTGGCGCCTGCCCATGCTGGCAGCGCGCCGACTGGCTGGGCGCCCGCCGTTCAGATCATCGCGCCGTTGATCGAGACGATCTGGCCGCTGATGTAGCCGGCTTCGTCCGAGGCCAGGAACGCGACCAGCGCGGCGACCTCGACGGCCGTTCCGGCGCGCTTCATCGGCACCATCTTCTCGATGGCGGCGCGGTCGAAGCTCGCCTCGGCCATGCCGGCGTCGATGATCCCGGGCGCCACCGCGTTCACGGTGATGCCGCGGCTGGCCAGCTCGAGCGCCAGCGACTTGGTCGCGCTGTTGAGCGCGCCCTTGGCGGCGGCGTAGTTGACCTGGCCGCGGTTGCCGGTCAGCGATGCGATCGACGACAGGTTGACGATGCGGCCCCAGCGGGTGCGGATCATCGGCATCACCAGCGGCTGCGTGACGTTGAAGAAGCCGTTGACGGAGACGTCGATCACTCGCTGCCATTGCGCCGGACGCAAGGCCGGGAAGGCAGCGTCGTCGTGGACCCCGGCGTTGTTGACGACGATCTGCACCGGCCCGGCGCCGAGCAGGCGTTCGCAGGCCGCCGCGGTCGCGCCGCGATCGGTGACGTCGAAGGCGACGGCCTCGGCGCTGCCGCCCGCAGCGACGATCGCGGCGGCCACCGCCTGCGCGGCCTCGAGCCGGCTGTTCGCATGGGCGATGACGTGGGCGCCGTCGCGGCCGAGCCGCTCGGCCACGGCTCGGCCGATGCCGCCGCTGGCGCCCGTCACCAGGGCCCGCCGCAGGCTGCTCACGAGGCCCCCGCCGGCGCGGTGTTGAGGACCACGGCGAGGCGGCCCGTGGCCACGGTCCGGCCGCCATGGGCCAGGGAGAACGAATACAGGATGCGCTCCGCGTCGGCCGCCTGCCGGCGCGCCGAGACGAGCAGCACGTCCGGCTCGACCGGCGGCAGATCGTCGAGCCGCCACACCGCGAGGCGCACGTCGCGTGCGCTCGCCAGGAATCCCGGCGAGGCCTCGCCGCCCGCGGCTGCGGCAGCGAGCGCGCCGTGCAGGGCCATCGCCTGCGCGGCGTACTCGATGGCCGCGCTCGCCAGCAGGCCGCTGCGCGTGCGCAAGGGGTGGCGCCGGTCGCGATGGTTCAGCGCGACGCACTCGATGCTCGTCGCGTCCCACGCCGTCATGCGCCCGAGCAGGCACATCGGGCCGCGATGCGGGATCCGCGCGGCGATGCCGTCGCGGTCGAGCGTCGCCGGCGCCCGATCGGCGGCGGTCATCCGCGCGGCCCCGCGACGTCGCCGACGAGGAGGATGTTGGCGAACGGCGTCCCCTGGTGCATCGGCCGGCTGACGACGGAAAAGCCGAGCTCGGCGAGCCGCGACGTCCAGGCCCCCAGCGGCCGCCCGAACTGCGGCCGCACGCGGTGGCCGCGGACGAAGGTGACGACGCGATCGACCCACTGGCTGGTGGCGAAGCCGCGTCGCGCCGCGGCGTCGCCGACGCGCAGGATCAGCCGGCCGCCGTCGGGGAGCGCCTGGCGAACGCGCTCGAGGACGGCGTCCTGCTCCGGGATGCTGATGTAGTGGAGCACGTCGAGGATCACGACCGCGTCGACGCTCGGGAAGGCGGCCGTGCGCATGTCGGCGCAGACGAACTCGGCGCGA